>FR899903.1:82215-85900 GCA_000437595.1 Faecalibacterium sp. CAG:74 | reverse complement strand
TCCGTTCTCAAAACGTTCGTTCTTGCGACCGAATGTTCCCTTTCGACATGAAGCATATCACCGTTCTGTTATTTTGTCAAGCGAATTTTCGACCATTTAAGTATATTCGTCACTTCCGACAATTTTGCCGGACTTCTTTTGTCCAAAACAGTAAACATATGTTCGCATATGAGAAAGAACGGAATGCTCAAGGAAACCAACAGTACAGCACGGGCGTTTTTTTCGCCGGAAGGGGCTTGCTAACAGCAACATCATGACATATAATAAGAAGAAAGCAAACGATAAAGGAGGAATTTCCCCGTGATCCGCATTGAGCTGGACGTGATGCTTGCTCGCCGCAAAATGACCCTGACAGAACTGTCGAAGCGACTCGACATTGCGCTGCCGAACCTCTCCATCCTCAAAAACGGCCACGCGAAGGCAATTCGCATGGCGCTGCTCGATGCGCTCTGCCGCGAACTGGACTGTCAGCCGGGCGAACTGCTGGTGTGGGAACCGGACGACGCGGCAGAAAAGGAATAATCATCCATAGAAAAAAGGGGCTGGTCTCATCCGCTTATGCGGAAAAGACCAGCCCTGTTTTTGTCGTTCGGGGATGCTGCCATTCAGTGTCGCAAAAAAGGCGTCAACAAATACACCTCCGCGAGGGTCGCGGAGAAAACCAGCGGTCAGGACTGCTTGGGCGTATGACCAGCAAGGTAGAAGCGCACAAGCTCTTCCAGAATTTCGTCGCGTTCCAGTCGGCAAATCATGCTGCGGGCAGAATTGTAGCTGGTGATATACGTCGGATCGCCGGAAATAATATAGCCGACGAGCTGAGTAATCGGGTCATAGCCCTTGGCCTGCAGGGCGTTGTAGACATACAGCAGGATGTCCTGCGCTTCATTGCCGGATTCCTGAATGGGGTGCAGCTTGGTGGTTTCAAATTGACTCACAGCGAAGCCTCCTTCCTGCGGCGGCGTATCATCGGGCGGACGATGTGCCATCGCATTTCATCATCTATTATACACAACAAAGCGCGGAAAGAAAAGTCATTTTTCTGTGTTTTTGATGAGAATCAGATGAAGATTTTCTGCGGTGGCTTTTCTTTCCTCCTCGGCTATGGTATAATGAAGGCAGAACATTCCCTTGGAGGGAGGATACGTATGCAGATTCTGGATATTATCACCAAGAAGAAACTCGGTCAGCCGCTGACACGCGAGGAGATTACCTTTTTCGCGCGCGGGGCGGCGGACAAGACCATTCCGGATTATCAGCTGGCGGCGCTGCTGATGGCGATTCGCTTGAACGGCATGACCGCGCAGGAAACCACTGACCTGACGCTTGCCATGCGCGACAGCGGCGACGTGTGCGACCTGTCTGCGATTCCGGGCAAGAAGATTGACAAGCATTCCACCGGCGGCGTGGGCGATACGACGACGCTGATTCTGGCGCCGCTGGTCGCGGCGTGCGGCGTGCCGGTGGCAAAGATGAGCGGGCGCGGGCTGGGGCACACCGGCGGTACGCTGGATAAGCTCGAATCCATCCCCGGTCTGTCCGTGGAGGAGACGGAGGAGCGGTTCATCCGGCAGGTACAGGAAATCGGTCTTGCGGTTATCGGGCAGACGGCGGCGCTCGCCCCGGCGGATAAGACACTCTATGCTCTGCGCGATGTAACATCCACCGTTGATTCGCTGCCGCTGATTGCCGCGTCCATCATGAGCAAGAAACTCGCGTCGGGCGCGGACGGCATTGTGCTGGATGTCAAGACGGGTTCGGGTGCGCTGATGGAGACGCTGCCGGACGCGCTGGCGCTGGCGCAGACGATGGTAGACATCGGCAAGCTGGCAGGCAGGCCGGTTGTAGCAGTCATCACGAGCATGGCGCAGCCGCTGGGAACGCACATCGGCAACGCGCTGGAAGTCAAGGACGCCATCGACGTGCTGGCAGGGCGGACGCAGGGTGATTTGCTGGAGATTTCGCTGCTGCTGGGCAGTCACATGCTGGTGCTGGCGGAGAAGGCGAAAACGTTGCCGGAAGCGCGGGCGATGCTGGAAAACGCGCTTTCATCCGGCGCGGGGCTGCGCAAGCTGGCGGAGATGATTGCCGCACAGGGCGGCGATCCGCGCGTGGTGGAGGATTTGTCGCTTTTGCCGCAGGCGGCGGTCAAGCGTGTGATGCGGGCGGAGACGGCAGGTTATCTAAGCGCGATGGACACGACGGCGTTGGGCATGGCGGCGCAGCGGATGGGTGCTGGCCGCGCGAAGAAGTCGGATATGCTGGATTACTCGGTCGGGTATGTGCTGCATGTGCGGCTGGGGGATGAAGTGACGGAGGATACGCCGCTGGCGACGCTGTATGCGAGGAATGAAGCGGAGGCGGAGGAAGCGGAGAAAGCGATTCGTAAGGCGCTGACGATTGCGAGGGAAAAACCGCAGACGCCGAAACTTTGGGATGCGGTTGTCACAGCGGAAGGAATAATTTATAATAGGTAAGAAAAGAGGATAAACACGCGGGCAAAGCATGAAGGAGAAGCCAACTGAATCGCGCGAAGGGGTCAAGGGGGGGACTTCGTCCCTTTTCATCTCCCCCTTGCAGGGTCAAGGGACAGCGTCCCTTGTGGGGTTTGGGGCAACGCCCCAACTGTTGCTCGTCAAACCTACTCAAAGGAAGAAGACAAGCAAAGTCGCGGCAGCGAAGCGTCCCGCGCCCAAACTTCGCGCGTCCTCAGACGCGCCCCCAAGCTGCTCTATTCACCATCTATGCTGTGTCGCGCCAGATGGGCGCGACCACGATGCTGGGCTTGCGACTATAGCTGCTCTTTCCCGCAAGCAGGGTTTTCGCCTCTGCGGAGGCGAGGAGGGGGCTTTGCGGTCGCCCCCTCCACCCCTTCGCAGCACACTCTCCCATGCGGCTTGACTTTTGCTGCTGCTGGGGAAAATCGCGCCCGTGACCGCAGCCCCCGCGCGCTTTGGGGTGCGAAAAGTGTATTATTGATGCAGCCGCTTGCGGTTTTGCGACGGAAAGAACGACAGTTGGATGTATTTGATGCTCTTTTACATCCGATGAGACTTGCAAAGCAAGGAAATATGATGTAAAATAGCAAATGTAAGGTTGACAAAACGCACAATCGGGTGCGGAAACCAACGAAGTGGAGGAAGAACAATGAATCTTCAGGGGCTGAACAAACAGCAAGTGGAGGAAAGCCGCCAAAAGCACGGCGCGAATACCCTCACGCAAATTCCCCCGGAACCGCTGTGGAAGAAAATTCTTGAGGGCTTCAAAGACCCGATGATTATGATTCTGCTCGTGGCGCTGGTCATCCAAGTGGTGCTGTGCTTCATGGGCGAGGCGCACTGGTATGAGCCGGTCGGCATTCTGATTGCTATCATGATTGCCAACGGCGTGTCTGCCATCAGCGAAAATCAGCAGGAAGGCAAAGCATCCGCATTGAAGGCGGAGGAAGAAGCCAAGGAAGTTGCGAAGGTGCTGCGTGACGGCAAGCTGATGGAAATCCACGTCAGCGAAGTCGTGGTGGGCGATTTGGTGTATTTGCAGGCGGGCGACAAAATCTCCGCAGACGGCGAGATTGTCGAGGGGCTTGTGAAGGTTGACCAGGCGACGCTCAACGGCGAAACCAAGGAAGCAACCAAGACCGTCAACGAAAGCGGCGAAGCCTACAACACCAAGGATCTGCTGAACCGCT
>FR899903.1:81711-82183 GCA_000437595.1 Faecalibacterium sp. CAG:74 | reverse complement strand
GCTGAACCGCTGCTATGTCTACCGCGGCACGGTGGTGTGCAGCGGCGAAGCGTACATGGAAGTCAAGGTCGTCGGCGATAAGACGCTGTTTGGCGAATTGGCGCTGGAAGTGCAGGAGGATACGCGTGAAACGCCCCTGCAGGTCAAGCTGGCCAAGCTCGCCAAGCAGATTTCGACCTTCGGCTATATCGGCGCGATTGCCATCGTCGTGGGCGTGTTTGCCCGGACGCTGCTGGGCGGCAATATCCCCAATACCTTTATGGAATGGGTGAACCTGTCCATTGAAGCCATTACCGTGGCCGTAACGATTATTGTCTGCGCTGTGCCGGAAGGGCTGCCGATGCTCACCAGCATCCTGCTGAGCTATCAGAGTATGCGCATGGCGAAAGACAACGTGCTGGTGCACAAAATCAACGGTTTGGAACCTGCCGGCTCACTGTCGCTGCTTTTCTCCGACAAGACCGGCACGATT
>FR899903.1:62262-81658 GCA_000437595.1 Faecalibacterium sp. CAG:74 | reverse complement strand
GGGCGTCGTGGAAGTCGCGACGGGCAACGTGCGCAAGTTCTCCTCGATGAAGGAGCTTCCCCTGCCGCTCAAGGACGAAGTGACGATCGGCATCGGTCTGAACAACTCGTCCTCCTACTCCAACGGCAGCATCATCGGCGGCAACTCTACCGACCGCGCGCTGATGTCCTTCCTGGTTGACGCGGGCGTGGATGCAAACGTGGCGCGTGAGGATGTGCGCAACTTCAACGCCTTTGACTCCGCGAAGAAGTATTCGACCGTCACCATCAACCATAATGGCAAGGTTGTTACCTACATCAAAGGCGCGCCGGAACGCATTATTGCCCGCTGCCAGACGTATCTGGACGAAAACGGCGCGGTGAAGCCCCTGACTGAGCGCAATTTCCTCATGACGTACATGGACGAACAGGCGGGACGCTCGATGCGTCTGCTGGGCGTGGCGAAGTGCGACGGCGATACGGCGGACGGCGACAGCCTGACGCTGGTGTGCGTGTTGGCAATTCGCGACAACGTGCGCAAGGAAGCGGTTGACGCCATCCGCGAAGTGCAGGAGGCGGGCATTCAGGTCGTGATGGTTACGGGCGACCGCAAGGAAACCGCCGTCGCCATCGCGAAGGAAGCGGGTCTGCTCAAGCATAATACCGACGTCGCCCTGACGAGCGCGGAGCTGGCGGAACTGAGCGACGACGAACTCAAGAAGGTGCTGCCGAATCTGCGCGTGGTGTCCCGTGCGCTGCCGACGGACAAGAGCCGTCTGGTGCGCTGCGCACAGGAACTGAATCTGGTTGTCGGCATGACCGGCGACGGCGTGAACGACTCGCCCGCGCTGAAGAAGGCGGACGTTGGCTTCGCGATGGGTTCGGGCACGGAAGTCGCGAAGGAAGCGGGCGATATCACCATCCTTGACGACAACTTCCTGTCCATCGAAAAGGCAATCCTGTACGGCCGCACGATGTTCAAGTCCATCCGCAAGTTCCTCATCTTCCAGCTGACGGTCAACGTCGCGGCGGTGCTGACTTGCTTCCTCGCGCCCCTGTTCGGTGAAAACGAAATCCTGACGGTTATCCAGCTGCTGGTCGTCAATCTGGCGATGGACACGCTGGCGGCAATCGCCTTCGGCAGCGAACCCGCGCTGATGGAATACATGAAGGAAAAGCCGATTGCGCGTGACGCGTCGATTGTGACGGGCAAGATGATGTCGCAAGTCGTTGTCAGCGGCCTGTACATCACGGCGATGTGCCTGTGCATCCGCTTTGTGCCGGCGCTGCAGCATCTGCTGGGCGCGTGGAGCACGGGCGTGCTGGACACGACGCTGCTGAACTCCGCCGTGTTCGCGACGTTCATGATGGCCATCAGCTTCAATGGCTTCAATGCCCGCACGGAGCACACGAACCCGTTTGAGCATCTGGAGCGGAACAAGAACTTCCTGCTGGTCATCGGCGCGCTGCTGGTGCTGCAGTTCCTGTTCGTTACCTTCGGCGGCGCGGTGCTGAGCGTGGAGCCGCTGAGCTGGACGGCATGGCTGGTCTGCCTGCTGATTGCGTTCCTGATTATCCCGATTGATATCATTCGCAAGGCGATTACTTCTAAGAAGAAGTAATACTATTTCCAGATTCAACTGCGCCAACTGCTTGCGCCTTTTCCCCGTTGGCGTCCGCTCATTCCACTTAGCGTAGCGCTGCTACGCTGCGTTTCATTCACGTTAGCCAGAATGAAAAATTCGCGGCGCATCTTGGCGCATTCTTATCTGGAAATAGTATAATACGAAATTACGAACGATAAAAATCAAGCTGCACATAAGACAACTGTGTAAATGCGCACCGCTCAAGGGTGTAACTCCCCAGCAGGGGCAACATCCCTGCTGGGGGTTGGGGCAAAGCCATGGATTCTTACTTCTGCATCATTATTAAGGGAGGGAATAGCATGTCTGTGAATCTGCAAAAAGGACAGAAGATTTCGCTCGTGAAGCCGGGTGAACCGGGGCTCAAGCGAATCATGGTTGGTCTGGGCTGGGACGAGGTCGAGCAGAAGCGCGGCTGGTTCGCGCCCAAGCCGCAGGACATTGACTGCGACGCATCGGTCATCCTGTGCGGCGCGGATGGGCGCATCATCAGCAATGACATCAAGACCTGCTGCGTCTATTTCGGCAATCTCGTGCATTCCAGCGGCGCAATCGTCCATCAGGGCGATAACCTGACCGGCGCGGGCGACGGCGACGATGAGCAGATTATGGTCGACTTGCCCAACATTCCCGCGAACATCGACAAGCTGGTATTCGTCGTCAACATCTACGATGCGAACGTCCGCCATCAGCATTTCGGCCTGATTCGCAATGCCTTCATCCGTTTGGTGGATTTGTCCACGCAGAAGGAAATCTGCCGCTTCAACCTCTCCGATGATTACAGCGGGCGGACGGGGCTTGTTGTGGGCGAAATTTACCGTCACAACGGTGAATGGAAGTTCAACGCCATCGGGCAGGGCGTGACTGAAGCAAGCCGACTGGCGGAATTGGTGCGGCTGTATCAGTAAGCAACACAAAATTACGATAGGAGGAATACTCGCATGGCTGTGAATCTTTCTAAGGGTCAGAAAATCTCTCTGGACAAGGGCATGACGCTGGCGCTGGTTGGCCTGGGCTGGGACACGAACCGCTACAGCGGCGGCGCGGAGTTCGACCTGGATGCTTCCGCGTTCCTGCTGGGCGCGAACGGCAAGGTTCGCAAGGATGAGGACTTCATCTTCTATGGCAACCTGAAGAGCGCAGACGGCAGCGTCACCCACACGGGCGACAACCGCACCGGCGAGGGTGAGGGCGACGACGAAGTGCTGTATATCGACTTCACGAAAGTCCCCGCGGACGTGGAACGCATCGCCATCACCGTGACCATCTATGAGGCGCAGGAGCGCGGACAGAACTTCGGTCAGGTGTCGAACGCCTATGTGCGTCTGGCGCGCCGTTCCAGCGAGAACGATAGCGTCGGCACGGAAGAACTGCGCTACGACCTTGGCGAGGATTTCTCCGTGGAGACGGCGCTGGTGGTGTGCGAACTGTACCGCAGCGGCGCGACGTGGAAGTTCAACGCCGTCGGCGCGGGCTATCAGGGCGGCCTGTACGCGCTGTGCAAGGCGTACGGCGTGAACGTCTGATCATACTATTTCCTGCATTCAACTGCGCCACCTGCTCGCGTCTTGGCACATTCTCATTTGGAAATAGTATAAAAATCAACATAGAAAGGGGCAAAGTGGAACGGGCGGTGCGTCTGTCTCCGCTTTGCCCTTTTTTGATGGAGAAGGCGTTTCCGGCGGGTGAATCACCCTTTGAGTGAATCATTCTTCGGGCGCAGCCGCACAGGAGGAGCAACATGGCCTATGCAGAGCGAATCCATCCGCCGCTCAGCCGAAATATGCTGACGGAGGAGTTGAACCGCATCCGCCCGGCGCTGTCGCGGGACAGTCAGCCGGACATGCGGGAGAGCGTGATGCCCGCGCTGTCCGATCGGCTGTTGAATGCGCCGGAGGCAACGAGCGCACCGCAGCATCATCAGGCGCAGACGATACCGCCGCGTCCGCCGATGCCGGAGCATCCGACGATGCGCATGGTGCAGCCGCCGATGCCGAATCGAACGCCTGCGCCGACGCTGCAAGTGCCCAGTCAGCCGATGCGGCCGACCGTGCAGCCGACCCCGCGCCGGATGCCGCCGATGCTTATGCCCGTTGCGCGCGGGCAGAAAACGGCGCTGCGTTTGCAGGAGCGCGGGTGTACGCGGATTCGGTTCGGTTTCGGGTGGCATACGAACGATTCCCGATGCGATGTGGATGCGTCGGCGTTTCTGCTGGGCGAAAGCGGACGCGTGCTGTCCGATGAAGGGTTTGTGTTCTACGGGCAGCAGACGTCAAGCGACGGCAGTGTCCGCTTTCAGCCAAACGGCGCGGATGACCGGGAGACGATTACTGTTGATACTGCGCGAATCGACCCGCGAATCCGCAAAATCGTTTTTGTGCTGACGATTGACGAAGCGCTGACGCAGAAACTGCACTTCGGAATGCTGCAAAACGTGTATCTGCGCATTCTGGACGACCGCGACGGGCGGGAAATCCTCAGCTATCCGCTGGGAAACGCGTTCGAGAACGTGACCAGCATGACGCTGGGCGAACTCTACCTGCATCAGGGACAGTGGAAATTCAACCCCGTCGGCAACGGTGTTCATATGGATTTGGCGGGGCAGTGCGCACTGTACGGCGTGACGCTCGCTTGAGGAGGAACAGCAGATGATTCGATTTGAGACAGTCAATGAGCTGGCGCTGAAGGTGACGTGTCAGGGCGGCGGTGTGCTGTACACAAAGGCGGGCGCGTTTATCGCGGGGGAGAGTGCTGGCGGGAAGAACTATACGTTTGAGAAGGTTCTGTTTGGTCCGCAGCAGGGGCTGCTGCAGGCGGCGTTCGGTGCGCTGACCCGGCGTATGGCGGGCGAAAATCTGCCGCTGATGAAGGTGAATTTCGGCGGCGATTCGCAGACGTACTACGCGAACGCGGGACAGCATGTGACAGCCTATCAGCTGGCGCGCGGCGAAGTGCTGTCTGTGGAGGCGGAGAACATCCTCGCGTTCACGGGCGACTGCGATTACAACGTGCGCTTCCTGGGCATGGGCGTGGTGTCGCAGAAGGGCATCGCGACCTCTACATTGACCGGGCGCGGCGACAGCGCGTATGTGGCGGTGCTCTCCGACGGCAACCCGCTGGTGATGAACAATCGCAAGTCCCGCGCGACGATTTCTGTTGACCCGGATGCGGTTATCTGCTGGATGGGGCAGGAGGGCGACAACTGCGACCCGCAGATTCGCACGGACATCAACTGGAAAACGCTCATCGGGCAGGCATCCGGCGAATCCTACGCCTACGAGTGGGGCGGCAACCAGCCCGTGACGGTGATTGTGCAGCCGTCGGAAAGAAAGGGCGGAATCAGGCTGGCGGTTGACTGATACTATTTCCAGATTCACCTGCGCCATCTGCTTGCGCCTTTTCCCCGTTGGCGTCCGCTCATTCCACTTAGCGTAGCGCTGCTACGCTGCGTTTCATTCACGTTAGCCAGAATGAAAAATTCGCGGCGCATCTTGGCGCATTCTTATCTGGAAATAGTATGACGCATTATTTCCATTCTTTCGGGAATTTCTCTCTCCCTCTGCCCGTTATATAGGCAAAGGGAGGTTTTTCTATGAAGAAACGCATTTTTGCGCTGCTGCTGGCGGCAATGCTTCCGCTGGGTGCGGCAATCGCTGATGAACCGCTCACCGACGGCACGGTGCTGGTCGATTGGGTGGATGGACAGGAGGCCTATACCGCCATCTGTTCCGGCGAACTCACCCTGCGCTACGACGCAGACACGAATACATACGCCACGGCAGATGGGCTCATCTGGAAAACGGAGGGGGCACTGCCCTTCGCGACGTATCAGCCGCTGCTGATGCCGCGGACACGCGAAGAGCTGCTGCAATGCAATGCCATTTACGCGGCGCTGCAAGACGCATCCGGCTTCTGGTCGGAGAAAGTCACGGGTACGGAAGTGCTGCCAGTGTATGCCGCGCCGGACGAAAATTCCTACCGCGCATCAAACGGCAAGGCAAGCGTCTCACTGGCGGGCGGCGCGACGCTTCTGATGCAATATGGCGACTGGTCGCTCGTGCGGTACGAGGTCAACAGCAGCCGGATGCGTATCGGCTGGGTGCATACGAATCAGCTCGGCAGCGCGCCGGTGATGCTCACGGACATTCCCGTGACGCTCAAGGCGGGCGCGTTTTTGACGGACGATCCCATTGCAAGCTGGTATCATACGGCGGAAGGGAACACGCTGACAGACGTGCGTCTGCTGGCGCAGTATGACCCGTTCTGGGCCTATGCGCGCGCGACAATGCGGGACGGCACGATGCTGTGGGGCTTCGTGCCGCTGATGAGCGTACAGCTGAACGACACGGTGGATGCGGAAGCGATGGCGAACATCAGCGGAACGTGGGGCTTCTGCGGCGGCGGGGAGCTGATGGGCTGGGTGTTCACGCTGATGGCGGACGGACAGGGCGTCTGCTACGCGATTTCGGATGAAGCGTCGGAAAGTATGCGCTACTTGACCGAAGGCATCACCGCGGATATGAATCCGGAAAGCGCCGGAATGTTCCAATGGCAGATTGTCGGCGGAACAAACGGGTATGCGCATGACTTCATCCTCAGCAACACCAGCAATGGGACGTATGAGCGCTATCATGCGGCACTGACGGAGGACGGACACTTGGGCTTCTACCAGTGCGAAGCGGGCGGACATTATCAGCGTATCCCATAATGGACAAATGCAGCAGCCAAATCAGGCAGGCATCCGGCGGAAAACCGGGTGCTTTTTTTATGCGGAAAAGGGGAGAGAGGAACATTCAGTGATATATATGGAAGTCCGAACGTTCGTCAAAAAAACGGCAAGTCAGCGACATTGAAAATAGATACACACGGATATGTGTGAATAAAACTTGACGCAAGAGCAGGAAAATCAACACGTTGCTGAACGCAAAATGCAAAAAGTGCGGATGACAAGGGCAAAAGGGGCAAACACACGCTAAAGTAGGACACACTGGACAGCGTGTATATGCGAAAAGATTGCAAATGCGGGCACAGGGCGGGTTTTGCGGGTCGAGAAAGTGAAAAAAGCCGAAAATTTTCCTGAAAAAACTGCGCAAAACCCCTTGCAATTTTCATGTGTATCTGATATAATCAGAGTGTTGTCTGTACAGGGATGATGTGCTAAGTTGCCGCCAGGCCATGGCGGGTAATTAGCGCGGACCAGCCCGACAATCGGGCGACGGACTCGAAGCGCAGCGGCGACCGCACCTGCAGTGGAAGCCGGACGGCGCCAACGAGACGACATTAGGAGGTAAATCAATGGCCACCCAGAAAATCCGCATCAAGCTCAAGAGCTATGAGCACACCCTGATCGATCAGTCCGCGGAGCGGATTGTCGAGACTGCCAAGCGCACCGGCGCCCGCGTGTCGGGCCCGATTCCGCTCCCCACGGAGAAGGAAATCGTGACCATCCTGCGCGCTACCCACAAGTACAAGGACAGCCGCGAGCAGTTCGAGCGCCGTACCCATAAGCGCCTGATCGACATCATGAACGCCAGCGCCAAGACCGTGGACGCCATGTCGAAGCTTGAACTTCCTGCTGGTGTCGAAATTGAAATGAAGCTGTAAGGCAGGAGGACGAAACAATGAAGAAAGCGATCGTGGGTAAGAAGATCGGCATGACGCAGATCTTCACCGAAGATGGCCGTCTTGTTCCGGTCACTGTGATCAAGGCCGGCCCCTGCACGGTTGTGCAGACCAAGACTGTCGAATCTGATGGCTACAACGCCGTTCAGGTTGGTTTTGGCGAGCTGACCGAGAAGCGCGCTGAGAAGCTGCTCAGCAAGCCGGTTCAGGGCCACTACAAGAAGGCTGGCGTCGAAGCCAAGCGCGTGCTGCGCGAATTCCGCTTCGATGACTGCTCTGGTTACAAGGTCAATGATGTGCTGAAGGTTGACCAGTTCGTCGCGGGCGACAAGATCGACGTGACCGGCACCTCCAAGGGCCATGGCTTCACCGGCCCGGTGGCCCGCTGGAATCAGCACACCGGCCCTATGGCGCACGGCTCCAAGTATCATCGCGGCGTCGGCTCCATGTCCGCTAACTCCGATCCTTCCCGCGTGTTCAAGAACAAGCACATGGGCGGCCATTACGGCGTGGATCGTGTGACTGTTCAGAACCTGGAAGTCGTGTCTGTGGATGCTGAACGCGACCTGCTGCTGGTCAAGGGCGCTGTGCCCGGTGCCAACGAAGGCCTGCTGGTCATCCGCGACACGGTCAAGTGATGCCGCGAGGAGGATTGAACAATGGCTAAGACTGCTCTTTACAATATGGAAGGCGCGGCCATTGGCGAGATTGAACTGAGCGATGCGATCTTCGCGTCCGACGTTAATGTCGCCGCTATGCATCTGGTCGTCCGTTCCTATCTGGCCGCACAGCGCCAGGGCACGCAGAGTGCCAAGACCCGCACGGAAGTCCGCGGCGGTGGTCGCAAGATCTACCGTCAGAAGGGCACCGGCAATGCTCGTCATCACGGCAACCGCGCTCCGCAGTTCCGTCACGGCGGCGTCGTGTTCGCGCCCAAGCCCCGCGATTATGTGATCGCTGTGCCGAAGAAGGTTCGCCGCCTTGCTTTCAAGAGCGCGCTGACTTCCAAGCTCAACGATGGCGACATCATCGTGGTGGACGAGCTGACCCTCTCCGAAGGCAAGACCAAGCTGATGGCGAACGTGCTGAAGAAGCTGGGCGCTGAAAAGAAGGCACTGGTCGTGCTGCCGGAAAAGGACGAGAACGTGGTTCGCGCCACGGCGAACCTGCCGCAGGCAATGACCACCTACGTCAACACCCTGAATGTTTATGACATCCTGAACGCCGGCAAGGTCGTCCTGACCAAGGCTGCCGTCGCTTCTGTTGAGGAGGTGTACGCGTAATGAAGTCCGTGCACGACGTGATTATTCGCCCGGTGCTGACCGAAAAAGCGTACGACGGTTTTGCCGATAAGAAGTACGTGTTTGAAGTGGCCATCAATGCCACCAAGACCGAGATCAAGCAGGCTGTTGAAGCGGTTTTCGCGGAAGATGGCGTGAAGGTCGAAAAGGTCAATACCCTGCGCACGATTGGCAAGATCAAGCGTCAGGGCCGCAGTGAAGGCCGCACCCCGGAAGTCAAGAAAGCCTATGTTACGCTGAAGAAGGACTCTAAGCCGATTAAGTTCTTCGAAGGCATGGGCGAGTAAAGCAGGGAGGACAAGAAACATGGCTATCCGCACTTATAAGCCGACTTCGCCCGCCCGGCGCTTTATGTCGGTTCTGACCTATGAGGAAATCACCAAGAAGTCTCCTGAGAAGAGCTTGGTGGAATACCTCAAGAAGAACGCCGGCCGCAACAAGCAGGGCAAGATCACCGTCCGTCATCAGGGCGGCGGCAACAAGATCAAGTACCGCGTGATTGATTTCAAGCGCAACAAGCTGGAAATTCCGGCGAAGGTTGCCGCGATTGAGTACGACCCGAACCGCAGCGCGTTCATCGCCCTGCTGTTCTACGCCGACGGCGAGAAGCGTTACATCCTGGCTCCTCTGGGCCTGAATGTGGGCGACACCGTGGTGTCCTCCGAGAACGCGGACATCAAGCCCGGCAACTCGCTGCCGCTGGCGAACATCCCGGTCGGCACGCTGATCCACAACCTGGAGCTCAAGCCCGGCCGTGGCGGTCAGCTGGTTCGTTCCGCCGGCATGAGCGCGCAGCTCATGGCGAAGGAAAACGGCTTTGCGACCGTCCGTCTGCCCTCCGGTGAAATGCGCAAGCTGCCGCTGAACGCGAAGGCGACCATCGGCACCGTCGGCAACACCGACCATGAGAACGTCCGCCTGGGCAAGGCTGGCCGCGTCCGTCATATGGGCGTGCGTCCGACCGTCCGCGGCGTCGTCATGAACCCGAACGATCACCCGCATGGCGGCGGCGAGGGCAAGAGCCCCGTTGGTCTGCCGGCTCCTGTGACTCCGTGGGGCAAGCCCGCTCTGGGCCTGAAGACCCGCAAGCACAAGAAGTATTCCAACAAGATGATCGTCAAGCGCGCTGGCAAGTAATCGCGCATCCTACAGGAAGGAGGCAGCCAACCAATGAGCCGCTCTATTAAGAAGGGCCCCTATGTTGAATCTGCGCTGATGAAGCGCATTGTTGAGATGAACAAGTCCGGCAAGAAGAACGTGGTCAAGACCTGGTCCCGTTCCTCCACGATTTTCCCGGATTTCGTTGGCCACACCATCGCCGTGCACGATGGCCGCAAGCATGTTCCGGTCTATGTGACCGAGGATATGGTCGGTCACAAGCTGGGCGAATTCGCGCCCACCCGTACCTTTAAGGGTCACGCGGGTGACAAGGCGACTGCCCGCAAGTAAGAGAGGAGTGAAACGATATGGCAACCCGTTCGAAGACGAAGACGCAGGCTCGTCAGGCGTCCGCCGACAAGCGTCCGAAGGCTATTGCTAAGTACGTTCGCATCTCTCCTCGCAAGGTGAAGATCGTTATCGACCTGATCCGTGGCAAGAATGTGGACGAAGCCGCCGCGATTCTGACCTACACCCCCAAGGCCGCTTCCCCCGTTGTGCTGAAGGTGCTCAACAGCGCCATCGCCAACGCGGTGAACAACCAGGAGCTGGACCGCAAGGAGCTGTACGTTGCTGAGGTTTACGCAAACCCCGGCCCGACGCTCAAGCGCTACGTTGCCCGCAGCCGCGGCAGCGCGTCCCCCATGCTCAAGCGCACCAGCCACATCAGCGTGGTGCTGGACCAGAAGAAGGCGTAAGGAGGTTTATCCATGGGTCAGAAAGTCAATCCCCACGGAGCTCGCGTGGGCGTCATCTTCGGCTGGAGCACCCGCTGGTATGCGGACAAGAAGGACTTCGCCAACAACCTGGTTGAAGACTTCAAGCTTCGCAAGATGATTAAGGAAAAGTACTATGCTGCCGGCATCAGCCGCATCGACATTGAACGCACCGCTAAGGACGTGACCGTCAACATCATGACCAGCAAGCCCGGCATGATCATCGGCCCGAAGGGTGCTACCATCGAGCAGCTGAAGGCAGAAGTGACCAAGCAGCTCGGCCGTCCGGCGCAGATCAACGTGATGGAGATCAAGCAGCCCGATGCGGACGCGCAGCTGGTGGCGGAGAACATCGCTCAGCAGCTGGAGAAGCGCATCAGCTTCCGCCGTGCCCTGAAGCAGGCGCAGCAGCGCGCGATGAAGCTCCCTGGCGTGAAGGGTATCAAGACCAGCGTTTCTGGTCGTCTGGGCGGCGCGGACATTGCCCGCACCGAGCACTATCATGATGGCTCCATCCCGCTGCAGACCCTGCGCGCCAACATCGACTACGGCTTCGCTGAAGCCAAGACCACCTATGGCCGTCTGGGCGTGAAGGTGTGGATCTACAAGGGTCAGATCCTGCCGAAGGCTAAGAAGGCTCCGGTCGCGAAGGAGGTTAAGTAACCCATGCTGATGCCCAAGAGAGTCAAGCGCCGCAAGGTTTTCCGCGGCCGCATGAAGGGTGCTGCTCATCGCGGCAACTTCCTCGCTTACGGTGAATACGGCCTTCAGGCCACTGAGCCCTGCTGGGTTACCTCTCAGCAGATTGAGGCCGCCCGTATCGCCCTGACCCGTTACACCAAGCGTGGCGGTCAGGTGTGGATTAAGATTTTCCCCGATAAGCCCGTTACCGAAAAGCCGGCTGAAACCCGAATGGGTTCCGGCAAGGGCTCTCCGGAATACTGGGTTGCAGTTGTCAAGCCCGGCCGCGTGCTGTTTGAAATCGCTGGCGTGCCCGAAGAAGCCGCTCGCGAAGCCCTGCGCCTGGCTGCCCACAAGCTGCCCCTGAAGACCAAGTTCATCAAGCGTGCTGACGAAGCCGTGACCGAAGCGGGTGGTGAAGAGTAATGAAAGCGAATGAATTCACGTCCATGAGCAAGGAACAGCTGACCGAAAAGGTCGCTGAGCTGAAGAAGGATCTCTTCACCCTTCGTTTCCAGCTCGCTACCGGCCAGCTGCAGAACACCATGCAGATTACTGCGGTTAAGCGCGACATTGCCCGCGCCAAGACCGTGCTGCGCCAGCTGGAGCAGGCGTAAGTGAGATTGGAAGGAGGCAGCTGCTGCCATGTCTGAAACGAACAACACTCAGGAGCGCGGACTGCGCAAGACCCGTATCGGCGTCGTCGTGTCCGACAAGATGGACAAGACCGTCACCATTCAGATCAAGACGCGCGTCCGTCATCCCCTGTACGGCAAAATCATGAACCAGACCTCGAAGCTCAAGGTTCATGACGAAAACAATGAGTGCGGCGTCGGCGATACCATCCGCGTGATGGAAACTCGTCCGCTGTCCCACGACAAGCGCTGGCGCCTGGTCGAAATCATCGAGAAGGCCAAGTAATCCCGCTGTCATGTAAGGAGGAAAAACCCTATGATTCAGCCGCAAACCCGGCTTAAGGTCGCCGATAACTCCGGCGCCAAGGAAATCATGTGCATCCGCGTGCTGGGCGGTTCTTTCCGGCGTGACGGTTCCATCGGTGATGTCATCGTGGCCAGCGTCAAGACCGCGACCCCCGGCGGCACCGTGAAGAAGGGCGACGTCGTGAAGGCGGTTATCGTCCGTATGCGCAAGAACAAGCGGCGTCCCGACGGCTCTTACATCAAGTTTGATGACAACGCTGCCGTTATCATCAACGATGCGAAGCTGCCGCGCGGAACCCGTATCTTTGGACCCGTTGCCCGTGAGCTGCGCGAGAAGGACTTCATGAAGATCGTCTCCCTGGCTCCCGAAGTTCTGTAAGGAGGCGGAAGAGATGCACGTTCGCAAGAATGATCAGGTGATGGTCATCACCGGCAAGGATAAGAACACGAAGGGCAAGATCACCGTCGCCTTCCCCAAGACCGGCAAGGTCATCGTCGAAGGCGTGAACATGGTGACTCGCCACCAGAAGGCGCGCAACGCCATGCAGCCCGGCGGCATCGTGAAGAAGGAAGCGGCGATTGACGCTTCCAACGTGATGCTGATTTGCCCCAAGTGCGGCAAGCCCACCCGCGTTTCCCACAAGGTGAACGTGGCTGTGGATGCCAACGGCAAGAAGAACCGCACGATGGTCCGCGTCTGCAAGAAGTGCGGCGCCGATATTGACTGAGAAGGAGGAAAAGTCTGATGGCTACCCGTATTAAGGAAAAGTATCTGGCCGAGGCTGTTCCTGCTCTTCAGCAGAAGTTCGGCTACAAGAACGTCATGGAGATCCCGAAGCTGGACAAGATCGTGATCAACATGGGCCTGGGCGATTGCAAGGACAACGCCAAGGCGTTTGAAATGGCGATCAACGAGCTGACGACCATTGCTGGCCAGAAGCCCATGGTCACCAAGGCCAAGAAGTCGATTGCAAACTTCAAGCTCCGTGAGGGTCAGAACATCGGCGCGAAGGTTACCCTGCGCGGCGCCCGCATGGAAGAATTCATGGACAAGCTGGTCAACATTGCGCTGCCCCGCGTCCGTGACTTCCGCGGCGTTTCCGATAAGGCTTTCGATGGCCGCGGCAATTACGCCCTCGGCATTCGTGAGCAGCTGCTCTTCCCCGAAATCGAGTACGACAAGGTCGAGCACATTCGCGGCATGGAGATGATCTTCGTGACCACCGCCAAGACCGACGAAGAGTGCAAGGAGCTGCTGCGTCTGCTGGGCATGCCCTTCGCGCAGGCGTAATAAGGAGGAGAACATCTAATGGCTAAGACGAGTATGAAGCTCAAGCAGGCGAGGACGCCCAAGTTCTCCACCCGCGCTTACACCCGCTGCCGTCTGTGCGGCCGTCCCCACTCTGTCCTGCGCAAGTACGGCGTGTGCCGTATCTGCTTCCGTGAGCTGGCCTACAAGGGCGAGATTCCGGGCGTGCGCAAGGCCAGCTGGTAATCGGGGAGAGAAACGGAAGGAGGTACCAACATGGTTGTGAATGATCCCATCGCCGATATGCTCACCCGAATCCGCAACGCGCAGGTCGCTAAGCACGAGGCTGTGACGCTGCCGGCCAGCAACACGAAGAAGGCTATCGCCAAGATCCTGTTGGCGGAAGGCTATGTGAAGGCTGTGGACTACATTGATGACGGCCTGCAGGGCTCCATCAAGGTGACTTTGAAGTATATCAACGGCAAGACCCCCGTTATCGCGGGTCTGAAGCGCATCAGCAAGCCCGGCCTGCGTGTGTACGCGCGCTGCGAAGAGCTGCCCAAGGTTCTGGGTGGTCTGGGCATCGCCATCATCAGCACCAGCAAGGGTCTGATGACGGACAAAGAGGCTCGCAAGAACGCCATCGGCGGCGAAGTGCTGGCCTACATCTGGTAATACCGACACGTTTGTAGGAGGTGTGATTCCATGTCTCGTATCGGACGACTTCCGATCACTGTTCCCGCGGGCGTGACGGTCACTGTGGACAGCAATAACCTGGTTACGGTCAAGGGCCCCAAGGGCACCCTGTCCCAGCAGGTGAACCACGCGATCACGGTCAATCAGGAGGGCAATATGCTCCACCTGACCCGCGCTAATGATAGCAAGGAAAATCGTGCTATGCACGGCCTGTATCGTGCCCTGGTGCACAACATGGTCGTCGGTGTGACGGACGGCTTCTCCAAGACGCTGGAGCTGGTCGGCACCGGTTATCGTGCAGCGGCAGAAGGCGGCAAGAAGCTGACCATCAACATCGGCTTCTCTCACCCCGTCATTCTCGACGCGCCCGAAACCATCAGCTTTGAGACGCCCAACGCCAACACCATCGTTGTCAAGGGCATCGACAAGCAGCAGGTCGGCAACCTCGCGGCTGACATCCGTGCGATCCGCAAGCCGGAACCCTATCTGGGCAAGGGCATTAAGTACACCGGTGAGCACATCCGCCGCAAGCAGGGCAAGACCGGTAAGAAGTAAGAGAGGGAGTGACTGCATATGTTCACCAAGCGCGACCGTAATGAGATCCGCGAGATCCGTCATGCCCGCGTTCGTAAGAAGATCAGCGGCACCCCCGATATGCCGCGTCTGTCCGTTTACCGCAGCCTGAAGCACATCCAGGTTCAGCTCATCGATGATGTGGCTGGCAAGACCCTGTGCGCCGCTTCCACCTTGGAAAAGGACGTGCAGGCTCAGCTGAATGACCTGGATAAGAAGGGCGCTGCCAAGCTGGTGGGCAAGCTCATTGGTGAGCGCGCCCTCGCTGCTGGCTACAAGACCGTGGTGTTCGATCGCGGCGGCTATGTGTACACTGGCCGTGTTGCGGAGGTTGCTGCGGGGGCCCGTGAAGCGGGTCTGGAATTCTAATAAAGGAGGCAGCAGACAAATGCAACGCTACGGACAGGAAAGCGAATTCAAGGATCGTCTGGTTGCTGTCAACCGCGTCTCCAAGACCGTTAAGGGCGGCCGCAACATGCGGTTCTCCGCTCTGGTGGTCGTCGGTGACGAAAAGGGCCGTGTCGGTGCTGGCATGGGCAAGGCCGCTGAGATCCCGGAAGCTATTCGCAAGGCCACCGAGGATGCTAAGAAGCATCTTGTGACCGTCCCCATGGACGGCACCACGATTCCCCATAACACGACGGGTTATTTCTCCACCTCTAAGGTGGTGCTGCTGCCCGCTCCCGAAGGTACTGGCGTTATCGCCGGCGGCGCGGCGCGTGCCGTGCTGGAGCTGGCAGGCGTGGCGGACATCCGCACCAAGTCCTTTGGCACCAACAACCCCATCAACATGGTCAAGGCCACGCTGGAAGCGCTCAAGCAGCTGCGCAGCGCGGAACAGGTCGCGAAGATGCGCGGCAAGACCGTGGAAGAACTGCTGGGCTGAGGAGGTAAAGGACAATGCTGAAAGTTACGCTCATCAAGTCCCCGATCGCGTCTCTGCCGGTTCACAAGGCGACTGTGGCGGCGCTGGGCCTGCGCAAGGTTGGCCAGACCGTCCTTAAGCCCGACAACGCGGCCGTTCGCGGCCAGATCTTCGCTGTGAAGCACATGGTGAAGGTCGAAGAAGTTAACGAGTAAAGGAGGGTAAGCCATGAAACTGCACGAGCTGCATCCCGCCGAGGGTTCCACCACTGCTGCCAAGCGTCTTGGCCGCGGCGTGGGCTCCGGTCTGGGCAAGACCTCCGGTAAGGGTCACAAGGGTGCCAAGGCCCGCAGCGGCGGCGGCAAGCGCCCCGGCTTCGAGGGCGGCCAGATGCCCCTGTATCGTCGCGTCCCGAAGAAGGGCTTCACCAATATCTTCGGTACGGACTATGCGACTGTCAACGTCGAGAACCTCAATGTGTTTGAGGACGGCGCTGTGGTCGATGCGCAGGCGCTCATCGACGCTGGTCTCATCCGCAAGGCTCAGGACGGCCTGAAGGTTCTGGGCAACGGCGAACTGACCAAGAAGCTGACGGTGAAGGCTGCAAAGTACACCGCTTCCGCGAAGGAGAAGATTGAGGCCGTTGGCGGCACTGCCGAGGTGATCTGACATGCTTGAGACATTTCGCAAGCTGTGGAAGATCAAAGACCTCCAGAAGAAAGTTCTGTACACGTTCCTCATGCTCCTCATTTATCGACTGGTTGGCGTCATCCCGGCTCCGGGCATTGACGTCTCCCGTCTGAATGAAAGCAACAACTTCATGCAGCTGCCCTTGCTGAACATGATGCAGATGATGACCGGTAACGCCTTTGGTCAGATGACCATTATGGCAATGGGCATCACCCCCTACATCAATGCCAGCATTATCATGCAGCTGCTGGCGGTTGCCTTCCCGTCCCTGCAGCGGATGCAGGAAGAAGAAGGCGGCCAGGAGAAGATGGCGCGCATCACCCGTTATGTGACGGTTGGTCTGGCTGTCTTCCAGGCAATCGGTCTGTCCCGCGCGGGGGGCTATGTCCGCTCCGGCTGGTACAACACGGTGCTGGTTGGTCTGAGCATGGCTGGCGGCTCTGCGCTGGCGATGTGGATTGGTGAGCGTATTACCGACAAGGGCATCGGCAACGGCATCAGCCTGCTGATCTTCGCTGGTATCGTCTCCAACCTGTTCAACGGCATCACTGGCAACATCTACACCGCAGTGGCAAATGGCACGACGACCGCTTGGCTGTCTGTCCTTGTTATCCTGCTGATGCTGGTTGTCATGACCTTCGCCGTGACCTACGTTGACCTTGGCGAACGCCGCATCCCGCTGCAGATTTCCAAGCAGGTCAAGGGTCGCCGCGTTTACGGCGGTCAGAACACCCACATGACCCTGAAGGTTGTGTCCGTCGGCGTTCTGCCCCTGATCTTCGCGTACAGCCTGCTGGCGTTCCCTGGAACGATCGGCGCGCTGGTTGCGCCGAACAGCGGCTTCACCGCTTGGTGCAATGCCTACCTGAGCAGCGGCTCTTGGGTGTATATGATCCTCTCCGCGCTCCTGATTGTCGGTTTCACCTTCTTCTATTCGTCCATCAGCTTTGATCCGAATAAGCAGGCGAAGCAGCTCATGGAGCAGGGTGCGACCATCCCCGGACAGCGCGGCAAGAACATCCGCGATTACCTCGCCCGTACCACGAACCGCCTCAACCTGTTTGCGGCGCTCTTCCTCGCGGTGCTGGCTGTGGTTCCGACGCTGCTGACCTCTTGGGTCACCAACCTCCCGTTCGCGGCTTCTTCCATCCTGATTGCTGTGAGTGTTTCTCTGGAAACCATGCGCACGGTCGAGGGTGAACTGTCCATCCGCGGCATTGAAACCGACAAAGACAACGGCTTCATGTAATCCATACGCAGGCCATGCACCGTTGAAACTCGTTTTCCGGTGCATGGCTTGTGTACTAATAGGGGAAAAATCACCGTAATACTATTTCTGGATGAAAATGAGCCGAGGCGCAAGCAGATGACTCAGCTGAATTCAGAAATGGTATGGCATGAATCGGTGCGGAGAGCAAAGCGCGCGACGCATCGAAACATGAACGCGCGTTATGCGCGGACAGCGACAGAGTAGGAAGGAGCATCCGGATGAATATCATCTTCCTTGGACCTCCCGGCGCCGGCAAGGGTACGCAGGCGCAGCGCATCTGTAACGCACTGAATATTCCGCAGATTTCCACCGGCGACATTCTCCGCCGAGCCATCAAGGAGCAGACGCCTACCGGGCTGAAGGCGAAGAGCTACATCGACGCGGGCAAGCTCGTGCCGGACGACGTTATCATCGACATCGTTCGCGACCGCCTTGCGCAGGATGATGCCAAGAACGGCTACATCCTCGATGGCTTCCCCCGGACGGTTCCGCAGGCGGAAGCGCTGGAAGGCATTGCGGACATCGACGCGGTTATTGACCTCGACGTCGCCGATGAGAAGCTCATCGATCGTCTGAGCGGCCGCCGTGTGTGCCTGAAGTGCGGTGCGACGTACCACATTTCCCGCCTGAACGGGAAAACGAAATGTGATTCCTGCTCTGATGAGCTTGTGCAGCGCGCGGACGACAAGGCTGAAACCGTCCTCAATCGCCTGAAGGTGTACCACGACCAGACCGCTCCGCTGGTGGATTTCTACCAGAAGAAGGGGCTACTGCGCGTCATTGACGGCGATCAGGATATGGATACGATCTTCGCGTCCATCATGGCCATCGTGAAGGGCTAAGACATCATGATCAGTTTGAAGAATCCTGAGCAAATCGGCAAAATGCGTGATGCGGGCGCGCTTCTCTACGAAGTGCTGTGCCGCCTGCGCGAGGCCGTTCAGCCCGGCATGAGTACCGCCGCGCTGGATGTCTACGCCGAGCAGCTCATCCGCAAAAACCACGCCATCCCGTCTTTTCTGCATTACGAGGGGTATCCGGCATCCATCTGCGCGTCGATTGACGATGCGGTGGTGCATGGCATTCCCTCCGAAAAGCAGATTTTGCGGGAAGGGCAGATCCTGTCCATCGACTGCGGTCTGGTGCTGGACGGCTGGCAAGCCGACAGTGCCTTCACGATGGGCATTGGCGAAATTTCGCTGGAAGCGCAGCGCTTGATTGACGTCACGGAGCAGTGCTTCTTTGCGGGCGCACGGCAGGCTATCGCGGGCAAGCGGCTGGGTGACGTGGGTCACGCGGTGCAGCAGGTGGCTGAAAGCAACGGCTATGGCGTCATCCGCGACCTGACCGGGCACGGCATTGGGCACGAAATGCACGAAGATCCGCCGGTGTTCAATTACGGCACGCCGGATCGCGGCCTTCGCCTGCGCAAGGGCATGACCATCGCCATTGAGCCGATGATCTCCGCCGGCGACTGGCACATCACCTGCGACGCAGACCAGTGGTGCTACCGCACACGCGACCGCAGCCTGACATCCCACTACGAGCATACCATCGCCATCAATGAGGACGGTCTGCCGGAAATCCTCACCTATCCCGACTTCAAATGGGAGGACAAATGATGAATCGCCTGACGATGGAACCGGGGCGCGTCGTGCAGTCAACGCAGGGACGCGATGCCGGACGGTATTTCGTGGTGCTTCAGGTCGTGGACGATCGGCATGTGCTGATGGCGGACGGTCAAAGCCGCAAGATCGACCATCCGAAAAAGAAAAAGATGATGCATCTGCGCCCGAAGCCCATTGTGGTGAACGTGGAACCTCAGGCGCTGGAGAACAAGCATCTGCAGGACAGCGACCTGCGCAAGGCTCTCTCCGCGCACGGTCTTTCGCTGAAAGCGCAGAACGAACAACCCCACGCGGAAGCTGCCGCGGCTGGGGCCGACAAGGAGGACTGACATGTCCAAGAGCGACGTCATCGAACTGGAAGGAAAGGTCGTCGAGGCTCTTCCGA
>FR899903.1:52288-62224 GCA_000437595.1 Faecalibacterium sp. CAG:74 | reverse complement strand
AGGCTCTTCCGAACGCCATGTTCAAGGTGGAGCTGCCGAATGGTCACATCGTGACCGCCGTCATCTCCGGCAAAATGCGCATGAACTTCATCCGCATCTACCCCGGTGACAAGGTAAAAATCGAGCTGTCTCCCTATGATCTCAACCGCGGCCGGATTACTTGGCGCAGCAAGACCTGACCAGCGCGAAAATAACAAGAAACCGTGCCGGAAGCCGCGTTTCCGCAGGATTTTCCTCTTGACGGATGGCGGTCTCTGGTGTATAATAACTGATGCACTGTGTGACAAGCACATCGCATCAGACGCATCCGGGCGTGCGGTGCATTCTGCTCGCCCTCGTGGCATCATTTTCAACAGGAGGTAACAGCACATGAAGGTTCGTCCGTCCGTGAAGCCGATCTGCGAAAAGTGCAAGATCATTCGCCGTAAGGGCAAGGTCATGGTCATCTGCGAAAATCCGAAGCACAAGCAGAAGCAGGGCTGAGAAAGCATCACCGTGGGCAGTACGCTCACGGTGTTTTTTTGTGGGTATACAATTTCCTGCATTCAACTGCGCCATCTGCTCGTGCCTTTTGATGCTGGGAATAGCATGATAACGCTTGCTATTATCAACAAAATTTGAGACTGCAATCGCTTGTAACCGAACACGCATTTGTGCTAAAATGTGTTGATTATCATACACGGAGGCACAATGATGATGAAAAACGTTGCTATCGCAACTGACAGCCACTCCAGCATCACCCCGGAAATGGCGCAAACCCTCGGTGTCGCGGTGCTGCCGATGCCGTTTACCATCGACGGCATTTGCTATTTGGAGGAGGAGACGCTCACCCGCGCGGAGTTTTATGCGCATCAGCGGCGCGGCGCGAAAATCGCGACTTCCCAGCCTGCCCCGGCGGATGTGACCGCCCTCTGGGATAACCTGCTGACCGACCACGACGAGGTGGTCTATATCCCGATTAGCTCCGGTTTGTCCGGCTCGTGTCAGGCGGCAATGGCGCTGGCGGCGGATGCGCCCTACGCCGGGCGCGTGTTTGTGGTGGACAACGGGCGCGTCGCGACCGCGCTGCATGTGACGGTGCTGGATGCGCTGCGTTTGCGCGACGCGGGGGATGACGCCGCGGCCATCAAGCGGAAATTGGAAGCCGTTCGCGAGGACATGTGCATCTATGTTGCGGTGGAGACGCTGGAGCATTTGAAGCGCGGCGGGCGCATCAGCACGGCGACGGCCCTCATCGGTACGCTGCTGCACATCAAGCCGATTCTGCACTTCACAACTGGAACGCTGAGCGCTTACAAGAAAGCGCGCGGGATGAATCGGGCGCAGGATGTGATGATCGAAGCGATTCGCGCGGAATTAGCCGGGCGATTTGCCGAACCGCTGGCACAGGGGCGGGTGACGCTGCTGGCGGCATCGAGTGCCTCACCGGAAGCGACGGCAGCGTGGAAAGCGCGCCTGAAAGCGGACTTTCCGGGGATGAAACTGCTCAGCGACCAATTGTCATTAGGGGTCTCGTGCCATATTGGGGAAGGCGGCATGGGGGTCGGGCTTAGTGTCAGCCCGGAATGAGCGAAAACAGCGAAAACGTTGTAGTTGCTCTTGACACGCTTTCTTTCGTCGTATATAATCAACGTATCGCGCGTTGAACGTTGCGAAGGAAAGGAAGCAAAGAAGATGAAATGGTGGAAGAAACTGTGCGCGGCGGCATTGGCGCTATCCATGCCGGTGCTGGCTTCGGCGGAAGCAAAACTGGTGGATACGCAGACGTTTGCGCGTTCCATTACGCTGGGACGTGCCTCTGATACCTACGTGACCCGCGAGGACTGGCGCGATACGCTGCGGGCGATGGACGGCACGGCACTGTCGGAAAGCTACGCGGATATCAGCGCGCAGGAGAAAGGGCTGTACTATGAAGTCGCCAATGAAAATGGCGTCAACCAGACGGGGTTGATGGATGCAGCGGGGACGCTGCTGATCCCCATGACGTATTCGGATTTCACCTATGTCGGCAATGGCTGGGTGGTCGCGGTGACGCTGGAAGAAACAACGGACGAAAAGAGCGACTATCGCGCTATGTTCGGCGGCGGACACTACAACGTCGTGCGCGGGGACATCTACTATGGCGCGCAGAAAATGGCGGAAATGAACCGCGAGGAAACGACGGGCGCGAGCATGGAGGTTTACGGCGCGTATTTGTTCGTTCGGCTGGACAAAAGCAGCGGCTTTTACTTGAAGACGGACGGGACGCGCACGGAATTCACCGGCGAGTCCTTCTCCCGCGGCGAATATGAGGAAATCTACAAGCAAGGCGTGTATCATCACCCGACGGCGCAGTTCGCGTTCGTCCCGGAATGCACGCTGACGGCGGATGAAGTGTCCCGCAGCGTTTGGTATGACACGAAAACGGGCAATTTCTTGGATTTGCAGGGAAATGTGCTGCGCGAGGCGGTGCAGGACGGCAAGCCGCTGTATGACAGTGTGCGTTATTACGGCGGCGACTATATGCTGACAAAGAAGGATCGCTTGTCGGGCATCGTGGATATGACGGGGCAGGAAATCGTTCCGCCGATGTATGACACGCTTGGCGGCGACTACGCGGGCCTGCTGTTCGAGGGCGGCTATCAGGCGGCGCTGGAAGGCGGTAAGCTGCGCTTCCTGACCCGGGACGGGCAGGTGAGCGCGTCGGTGGATTATGAGCTGAAGGAAAACGATTGGAAGGGTCTTACCAACAACGCCCCGATGATTTATGCGGAGATGAACGGCAAAATCAGCGTCTTTACGGCGACGCGGGGCGAACTGCCCACCCAGTACGAGGAAGCCGCGCGGGGACAAGCCGGACAGGAGCTGCTGGCGGTGAAGCAGGATGGTTTGTGGGGCTGCATCGGGATGGATGGCGAGGTCGTCGTGCCGTTTGTGATGAAGTACGCGCCGGAGATTTCCTTCGATGGACGCTATGTTGTGGGCAGCACAGCAGAAGGGTATCAGCTTTTCACCATTTCGTATGGGGAATAACAGAGGCTGCTTTTGCCTGCCCGCCGTGCCGGATGAAGGAAAAAATGCGCCGTGTGCCGCTTGCCACTTGCAAAAGACGCTGCTTGTGTGGTAGAATAAGATGTTCTGTTGCATGAGCGCGGAACAGCAGGAGGAAACCATGCGAATTTTTGTCGATGCAACGGGCGGCGATTTGGCGCCGCAAGCCCCGGTTGAAGGCACGGTGGAAGCGCTTCGCCGGAATCCGGAACTGACGGTGACGCTGGCGGGCATTGTGCCGGAAATCGAGAAGTATCTGGCGGGCGCGGACGATGTGCGCAGCCGGATTACGCTGCTGGATGCGCCGGAAGTCATTACGAACCACGAATCCCCCGTTATGGGCGTGCGCAAAAAGACGAAATCAGCGACGGTGCTGGGAATGCTGGCTGTCCGCGACAAGGAAGCGGACGGGTTCGTCTCCGCCGGGTCTACGGGCGCAGTGCTGGCGGGCGGCATGTTCCGGCTGGGGCGCATTCCGGGCGTGGAGCGTCCGGCGCTTGCCCCGCTGATGCCCAACGGCAAGGGCTATTTCCTGCTCATTGACTGCGGTGCAAATGTGGACTGCAAGCCGGAATACCTGACGCAGTTCGGCGTGATGGGCGACGCGTACATGCGCGGCGTGATGGGCATCGAGAAGCCGCGCGTCGGCATCATCAACATTGGCGCGGAGGACGAAAAGGGCAATGCGCTGGTGAAGGACGCGTTCCCGATGATGGCGGAAGCGCCGTATCACTTCGTCGGCAGCGTGGAAGCGCGCGATTTGTTCAGCGACATTGCGGATGTCTGCGTCGCGGACGGCTTTGCGGGCAACCTCGTCCTCAAAACGATGGAGGGCGTCGCGATGTTCATGCTGAAGACGATGAAGCAGGAACTGATGGCAGATACGCGCTCGAAGATAGGCGCGGCACTGGCGAAACCGGCTCTCCGCCGCTTGAAGCACACGCTGGATTACACCGAAGTCGGCGGCGCACCGCTGCTGGGCGTACAAGGCGCAGTCGTCAAGGCGCACGGTTCAAGCAACGCGCACGCATTCTCCTGCGCCATTGACCAAGCCATCAAGATGGTGAACGGTCATGTGGTTGAGATTATCGAAAAGGGCGTCGCAAAAATGAATTCACAGGATGCACAGTGACCCCAAAGCAGCGCTGCAAAGCGATGTTACCTTAGCTATCCGCATTTTGAAAGGAGAAAACACTATGTCTACGTTTGAAACCCTGAAGGGCATGATTGTCAAGCAAATGAAGGTGAACCCCGACACCGTGACCGAATCCAGCCGTCTGGTGGAGGATTTGAAGGCGGACTCCGCGAACGTCATGGTCATGATTATGGACGTGGAAGACACGTTCGGCATCACGGTCGAGGATGACCAGATTATGAAGCTCAAGACGGTTGGCGATGTCGTGAAGTATATCGACGCCAACAAGTAAGCTATCCGCGAATTATGGCACGCGCAGCCTCCTCCGACGACGGCGGAGGCTGTGTGTCGTTGCAAAAAATGGGGGTGTCTGCATGATGCAACAGTTTTTGTCGGCACTGGGGTATCAGTTCAAGAATCCGGCGCTGCTCCGGCGGGCGCTGACGCATCCGTCGATGGGGCCAGAGGATAACCAGCGCTTGGAATTTCTGGGGGACGCGGTGCTGCAATGCATCATGTCGGATATCCTCTACCAAAGTCACCCGGATTGCCACGAAGGGCAGCTGACGCACCTGCGTGCGCTGTCCGTGTGCGAGGCGAACCTCTCGCAGGTCGCCAAGAAGCTGCACGTCGGCGAAGCGCTCATCATGGACAAGGGTGAGGAGCTGACCGGCGGGCGCGAGAAGCCGTCCGTGCTGTGCGACGCAATGGAGGCAATTCTGGCGGCAGTGTATCTGGACGGTGGTCTGGACGCGGCGCGGGCAATCATTCTCCGCTGCTGGCCGAAGCCGGAGGACGTGCAGCGCCCGATGCAGGACAGCAAGGGCGCGTTGCAGGAGTTCTTGCAGCGCGACGGCAGCGAGGCGCCGACCTACGAGATTATCGCGCAGGACGGCCCGCCGCATAACCGCACATTCGAGGCCGCCGTGAGCCGCTTCGGGGTGGAACTCGCCCACGGCACGGGCCGCACGAAGAAGCAGGCGGAGCAGGCGGCGGCGCTCGCAGCGCTGCAAAAGCTCAAATCCGGCGACAAGCAGAAATAATTCGCACAGACTGCAAACCGACGTGCCGGAAGTGGTACGCGCTGCTTTGCGGTCTGCGTTTTTTTCTGTATGGTATGTCGAAATGAACCGTTTTCACCTGAACTGCGTCTTATCAGCGAACAAAACAAGCAAGGGAGGACCATCACGATGCAAACCATTGCGAAACGCGCATGGCATCGTCTGCGGACGCTTGCGCCGGAATATGCGCTGTATCCGCTCATCGTCCTGATTGTCCTGCTGGTGATGGGCGCGTTCACGGGACGATTTCTGACGACGGACAACCCGTACGGCTCGTACACCATTCAGGCGTGCGCATGGTTGGAAGGGCATCTGGATGTCAACCCGAATTTCACATGGCTGGAGCTGGCGGAGTACGGTGGCAAGTTCTATGTGAGTTTTCCGCTGTTCCCGTCGTATGTGATGCTGCCGTTCGCGGCGATTTTCGGGCTGGATACGCCGGATCACTTCATCAATCTGGCGGTGACGCTGCTTGGCATCGCCTATGCGCTGCGGATTTATCGGCGGATGACGGGCAGCTCACGCTATGCGGCGCGGTATGTGCTGTACCTGTATCTGGCGAACGGGTATCTGTTCATTGCCCTGCAGGGCTGGGTGTGGTTCCTGGCGCAGGCGATGTGCTTCACGCTCTCGCTGATGGCGGCAGATGCGGCGCAGCACGGCAGAAGCGGCTGGGCGCTGGCGTGGTGGGCGTGCGCAGTCGGGTGCCGACCGATGGCGGCGCTGTACCTTCCGCTGCTGGTGTATCTGCTCAACAAAAGCGGCGTGCGGCATAGCTGGAAGCGGCAAATAGCGAATCTGCTGCCCGCGGCGCTGATTGCGTCCAGCTACATGGTGCTGAACGGCCTGCGCTTCGGTAATCCGCTGGAATTTGGGCACACCTACCTGCCGGAATTTCAGCTGGCGGAGAACGGACAGTTTTCGCTGGCGTACGCGTGGGAGCATTTGCAGCAGCTGGTGCGTCTGCCGAAATATCAGGGGAGAGGTCAGCCGCTGGCGTTTGATTCGTATGACTGCATGGCGTTCTACCTGATTACGCCCATGCTGGTGACGTTCCTGTGCGTGTATTTCTATGCGCTGATTCGCCGCCGCCGCGGGAATGCGTTCTGGCTGATTGGGCTGCCGCTGATGGTCGGGGTGCACTTGACGATTATCGTCTGCCACAAGACGCTGGGCGGCTTCCAGTTCGGCAACCGCTACCTGCTGGATATGCTGCCGTGGGTGTATGTGGCGATTCTCGCCCTGAAGCCGCAAAGCGGGCGCACGTCGATCCTCAACGTTCCGCTGATGGTGATGGGGTCCTGTATCAATCTGCTCGGCGCAGTCGGCGCGTATGCGGGGTGGCTGTGAAGGGGGGAGACGCCAGAGGCGCTGCCTCTGGACTCCGCAAGGGTCTTCGACCCTTGACCCGTTCGCGCGATTGAGTTGACTTCATTTGCATACAATGCCCGCGTGTTTATTCCCAAAACCTAAATAGCAACAAACCCATCCGCCAAGGAGGTTCCCTTTATGCAATGTACCCTCTGCCCGCGCGCCTGCCGCGCCGAGCGCAATGAATCCACGGGCAACGGCTTCTGCCAGCTGCCGACCACCATGCGCATCGCCCGAATCGCGCCGCACCTCTGGGAAGAACCGCCGATTTCCGGCAAGAACGGCACGGGCGCGGTGTTCTTCTCCGGCTGTACGCTCCGCTGCGCCTACTGCCAGAACGCCGACATCAGCCACCGCAACGCCGGACGCCCCTTCACGCCGCGCGAATTGGCGGATTCCCTGCGGCGGCTGGAGGATATGGGGATGCACACCATCTCCTTCATCACCGCGACGCCTTATGTTCCGCAGATATTGGAGACGCTGGATATTTACCGTCCGCATGTGCCGCTGGTGTGGAATACATCGGGGTATGAGACGGTCGAAACATTGCGGATGCTGGACGGCGTGATGGACGTGTATCTGCCCGACCTCAAGCACAGGAGCGAAAAGATGGGGCAGCTTTGCGCGAAAGCGTCGAACTACTTTGCCGCCACATCCGCCGCCATCACCGAGATGGTGCGCCAGACAGGAACGCCTGTCTACGATGAGAACGGCATCATGACGCGCGGCACGCTCATCCGTCACCTGATTCTCCCCGGTCTGACGAGCGAAAGCTGCCAGCTGCTGGATTGGGTGAAGGAGAACCTGCCGGAGGGTGTGCCGGTCAGCCTGATGCGGCAGTACATCCCGTGCAACAACGTGTCGATTCCGGGCTTGACGCGGACGATTACGAACCGCGAATATATCCGCGTGCGCGACCATATGCTGGATTTGGGACTGCCGGGGTATTTGCAGGAGCCGGAAAGCGCCTCGGAGGATTTTGTGCCCGTTTTCTGCAAGGACGAGAGCTTTGTGTGAAAAATGCGCCCTAAATGGAAGGAAAATGTTGCGCAGAGCCGCTAAAATGCTTGTATTCCGGGAGAAACTGTGGTATACTGACAAGTGTGAATCCATGAACCGCTGCCCTGACTTTCAGGGAAGCGATTTTTCAGCCGGGTCTGTCCGGTGTTTCGGGTTGCAGAAAGAAGGGCTTGACATCTGAGAGTGGACATGGCTTGGCGGCATCGGGACAGTGTTACGGGCAGAGGTATGCCCGCTGTGCTGTCGTGGTGCTGACGGGTGATGGGAGCCACTCTTTTTGATTGCCTGCACATTGCAGGCGAAAGTCCTCCGAAAAAAACGAACCCGCAGTGAAAGAGGTGAGGAGTTATGGCGAAAGCGGAATTGACGACCGTTGTCACGCCCAAATGTCAGCGTCTGGCGGATGAAATGGGCTATGAACTGGTGGATGTGTGCCTTGATAAGGAGAACACGGGCAAGTTCCTGCGCATCTATGTTGATCGTCCCGAAGGCATGTCGCTGGATGACTGCGAACGGTATCACCGCGCCATTATGCCGCTGGTGGAATCATACGATTTCGATTTCCTCGAAGTATCCTCGCCGGGCATTGACCGTCCGCTGAAGAAGGATCGAGATTTTGAGCGCGCGCTTGGCGAAGAGGTGGAGGTTCACCTGTTCAAGGCCGTGGACGGTCAGAAGGTCTTTACGGGCATTCTGTCGGACTTTGACGCGCAGGACATGGTGCTGACCATCGCGGGCGAAGAGAAGCGTTTTGCGCGCAAAGCGGCTTCGCTGGTGAAGCCGGTGGTTGACATGGAAGGCGTCGAAGACGTCGATTTGGGCGAGGAATAACCCGGCAAGCCGATTCCCCGCAAGAAATCAATTTTCATCGGAAATGAAAACCATTGCGGAAGCTGCTTCCGCATCAGAAACAGCATAAATTATTGAAGGGTGACACAGTCATGAGAAAGACCAAGACAACTGCTGCGCCGAAGGCAGATCCACAGAACAAAGAACTCGTGGAAGCCATCCGCGCGCTGTGCCAAGAGAAGGATTTGAGCGAGGATATGCTTTTCGCCACGGTCGAGGATGCGCTGAAAAAGGCGTATGCCAAGAACCGCGCCAAGGGCGAGGCAGAACCCTCCGCCAACAACATTTCCGCGACCATTGACCGCGCGACGGGTGAAATTCATGTGTATACCCGCCGCCTGATTGTGGAAGAAGTGGAGAAGCCCGCCGACCAGATTTCGCTGGAGGAAGCCCGCGCGATTAAGGACTCCTATCAGATGGGCGACATTGTGGAGACGGACGTGACGCCGCGCAATTTTCTGCGCGTCGCCGCCCAGACCGCCAAGGGCGTCATTATGCAGCGCCTGCGCGACGCAGAACGCGGCAGAGTGTACGAAGAGTACGCCGACAAGGAAAACGAAATCCTGACGGCCGTCGTTACGCGCGTGGATGATAAGGGCGCTGTGGTGGAGCTGATGGGCCGCACCGAGGGCTACCTCGAACGCGATCAGATGATTCCCGGCGAAGCCATCAACATGGGTGACCACCTGAAAGTCTATGTGCTGGAAGTGCAGCGCGGCGACGACACGACCCGCCGCGGCCCGCAGGTGCGCGTCAGCCGTACGCATCCGAATCTGGTCAAGCGCCTGTTTGAGATGGAAGTGCCGGAAATCGCTGGCGGCAAGGTGCTGATTAAGGGCATCGCCCGTGAAGCGGGCAGCCGCACGAAGATGGCGGTGCATTCCACTGAGGTGCTGATTGACCCGGTGGGCGCGTGCGTCGGTCAGCGCGGCGACCGCGTGACCCGTGTGGTGGATGAACTGCGCGGCGAAAAGATTGACATCATCAAGTGGAGCGAGAATCCGGCGGAATTCATTGCCAACGCGCTGAATCCGGCGAACGTCCGCGAAGTATACACCGAGGCGAGTGGTCAGCGCTCCTGCATCGTTGTCGTGCCGGACAATCAGCTGTCTTTGGCCATCGGCAAGGAAGGTCAGAATGCGCGTCTGGCGGCAAAGCTGACGGGCTGGAAGATTGATATCAAGAGTCAGAGCCAGTACGCCGAGCAGATGGCAGCGGCCGTCCCGCAGGTGGAGGATGAAGAACAGCCGGCGCAGGAGCTGCCGGAGGATTTCCAGCCCTACGAGGGTGTGGAAGCGCCGGAAACGTCCGCCGACGGGGACGACACGCTGTAAGTTAGGGCACCACCGCACAATTCGGCGGCGCGTCTGGCGATGTCTTTTCCGCCATCTGCGGCATGCAAATTTCTCGATTTACATCCAGTAAACCTTCGAAATTTGCATTTGCATCTGACGAAAAATTCATTCGCCA
>FR899903.1:23667-52213 GCA_000437595.1 Faecalibacterium sp. CAG:74 | reverse complement strand
TACCTTAGGGAGCAGCAGGAAACGAGATTCGGCGGTTGACCCAAGCGGCAATCGCCAAAAGGAGCCTTGATGAAGCCGAAGAAAATCCCGATGCGCATGTGCGTCGGATGCCGGGAGAGCAAGCCTAAACGCGAACTCATCCGCGTTGTCCGCGCACCGGACGGCACCGTGTCCATGGATCCGGGCGGCAAAAAGCCCGGCAGAGGCGCGTATGTATGCCGACAGGAAAGCTGCCTGATGCGCGCCATCCGGCAGAAACAGCTGGAACGTCAGCTGGAAGTGCAGCTCACTGACGACGTGGCGGAAGCCCTGCGGCAGGAGCTGGCGCAGCTGTCCCAATCCCAGACAGAAGCGGAGGAAAACTGACGCCAATGGATAGGGAAACGAAACTGCGCGGGCTGATGGGACTGTGCGTTCGCGCACGACAGGCGACCTTCGGTGAAGATGGCTGCCTGAAAAGCATTCGTGGCGGAGGATGCGCCGTGCTGCTGCTGGACAGCGGCGCGTCAAAAGCCACTCAGGATAAATACCGCGGTGTCTGCGACAATGCAGGGGTGCAGATGGCGCTGCTGCCGCGGGGACTGCTTCAGGATGCAACCGGGCGGTCGGGCGTGGCAATGGCCGTCGCGCCGGGCGGGCTGGCAGAGCAGATCAGGCAGAACCTTCCCGTTGAAGGCAAAGAAGAGCACGGGCAACAGATGAAATCGGAAAATCATGGCGGGGGTGCAAGCGTCGAATGACGAAAGTGAAGCTGAAGGATGCCATCAAGGATTTAACCACGGACGCGGCGAAGGTGCGCGATGACGCATCCCGCGTGCGTCAGAGCGCAGACGGACTGGCAAAGTCTCTCCGTGCGCTGGAGAACGGATTTATCAAGTCATTGAATGCGAAAGCGGAGCAGGAAAAGCGCGCCGAGGAGGAGAAGCGTCTCTCTGACCACTCCAAGGCGTATGTCATGCTCGACGTGGATGAGCAGGCAGCGGTGAATGCGGCGCGGCAGGAAGCGGAAAAGGCGGAAAAGGCGGAAAGGGCGGAAAAGCAGGAAGCTAAGTCTGCCCCGAAGCAGGAAGCGAAGGCGGAAGCGCCCAAGAGCGAGCAGAAGCCCGCGCCGAAGGTGGAAACCAAGCCCGAAGCGAAGGCGGAAGCGCCCAAGAGCGAACAGAAGCCCGCCCCGAAGGCGGAAGCCAAGCCCGAAGTGAAGGCGGAAGCGCCCAAGAGCGAGCAGAAGCCCGCGCCGAAGGTGGAAACCAAGCCCGAAGCGAAGGCAGAAGCGCCCAAGAGCGTGCAGAAGCCCGAAACCAAGGCAGAGCCCAAGCCCGAAGCGCCCAAGAAGCCCGCGATTGGTCAGATTATCTCCCGGCCGGGTCAGGCGCTGCCGCCCAAGCCGGTCGGATTGGCACCGAATGTCATCCGTCCGCCGCGGCCGCAGCAGCCCCGTCCGCAGGGACAGCAGGGGGCGCAGGGCAACCGCCCGCAGCAGGGACAGCCTCGTTCGGGCGGAAACGGTGCGTTTATCGCGCGTCCGCAGCAGGGGCAGCCGCGCCCGGGCGGAAACGGCGCGTTTGTGGCGCGTCCGCAGCAAGGGCAGCAGAATCGCCCCGGCAATGGCTCGTTCCAGCCTCGTCCGGGTGGAAACGGCGCGTTTGTGGCGCGTCCGCAGGGCGCTCGTCCACAAGGGGGCGCTGGCTTCCAGGCGCGTCCGCAGGGCGGCACGGGCCGTCCGGCTGGCGTGGGCATGAATCGCCCGAAGCCGGCTGTGCCGGATATGGCGCCCGCAATGGGCAAGGAGCGCGTCTCCAACTACGACCCGAACAAGAAAAACTACGTCCGTCAGCATGACCCGGAGCATGTGGCGCGCAACCGCAAGCAGCTCAGCCGCGATGCGGGTTACAGCGGATATGATGACGACGTGGTGCGCGGCGGCAAGCGCAGCCGCATGAAAAAGCCGTCCGCACAGCAGATGATGGCGCCGATTAAGATTGAACACGCCTACATGAGCGGCGACACGATTGTTGTGCGCGACCTGTGCGAAAAGATCGGCAAGACCAGCGCGGAGATTATCAAGAAGCTCTTCCTGCTGGGCAACATGGCGACCATCAACAGCGAGATTGACTTCGATACCGCGTCGCTTGTCTGCGCGGATTTTGACATCACGCTGGAAAAGAAGCCGGAAGTGACCGCGGAGGATCAGCTGACCGCCGAGAACTTCGACGACAGCGAGGAGAACCTCCAGCCGCGTCCGCCGGTCGTGACCATCATGGGCCACGTCGACCATGGCAAGACGTCCCTGCTGGACTACATCCGCAATAGCCGCGTCACGGCGGGCGAAGCGGGCGGCATCACCCAGCATATTGGCGCATACACGGTCAAGATGAACGGCCGCGATATCACGTTCCTCGATACCCCCGGTCACGAAGCCTTCACGGCGATGCGTGCCCGCGGCGCACAGGCGACGGACATTGCGATTCTGGTTGTCGCGGCGGATGACTCGGTCATGCCGCAGACCATTGAAGCCATCAACCACGCGAAGGCGGCGAATGTGCCGATTATCGTGGCGATTAACAAGATGGATAAGCCGGAAGCCGATCCGGAGCGCGTCAAGACTGACCTGACGAAGTACGGCATCGTCTGCGAGGACTGGGGCGGCGACACGATTATGTGCCCCGTTTCCGCCAAGACTGGCGAGGGCGTCGATGAACTGCTCGAAATGATTCTGCTGCAGGCGGATACGATGGAACTGCGCGCAAACCCGAACCGTCTGGGTCGCGGCGTTATCATCGAGGCGAAGCTGGACAAGGCGCGCGGCCCGCTGGCGACTGTGCTGATGCAGAACGGTACGCTGCATGTGGGCGACAACATCATTGCGGGTCTGGCGAGCGGCCGCGTCCGTGCGCTGATTAACGACCGCGGTGAGAAGGTCAAGGAAGCCGGTCCGTCCACGCCTGTGGAAATCATGGGCTTCGACGAAGTGCCGTCTGCGGGCGACGAGATGCAGGCTGTCGGCGACGACCGTCTGTCCCGTCAGGTCGCGGAGGAACGCAAGGCGAAGGTCAAGGCATCCCGCGAGGCGACGATGGCGAAGGTTAGCTTGGAGAACATGTTCTCGAACATGGAATCCGGCAAGCAGACGACATTGAACCTGATTATCAAGGCGGACGTGCAGGGCTCTGTCGAAGCTGTCAAGCAGGCAATGGAGAAGCTGAGCAGCGACGAAGTGAAGGTGCATGTGCTGCACAGCGCGGCGGGCGCCATCACCAAGGACGACGTGAACCTTGCCAGCGCGTTCAACGCCATCATCATCGGCTTCAACATCCGCCCGGATGCGTCCGCGCGGGAAGCGGCGGAGCGCGAAAAGGTGGATGTGCGCCTGTACACCGTCATCTACAAGGCGATTGAGGACATGGAGCTGGCCATGAAGGGCCTGCTTGCGCCGGAGTACCGCGAGGTGCTGCTGGGCCATGCCGAGGTGCGCAATGTGTTCAAGATTACGGGCGCGGGCGTTATCGCCGGCTGCTACGTTACCGACGGCAAGGTGCAGCGCAATGCGCAGGTTCGCCTGCTGCGCGACAATGTTGTCGTGTTCGAGGGCAAGCTGAGCAGCCTGAAGCACTACAAGGAAGACGTCAAGGAAATGGCGGCTGGCTTCGAGTGTGGCATGAGTCTGGAAGGGCACAACGACATCAAGGAAGGCGATGTCGTCGAGTGCTTCATCATGGAGGAAATCCCGCGCTAATTCCATTTTGCGCAACGCAGGAGGCAGGGCAAAGTCAGTTCCATTTGGCTTTCCCTGCCCCTTTTTTCAAACATCCGCCAATCCATTGCGGCAGGGCATGATTGCATCGGCAGATGCGCAAACTAATGTTGCGATAAAAGTCAAGCCGCATGGGTGAGCGCTGCGAAGGGGTGTCGGGGGCGACCGCAAAGCCCTCGACTCGCGCCCGCAGGCGCGAAATCCCTGCTTGCGGAAACAAGCAGCCATGTCTGAAAGACAAGCAGTTCGGTCGCGCCATCTGCGCGACACAGCATAGACGCTGGAAAGAGCAGCTTGGGGGCGCGTCTGAGGACGCGCGAAGTTTGGGCGCGGGACGCTTCGCTGCCGCGACTTTGCTTGACTTCTCCCTTTGAATAGGTTTGACGCGGAACAGTTGGGGCGTTGCCCCAAACCCCACAAGGGACGCTGTCCCTTGACCCTGCGAAGGGGCAAAGCCCCTCTCGACACCCATTGACTGGCTACCCGGCTTGGACGCACTTTCCAAACAAATCTATCCCGAAAGTTTTTCTTTTCTCTTTCTAACCATCCCATCAGGAGGAAATCATGAGCTATCAGCGTATTGAACGCATTTCCGAGGAAGTCCGCCGCGAGGTGGACCGCATCATCCGCGACGAGGTCAGCGACCCCCGCGTGACCGGCACATTCTCCATCACCCGCGCCGAAGTCACCCGCGACCTTCGCTATGCTAAAATTTATGTCTCCGTGCTGGAGGACGATAAGCGCGAGCCGCTGATGAAGGCGCTGAGGAGCGCGGCGGGCTTTGTCCGCCATGAGCTTGGCAAGCAGATGGTCATCCGCTATGCGCCGGAAATCCAGTTCGTCAGTGACCAGAATATCGCCTATGGCGTGCATATCGCGCAGGTGCTGGCGCAGGCGCAGAAGAACCAGAGCGAAAATCAGCCGGAAGCGGCGGCCAACGAGGAAGAACCCGAAGCATGAATGGCTTTCTGAATATCCTCAAACCGCCGGGAATGACCAGTGCCGCCGTCGTAGGGTATGTCCGCCGCATGACGGGCGAAAAGCGCGTCGGTCACGCCGGGACGCTTGACCCCGAAGCGGCGGGCGTGCTGCCCATCATGATTGGGCGGGCGGCGCGGCTGTTCGACTATCTGGTGGATAAGGAAAAAACGTATGTGGCGGAGTGCGCGTTCGGCGCGGCGACGGATACGCAGGACGCGACGGGCAGAATCATCGCAACGGGGGAGAATTATCCTGATTTTTCCGCCGTGCAGGAAGCGGCGGAGCACCTTGTCGGCGACATTGAGCAGCGCCCCAGTATCTTCAGCGCCATCAAGCAGGACGGCAAGCCCCTCTACGAACGCGCCCGCGATGGCGAGGATGTCGAAGCCCCCGTGCGTATCGTGCATGTGGAATCCATCGAATTGCACGAGGAAACGCCCGACCACGGCGTTCGCATGACGATTCGCTGCGGGCGTGGGACGTATATCCGCTCCATCTGCGACGATTTGGGGAAGCTGACGGGCTGCCCGGCGCATATGCGCTTCCTGCTGCGCGCGCAGAGCGGCGTGTTCACGCTGGACAGCGCGATGACGATGGAGGAAGCAGCAGCGTATCAGGCACAGGGGACGCTGCAAAGTCACCTGCTGCCGCTGGATTACGGCATCCAGCACATGCCGCGTGCGGATGCGCCGGAATGGCTGCGCAAGCAGGTGTGCAACGGCGTGAAGCTGCCCGCGAAGAAGCTGCCCGGCGTATTGGCGCTGCCGGAAGGGCAGGTCACACGCGTGTATCTGCGGGACGAATTCTGGGGGATGGCGGCGCGGGAAGGGGAATTCCTCGTCTGGAAATGCCTGCTTCCGCCGGAGAAGGAGGAGAACAATGCGAATCATCCGTGACCCGAAGCGCCTGAACCCCTGCGTGCTGGTGCTGGGGATGTTTGACGGCGTGCACCGCGGCCATCAGGCGCTGCTGATGCGCGGAGACGAGCTGGCGCAGGAGATGGTGTATCCGCTGGCGGTCTGCACCTTCCAGCCGCACCCGCTGATGGTGTATCCGCTGGCGGTCTGCCCCTTCCAGCCGCACCCGCTGCATGTGCTTGCGCCGGAGAAAGAACCGGTGATGCTGACGACGCTGCCGGAAAAGGCAGCAGTCATGCAGTCCTTCGGTGTGGATGGGCTGTGCGTGACGACGTTTACACGGGCGCGCGCCAATCAGTCGCCGGAGGACTTTATGGCGGAACTGGTGGAGGTGTACGCACCGGTTGTGATTGTGTGCGGTTTTAATTTCACCTTCGGCGCGGGCGGCAAAGGCAATGGACAGATGCTCAAGGAGTACGGCAAGAAGCACGGTTTCCGCACGGTGATTGTGCCGGAAGTCGTGATTGACGGCGAAACGGTATCTTCCACGCGCATCCGCCGCTTGCTTGCGCAGGGCGATATGCACGAGGTCAACAACCTGCTCGGCCGCGGCTACAGCATTGCGGGGCGCGTTGAAGAGGGCAAGCAGGTCGGGCGCACCATCGGCTTCCCGACGGCGAACATCACCATCCCGCCGCACAAGGCGCTGCCCGCGTTCGGCGTGTATGCCTGTTATCTGGAAACGAGCGGCGGCATTTTCCCGGCGGTGGTGAACGTCGGGCGGCATCCGACGCTGCCGGAAGGGCACGTCACGGTGGAAGCGCATGTGCTGGATGAGTTCCTCTCGCTGTACGGGCGGAATGTCCGGCTGACATTCCTGAAATTCATGCGCCCGGAGCAGAAGTTCGATAGCATCGAGACACTGCGCGCGCAGATTGCGCACGATGCGGATGACTGCCGAGCCTATTTCGCGCAATTGCAATAAACAAATCACCCGTGCGGGGGCAGAAAAGCCGATGCACGGGTGATTTTTGTAATTGTGGTTATGCTGCCTTTGCATAGAATAGACTTCTCTCGCAGGCGCGAAATCCCTGCAAGCAGCATAAGTTCCATATGAAAAAGGAAGAAAAAAGGCTACTTCACCCCTCCAGCGTCGTTTGCAGACAAATCTCCAGCCCCTTCGCTGCATCCACGGCGGAAACGACATCCTCCGTCGGAACATGCACGAACACGCCCTCGCCGCCGACGGTCAGCCCACGGTCAAGCAGCGCAAAATACAGGTCGTTGCACACATACGCCCCAGCGGTCAGGCTCAAATCAGCAGGAAGCCCGGCGGACTTCATTGCGTCCACCATGCGCAGGACGTTCAGGCGCGTCATGTGCGCATCGGGACGCTTCGGGTCAATCTTCTCGCCGGCGTACAGCACATCCGCATTGTCGGCAATCGCGGCGCGGCGGTAGTTTACCGCAATCAGCTCCGGCGTGATGGCCTTGCGTCCGCCCGCAACGCCGCAGCAGAGCGTGACTGCCGGGCGAATCCGCCGCATCATCTCCACCAGCAAATCGCCTGCCTGACCGTAGCAGACCGGTAACCGCATCCGGTATACGGCGTGCCCCGCAATCGTCTCCGGCAAAAGCGAAACTGCCTCCCACGAGGCATTGCTGCTGCTGCCGCCGAACGGTTCAAAGCCTGTGACAAGAATCGACATAACGCATCCCCTCCGCCCCTATCATACCCTGCAATCGCCCGCAAGTCAATACTTGCCCCGTGCCGTCAAGTGTGTTATAATATAAGAGATATGCGCAAAGGAGGATTTCCCTATGCTGAAAAAAATCGCGTCCTTCACCATCAATCATGATACGCTCACGCCCGGCATGTATGTTTCCCGCATCGACGGCGACTGCGTGACCTACGATCTTCGGCTGAAATTCCCCAATCAGGGGGATTATGTGGCGCAGCCCGCCCTGCATACGCTCGAACACCTGATTGCGACGTTCGTGCGCTCTTCTACCGCATCGGAGCAGGTGGTGTATTTCGGGCCGATGGGCTGCCGGACGGGGTTCTATCTCATCCTCCGCGACAGCATGAGCAAGGCGGACGCTTTGCAGCTTGTGCGCGACGCATTCCGTTTCGCGGCGGACTTTGAGGGCGAAATTCCCGGCGCGAAGAAAATTGAGTGCGGGAATTATCTGGAGCATGATTTGACCGGTGCCAAACAGGAAGCTGCGGCGTACTGCGGCGTGCTGTCCCGTTGTTCTGAAGCGGCCATGGTTTATCCGGACTAAGGCAGGAGGCCGCGCATGAAGAAAATTGCAATGTTGGGCGACCTGCACGGCAACTTGACGGCGACGCTGGCAATGGAAAAGGCGCTGAAGGACTATCACGTTGATGAAATCTGGTTTCTGGGCGACGCGGTGGGCAAAGGGCCGCAGTCGCGCGAGACATGCGACTGGGTGCGGGCAAACTGCACCCGCTTCGTCGGTGGCAACTGGGATTATGGCATCGGCGGCAAGCGCTTCGCCGCGGATAACTATTTCTGGGATCAGCTGGGCGAAGAGCGCATGAACTGGCTGAACACGCTTCCGCTGGACATGGACGAGTGGATTAGCGGCACGCATTTTCGCTTTTTCCACGGCCGCCCTGTGACGGACTTGATGCTTGTGCAGCACGACAAGAGCGTTCTGGCACAGCCTTTTACAGCGAACGGCAAAGTTTACGGCGGCGTAGTTTTTGCCGACAGTCATCGTCCGTTCCTGCGGACGCTGGATGTGGGCTACATCGTCAACACGGGCAGCGTCGGCAACAGCATGGGCGTCCCGAAAGCCCACGCGGTGATTGTCGAGGGCGATTTCGGCTCGCGTGAACCGGGTGTTCTGCTGATGTCGGTGATTTCTGTGCCATATGATAATGAAGCCGCGGCAGAGGTTGCGCGCAGGGATGCGCACCTCCCGCACCGGGAGGCGTACATTCGGGAAATCCTCACGGGGATTTATTCGCGGTGAAGATTCCCCACGTCCCCTCTTTGCGGGTTATAAGCGGCTTGTATATTCTTGTTGCAGGGGGACGCGCCTGCGGGCGCGCAAGGGGGCTTTCCGGTCGCCCCCTTGACCCCTTCGGGCATCCCTGCAATATAGTTGATGAACTGCTGTGCGGTGCGGCCAGAAACACCGCCGTGGCGGATTTCCCAGCGGTTCGCGGCTTGCAGAAGCTCGTCTTCGGTCAGGGTCAAGCCGTCGGGCAGGCGCGCGGCGATGCCTCTCACGATGTCGTGGTACTGCTGGCGGTTCGGGCTGACGTAGCAGATGGCGCAGCCGAAACGCGCCGCCAGCGACAGCTTCTCTTCCATCGTGTCCGAACGGTGGATATCGCCGTTGTGTTCCATGTCGTCGCGGTCCTTCCAAGTCTCTTGGACGAGGTGGCGGCGGTTGGATGTCGCGACAATCAGCACATTCGCCGGGCGCGTCTCCACGCCGCCCTCAATGACGGCTTTCAGGAACTTGTACTCCACTTCGTGTTCCTCAAACGACAAATCGTCGATGAAAATCATGAAGCGGTAGTTGCGGTTCTTGATTTTCGCAATCACCTGCGATAAAAGCCCAAACTGGTGCTTGTAGATTTCAATCATCCGCAAGCCGCGGTCAGCGTATTCGTTCAGAATCGCTTTGACGGAGGTGGATTTGCCCGTGCCCGCGTCGCCGTAGAGCAGCACGTTGTTCGCCGCGCGCCCCGACACGAACGCTTCCGTGTTCTGCCGAAGCTCCTTCTTCTGCGGCTCATAGCCAATCAGGTCGGAGAGCAGGACAGAATCAATGTTGTTGATGGCGTTGAGCGTAAACGAGCCGTTTTCATCCTCCTGAATGCGGAATGCCCTGTTCAAGCCGAACATGCCCACGCCGCAGTCACGGTAGTGCGCCGTCACGAGGTCGAAAATCTCGTTCTCGTCCTTTGCGCCCGCGATGGCGGCGGACAGCGCCCGCACCTTTTCTGATACCGTGCGGTAGTACATCTGCGCCTTTTTCGGGATGGCGGTGTAATTCTCCAGCACGGTAAAGCAGTCGATGCCCAAATCCTGCTCGATGGGGGCGAAATCGAAGTCAAACAGGCGCTTGAAAACGGCAAAATCCGCCTTGGCGAAGTGGTTGACGCTGCCGTCGCTTGCGCCGACCCGCTCACAGGTCAGCGAGAAGCTGTTCTCGTTCATCATCAGCACGAACGTCAGGTAGTCATGCCACAGATTGCAGTTGAAGCCGTAGCGCGTCGCCAAATCCAGCAGACGCTTGACCTGCTGATAAATGCGCGACACCAGCACCGGCTTTTCGCATTCGCCGTGCGCCCAGTCGGAGAAAATGCCGGACAGTTGGCGCAGGATGCTGTCCTCGCCCAGATTGGAGTAGAGCAGCAGCTGCGATACCTCTCGATACATAGATTATCCTCTTACAGGCGCGCAAGAATTGCGTCCGTCATTTCGGTGCAGGTCAGCGGCTGAATGTCCGACTGCCCGACGATATCCGCCGTACGCAGCCCGTCGTTCAGGGCAGCGTCCACCGCGCGATCGATGCAGTCCGCCTCGTCCGCCATGTCGAAGGCGTAGCGCAGCATCATGGCGGCGGAGAGAATGGTGGCAATCGGGTTTGCTTTGTTCTGCCCGGCAATATCCGGCGCAGAGCCGTGAATCGGCTCATACAGTCCGCGCTTCGTCGCGCCCAGAGACGCGCTCGGCAGCATCCCGATGGAGCCGGTAATCTGGCTCGCTTCGTCGGAGAGAATGTCGCCGAACATGTTGCTTGTCACGACGACATCGAACTGGCTCGGACGGCGGACAAGCTGCATGGCGGCGTTGTCCACCAGCATATCACTGACGGTCACGTCCGGGTACTCCTGCGCAATCCGATGCACCGTCTCGCGCCACAGCCGGGATGTTTCCAGCACGTTCGCCTTGTCGATGGAAATCACGTTCTTGCGGCGCTTGCGGGCGGCGTCAAACGCGGCGCGGGCAATGCGCTCAATCTCCATGACGCTGTACCGCTCGGTGTCGTAGGCCTCCGCGCCGTACTGTCCCTCGCGGCGGCCACGCTCGCCGAAGTAAATGCCGCCGGTCAATTCGCGCACCATCATCAGGTCAAAGCCCTGTGCCACGATGTCTGAACGCAGGGGGCATTCGTCCTTCAAGGCGGGATACAGCTTTGCCGGGCGCAGGTTCGTGTACAGCCCCATGGCGGCGCGGATGCCCAGCAGCCCCTTTTCCGGGCGCAGATTCGCAGGTTGACTGTCCCACTTCGGGCCGCCGACCGCGCCAAGCAGCACGGAATCCGACGACAGGCAGCCGTCAATTGTCTCCTGCGGCAGGGGATTGCCTGTTTCGTCAATCGCCGCGCCGCCAATCAGATAGCGGGTGAAGGTGAACGTATGCCCGAACTTTTCCGCAACGGCTTCCAGCACTTTCACGGCGCTGTCCACGATTTCCGGGCCGATGCCGTCGCCGCGCAGCAGTGCAATGTGCTTTTCCATTTTATTCCGCCTCCATGTTCTGCTGACGTGCCTTCAAATAGGAGAGAAGCCCACCGTGCGCAATAATCTTCTGGATAAAGGGCGGGAAAGCCGTCGCGTGGTATGTTTTCCCGGTCGTTTCATCGGTGATGGTGCCGGTCGCAAAATCAACCGATACTTGGTCGCCGTTTGCAATCTCCGCCGCCGCTTTGGGGCATTCCAGAATCGGGAAGCCGATGTTGATGGCGTTGCGGTAGAAAATGCGCGCGAAGCTCGGCGCAATGACGCAGGAGACGCCGCACGCGCGGATGGCAATCGGCGCATGTTCGCGGGAGGAACCGCAGCCGAAGTTCGCGCCGCCGACGATGATGTCCCCCGGCTGCACCTTCTGCGCAAAGGTTGCGTCAATGTCCTCCATGCAGTGCTTCGCAAGCTCATCGGGCGAGGGGGCGTTCAGGTAGCGCGCGGGGATAATCACGTCCGTATCCACGTTGTCGCCGTATTTGTAAACCTTGCCGCTGGGCATGTCACTGCGCCTCCTTTGCAATGTCGTTCGGGTCTGCGACGCAGCCCATGATGGCGGATGCTGCCGCAACCGCGGGGGATGCCAGAATCACTTCGCTCTTGACGTGCCCCATGCGCCCGACGAAATTGCGGTTCGTCGTCGCGACGGCGCGTTCGCCCTCGCACATGCAGCCCATGTGTCCGCCGAGGCACGGGCCGCACGTCGGCGTGGACACGGCGCAGCCTGCTTCGATGAAGATTTCGGTCAAGCCTTCCTTGATGCAGTCCAGCGACACCTGCTGCGTTGCCGGAATGACGATGCAGCGCACGCCGTCATGCACATGATGCCCCTTGAGGATTTCCGCCGCCTGCCGCAAATCGCTGATGCGCCCGTTCGTGCAGCTGCCGATGACGACCTGCTGAATCGGCAGCCCCTTCACTTCGCTGACGACCTTGGTGTTGCTGGGCAGGTGGGGCAGGGAGACAGTCGGTTCAAGCGCGGAGAGGTCAATCTCCACCGTGCGCTCGTATTCTGCGTCGGGGTCGGCTTCATATGCCGTCCACGGACGGTCAACGCGCCCGAAAACGTACTCAACCGTCTTTTCATCCACCGGGAAAATGCCGTTCTTGCCGCCCGCTTCAATCGCCATATTCGCAATCGTAAAGCGGTCATCCATGGTCAGGTTTTTTACGCCCTCGCCCGTGAACTCGATGCTCTTGTACAGCGCACCATCCACGCCAATCAGCCCAATCAGATGGAGGATAACGTCCTTGCCGGAGACGTAGGGACGCATTTTGCCCGTCAGCACCACTTTGATGGCGCTTGGCACGCGGAACCAGTTTTCGCCCGATGCCATGCCCGCCGCCATATCGGTCGAGCCGACACCGGTCGAGAACGCGCCGAGCGCGCCGTAAGTGCAGGTGTGGCTGTCCGCGCCGATAATCAGTTCTCCCGGCGCGACGATGCCCTTTTCCGGCAGCAGCGCATGTTCAATGCCGACCTGCCCGACGTCGAAAAAGTGGGTAATCTGGAATCGGCGGGCGAAATCGCGCGCGGTCTTGCACAGCTGGGCGGACTTGATGTCCTTGCACGGCGTGTAGTGGTCCAGCACGATGGCGATTTTATCCTTGTCGAACACGCGAGTGAAGCCGGCTTTGTCAAACACGCTGACGGCGACGGGAGTCGTTACGTCGTTGCCGAGCACGAGGTCGAGCTTCGCCTCAATCAGATCGCCCGCTTTGACTTCGGGCAGCCCCGCGTGGGCGGCGAGGATTTTTTGCGTCATGGTCATTCCCATGGATTTACACTTCTCCCTTCGCGCGCCGCGCAGCATAGGCACGGAGCTTGTTCATGGCGCTGATGTAGGCGCGCACGGATGCTTCGACGATGTTGGTGTGCAGCCCGCGCCCGGAGAACGTGCGGTTGTCGCAGCTGAGCTTGACCGACACGTCGCCCATGGTGTCCTTGCCGGGGGAAATCGAATTGATGCGGTAGAGGTCGAAGGAATGCTCGACGGGGCGGATAATCTGGTCAATCGCCTCAAACGCGGCGTCCACAGGGCCGTCGCCGGAGCAGACGGCTTCAAACTGCTGCCCGTCCAGTTCCAGCCGGACGACGGAGGTCGAAGTCGTCATGTTGGATGTATGCACCGCGAACCACATCAGCTTGTAGCCGTCCACCTCGGCCTCGTCGGTCGTGGTGGAGTGGGTGACGATGGCGAGAATGTCCTGGTCGGTGACGTTCTTCTTCTTGTCGCAGAGGACTTTGAACTCCTCGAAGCAGCGCGCAAGCTCTTCGTCCGGCAGCTCGTACCCCATTTCCTTCAGCCGCGCGGCGAAAGCGTGCTTGCCGGAGTGCTTGCCCAGCACGATGTTGTCCATGCGGATGCCGACGGATTCGGGCGTGAGAATTTCGTAGGTCTTCTTGTTTGCCAGAACGCCGTGCTGGTGGATGCCGCTTTCGTGCCGGAAGGCGTTGACGCCGACAATCGGCTTGGTCAGCGGTGCGCTCTGACCGATAATGTTGTAGACGGTCTTGCTCGCGCGGGCAATTTGCGTCGTGTCGATGCGGCAAGGCGTGTCGCCGAAAATGTCCGGGCGTGTGCGCATCGCCATCACGACTTCCTCCATCGCGGTGTTGCCCGCGCGTTCGCCCAGCCCGTTGATGGTGCATTCAATCTGCCGCGCGCCGCCCAAAACGCCCGCGAGGGAGTTCGCGACCGCCATGCCGAGCACCACCCCCCCGGGGGGGGGCCCCCCCCCCGCCATGCCGAGGTCGTTGTGGCAGTGGACGGAAAATTCCACCTTGTCGCTGTTCTCCACGCCCGCCATCACGTCTTCAATCAGCTTGCGCATTTCGTCCGGCGTGGTATAGCCGACGGTGTCAGGCAGGTTGATGACGGTCGCACCGTTCTTGACGGCGGCGTTGACGACCTGAATCAGGAAATCGGTATCCGAGCGAGTGGCGTCTTCGCAGGAGAACTCGATGTTGCTGGTGTACTGCTTGGCGTACTTGACCATTTCTGCCGTGCGCGCCAGCACCTGTTCGGGCGTCATTTTGAGCTTATACTCCATGTGGAGCGGCGACGTGGCGAGGAAAACGTGGATGCGCGGGTCGGCAGCATTCTTGACGGCTTCCCATGCGCAGTCAATGTCCTTCTGCGTCGCACGGGCGAGGGAGGCGACGGAGCAGTCGCGCACCGTCTCCGCGATGGTCTTGACGCTCTCAAAGTCGCCGGGGGAGGAAATTGCGAAGCCGGCTTCGATAACATCCACCTTCAGGCGCTCCAGACACTTCGCCACCTCGATTTTTTCCTTCAGGTTCATCGAGCAGCCGGGCGACTGTTCGCCGTCGCGCAGTGTCGTATCAAAAATCTTAATCTGATTCATGCGCGGAAAACCATCCTTTCAAACAGTGCGGGGACTGTAAATAGTGGAAATAACGAGTGATTATAATCAGCTTTATTCGAGAATTGCGCCCTTATCCGCAGAAGATACCAGCTTCGCGTAGCGTGCCAGATACCCCGTTTTCACCTTCGGTTCGGGGCAAACCCACGCTGCTTTCCGCTTTGCCAGCGTCTCCTCATCCACCTTCAATTCAATCGTGCACTTCGGAATATCAATCGCAATCCGGTCGCCTTCTTCCACCAGCGCAATCAGTCCGCCCGCAGCGGCTTCCGGGCTGATATGCCCAATCGACGCGCCGCGCGTCGCGCCGGAGAAACGCCCGTCAGTCAGCAGGGCGACGCTTTCGCCTAAGCCCATGCCGCAAATTGCGGAGGTCGGGTTCAGCATCTCGCGCATCCCCGGCCCACCCTTCGGGCCTTCGTAGCGAATCACAACCACGTCGCCCGGCACAATCTTCCGGGCGTAAATCGCGGCGATTGCGTCCTCTTCGCTGTCGAACACGCGCGCAGGGCCTTCATGCACCATCATTTCCGGCGCAACGGCGCTTTGCTTGACGACGCAGCCGTCTTTTGCCAGATTGCCCTTCAAAACAGCAATGCCGCCGCTGGTAGAATACGGGTTGTCAACCGGGCGGATGATGCGCTCGTCGCGGTTGACGACGCCTTCGAGGTTCTCCGCCATGGTCTTGCCCGTGCAGGTCATTACCGACGTGTCGAGCAAGTCTTTCTTCGTCAGCTCCTTCATCACGGCGAGAACGCCGCCCGCGCGGTCGAGGTCTTCCATGAACGTATCACCCGCCGGCGCAAGGTGGCAGAGGTTCGGCGTGTGGGCGGAAATCTCATTTGCGTGGTCAAGGTTGATGGTCACGCCCGCTTCGTGCGCGATGGCGGGCAGGTGGAGCATCGTGTTCGTGGAGCAGCCGAGCGCCATGTCAACGGTTTCAGCGTTGTTGAACGCGGCGGGGGTCATGATGTCGCGCGGGCGGATGTTCTTCTCCACCAGCGTCATAATCTGCATCCCGGCGTGCTTGGCGAGGCGCAGACGCGCGGAGTACGGCGCGGGAATCGTGCCGTTGCCCGGAAGCCCCATGCCCAGCGCTTCGGTCAGGCAGTTCATGGAGTTTGCGGTGTACATGCCAGAGCAGCTGCCGCAGGACGGGCAGGCGTTTTCCTCATAGTTGCGGACGCCGTCGTCATCCAGCGTGCCTGCCTTGTATGCGCCGACTGCCTCGAACATGTGGCTCAGACAGGTGCGGCGGCCGTCGGTCAGGTGTCCAGCGAGCATCGGGCCGCCCGAAACGAAGATGGTCGGGATGTTCAACCGCGCCGCCGCCATCAGCAGCCCCGGCACGTTCTTATCGCAGTTGGGAATCATCACCAAACCGTCGAACTGGTGGGCAATCGCCATGGCTTCGGTGGAATCAGCAATCAAATCGCGGGTGACGAGGGAGTACTTCATGCCGACGTGCCCCATAGCGATCCCGTCGCAGACGGCAATCGCGGGGAAAAGAATCGGCGTGCCGCCCGCCGCGCGGACGCCCGCTTTGACGGCTTCGGCGATTTTGTCCAGATTCATATGCCCGGGGACGATTTCATTATAGGAGGAAACGACACCGATGAGCGGCTTGCGGATTTCCTCATCGGTCAGACCGAGGGCATAGAGCAGCGAGCGGTTGGGGGCGCGTTCCACGCCCTGCTTGATGTTTTCGGACAGCAAGGTAATTCCCTCCTGATGTTGCACTATTTCCAGATTCGCCTGCGCCATCTGCTTGCGAATTTTCCGTTCTGGCGCATTCTCATCTGGAAATAGTGCTATGTTTTGTGAAGCGCTTTTGCCGGGTCATGCCCCGGCGGGAGCGGCAGGACAGCAGAAATGTGGATACGCCTGCTTTCTGCTGCCGGGATGTTGGGTACATCAAGTTTGAAACTTGTCTTTCCTAATTGAGTGGTCTTGACCGCGAGTTCCAGAGGGCTATGGGAACAGACGAAGTCTGCGGTCGCCCTCTGGACTCCTTCGCCTGCCGACACCCATGTTACAGGACTGTATCGCGGCTTGGGGACGAAGGGGACACCATCTAAATTTGCTTCGGTAAAGACCAACAAACTTAGATGGGGGTGCGAAGCAGTCCAGAGGGCGATCGCAAAGCCCTCTGGACTGCTTCGCACGCGGGCAAAGTATGCAGATGCAACCAACTCAATCGCGCGAAAGGGTCAAGGGAGGAACTCCCTTGCGGAGTCCAGAGGCAGAGCCTCTGGTTAGTTGGACGCGTTGTCGAGGTTGGAGTCGTTCTTCCAGAGCATCTGCTCGCGCAGCTGCTTGCCGATGACTTCCATCGGGTGCTTGGCGAGGGCGTCGCGGTGGCTGTTGAAGAAGCAGCGGCCGTTCTTGTTTTCGGCAATCCACTTGCCTGCGAACGTGCCGTCCTGAATGTCGTTCAGCACCGCCTTCATGTTCGCCTTGGTCTGCTCGTAGGGGAGGATGCGCGGGCCGGAGACGTACTCGCCGTATTCCGCCGTGTCGGAAATGGAGTAGTTCATCGCCGCCACGCCGCCCTTGTTGATGAGGTCAACAATCAGCTTCATTTCGTGGATGCACTCGAAGTAGGCGTTTTCGGGCTCGTAGCCGGCTTCCACCAGCGTCTCGAAGCCGCAGCGCATCAGCTCGACGATGCCGCCGCACAGGACAGCCTGCTCGCCGAACAGGTCGGTTTCGGTCTCGTCGTGCATGGTCGTCTCCATGATGCCCGCGCGCGCGCCGCCGATGCCCGCGATGTACGCCAGCGCGGTGTCAAGGCAGTGACCGGACGCATCCTGCTCGACCGCGACGAGGCACGGCACACCCTTGCCCACCACATAGGTGCTGCGGACGGTGTGGCCGGGGCCCTTCGGCGCTGCCATGAACACGTCCACGCCAGCCGGGGGCACAATCTGCTTGTAGCGGATGTTGAAGCCGTGCGCGAAGGCAATCGCCTTGCCTTCGGTCAGGTAGGGGGCAATGTCCTGCTTGTACATCTCCGCCTGACGCTCATCGTTGATGAGAATCATGATGATATCCGCCTTCTGCGCGGCTTCCGGCACGGTCATCACGTCAAAGCCGTCCTTGACTGCCACGGGCCAGCTTTTGCCGCCCTTGCGCAAACCCACGATGACGTCCACGCCGGAATCGCGCAGGTTCAGCGCGTGGGCATGACCCTGCGAGCCGTAGCCGATGACGGCGACGGTCTTGCCGGTCAGCTTGTTCAGGTCACAATCCTTTTCATAGTACATTTTTGCCATAGTCGTATTCTCCTTTTACTTTGGTCTGTTCGTCAATGGTGAACTGTCCGCGTTCCAGCGCGACCATGCCGGTGCGCACCAGTTCGAGGATTCCAAACTCCCGAAGGAGATTCTGGATGGCTTCAGCCTTGCTCTCATCGCCAATAACAGCAAGGGTCAGCGACGCCACGGAGACGTCGATGATGGAGGCACGGAAGATGTTGGCAATCTGAATCACTTCGTTGCGCGTTTCGCTCGTGGCGGCGCTGACCTTAATCAGCACCAGTTCACGGCGGATAGCGTGTTCGGCGTTGAGCGTCTTGACGGAGTGAACGCAAATCAGCTTCCGCAGCTGGGAAGAAATGAGGTGCGTCTGCTCTTCGCTGGCGAGAATTTCGATGGTGATGCGGGAGATAGCGGGATCGTCGGTCGTGCCGACGGCGAGGGACTCGATGTTGTAGCCCTTGCCGGAGAAAAGGCGCACTACGCGGGAAAGGACGCCCGCCTCGTTATCCACCAGAACGGCGAGGGTTTTGCGTGTCGGGGTGTTCATGGGGCTGCCTCCTTTCGTCAGTTGAGCATAAATTCGGTGATGTGACTGCCGCCGCCGACCATCGGGCGAACCTTCTCGTCGATGTCAATCATGCAGTCGATGATGTAGCCGTGACCGCACTGGAGCGCTTCCTGAATGGCTTCCTCCAGCTCCTGCTGGTTGCGCACGCGCCGACCGGAGAGCCCGTAGGCTTCCGCTAATTTGACGAAATCAGGCGCACGGTCAAGCGTTGTGGCTTCGTAGTGCTTGTCATAAATCAGCGTTTGCCACTGGCGAACCATGCCCAGCGTGCCGTTGTTGAATACGATGTTGATAATCGGCAGATTGTAATACTGCTCGGTTGCCAGCTCATTGCAGTTCATGCGGAAGCCGCCGTCGCCGGTGATGTGCAGGACGACCTTGTCCGGGTGAGAAACCTGCGCGCCGATGGCAGCGCCCAAGCCGAAGCCCATGGTGCCAAAGCCGCCGGAGGTGAGCAGCTGACCCGGATAATCGAAGTGGAAATGCTGAATCGCCCACATCTGGTGCTGTCCGACGTCGGTAGAGACGATGGTATCCTGCGGCGTGAGCTTGGCGAGGGAGAAAAGCACCTGGCTGGGGGTGAGGTGGTCGTCCGCCTCGTCGTACTCCGTCTCCGTTTTGAAGGAGAAAACGTACTGCTTCCAGTCGTCGTGCTTCATGCTCGGCACGCGCTCCAGCAGCAGTTCCAGTACGCGCCGCGCATCGCCGATGATGTGGTGGTCGGTCTGCACGTTCTTGTTGATTTCGCTGCGGTCAATGTCAATTTGGACGATTTTCGCGTTCTGGGCGAAGGTGGCGGGTTTGAGCGCCACACGGTCGGAGAAGCGGCAGCCGACGGCAATCAGCAGGTCGCATGCATCCACCGCCATGTTCGATGCTTGTGAGCCGTGCATACCGATCATGCCTGTCGTCAGCGGATTGCGCCCGCGGAAGCCGCCCGCGCCCATGACCGTGATGGCGACAGGGGAGTCGATGCGGTTTGCAAGCGCCTCGAATTCGTGGTGCGCCCGCGCGCGGACAACGCCGCCGCCGCAGATGAGCAGCGGCTTCTTCGATGCGGCAATCATTTCGACTAACTTGTCGATGTCGCGGTGGTCGGGTTCGGGCGCCTTGAAATTCTGGCTTGAACGCTTCATCAGCTTGCCCAAGCGCCCGGATGTGCCGTGCGCCGAGCGGGGCAGCGGCTCGTAATCCGCCTTTTCCGCCGTCACGTTCTTCGGAATGTCAATCAGCACCGGGCCGGGGCGGCCGCTGCGGGCAATGGCGAAGGCTTCGCGCACCACGTCCGCCAGTTCATCCACCGAGCGAACCAGATAGTTGCACTTCGTAATCGGCATCGTGATGCCGGTGATGTCCACCTCTTGGAAGGAATCCTTGCCCAGCAGGGACGTGCCGACGTTGCAGGTGATGCAGACAATCGGCGAGGAATCCATATACGCCGTGGCAATGCCGGTGACAAGGTTGGTGCAGCCGGGGCCGGATGTGGCGAAGCATACGCCGACACGCCCGGTCGAACGCGCGTAGCCGTCCGCCGCGTGACACGCGCCCTGCTCGTGCGCGGTCAGAATGTGCTTGATGCGCCCGTCCCCCTCATAGTTGTACAGCTCGTCGTATACATTCAGAATCGTGCCGCCGGGGTAGCCGAAAATGGTATCGACACCCTGTTCGACAAGGCATTCCATCAGAATCTTTGCGCCGGTACACTGCATGAAAGAACCTCCTTCGCTGTTTGAACGGCTTCATTGCCGCATAAGATTGATTCAGGTATATAGAAAAGCCTGCCGCCGAGAAGTTTGGCAGCAGGCTTTGCAAGAACTTGTCCATCCATGATGCGGAAATCCCGTGCGCCTTTGCAGGGTTCAGGAAAGTCCATCAGCAGGCTTGGCAATACTGGCAAGGCAGTGCGTAACTTTCAGCGCGGAGAGACGGCTTCGTAATCATAAGTCGTACCAGCAGGCTAATCAGCAGCGCAATCAGAACCAGTAGTGCCAATACAGCATTCATGGTAACAAGCTCCATCCTTTCGTTTCGTTCCACCAAAATTGTAGCACAGAAATCGGGTCATGTCAATGTTTTTTCAATGTACTTCCAAATTCGATATTCTTCGTCTGTGAAAAGCTCGAAAAAGCGGGAAAAATCATGCGGTACGGGAATTCTATGAAATCATCAAATAATGATGAAAACAGAACTAAAACTTGTGGAAAATCCATCCGGTTTCCGAAAATATGGCATATACTGTAAATTCGGATTTATCCGAACAATTTGCGCGGAAAGGGGAAAATCCTACGCCAATATGTCAAGGGAGAGAACACAGACCTCGTCTGTTTTCATCGCCCACTTGTCGCCTACACAGAGGCGAACCCCAGTGCAAAAGCACAATTTTGTAGAAAAAGCATATTGACAAATACCCTCATGGGGTATATAATCAACATACCCCATGAGGGTATCTTATCACAGGAGGAATCAGTCCATGGATTGCTGCAATCATCAGTGTGAAGCCTGCCATAAGCATAAAGAGCGAACGCCGGAGGAAATGAAAGCCCTCATCAACCGCCTGAACCGCATCGAGGGGCAGGTGCGCGGCATCCGCGGCATGGTGGAGAACAGCGCGTACTGCCCGGATATTCTCACGCAGGTCGCCGCAACGTCCGCCGCCCTCAACGCGTTCACCAAGGAGCTGCTTGCCAGCCATATCCGCAGCTGCGTGGCGGACGACATCCGCGCCGGGCATGATGAAGCCATCGACGAGCTGGTGCAGACGCTGCAAAAGCTGATGAAGTGATAGAACCAAAGGAGTGATATATGTAATGAAGCAATATTGTGTCACCGGCATGTCCTGCGCGGCGTGCGCGGCGCGGGTGGAGAAGGCGGTCAGCGCCGTGCCGGGCGTGACGAGCGTCTCCGTCAGCCTGCTGACGAACGCCATGGGCGTCGAAGGGACGGCGGCGGACGGCGAAATTATCCGCGCAGTGCAGGACGCGGGCTACGGCGCGAGCGTCAAGGGCACGGAAAGCAAGCAGAGCGCATCCGCCGCAGAGGAAGCCCTCGAAGACCACGAAACCCCGAAGCTCAAACGCCGCCTGTGCTGGTCGCTGGGTTTCCTGATGGTGCTGATGTACTTCTCCATGGGACACATGATGTGGAACTGGCCGCTGCCCGCGTGGTTCGACGGCAACCACGTCGCCATGGGGCTGACGCAGATGCTCCTGACCATCATCATCATGGTCATCAACCAGAAGTTCTTTATCAGCGGCTTCAAGGCGCTGTGGCACCGCAGCCCGAATATGGACACGCTCGTCGCGCTTGGCGCAACGGCGTCCTTCCTGTACAGCACTTACGCGCTCTTTGCCATGACCGACGCGCAGCTGCACGGGAATATGGATGCCGTCATGGGTTACATGCACGAATTTTATTTTGAGTCCGCCGCGATGATTTTGACGCTTATCACGGTGGGGAAGATGCTTGAGGCGCGCAGCAAGGGCAAGACGACCGACGCGCTGAAATCCCTGATGAAGCTCGCGCCCAAGACGGCGAACGTCCTCCGCGATGGGCAGGAAGTCTCCCTGCCGATTGAGCAGGTGCAGAAGGGCGACGTGTTCGTCGTGCGTCCGGGCGAAAGCATTCCGGTGGACGGACGCGTGCTGGACGGCATGAGCGCGGTCAACGAATCGGCGCTGACGGGCGAGAGCGTCCCGGTGGATAAGGCAGCGGGCGACAATGTGTCGGCGGCGACGGTCAATCAGTCTGGCTTCCTGCGCTGCGAGGCGACCCGCGTGGGCGAGGATACGACGCTGAGCCAGATTATTCGCATGGTGTCCGACGCGGCGGCGACGAAAGCGCCGATTGCCAAGGTTGCGGACAAGGTGTCCGGCGTGTTCGTCCCGGTTGTGATTTCCATCGCCGTGGTGACGATGAGTGTCTGGCTGCTGCTTGGCGCGCCGTTCGGGGATGCGCTGTCCCGCGCGATTGCGGTGCTGGTCATCAGCTGCCCATGCGCGCTGGGGCTGGCGACGCCCGTCGCGATTATGGTCGGCAACGGCGTTGGCGCGAAGAACGGCATCCTGTTCAAGACGGCGGCTTCGCTGGAGGAGACCGGCAAGGTGCAGATTGTCGCACTGGACAAAACCGGCACAATTACGAGCGGTCAGATGCGCGTGACGGATGTGCTTCCGGCGGACGGCATTGGCGAAAACGACCTCTTGGACGCGGCGCTGTCACTGGAAACGCCCTCGGAGCATCCGCTGGCGAAAGCGGTTGTGCAGTATGCGCTTGAAAAGGGACGAAAGGCGCAGGACGTGGCGGATTTCGCTGCGCTGCCCGGCAACGGTCTGACGGCGAAACGCGATGGTGCGCTGCTCCTTGGCGGCAGCGTGAAGTACATGCAGGGGCAGTGCAAGGTGCCGGAAACCCTGCTTGCGGCGGCGGAAAAGCTCTCCGGCGAGGGCAAAACGCCCCTGTTGTTCAGCCGCGACGGCGCGATTCTCGGCATGATGGCGGTCGCGGACACGGTGAAGGACGACAGCCCCGAAGCGGTCGCGGAACTGCGCAAAATGGGCATCCGCGTCGTGATGATTACGGGCGACAATCCGCGCACGGCACAGGCGGTCGGGCAGACGGCAGGCGTTGACCAAGTGGTCGCGGGCGTTCTGCCGGACGGCAAGGCGGACGTCGTGCGCCGCTTGCAGAAGGTTGGACGCGCCGCGATGGTCGGCGACGGCATCAACGACGCTCCGGCGCTTACCTGCGCGGATGTGGGCATTGCCATCGGCGCGGGTACGGACATTGCCATGGACGCGGCGGATGTGGTGCTGATGAACAGCCGCCTCTCCGACGTTCCCGCGGCGATTCGCCTCTCCCGCGCGACGCTGCGCAACATCCACGAGAACCTGTTCTGGGCGTTCTGCTACAATGTCATCGGTATCCCGCTGGCGGCGGGCGTGTTCATCAGCCTGCTGGGCTGGAAATTGAACCCGATGTTCGGCGCGGCGGCGATGAGCCTGAGCAGCTTCTGCGTGGTGTCGAACGCGCTGCGGCTGAACCTCTTCCGCCTGCGCGACGGCCGGCATGACCGTGCCCTGCACCCGGTGACGCTGCCCAACATAGCCGCCCAGCCCGGCGCAAAGGTGCTGACGATGCGCATTGATGGCATGATGTGTGCCCACTGCGAGGCACGCGTGAAGGCGGCGCTGGAAGCGGTGGATGGCGTGCAGAGCGCGGCGGCAAGCCACGAGAAGCGGTGTATGGCGTGCAGAGCCCGGCGGAAAGCCACGAAGCGGGTACGGCGGTCGTGACGCTGAAAGCCGATGCGGATGAAAACGCCTTGAAGCCCCTGCTCAAAGCGGTTGTCGAAGAAAACGACTACGAGGTCAAGGGGTTCGACAAGTAATTTCATAGCATTTCCCCCTTCCTGTCTCATGCGGAGACGTGGAGGGGGATTTTTCGCACGGATTATCCACAGAAAGTGCATAACCTTGTGGATAACAATGTGCAAAAGCGGTGGATAACATCGTTTCAATTCCTTTTTAATCACAGCAGTTGTAAAATTCCTCCCCCTCCATTGACATATCACGGAAACAATGATAAAATAAACGCAATCGAGAGCGGCGTTCGAGAGGAAAAAACATGCCGCAAATACACGGGGCAAATCCCCCGAACAAGGAGAAAAGGCACATGAAACGGTTGACTTCCTTGGTTCTGGCGCTGTTGCTGGCGCTGACGATGATGGTGGGCGCGTTCGCGGAAACGGCGGATGTGACCGGCGAATGGTACGGCGAGCTGCTTGGCATTCAGGTGACGCTGACCATCAACGCTGACGGTACCTACAAGATGGACATTGCGGGCATGGATTCGGAGGAAGGCGTCTGGGAAAAGAATGAGGACGGCAACCTCGTGATGGACAAGGGAACGGAAGGCGAAGGGCTTGTGACCGTGACCGAAACGGGCCTGAGCACCGAGCAGGATGGCATGAAGATTGACTTCACCCGTGAAGCGCCTGCCGAGGACGAAGAGCTGACCATCAGCACGGAGACGACGGAAGAAGAACTGCAAGGCAAGTGGCAGGCGACGAGCGTCATCATGAACGGCATGAGCGTGCCGATGAGCATGGTGGGTCAGGAGTGCATCATCGAAGTGAAGGAGAGCAATCTGTACCTGCTGAATCTGGTTGGTCAGACGGCGCTGGCGGAGATTCCGATTCCGATGACGTTTGTGGATGGCATCCTCACTGTGACGCTGCCGGTGGACAAGAACACGACGCAGATGTTCGGCGTGGCGAAGCTGACGGACGGCACGGTGCTGTTTGAACTTGTGCAGGGCGACACCACAATGGACTTCCTGATGGAAGCTGTTCCGGAGGACGCAGAACCTGCTGCGGCGGAATAAAATAATATCCAAATCATAACCACCATTGGGGCGGAGGACGGGAACGTCTTCCGCCCTTGCACATTTTTGGGAGGAAATTGTTATACCTTTGATGCTATTGTTGCACGAAAACATGAATGAACTGGTAGAAGAAAGGAGCAACGAATGACGAAGAGACTGACGAGCGTTTTCCTTGCCCTTCTGATGCTGAACTTATTTTCCGCGGCGCATTCTCATTTGGAAATAGTATCATCATGAAGCATCCGGACAACAACGAATAATCCCCCTTCGGACAGTACGAATCGGCGCTCCGGATTTTTTGCGGAAAATGCAATTTTCGCGCAACCGATTCCGCCTGCCGCGCGTCTAATGGGTGAAGCGCTTCCGGAGGCGCGGAATTCGTTTATAGACAGGATAGAACGAAAGGAGTCAATATCATGAAGAAAGTCTTGTGCGCATGTTTGGCGATGCTGGTGCTGCTCTGCGGCGCGGCAATGGCGGAGCATTTCCGCTGTGAGCTGCCGGAAGGGGCGTGGCTGGGCGACACAACGCCCCTGCGCGAAGGGGATGCGCTGCTGCTTACGGGCGGCAAGGCACTCTACCGTGTGTCGCTGGCGGACGGCAGCGCGGAGAAGCTGGCGGATATGCCGGATAATGTGATGCACTCGGTGCTGCGGCGCGACGCGGAAGGGCAGCTGACGCTAACCGGCATCGGGTACGATGCCGACTGGAACGAACTGCTCGTGACGTACACACTGAATGCGGACAACGCGTGGGAACTGACGTCGCGCTGGGATGTGCGAGAAGCGTTGGATGACGAAAACGCGGGTGTCGGCGATTTGCTGGTGTCCGACAAGGCAATCTACCTTACCCTGCGCGTGGAGGGCAAGCCGCAGCAGCTGATTTACGAGAATCTGGAAACGAGCGAAGTGCGGCAAATCGGCAGTTTCAGCGATGAAGAGTGGAGCGAGGTGAAGCTGTTCCTCCGCGGCGATACGCTCTGCAATCCCGAAGGAGACTATGACAAGCAGATGCTGACGCTGCACACCTTTGACCCCGCGACGGGCAAAGTCGGCAAAGAAACGTACACGTCGGACACCGTGCCGCTTTGGACGGCGGACGATTTGCGCTATGTGAACGGGCGCTATTACGCCCTGATGTATGACGACAATGTGCGCGGGCTGTACAGCGGCGAAACGCTGGAAACCATGACGTGCATCACGTCCCCGCTGACGACAATGGACAGCATCCTGCTGGTGACGGATGATGACGTACTGCTCGCCAACGGTACGCTGCTGATGAGCAGCCGTATTGTCTCCGAGACATCCGTGACGCTTGTCCTGAGCCAGACGGAAGCGCACAACGCGGCTGACTACATGCTGCAGAACGGCGTGACCTTCCGCAGCGTCTATGATCTGACGACCGCCGATATCCTCAACACGAAAAACAGCGATGTGGATATCCTCTGCATCACGCCGTTTGATACGGTGAGTTTGAAGCTGCTGAAAACCAAGGGCTACTTCACCGATCTGAGCAGCAGTGCAATCCTCTCCAAGCAGGTCAGCCGCCTCTATCCCGGTTTGCAGAAGGGTCTCACGACCGACGACGGCCAAATTGTCGGCTGGTATGAGACGGTTGAAACCTATCTGCCTGACGCGGCAATGGATGTGCTGGAGCAGAACGGCATGACTTTTGCGAATACGCTGCTGGAGATGTTCCAGCAAATTACCCAGCTGGCGGATGAGGGCGTTTTCGCGGATGAAGGCATGGCACCCCTCGGCTACCCCGGTTACAGTCGCCTGAATATGCTGAACATGAGTATCGAGCGCTACCTGAACGAGCAGCAGCTGCTCGGCAATCGCATCACGCTGAATAACGCCGAATTGCAGGAGCTGCTGACCTACATCGTGGCGAACGTCCCGGAGGATGAAGACGCTTTCCCGCAGAATGAGGACGGGTATTCGCTCTACGAAATGGACGTTTCTATGCCGATTACGACGGATTGCCACATGCCGATGAAGGTCGGCGAATCGTCGCCCGCCGCGATTCCGGCATCGGTCTATGTGCTGGTGGTGAACCCGTACTCCCAGCACAAGGAGGAAGCCATCCGCTATCTGGAATACTGCGCGCAGAACGTCTACGATGAAACGCAGTACCGCATCTTCGCGGACATGACCGAACCGCTGGTGAACACCTATCAGGAACAGCGGATTGCGGAACTGGCGGCGCAGATTGCATCCTTGGAGACGCAGGAGCAGACGGCGGAAGTCAAAGAGCAGCTGTCGGAGCTTCGCGCAAGCAAGGCGGAAGCGGAGAAGTACCGCTACACGATTGATGCGGAGGATATTGCCGCGTGGAAGCAGGTTGCAGGGAATATCGTCGTGCCGGAGGAGAATTATTTCACGGCGGATTTGAAGAAATTAGTGGAGCGCCTGTCGACGGGCAATTTGACGGTGGAGGCGTTTACGCAGGAAGGCAACCGCTACTTTGAGATGGTTTATCAGGAGCGAGGTGAATAAGGACGGGAGAAAGGAAAAATATCCGAAAATCGCATAAAAGCGTCAGAATGTACGCCAAACTTGTAAATTCTGCATCCGCCCCCTTGCCTGTCTGCCAAAGGAATGGTATAATGAGAAGCGGAAACTGTTTCGACAGGGGAGGATAACAGATGAAACGTCTGATGGCCCTTTTGCTGATGCTGTGCATTGCGCTGACCGGGGTGGCGCTGGCGGAAGATGAGCTGTATGAGGAAGTGGACGACTCGGAGTTCAACGAGGACGAGGTCATCCATGTCGTGGGTGCGGTCTATCCGGATAAGGTGCTGTCGGATTTTGACAGCAATTCCCCGGCACTCTATACCGCCCGCATGACCGCGTATACCAGCGGCTATGTGGATCGCGACATCAAAAGCACGCGCGTTTTCCGCGTCGGCGATACCTCTGCGCGCGGCGAAGTGCTGTATGTTGACCCGACGTGGGTCATCATGCGTTATCAGGGGGACCTTGCGTATGTCAAGCGCCACCGCATTTTCAGTGTGACGCCGGTGGATTCTTCCACGACGCCGCCCTACGGCACGCAGAAGCACGCCTATGTCGCCAAGACCGCCGCGACCTGCTACGTCCGCAAGTCCATGAGCGATCAGGACGAAAGCTGGGTGGTGCTGAATCCCGGCACGACGATTTCCATCTGGTGCATGTATGACGGCTGGGCGGTTGTCAACTATATGCGCAGCTATGGCTATATCAATCTTGAGCAGCTGACGGACTTGACGCCGGTGTCCCCGACGGATAATCCCCTGCGCGAGGATACCCCGATTGCAGCGTACACCTCGTATTATACGATGGTGGACACGGAAAAAAATCACAACCGCATCCACAACATTGCGCGCGGCGGTGAATTGATTTCCGGCGTGTATCAGCCGGGCGATGTTTTTGACGGCAACAAAATCATGGGTCCGTACAACAAAGGGAAGGGCTACCTGATTGCCGGCGCGCTGTCGGACGGCACGGCATCAAAGGCATACGGCGGCGGCACCTGCCAGGTGTCCTCGACGCTGTACAACGCGCTGCTCCAGCTGCCGGGAATCAACATCCTCTATCGCCGTGCACATGGCGAGAATGCCGCGCCGTACCTGCCCCACGGCGTGGACGCGGCGGTCGGCAACAAAACGCAGAACCTCCGCTGGCGCAACGACTACGATTTCCCGATTCGCGTCGAAGCGCACACCAGCGGCGACGGTGCGCTGTGTATGCTGATTTACCGGGTGTATGACGAGGAATAAGGCAATCCACACGCAAAAGGGGCGAGCAATCGCCTCTTTTTTGATGAAATCGGATGGGAAAAGCGGGAAATCCGGCGATGCAGCAGGAA
>FR899903.1:0-23613 GCA_000437595.1 Faecalibacterium sp. CAG:74 | reverse complement strand
CAGCAGGAATTTCGCACCTCGAGGTCGAATGTAAACTTGTTACCTCTTCCACTTGAAAGGAGAAATCACCCGATGAAACGCTTGCTGTCGCTGATGCTGACCCTGCTGCTGACGGCGGGGCTGCTGCTGCCCTGCGCGAAGGCGGAGGACACGGTGCTTGAACCGCTCTGGCATGTGCCGGACTATGTGCAGTGGCTGCTGGACGTGGCGCGCGGCGAAATCGGATACAAGGAAGGGCCGCACGGGTACTCCAAGTACGGCGAATGGGCGGGCGATGCCTACGCGCAGTGGTGCGCCGAATTCCTGTGCTGGTGTGTCGATCAGGTGGATCAGCAGCACGGCACGGAGCTGCTGCGCAATGTCTACCCCATGTATTCCGGGCAGAACGTCGGGCGCGACTGGTTCATCCGGCAGGGGCGGTACGTTACCCGCAACGGAAATCTGGCGAACTGGGGCTACCAGTGGATGAAGGACGACGACACCTACATCACCACCGGAACGTACATCCCGCAGCCCGGCGACTGGGTGTTCTTCACTTGGACGAGCAGCACGGATACCGACCACGTCGCCATGGTGGAATACTGCTCACAGGACGCAACGGGGAACATCACCGTGCACGTCATCGAGGGAAACACACCCGTTGCGGTTAAGCGCGCGGAGTACGCCTTGACCTACAACCGGATTCTGGGATACGGCACGGTGCATGACGTCGCCGACTGGACGATGCGCAGCGGCAACAGTGGGCAGAAGGTACGCGAATTACAGGAGAAGCTGTCGTATCTGGGCTATCTGGCGGAGGACAAGGTGGACGGCGTCTATGGTGCGGCGACGGTGGAGGCAGTGAAGGCGTATCAGGGCAAGAAAGGCTTGAAAACGCTGGGCATTGCAAACATCGACACGCAGAAAGCGCTGAACGACGAGTATCGCCTGCGCCTCTACACCGACCCCAATGCTTGGGCGGGGGTCGTGGATGACAACGAGGAAGATGACGATTTGGACTGGTAAGGGCAGAAAGTGCTTTTGACGACAGCTTTCCCCCGTGAAAGGAGAATACATAGATGGATCCGATTTATGTCTGCGGCCACCGCAATCCCGATACCGATTCCGTGGTGTCCGCCATGGCGTTTGCGGCGCTGCATAACGCGCTGGGTGACAATGCCTATGTCGCCGCCATGCAGGGCGCACCGAACGACGAGACGCAGTTCCTGCTCGACCGCTTCGGCTTTCAGGCGCCGACGCTGCTCACCAATGTTCGCACACAGGTGCGCGATATTGACTACGACCGTCCGCCGACGCTCGGCACAAGTGTCCCGATCAGTCACGCGTGGGCAGTGCTGCGCGAGGATGAAAATCTGTCTGCGGTGCCGGTCACGAATGAGGATGGCACGCTCTACGGGATGCTGACCGCGGGCGGCATTGCCGAAAAGGACATGGAGAGCATCACGAAGCCCGAAGTCCGCGACGTGCCGATTTTCAACCTTCTGTCCGCGCTCGAAGGGCATATCATCAACAACGAGGAGGATACGTTCGATACCATTTCCGGCGAAGTCGTGATTGCCCTGCCGACACCCGGCGAATGCCTGAAGGGTGTAGGCAGCGGCAGCATCGTCATCTGCGGGCAGCAGAAGGACGTGGTGGACAAGGCGCTGGAAATCGGCGCATCGTGCGTCATTATCTGCCAAGGCTCACTGTCGGAAAAGTACCTCGGTCTGTCCAGCAAGACGTGCATTATCGCCACGCCCTGCGACGCTTACCGCGCGGCGCGGATGATTTATCAGGCAATTCCTGTGCAGCGCATTGCCCAGCATACGGGGGTTGTGCTGTTCCACCTCAACGACTTCATCGACGACGTGCGCGAAACGGTGCTGCAAAGCCGCTACCGCTCCTATCCCGTACTGGACGAGAACGAGAAGGTTGTCGGCACGCTGAGCCGCTATCACCTGCTGCGGCCGCGGCGCAAGCGCGTTGTGCTGGTTGATCACAACGAGAAGAGCCAGTCCATCCCCGGTCTGGAACAGGCGGATATTATCGCGATTATCGACCATCACCGCTTGGCGGATATTCAGACGGGCGCGCCGGTGTTCATGCGCAATGAGCCCGTTGGCTCGACGACGACGATTGTCGCGACGATGTTCCAAGAGCGCGGTCTGCAGCCCTCTGAGAAGATGGCAGGGCTGATGGCGGCGGCGATTTTGTCCGATACGGTCATGTTCAAGTCCCCGACGTGCACGCCGCGCGACCGCCGCATGGCGGACCGTCTGGCGCGAATCGCAGGGATTGATTTGGAGACGCTCGGCCGCGAGATGTTTTCCGCCGGCAGCGGCGCGGACAAACCCGTCGAACAGCTGCTGAATACCGACTTCAAGGAATTCCACATCGCGGGGCACAACCTCGGCATCTGCCAGATTACTTGCCTTGACACTGACCGAATGCTGGAGCGTCTGCCGGAAATTCTGCCCGAAATGCAGAAAATCAAGGACAATAAGGGCTACGATATGTTCCTCATGATGCTGACCGACGTCTTGCGCTGCGGCACGGAGCTGGTTTTCCTTGGCGGCGACGACGCGGTGCGGCAGGCGTTTAACCTCAATGAGGACACCTCCAGTCACCATGTGTGGCTTCCGAAAGTTGTCAGCCGGAAAAAACAGATTGTTCCGGCGCTGGCGTTGCTATGGGGCTGATGCGGCGGCTGGCGGCGGCAGCGCTGGCGGCGGTGCTCCTGCTGTCCACGGCGCTGGGCGAACGCGTCACATTCCGCCTGAGCGCGGACATCGACCCCGTGCAGTACCCCGCACAGGAGCGAAAGCTGGCGCAGGGGCTGAAATCGCTCTTCCGCCTGCTGACGGTGGAAGGCGACGTGGTGGTGTCGGATGGTAGCTTTGACGCGCGCATTGACCTTGGCCTGACGAATGCGCCGGAAAAAACCGCGACCCGCATCCGCTTCTTCGGTCTGGACAGCCACTGGGGGATTCAGGCGACTGACCTTGGCGGCGAAACGCTGATGGTCAATCAGCTGGCGTGGCTGGAGTTTGCCATCAAGGCGTACAATCACCTCGACTTGCCTTTGCAGCGGGTGTTCCTGTGGCTGTCCCCCTACGCGCACACCAGCGCATGGGCAGGTCTCCGGCAGGAGATTGCCGATTTGGCGGCACAGGAAACCAGTGGTCGGCTGGAAAACACGGCGCTGATAACCTGCGCAGAAGAAATCGCCCGCCTGTCCGAAGATGACAGGGCGCTGTATTATTATATTGAAGCGTTCGGCTTGGAAAGCGGCACGGATGCGAATATTTTTGACGCGCTGGCAACCTTGCCGGAGTACGTCGAAGCGAACTTCCCGGATGGCTTGAGCATCGAACACACTGAAAACGGCGTCAGCTGGCAAAACGGCGAGAAAACCGTCTTTTCGTACGCGGATGCGGACGGCACGCAGGTTGTTTCGCTGCATTTGCCTGATTTGGTGGACTTTTCCGCGACGCTCCGCCGGGATGCGCTGCTCTTCACAGGCGCGCTCTCCCTGCAATCGGACGTGCTGAATGCGGATGTTTCATTCTCACTGCCCGCAAGCTATCCCGTCACGCTGCCGTTCTACGCGCAAATCGACGCGGACGGCATGATGACGGGCGACGACGGCATCCACCTTGCCTTTGAGGGTGAGGCGCAGGGCGATACTGTCATCATCCGCCGGATTCAGCCTGACCATAGCGCCACGATGATGACGCTGACGGTCAAGGTGATTCAGGTGGCGGAGGGCACGGTGAAGTATGCGCCGGAGGATGTGCAGGGCACGAATGTGCTGTCGGTGGATGGCCCGGCATTGGCGGAACTGATGGGGCGGATTGGAAAGCCGATGGTGCGGAAGGTGACGCAGTGGCTTGCGGCACTTCCGGCGGAACTTGTGCAGGGCGCTATGGACGCGATGGAGGATAGTGGCTTGCTGGGAACGCTGACAGATGCGATTCTCAACGGCGAAGCAGGGGAGTATTAAGGCACCACCGCACAATTCGGCGGCGCGTCTGGCGATGTCTTTTCCGCCATCTGCGTCATGCAAATTCCTCGATTTACCTCCAGTAAACCTTCGAAATTTGCATTTGCATCTGACGAAAAATCCATTCGCCAGCCGACCACCTCATTTGCGCGGTGTTACCTTAGAATCTGCACAGAATTTGTTGAGGTGCTTTATGAAACTATTGTTTATCATTGGCGATGCAGCTGTTGGGAAAATGACAGTTGGACAGGAATTGATGAAAATAACGGATTTAAGGCTCTTTCACAATCACATGACCATCGAACCAGTGATAGAGATTTTCGGTCGATACGAGGGCAAGACAATCGCAGAAATCCGCGACGTTATTTTCAAGAACTATGCAGCTTCCGATAATGATGGGATGATTTTTACAATGATGATGGATTTCAATCTGCCATCAGAATGGGCGTATCTGGAGCATGTCAAAGGCATCTTTGAACCATACGGGACTGACTTCTATTATGTTGAACTGATTGCGCCGCAGGAGATAAGACTGAAAAGGAATATTTCTGAAAACAGACTAAAAAATAAAGCGTCCAAAAGAGATATCGAGGCTTCCAATCAGCGCTTAATCAATGACGACAAAAACCATCGGTGTGTTAGTTATGAAGGCGAGATTCCTTTTGATAACTACCTGAGGATTGATAATTCTGATATAGAACCTGATGAAGTCGCAAAATTGATTAAGAAAACTTTCAATCTGTAAATTTTAGGTTGCTGTACTGAACATTAGACCGTTGACTGGTCGCAGTGTGCGAAAAGTTGACGGTCTTTTTGGTGCAGAAGGATTCGTATGCTCTCCCGCCAGCCAATCCGCAGACAAACGAAAAGCCCCTTCTGACTTTCGCCAGAAGGGGCAGGGGAGGCAGAATTATTCCGCGTTCGCCGCGTTAATCATTTCCATCAGATTCGCGCGGTATTCCTTCCACTGGGGCAGGTTCTTCCAGTAGTCCGGCAGGCTGTTGCCAAAATCATCGACCGGATTGCGCCAAGTAATCTTGTTGTTGATGGACAGGTACGCCATCTGCGCGCCGCCGAGGTCATCAGCGATGCTCACAACGCTGCCGCAGTCAAGACCGTTGGAAACGTCCGTCAGCTCGGCTTTCGTAATCTGGTCGAGGCTCGTGAACCACTTGATGCACTGGCTCTTCTCAAACACATAGAAGCCGTTGTACTCGCAGGTGACGGTCACAGAGCCGTTGTTCACCGCGACATACGCCGTGCCAACCTGCTTGAAGTTCGCCGCCAACAGCGGGAAAGTCTGCCAGCCGGTCTTGCTCAGGTCAACGGGAACGATGGCGTGCCAGTCGTCGACAATGCCCAGATCCTTCAGCGTCAGACCCGCCAGAGAAGCCGTGTTGTTCGGGAACCAGATGGGGTCGCTGCTGGTGTCCTTCGCGGGCTCCTTGCCGGCGATGCTGGTGATGAAGAAGTCTACGTCGATGGTCATGCCATTCTTGATGTCATCGGGATTGATGGCGGAAACATTGTCGGTCACATTGCCGTTCCAGTCCTTGTGATTCCACGGTGCGGAGTTGTTTTCCACCATCCAGTCGTCATAAATGATAGAGTAATCGTCCGTCGCCTGGATGTACTGGTCGCCGTAGTGCGCGCCGAAGCCGACGTCGGTGAAGTTAATGGACTTGCCGTTGACGCGGATGTCGGTAATCTTGAGGTAGCTGTTCGGAAGCTTCTTCGTGCCGTCAGAGACGACCAGCAGCAGCTTTTTCGCGCCGTTCACAGGAGACGACCAGCCATCGCGGTCAAAGGACAGGCTGGCGGTATAATACCCGTCGCCGGTAATCTTTGCCGTTGTGCTGCTGGCATGACCTGCGCTGTCGCCTTCGGGCTTCGTGTTGGCAGGCCACCAACTGCCGGACTGATAGAACAGCCACGCTTCCGCGCCGTCCTCCAGCACCGGCGGCGGCGCAACCAGAGAGGTCAGCTTACCGGGCTTTTCGCCGATGTCTTCCGGCATTTCGCCTGCGTTCGCCGCAACGATGAAGTCCACCTCAATCGTGTCGCCCGCAACGATGTCGTCGGGGTTGATGATTTCGTAGGTCGCTTCGTCCGCACTGTCAAAGGCGCGCAGACCGTCCGGACCGGTGGAATCCGGGGAGAAATTCTTGTCCCAGTAGTTGTTGTAAATCGGCGCAAAGCCTGCGTTCGGGTCGTCGTGGAAAGTGCCGTAGAGGTTCGGCTTGTGGTCAATGGACTTGCCGTTGACGCGGATGTCTGTAATCTTCACATAGTAGCCGGGGAAGAGGCTCTCCGCGTTGTCCAGTACGAGGTTGAACTGAATCGCGCCCTCCGCCTTCTGCCAGTTGAACTTGAGCCCGACCGTGTACATGCCGGGACCGGTGACTTCGGCGTTCGTGGCTTCCACGCCCGTTTCGGACGAGGGCTGGTCAGCAGACTTATGCTGCGGCCACCACGGGAATTTCGAGGAATCGGTTTCGTGGTTCGACGCAAAGTACAGCAGCCACGCGGTGGCGGACTGCTTTTCTTCCGCGTGCGCAATGCTGACCAGGCTCAGCAGCATGGCAAGTGTGAGCAGCAGCGCAGCCAGACGGGAAAGACGCTTCATGGGAAGACTCCTCCTTTGTTTTGCGAGAATTTTGTGCGTGTTTCCAGCAGAGATTACGCACGCTTGCTATAATTATAACGTTTTCGTACCAAAAAGTCAATGAAAAAGGAGAATGATTCCTAACGAAAATTGTCGAAAATTACGAAAATGTCAGTGAAACAGCATTCCAAGCTGCGATAAGTGCGCAGAAAATACACGCGCGGGACTTTACACGCGCCGGGAAACACGGTACAATACTTTTGAATCGAAATTTTTCGCGCGGACGGTTGACTTGCCCGCGCATCAGGAGGAACGCAATGAAACTCTGGGGAGGACGCTTCAGCAAGGCAACCGACGGGCTGGTGGACGATTTCCATTCCAGCATTTCTTTTGACCAGCGGCTGGCGGAGCAGGACATTACCGGCTCGATTGCCCATGCGACGATGCTGGGCGAACAGGGCATTATCCCGCAGGAAGACGCGGACAAGATTGTCGAAGGCCTGCGCGGGATTTTGGCGGATGTCAAGGCGGGCAAAGTCCACTGGATGGTGGACGCGGAGGACATCCACATGAACGTGGAAGCGCTGCTGACTGAACGCATCGGCGAAGCGGGCAAGCGCCTGCATACCGGGCGCAGCCGCAACGATCAGGTGGCGCTGGATTGCCGCATGTACGCCAAACTTGCCTGTCAGGAGACGCAGGAGATGCTCCGCGAGCTGCTCGGCGTCCTGCTGGACATTGCGCAGGACAACCTGCACACCATCATGCCCGGCTACACCCACCTGCAGAAGGCGCAGCCCATCACCTTGGCGCACCACATGATGGCGTATTTCCAGATGTTCCGGCGCGACCTCGACCGCTTCGCCCACGCCTATGACGCGGCGGATGTGATGCCGCTGGGCAGCGGGGCGCTGGCAGGCACGACCTATCCGCTCAATCGTGAGCGTGTGGCGGAACTGCTGGGTTTCTCCCGCATCAGCATGAACAGCCTCGATGGCGTGTCCGACCGCGACTTCCTATTAGAATACCTTTCGGCGGCGTCAATCTGCATGATGCACCTCTCGCGCTTCTGCGAGGAGCTGATTTTGTGGAACACGAACGAGTTCCGCTTTGTTGAGATGGATGACGCCTTTGCGACGGGGTCGTCCATCATGCCGCAGAAGAAGAACCCCGACGTTGCGGAGCTGATTCGCGGCAAGACCGGGCGCGTCTATGGCGATTTAATGGGGCTGCTGACGACGATGAAGGGGCTGCCGCTGGCGTACAACAAGGATATGCAGGAGGATAAGGAAGCGTTTTTTGACGCGCGCGACACGCTGGTGAAGGGGCTGACCGTGTTCACCGCGATGCTGCGCACCGTCACTTTCCGCAAGGACGTGATGGAGAAAGGCGCGTCCGGCGGCTTCACGAACGCGACGGACTGCGCGGATTATTTGGTCAAGCGCGGCGTGCCGTTCCGGGATGCGCACGCGGTCGTTGGGCGGCTGGTGGCGCACTGCCTGAACGAGAATAAGGCGCTGCTGGATTTGTCGCTGGAGGAACTCAAACAGTTCCATCCCGCGTTTGAGGCGGATGTGTTTGACGACCTGTCGATGCTCTCCTGCGTCGAGAAGCGGCGGATTCCGGGTGCGCCCGCGCCGGACATGGTGCAGGCGGCGATTGACGAGGGGCGCAAGTCCTTGGAGGAAAACGCATGAGCATCGCCGTGTATTCCGCGCGGCAGACGCAGCAGCTGTTCGACCTCTTTTCCGCCATGACCGACTATTACGCGGGTGACCCGGCGCGCATCAACCACTTCGTGAAGGTGCACGCCTATGCGCGGCAAATCGGGCTTGCGGAGCAGCTGGACGCGGACACGCTGTTCCTGCTGGAAGCAGCTGCCCTGACGCACGACATTGGCATCCGCGAAGCAGAGCGCCTGTACGGGCAGTGCGGCGGCAAGCTGCAAGAGCGCCTCGGCCCGCCCGAAGCCCAGAAGATGCTGGATTCGCTCGGCTTCGCGCCGGATGTGACGGAACGGGTATGCTTCCTGATTGCGCACCACCACACGCTTGACGGCGTGGATGCGCTGGACTGGCGGATTCTGCTGGAAGCGGACTTCCTCGTCAACATGATTGAAGAGGGGATGAAGGCGGACGCGATTCAGTGCGGACGGGAGAAGATTTTCCGGACGGAGATGGGGTTGAGGCTGATGGAGAGGCTGACGGAAAAGAAGTGCAATTCGTAAGCAATGAATGGGTGAGCATATGCAAATGAATCATTACTTGTGGTCACTTTATTTGCAAGCTGGCGGGCAAACTATCGTCGAGCGGTTTACTGCTTTTGAAACAGGCGATAGAGAGAAATTTGCAGCTTTCATACGCTCTTTGATGCAAGCGTATTGTCCTGATGCTGCATTGATAGATGATGTCGCAATAGATATTGATGACGCCATTTCAGCGTTGAATGAGTCGGAAGAAATATCAAAAAACGAGGAATTGTCAGCAGACAAGGATAGTAATTTGAGAAACAATCCGGACTACTATGAACAAGTAGCAAATAATCTGTGGCAGACTTTAAGCGAATTACTCTACAATGAAGTTCAAGATATAGGAAAAGTGACTGACAAAGAAATCTTTCATGTTTTTTGCGATAATATTGTGTACTTTAGCGTTTTAGATTATGCAGAAAGCCCCGATATGATTCCGTATTTTTTTCCACGCTTGTATAATGTTTTATCATCAATTGCAGAAACATTTGAAATCAAGCTTCCGGAACTGCCAAGTCGTCGGGCTTATAAAGACAGATTTGCACTTTATTACAACCTTAATGCCATATTGAAGGCTTATCGTGAAGAACAAAGCTGGAGTCCAGCGGAACTGTGTGCCTTTCTCTATGACTTTGCGCCCAAGTTTGTTGGTGGAACAAATTGGATTTGGCCGAAACTTCCAGAGCCAAGCGCGGCTTTTGTGATAGGGGCGCCGCCTGATGCAGATGAATGGCTGCGTAAGGGATGCAAAGAGAATAGTTTTGCATGGCAAGGGAATCCTGAAACGCAACCGGGAGATGTGATTTTGCTTTATCAATGGACACCGACGAGTGCATTTACATCAATTTGGCAGGCAACCGCTCCCGGCTTTATTGACCCGCTATTCTGGTATTATCGGTGCATCTACTTTGGCAGACCCGTGTATGTTCAACCGCTTACATTTCGTGAACTAAGAGACGATCCTATTCTTGGAAAAATTCCGCTGGTGAAAGCTAAAATGCAGGGGATGAACGGAACAGCGCTAAAACCAAGTGAGTATAACAGGGTATTGGAATGTCTCGACTCAAAAGGAAATGATACATCCTTCTTGCCCAAATTGACGGAACATTATACAGCGGCTGATGCTGAAATCCGGATAGAACGTGATGTAGAAAAGCAATTGCTTGAACCATTATTGGAACGTTTAGGCTGGACGCGGGCGCAGTATGTGCGCCAAATGCCATTACGAATGGGGCGCGGAAGTACCGTGTATCCTGATTATGTAATTCTGCCGCAATTTACACCAAATTATGAAAAAGGGTATTGGATTGTGGAAGCCAAGAAGAGCATTTCCAATGATAAGCAACTTCATGTTGACTTTGGACAAGCAATATCCTATGCTTATCGTTTGAATGCATCAGGAATCATGCTGGTCGCGCAAGAAGGAATCTGGCTCTCAGAAAAAACAACTGACTTTAAGAAAAACAGTTACTACACATGGGAGCAGATGCAGGAAGATGATTTGTTTTTGCAAGTCTATAAAGTGTGCGGAAACCGGCGTAGAAAAGGTATTCCATGATGTGCGAAAACAAAACAGCGATTTCAAAATATAGACATATTATTTCTGCTATTACTGCGGACTATTTCGCCCACGGTCGCCGCATCATTCGTTCGGTGCAGCCGGATTATACCCTGTTGCTTCGTTTCGATAATGGTGAATGCAGGCGACTCGACATGAATCCAGTGATTCAGGCGGTGTGTTCAAGCACCTGGCCGCATGGCAGGACTTCCGCCATGTCTATCTTGATGTCCGGCACTGCGTTTCGTGGGATATTGACCCGAATGTGGACAGTGAAACCGTGTGGAACAAAAAAATCGACCTTGGCCCGGATGGATGTTAGCTGGACAGTACACCAATTGCATAATAAAGAGCCGGACAGCTTCCATTCTGTCCGGCTCTCTCCATATCAGTGGCTCTTATGGAACAGCAGATGCTCATACCGTTCCGTGTCAATCGTGCGCACCATAATCTCCAATTCTTCGTCGCCCATGACCGTGTTGCGGCCCTGCGCGTACAGTTCGGCGACCAAGTCGCGCAGCGTCGTGACCAGCGGGTCGGTCTTCGGAATGACCTCGTCGCCCTTCAGGCGGAAGTAGCTGTTCAGCCAGTGCGCCACGCCTGCCGTGCCGGAGGTTGCATCCACCGCGACAAGCGCCGGACGGTTCAGAATCTTCGCCGTGTCGAAAATGTTGTAGATTTCTTCGTCCTTCAGCAGACCGTCGGCATGGATGCCCGCGCGGGTGACGTTGAAGTGGCGGCCGACAAACGGCTGACGCGGGCTGATTTCGATGCCGATTTCGCGCTCCATGTACTCGGCGATTTCGGTCACGGCGGTCAAGTCCATGCCGTCGAGCGTGCCGCGCAGGGAGGCGTACTCAATCGCCATGGCTTCCAGCGGGCAGTTGCCCGTGCGTTCGCCGATGCCCAGCAGCGAGCAGTTGACCGACGAGCAGCCGTACATCCACGCCGTACCCGCGTTGCTGACGACCTTGTAGAAGTCGTTGTGACCGTGCCACTCCAGCTGTTCCGACGGCACGCGCGCGTAGTGGTGCAGACCGTAGATGATGCCGGGGACGGAACGCGGCAAGGCAGCGCCGTAGTAATGCACGCCGTAGCCCATCGTGTCGCAGGCGCGAATCTTAATCGGCAGCCCGGATTCCTCGGACAGGTACATCAATTCTTCGGCGAAGGGAAGGACGAAGCCGTAGAAATCAGCACGGGTGATGTCCTCGAAGTGGCAGCGCGGGCGGATGCCGCGGTCAAGTGCAGCCTTGACGATGCCCAGATACTTGTCCATCGCCTGTTTGCGCGTCAGGTGCATCTTCTTGAAGATGTGGTAGTCCGAGCAGGAGACGAGGATGCCCGTTTCCTTCACGCCTGCCTGCTTGACCAGCTCGAAGTCCTTCTCGTTGGCGCGAATCCACGTCGTGATTTCGGGGAAATCGTAGCCGAGATCCTGGCAGGCATGGAGCGCTTTCTTGTCCTTATCGGTGTACAGAAAGAATTCGGACTGGCGAATCAATCCCTTCGGGCCGCCCAAACGGTGCATCAGCGAATACAGGTGGACAATCTGCTCGACCGTGAACGGGCTGACAGACTGCTGACCGTCACGGAAGGTGGTATCGGTCATCCAGATTTCGTCCGGCATGTTTTCCGGCACATGGCGCATGTTGAAAGCGACCTTCGGGATGGATTCATAGTCGTACAGTTCGCGATAAAGGTTCGGCTCTGCGACATCTTGCAGGCTGTACTGATAGCGGTTGGTCATCAGCAGGTTCGATTTCTTGTCAAATTCGAGCATGGAAATGCGCCTCCTTCTTCATAAATACAATAGATAATAGCAAAGAAAGGCAGTACGCGAACGTATTGCCTTTCGGTTTACTGTCGCGTCGTTGCGGCATGGATTATTTCAATTCGCTGACAAACTCCTCGATGCGGCGCAGACCCTCCATGCAGCTTTCCATTGCCACAGCGTAGCTCAAACGGCAGAAGCCCTCTGCCTCAAAGGCATTGCCCGGCACAACGGCGACGTGCTTGTCCGCCAGCAGCAGCTCCGCGAATGTCTGGCTGCTGTCAATAACGCGCCCGTTGTACGTCTTGCCCATCACGCCCGTGATGTTCAGCATGATGTAGAACGCACCCTGCGGCTTCATGCAGCTCAAGCCCGGAATGCTGTTGATTTTCTCCACCATTGCGTTGCGGCGCGCCTCAAACTGCGCCACCATGTCCGTCACGCACTGCGGATCGCCCTGCAGCGCCTTCATGGCGGCGTACTGCGCGATGGAGTTCGCGTTGGATGTCGCGTGGGACTGGAAACTTGTCATGGCGCAAATCTCGACGCGCGGACCCGCGACGTAGCCGATGCGCCAGCCGGTCATGGCATATGCCTTGGACATGCCGTTGACCACGAACGTCTGGTTCTTGATAGCTTCGCCCAGCTCGGCGATAGAAACGTGCTTCTGCCCGTCGTAAATCAGCTTTTCATAGATTTCGTCGCTGACGACGTAGAACGGGTGGCTGACGGCGAGGTCAGCAACGAATTGCAGCTGCTCGCGCGACCAGACGGAGCCGTTCGGGTTCGACGGGCTGGTGAGGATAATCGCCTTGGTACGGCGGGTGACGCGCGCGGCGATATCGTGGCTGGTGGGAATAAAGTTATTGCGCTCATCCGACGGGATGAACACCGGCACGCCGCCCGCCATGCGCACCATTTCGGGATACGACACCCAGCAGGGCGTGGGAATCAGCACTTCGTCGCCGGGGTCGAGGATGCACTGGAAGATGGTGTACAGGCTGTGCTTCGCGCCGGAGGAAACGATAATGTCCGATGGCGTATAATGCAGATGGTTGTCACGCTCCAGCTTGTCGCAAATCGCCTGACGCAGCGCAACCGTGCCGGCAGCGGGGGTATAGCGGGTCATGCCCTTGTCCAGCGCCTCTTTCGCGGCGTCGCAGATGTATGCGGGGGTCGGAAAGTCGGGTTCGCCCGCGCCGAAGCCGATGACGTCCACGCCCGCGGCCTTCATTTCCTTCGCCCGCGCGTCAATCGCCAGCGTCGGGGAGGGAGCGATGTTCTGACAACGGTGAGAAATCGTAAGCGCCATAAGGATTACCTCCTGCAATAACAAGTAATATGAAATGCAATCCGCAGTGCTTTTTCATCCGTTTCCTCATTGAAACGGATACGGCGGATGGTGCGTGAATGCTCACAACAAATTAATTATATCCTGTTTACATCGAAAATGCAATAGGAAAAACGATAAAAATGCATAAAATTGCGGCTTTCCTGCAAAATGCAAAAAAATATCCCCGACACCTCGCGATGCCGGGGAAAATGACTTGCATGATGCAATTTTTATTCCGTCATTTTGCCGCTTGCGTTATCCGAAGGCGCGGCGTCGGTCAAATCGTTGACAAACGCAGCTTTAGCGGTGGTCATGTACACGCCGAGGAACAGCGACAGCAGCATGGAGCAGATGTTTGCAAGCGTGTAGCCCGCCATCGTCAGCACGGCCGAATCAAGCACGGCAATCAGCAGACTCCAACCGATGAAAGATAATTCCAGCAGGAAGAAATTCATGCGGTTGCCCTTCATGATGGTGCGGCTGGTGCGCATAATCTCCGAGACGCTCGTGTTCGGGTTGCGTGCCAGCAGGTAGTCGGAGGCTACCATTAAGTAGGTGCGCATAATGGCGAACACCAGCGTCGCAATCACCGCGATGAAAAACAGAATGGCGGTGAGCAGCATGATATCGGGCGACGACACGGTCAGCAGCACTGGAATCGCCACCACATACGCCAGCAGCATCGGCCAGAAGGCGTAGAACGCCGTGCAGATCTGCAGCCAAATCGCGCGGAAGGTATAGGGAATATACGCCAGCGAATGGCGCACCAGCACGTCCTCGCCGCGGAGAATACGCTGTGCCGCGCCGATAGTGCCCAGCGTCAGCGGAATGGTCATCAGCGTAAACAGCAGGTTCAGCAGCGAATAAGTGATCCCCTTGCTCGACGACATGAAGGCGCTGTAAGCCGCCACAAAAGCATCCGGGTCGCTGAGAAGCAAGTCCGTATCCATCGGCGGCATTAGCCCGAAGGCGGTTTGGATAAACATGAAGATAAGCTGCGGAAGGCTCGCCACGAGGAAAATCAGCAGCATTATGGGCAGAACAGGCTTGATGGCAGACCAAGCGGTTTGGCGATATTCTTTCGAGGTGTGCATAAGCATTTCTCCTTTTATATGGACTTTGGGGTTTATATGGACTTTGGGGTGATGGATGCAGTGTCATCCGCCGAGGAAACGAGGTTGCCGACCCAATCATCCACAAAAGCGGCGCGCGCGGTGACCATGTACGCCCGCACGAACACCGGCAGCAGGAGGACGCAGACGACATAGGCGTTGTAGCCCACCAGCAAGAGCACCGCCGCGCAGACGAGGATCATTGGCAGCCACCACCCGGCGAACGACAATTCCAGCAGGAAGAGGTTCAACCGCCTGTCTTCCATGATAGTGCGGCTTGTTTCCATGAGGTCGGACACGCGCAGGGTAGGTTTTTTCGCCATCAGGTATTTCGCCGCTGCCATCGAATACAGCCGCGTGACCCCGAAAGCAATCGCCGCAAGCGAGGCAAGGCGGAAAAGCTGGTAAACGCCGTGCGAATGGAAGATAAGCAGCAAGACGAGTGTGACGGCCGCGAGAGCCAGCAGCGGCCAGAAAGCGTAGAGTACAATACGGATTTCCAGCCCAATCGCGCGGAGCGAATAAGGAACATACGTCAGCGAATGGCGCGCCTGCACATCTTCCCCGCGCAGAAGCCGCTGTGCCGCGCCAATCAGCCCCAGCGTCAGCGGTACGGACAGACAGTTGAACAGCACGTTCAAGAGCAGATTCGGCGCGAGCGTCTGCACGACGAACGCATCGTAGGCTGCCAGAAAGCGGCTGGGGTCGCTGAACCAAAACTGCATGTCTATCGGCGGAATCAGCCCGAAGAGCAATTGCAGGAAGAACTCGATGAGCTGCGGCAGAACCGCAGCGAGGGAAATCAGCAGCATAACGCGCCAGTGTGGGCGGATGGCGTTCCACGCGATTCGGCGGTATTCCTTGGCAGTACGCACGGTGTGTATCTCCTTTCGTGGTGTCGGGTCGCGCCAATGGGCGCGACAATATGCAAGTGGTGGGTAGAGCGAGCTGGGGGCGCGTCTGCGGACGCGCGAAGTTTGTGTACTGCGCTGAAAGCGCTTCGCTGTTCAGCGCGTGGGTGGCATACTTGACTTTTCTCACGCAGTTGATTACACGTCCGGCAGTTGGGGCGTTGCCCCAAGCCCCACAAGGGACGCTGTCCCTTGACCCTGCAAGGGGCATTGCCCCTTGACCCGTTTTGGGCTGCCCGGCTTGAGTGCGTTTCCCTTACTGGTTTATTCCGCGGCTTTTTTCGCGGCGCAAAGTCCCAGCACCGCGTAGAACATCGGCGATGTCAAGCAAATACTGAACGTAAACATCCCCTGCGCCAAAAAACCAACCGCCATCATCGCCAGCGGCAGTGTCTCCCGCTTCCTGATTGCCCCCGCAATCGCCGCGGCGCACGTCAGCATCAGCAGCAGCGCCGCCGGAATCCCGCTATTCACCATCGTTTGCAGAAAGAAATTATGCGGATTATCGAAGTTTTGCAGAATGGTCTGCCCGGTTGCATCAAGATAATCGCGGAAAGCGGCGTAGAACGCATCCGGTGAAAGCCCGAACCACGGCGACTGCGCGGTCATTTCCAGCGTCATCCGCCAAACGCCGATTCTCTCCGAGCCGAACGCGTCCTGCGCGCGGCCGTTCAGCAATTCGTGCATCTCCCAGAGCGCACCGCCCTCCGGCAAGGGGAGAAAGGCGACGAGTATCAGCGCCACAAGCAGCCCCGCGCACACGAGCGCCAGCAGCCCCTTTCGCGGCAGGGGGCGCGGCGGATGGCACATCAGCAGCGGCGCGAGGGCAACCAGTACAACGCCGAGAAGCGTGCAGACTGCGCTGACCTGCCCCGGCGCGAATTCGATATCCGCCGAGCCATCAAGCCACGGCAGGGCGATCGCTTGGCGCAGCGCGAAGAGCAGCAGCGTCAAGCCCAGCATCAGCAGCAGGCGCGCCAAACATTCCGGCTGACGGAGCGCAAGGCAAATGAGCGCAAGAAGCGTCAGCACCAGCACAATCAGCCCGCTCTGCACGTCCATCAGCAGCGTCAGCAGGATAGCGCACAGCCCGCCCGGCAGATGCAGCCAATGATGTTTTTGCCCTAAGACGAAGCTGCCCAGCAGCCCCGGCATCAGCAGGCAGACCCATGCGCTGACAAGGTCGATATTGCCGATGGTGCCCTGAAATTCGTAGTTTGTGCGGATGCTCCTGCCCATCGGAAAGAGCGACAGGGGATTGAACCCCGCGTATTGCAGCAGCACGAGGACGAGATAGCCTGTTACAGCAGCGCTGCAAACTGTCAGCAGCGCGGGGACATTCGCGTCCATGCGGCGCAGACATAGGAAAATCAGCCCGTAGCACGCGATGGTCACGAAGCCCTCATACCGCCCCGAACCCCACAATACGGTCGGCACGCCCCAAGCATTCATTTCCCCTGCGTGACTGCCGAAGAAGCAGGACAATCCTGTCCAGAGCAGGAAGAGCAACATCAGCATCAGCGGCAGTTTTCGGCGCTTTTCCCGGCGGAAGAGGGTCGGAATCGTCAGCAGGAGGGCCAGCATGGTGAAAATCAGCATTCCGTCCCACTTCGCGCGGGTGATGTTGCTGTAATCCTGCATCGTCAGGCAAGTGAGGGTATCCCACAGCGGAACTTCGCCCGACACCAGCGCGTTCAGCGGCGTACTTTCGCCCAGCAGCCAGAACGGGAAGACGGCGACCCAGAGAATCGCTGCCAGCGTTCCGACGATGATATTCTTTGGCGGGTGGAAGCAGTACGTCTTCATGCTTCACCTCCGGATTTTCATTTACCGCGGCATGGACAGCGCGGCGCGTCCCTTGCCGTGCAGTGTCAGCACGGGCGCAGTGTGCGGGATGTATGCGCTTTCGCCCTTGCGCAGCGTCAGTTGACCACCCGCGAAACGCACGTTCAAGTCGCCGTCGAGCGCCGTCAAAAGCCCGAACGCCGTCACGGCGGGCAGCACCGCTTCGCCCTGCACATTCACCAAGTCCAGCGTGAAGTATTTTTCGTCCAGCACGCGCGCAACGGGCTTATTGGGCGCGGGAATCGGGTCGAGGGAGAAGGTCAGGTCGGTCACGTCCAACGCCTTTTGCAGGTGCAGTTCGCGGCGGTTGCCGTTCTTGTCCACGCGATCCCAGTCGTAGAAGCGGTAGGTGATGTCGGACGACTGCTGGATTTCGTAGAGCATGATGCCCGCGCCGATGGCGTGGACGCAGCCCGCCGGAATGAAACACACGTCGCCCGGATGCACTGTCACGCGGCGCAGGAGCGGCTCGACTGCCGCGCCCTGTTCGCACGCGGTGCGTAGGGTGTCAAGCGTTGTGCCGGGCTTGATGCCGTAGACGAGCTGACTGCCTTCCGGCGCGTCCAGAATCAGCCATGCTTCGGTCTTGCCGAGTTTGCCGTTCTCCACGCGTGCGGCGTAATCGTCGTTCGGATGCACCTGCACGGACAGCGGTTCGGCAGCGTCAATCAGCTTCAGCAGCAGCGGGAAGGGCTTCTTGGCGTACTCGCCCGCGAATGCTTCGCCGTAAGCGGCAATCAGGTCGGGCAGCTTTACGCCCGCGTCGTCGGTCGATTCCAGCCCCGGAATGCACGAAACCTCCAGACTTTCGCCCGTCGGCACTTCGCGGATGTCCTTGCTGTATACCGTGCGCAGCTTCTCGCCGCCCCACGGGGTCAGCTTGCCGCCACGGAACGCCGGGTGCATTTTCAGTGGCAGCAGCGGGCAGTCGTCCGTCAGGCGCATTTCCAGCGCGGCGAACCGCAGGTCGGGCAGGGAAGCATAGCGGATATGCCCCGCGATGCGCATCCCGATTTTCTGGTAGAGGGTGAGGGCGGCACTGTTGTTCACCAGCGTGTCGCAGCGCAGCGCGGTGCAGCCTTGAGAACGCAGAATGGCGAGCATTTCACCCATCATGCCGCGCCCCAGCCCCTGCCGCTGCTTTTCCGGCGCGATGCACAGGCGGTGGAACGTGCCGGGTTTGCCGCCGAAGAGCCAGTTGACGGCGTCGTAAGCGGATTCAAAGGTCGAATCGAGGGTGACGGCGGCGACAACGGTGTTCCCTTCGCGCACAACGTAGAGCGTCCCGGCGTCGATACTCTTGTGAATCTGGTCAGCGTTGGGGTACGTTCCCCAGTTCCACTGGGCAATGCCCTTTTCGTGCATGGCGCTGGTGACGCGCGCGTACAGGGCGCAGACGGAATCGAAATCGGGCGTAAGACCACGGGTAAGCAGCATAATAGTATTCCTCCTTAAAATGGGATAGTAGAATGAAATTGCTTTTACAAGAGATAACGGCTGAAAACCGCTTTTCCTTGCCCATACTATTCCTGCATTCGCCTGTGCCATCTGCTTGCGCCTTTTCCGCGCTGGCGTCCGTTCGTTCCATTTAGCGTAGCGCTGCTACGCTGCATTTCACTCCCGTTAGCCAGCGCGAAAAATTCGCGGCGCATCTTGGCACATTCTCATTTGGAATAGTATCGCTTGTCAAGAAATTATCGGTCGCTGGTGTACATGGCGAACAGGTGCGCATACAGACCGCCTTTTGCAATCAGCTCCGTGTGGCTGCCCTGCTCTTCTACGCCTTTCTCCGTCAGCACCCAGATGCAGTCGGCACCCTTGATGGTCGTCAGGCGGTGCGCAATGGTGAACACGGTGCGCCCCTTCGCCAGCTTTTCGAGCGACTGCTGGACGATGTGCTCGCTCTCGTTGTCCAGCGCGGAGGTCGCTTCGTCCAGAATCAGAATCGGCGGATTTTTCAGGAACACGCGCGCGATGGAAATGCGCTGCTTCTGTCCGCCGGAAAGCCGGACGCCGCGCTCGCCGACATAAGTGTCATAGCCGTGGGGCAGGGCGGAGATGAACTCGTGCGCGCCCGCCAGTTTTGCGGCTTCTTCGACTTCCGCGCGGGATGCGCCGGGCTTGCCGTATGCGATATTCTCCAGCACCGACCCGGCGAACAGGTAGACCTCCTGCTGCACCATGCCGATGGCTTCGCGCAGGCTCTTCTGCGTCAGCGTGCGGATGTCCTGCCCGTCGATGCGGATGCAGCCGCCCGTTACGTCGTAGAAGCGCGGAATCAGGTTGCACAGCGTGGTTTTGCCCGCGCCGGACGGCCCGACCAAGGCAATCGACTGCCCCGGACGGACGGTCATGTTCAGGTTGTGGATGACCTCGGCGTCATCGTCCTGATAGTGGAAGGAAACGTGGTCGAACGCGACTTCGCCCCGGACATCCGTCAGCACCTTCGCGTCCGGCGCGTCCACAATCTCCGCCGGGGCGTCCATGATTTCGAGGAAGCGGTCGATGCCGGTCATGCCGCGCTGGAACTGCTCGGTGAATTCAACGATACGGCGGATGGAGTTCAGCAGCACGTTCGCATACAGCAGATACGCCATGAAGTCCGCCGCGCTGAGCCGCCCCGCCTTAATGAACAGTGCCCCGCCGACGACGATCACGATGTACATCAGCCCGTCAAAAATGCGGTTCGATGTGCCGAACTGTGCCATCACGCGGTATGACTGCGCCTTGAGGTCCAGAAACTTCGCATTGCCGTCGGCGAACTTCTTTTCCTCAATTTCCTCGTTCGCGAACGACTTTACCACGCGGATGCCCAGCAGCGAATCTTCCACCTGCGCGTTGATTTCGCCGACCTGCTTGTTGCGCTCCTTGAAAATCTGCCGCATCTTGGTGTTGAAGCGCTTGGCAAAGTAGAGCATGAACGGCAGCACGGCGAACATCATCAGCGTCATGGGGATATTCATCGTGCAGAGGATGATGAAGGACACGAGAATCTTCACGCCCGCAATCAGAAATTCCTCCGGGCAGTGGTGCGCAAACTCGGTGATTTCAAACAGGTCGGACGTGATGCGCGCCATGATCTGCCCGACTTTCGTGTCCGAGTAGTAGCCGAAGGACAGTTCTTGCAGGTGGTGGAAGATGTCGTGGCGCATATCCGTTTCCAGCTGGCTGCCCATGATATGCCCGATGGACTGCATGTAGTAGTTCGCCGCCGCGTCGATGACGCGCAGCAGCATGTAGACACCGCCCATCATCAGCACGAACGGCACCGTCAGCGACGCAACGTCGTAGGTCGCGCGGGTCGTAATTGTGCGGACAATCAGCGGCAGCACCAGCTCGCAGACGGTCGTCAGCGCCGCGCAGCACAGGTCGAACGCCATGGTCTTGCGGTACTTGCGGAAGTAGGGGAGGAAGCGTCGGACAAGGACGCTGGTACTGAGGGTATTGCGGTTCTCCTGCTTTGCCATACAAAAAAACTCCTGTTCGTAGATTCAAATCCATTGTACCACGAACAGAGAGTTGTTTCAAGCTATACTATTTCTTAACCCCAAAAGTATGATAGTGACGGCGCCGAAGGGGTCGAGGGGGCGATCGCAGACTTCGTATGTTTCCATTGCCCCCTCGTCGCCTCCGCAGAGGCGAAACCCTCTGCCACAATAAAGTCAAGCAGCAGATGCCACCAAAAGCTCATGCCGAAGAGAACCAAAATTTCAGTGAGCCGGAAAATGCAGCTTCAACTAGCTGCAATAGCAAAAAAGCATGAAATAACGTCTGATATGGACAAGAAGCTATTGACGAGCGTGAATCATCGTTATATAATTATCATGATATGCAGACAAAAAATGTCCGCAGGAAAGAAGGAAAAGAACCATGAAGAACACGAAACGGGTTCTGGCGTTCCTTGTCGGCGCGGCGATGATGCTGCCGATGGCTTCGGCGGAAGGGACGCTTGCGTCCGGCGATTATGAGGCGACGAGTCAGGGCTTTGGCGGTGCGGTGACGGTGAAAGTCACGGTCATGGACGGCAAGGTCACGGCGGCGACCATCACCGGCGACAAGGAGACCGAGGCGATTGGCGGCGCCGCCATTAAGACGCTGACCGAAAAGCTGATTGGCGTATCCTCCGCCGATGAGGTGGACGCGGTGGCGAGCGCGACGGTGACGTCGAACGCGGTCAAGGCGGCGCTGGCGGACTGCCTCCGTCAGGCGGCGGGCGAAGAGAAGGCGGAAACCGCTCTTGTGGACGGCGTGTATACCGGCGATGGAAGCGGCTTCAACCTGACGCAGAAGGTGCAGGTGACGGTCGAAATCAAGGACGGCAAAATCGCGTCCGTGACCGTGGGCGACAATGGCGAAACGATGGGCATGATTGCCGCGGTGGAGGACAAGTGGATTCCGCGCGTGGTGGAGAATCAGAGCCTTGCGGTGGATGCCATCTGCGGCGCGACGGCAAGCTCGAACGGCGTCCGCGCGGCGGTCGTCAATGCGCTGGAAAGCGCGGGCATGGATGTGTCTGGAATGTACAAGGCGATTCCGAAAGTCAACGCGGCAGAAGAATATAATGTTGATATCGTGGTCGTCGGCATGGGTTCGTCCGGCACGACGGCGGCGCTGGCAGCGGCGGAATCCGGCGCGAACGTGCTGGCCATTGACAAGGCTGGCAAGTGGGGCGGCACGGGTGTAACGACTTCCGGCCCTGCGAACGTCAACGCGCCCAGTCAGGTCGCGAGCGAAATTGTGGATTGGAAAGACCCGATTAATGGCGTTCACACCAAGGCGGCTGGCGAGCAACTGGTGGATGCGGATGCTCTCTATGCGACGTGGACGGACTACACGACGGTGGACGGCGCGCAGGGCGCGAAGCCGGAGCTGATTGCCAAGGTCATCTATGAAAGCGGCGAGACCTGCGACTGGCTGCAAAGCTATGGCTTCGAGTTCACCCCGGCGGTCGGCTTCGTCGGCGGCAAGTGGGCGATTTTCTCCTCTTATGTCGGTCAGAAGCAGCTGACGGAGAGCTTCTTCGCCAAGGCGTATGACCGCTACACCGAGATGGGCGGTCAGTACCTGCTGGAAACGGAAGCAACCGAGCTGATTATGCAGGACGGCAAGGCAGTCGGCGTGCGCGCGATCAAGGCGGACGGCACGAGCGTGACCATCAACGCCAAGGCGGTCATCCTCTGCACGGGCGGCTTCGCTGGCAGCGACGAAATGCAGGAGAAGTACATCGGTCAGGCGTACAAGCTCTTCGGCATGTCCACCAACGACGGCAAGATGATTGAGTCTGCCATCGAAAACGGTGCGGCGACCCGCGCCATCGGCATGTACCCGATGTCTCACTTCGTTGCGCCGACGGTCATCACCACGCAGTTCTCCGCGGCGGACAACGACATCCCCTACGGGCTGGTCTGCACGGCGGAGGGCATGGCGGTCAACATGAAGGGCGAGCGCTTCATCAACGAATCGTCCATCGCCATGAACGCTTTCTATCAGGGAAATCACTTCTACTATGTGTACAGCAAGGAGCAGATTGACATCCTGCGTGCGCAGGGCTTGAGCGCGAATGCGTCTGGCCGTTATCTGACGCAGGGCGGCATCAAAGCGGACGTTCCGCTGACAAACATCGACACCGTGATTGACGCAGGCATCGAAGCGGGCTTCATCTACAAGGCGTCTTCCTTGGACGAGCTGGCGGCGCAGATTGGCGGAGACTTCTCTGCTGATGCGCTGAAAGCGTCTGTCGCGGGCTACAACCCGGAGAACGACGCATTCGGCAAGGATGCGAGCAAGTTCGAGCGTCTGGGCACGGTCGCGGCGGATTCGGAATACTACGTCGCCTTCACCGGCGCGCCGTACATTTACAGCACCTGCGGCGGTCTGGACGTGAACGAGAACCTGCAAGTTCTGGACACGAATGGCAACGTGATTCCGGGTCTGTTCGCCTGTGGTACGGACAGCATGGGCGTGCTGTTCAATGAGGACAAGGCGTATACCAACTATGGCGGCTGCGCGCAGTCCTACTGCTTCGTCTCCGGTCGTGACGCTGGCGCTTACGCAGCGGCGCATCTGGAAGACTAATCCTATCATCAAGGCAGGGCGTTCTCGAAAGGGGATGCCCTGTTTTTGTCTCTTATCGCGCACGCAGGCGCGATACCCCCTGTAACATGAAAAATCAAGAAACATGGGAGTGCAATGCGAAGGAGTCCAGAGGGCGACCGCAAAGCCCTCTGGTCGCCTCCGCAGAG
>FR899902.1:84279-107807 GCA_000437595.1 Faecalibacterium sp. CAG:74 | reverse complement strand
AGGGACGAAGTCCCCCCTTGACCCCTTCGCGCGATTGAGTTGGTCGCACTCCCATAATTCTTCCGCGTGTTGCTCTCCTATTCTTCTTCCACCTCTGCCCCAAGTGCCCGCAGCATCCCCGGCAAATCCTCATAGCCCCTCGCAATCTGCCCATTCGGATCGTGCAGCGTCGTCTCTCCCTCCGCCAGCAATCCACACAGCATCAGCGCCGCGCCGCCGCGCAGGTCAGTGCTGGTCACGCTCGTTCCACCCAGCGGATGACCGCCGCTGACGAGCGCGATTCTATCCTCAATGCGGATGCTCGCGCCCATGCGTACCATCTCCCGCGCGTGCATGAAGCGGTTCTCAAAGATGGTTTCGAGGAACACGGACGTGCCGCGCAGACTGAGCGCCAGCGCCATCATCGGCGCCTGCATGTCCGTCGGAAAACCCGGATACGCCAGCGTGCGAACCTGCAGTGGCTGGGTCGCGCGGCCAGACAAGCGCAAACCCGCCGCGCTTTCCCGCAGCGTCACGCCGCTTTCGCCCAGCTTATACAGCACCGCGCGCATGTGTTCCGGGCGCACGCCGCGCAGGAGGACGCTCCCTTCGGTCATCGCGGCGGCGCACAGCAGCGTCCCCGCCTCAATGCGATCGGGAATCGGGCGGTAGCGGCAGCCGTGGAGCGTCTCGCGCCCCTCGATGAGTATGGTGGACGTGCCGCCGCCGGAGATATGCGCGCCCATTTGCGTCAGGAAATCGCACAAATCCGCGATTTCCGGCTCTTTCGCCGCGTTTTCGATGCGCGTTGTCCCCCGCGCCAGTGCCGCCGCCATCAGGATATTCTCCGTCGCGCCGACGCTGGGAAAATCAAGGTAGACATTGCCGCCGCGCAGTTTTCCGCGCAAGGTGACGAACCCCGGCGTCTGCTCGACGTGCGCGCCGAGGGCTTCCATGCCCTTCAGGTGCAAATCAATCGGACGCTGACCAATTGCGCAGCCACCGGGCAGCGCAACCCGCGCATAGCCCGTCCGCGCCAGCAGCGGCCCCATTACCAGCACCGACGCGCGCATTCGGCTGAGCAAATCCTCCCGGCGCGGCGAACGCGGGGAATCCGCCGTCATCGTCAGCAATTTTTCCGCCTGATCCGCGTGCATCAAAACGCCGCAGTCGCGCAGAATATCCGTGAGAGTTTTCACATCCGTCAGCGCCGGAATCTGCTCGATGATCACGGTTTCCCGCGTCAGCAGCGCGCCGCACATCAGGGGCAGCACCGCGTTTTTTGCCGAATGCACGGTGATTTCGCCCGACAGGCGCGCACAGGGTCGAATGCGATATGTCGCCATGTTTCCGCCTCCTCGCGCTTCATTCTGCCCGGCGCATCAGGCGATAACCGGGCGAATTTTCCCTGCAAAGGCGCATTTTTGCCCCGGCAGCCGCGCAATCCCGGCATTCGCCTTGACTTTTGGCGGCAATTGGCGCATAATGAAACGGCATTCCATTGATTGAATTGACAAATCCACGGAGGTGTCCTCGTGTCCACCGCAATTACCCATGTACAGCCCGGTTCGATTGCCCAGCGCCTCGGTTTGGTAGCGGGCGATAAGCTTGTTTCTATTGCGGGCGAACCCATTATCGACCAGATTGACTATCAGGCGCTCACTGCGCAGGAACGCTTCGACATGATGGTGGAGGACGCAGGCGGACAGACGCGCACGGTGCACGTTCGCAAAGAGGACTGGGAGCCGCTGGGGCTGACGCTCGACCAGACGATTGTCTCCAAGCCGCGCCCGTGCCGGAATCACTGCATCTTCTGCTTCATCGACCAAATGCCGCCGGGAATGCGCAAAACGCTGTACGTCAAGGACGACGACTGGCGCTTGTCCCTGATGATGGGCAACTACATCACCATGACCAACATCGACGACCACGAGCTTGACCGCATCATCCGCCGCAAGGTGTCGCCGCTGTTCGTCTCCGTGCAGTGCACCGACCCGGATATGCGCGTCAATCTCCTGCGCAACCCAAATGCCGCGAAAATCATGGACAACCTGCGGCTTCTCAAGGCAAACGGCATCCGCTTTCACGCGCAGATGGTGCTCTGTCCCGGCTGGAACGACGGCGAAATCCTCAAAAAATCGCTGGAGGATCTCGAAACGCTGCGGCCGGCGGTGCAGTCCATCGCCCTTGTGCCAATTGGGCTGACGAAGTTCCGCGACGGACTGCCGTACATCAAGCCCTACAACAAGCAAATGGCAGCCGACCTGATTGAAAGCGTAAAGCCGTATCAGGAGCGCTTCCTGCGGGAAATCGGCACGCGCCTTGTTTTCCCGGCGGACGAGTTCTACTGCCTGTCCGGTCTGCCGCTGCCGACGGACGAGGAATACGAGGATTATCCGCAGATTGAGAACGGTGTCGGGATGCTGCGGATGTTCGAGACTGACCTCGAATACGCAGTGGAGGATTTGCCGATGGAAGAAACCCCGCCGCGCCGCATTTGCATTGCGACCGGAACGAGCGTCGCGCCATTCCTGCGGGAATTGGCGAACAAACACGCCCCGCGCGGCACGACCGTCGAGGTGCGCCCGATTGTCAACAAATTTTTCGGCGAGAGCGTGACGGTGGCAGGGCTGATTACCGGGCAGGACTTGGTGGCGCAGTGTCAGGATGTGCAGGCGGACGAAATTTTGATTGTCCGCAGCATGATTCGCGCCGAGGGCGACCTGTTTCTGGACAACATGAGCGTCGATGAGGTGCGCGCAAAACTCCCCTGTCCGCTGAAAATCACCGAGAACAGCGGCGAAGGCTTCTGGCGGGCGATTTCGGGGCAGCTGTAAAAGCTATCCGCACATAAAGAATCCGCAGCATGAACGAACTTGTCCATGCTGCGGATTTTCATTGCCTGATTATGTTATACTATTTCCAAATGAGAATGCGCCAAGATGCGAAGTGAATTTTTCATTCTGGCTAACGGGAGTGAAACGCAGCGTAGCAGCGCTACGCTAAGTGGAACGACCGAACGCCAGAAGGGAAAAGGCACGAGCAGATGGTGCAGGTGAATTTGAAAATAGTATTATGCCTTTTGACCAATTTTGCGTTCCGTGCCGTGAATCAGCCGCCCGATGTTCGCGTGATGACGATAGATGCACAGCCCCGCAATCACCCAGACCCACGCAATCACCAGCCAGTTTCCCCAGTTCGTCGCGGTGACGAGGATGCCGAACAGCACCACCAGCGCCAGCGAGCCGAGGGAAACGAACTTCGTGATGGCAATCAGCGCAATGGTGATGACGTAGCAGATCAGCGCCTGCCACCAGAAAGTCATCAGCATCACGCCGCATGTGCTGCTGACGCCCTTGCCGCCCTTGAAGCCAAAGAACACCGGCCAGTTGTGTCCGAGGATGACGAACAAGCCCGCCAGCAGCGCGCCATTCTGTCCCATCCACAGACGGCCAACGAGGCACGCCAGCAGCGCTTTCACCACGTCGCCCGCAAAGACAATCGCGCCGCCCTTTTTGCCCATCGTGCGCAGGGCGTTCGTCGCGCCCGTGTTGCCGCTGCCGACTTTATGCAGGTCGGGGCCGCCCATTGCCTTGGAAACAAGCATCCCCGTCGAAATCGATCCCAGCAGATACGCAATAACCGCAATCGCCAGATATGCCAAAACGTCCATCGGTTACTTTTCCTCCTTCGTCTTTTCCCGCAGGATGAAACGAATCGGCGTGCCGGTGAAATCGAACGTCTTGCGGAAATAGTTTTCCAGATACCGCTGATAAGCAAAGTGCATCAGCGCTTCCTCGTTCACGAAGAGGATGAACGTGGGCGGGCAGGCACTCTGCTGCGTGATGTAGTAGATTTTCAGGCGCCGTCCATTTGTCGCCGGAGGCTGCAAGTCCGCCGTCGCGTCGTTCAGCACGTCGTTGAGCACGCCCGTGGGGATGCGCTTGCTCGTCTGCGCCCAGACCTGATCCACCATATCGATGACGGTATGCACGCGCTGCCCAGTTTTGGCGGAGAGGAACAGCACAGGCGCGTAGTCCATGAATTTCAGCGCATCCAGCACTTCCTTGCGGAATTGCTCCAGCGTGCCGGTTTCCTTTTCAACCGCATCCCATTTGTTGACGATGATGATAACCGCCTTCCCCTCGTCGCGGATGAGCCCGGCGATTTTGGTGTCCTGCTCGGTCACGCCGTCCTGCGCGTCGATGAGCAGCAGCGCCACATCGCAGCGGCGGATGGCGGCAATCGACCGCAGCACGCTGTATCGCTCCAGCGTCTCGTCCTCCACGGCGCGCTTGCGGCGGATGCCCGCGGTGTCGATGATGTTGTACTGCGTGCCGTTGACGGTGAAGAGCGTGTCAATCGCGTCGCGCGTCGTGCCGGCAATGTCGGATACCATCGTGCGTTCGCTGCCAACCAGCCGATTCACCAGCGACGACTTGCCGACGTTCGGGCGGCCGACAACCGCCAGCTGGAGGATATGTTCTGTCTCGTCCATCTCGTCCTTGTCTGCAGGGGGCAGCTTTTCGCAGATAGCCTGCAGCAAGTCGCCCAGCCCCAGCATGTTCGCGGCGCTGATGGCAATCGGGTCGCCCAGTCCCAGCTCGTAGAACTCATAGATGTTGTCATTCATGCTGATGTGGTCAACCTTGTTGACAACGAGCAGGATGGGCTTCTTCGTCTTGCGCAGCAGGTTGGCGACTTCGCGGTCGTCGTCAGTCAGACCATCGCGTCCGTCGGCGAAGAAGCAGATAACATCCGCCGTATCCATGGCGATTTCGGCCTGGCGGCGCATCTGGGAGAGCAGCACATCGTCGCTGTGCGGGTCAATGCCGCCGGTGTCGATGAGCGTGAAGCGGCGGTTCTGCCACTCCACATCAGCATAGATGCGGTCGCGGGTCACGCCGGGGGTATCCTCCACAATGGAGATGCGCTTTCCGGCGATTCGGTTGAAAAAAGTGGATTTGCCGACGTTGGGGCGGCCAACGATGGCAACAAGCGGCTTCGCCATAAAGATAAATTCCTCCTATATAGGAAATGAAAGCTTCGTATTCGTGCAAGGGACTGCGGGCGATTGAAGCAGAAAAGCGCCTTTGCAAATTTCCCCACCTTGCAGTTTAGCATGACTTGCGGCAAAATGCAAGCGATTTTCCGTCGAAAAAAAGCGGCAGACGTATTTTTGTCTGCCGCAAGTGATTATTCGTCGTAATGATCGATGACCGTCTGGGCGACGGCGACGCGCGTCTGCCGCGTGTCCATTGCCTGCTTTTCAATCGCGCGGTGCGCCTGCTCCTCCGTCAGTCCGCGATACTGAATCAGCAGACATTTCGCGCGGTCAACTACGCGCACATCCGCCAGCTTCTTCTCCAGCTTCGCTTTTTCGGCGCAGACCGTCATCAGCCGATTCCGCAGCACCGCCGCATAGCGAATCGCCTGATCGAACAACGGGCGCGCAACAGGCTTGGCGACAACGAACACCCCGTAATTCTCCAGCTGTGCCTGCACTTGGTCAGCCAATTCCGCCTTGACGAGCATCAGTACGCTGGTTGCCGTGTGCGACGCGGCGTCAATCGCCAAATCAATGCCGCTTTCGTCGCTAAGCGGCGTGTTGATGACAAGCAGCGGCCAGTCATCCTCGCCCAGCGCGCGGCGGGTTTCCGCACCGCTCATGCACATGCGCGGCGGCGGGTTTGTGCCGGGCGGCAGCAGGGTTTGGAGCAGCATCCGACTCTTCTCCGTGCTGCCCGCCAACAGGATTTGTTCCTGCATGGTGATTCCTCCCCTGCCTTCTCAGATGGTGCGCAAATGCTGCTGGAAGACCGCGTTTGCGTCCGCCTCAAAGCGCGCCGCCGTCTTTTTTTTCTCCGCCAGATACGCGTCTATGACGTTTTCCGGCAGCACCTCGCGGATGAACGCGCTCTTTTCCGCCAGCGAAATCGCCTCTTCCAACGATTCCGGCAGACTGCCGGAATCATCAAGCGGGGCTTGCAGCGGCGTCACCTCGGTGATGCCCTCCATCGCCGCCGCCAGCACCAGCGCGAACGCCAGATACGGGTTGCAGGCAGGGTCGGGCGAACGAAGCTCCATGCGACCCGCGCCGGGATGCGCCGCTGGAATGCGCACAAGCTGGCTGCGGTTGCCGAACGACCAGTTGATGCGCTTCGGGGCTTCCCAGCAGCCGAGGCGCTGATAGCTGGACGGCAGCGGATTGAGGAACAGGCTGATTTCGCGAATGCGGCTGAGTATCCCCGCGATGGCGTGCTGCGCGTCAAGGGACAGCTGCCCGTCCTGCTGCTCGAAAATGTTGATGCCGCCACGCTCGATAGAGAGGTTGATATGCAGCCCATTGCCGCTTTCGTCGCGCAGAGGCTTGGGCAGGAACGACGCGCACAGCCCATACTGGTTGGCAATCGTGCGCACGGTCGTCTTGAAGGACATGGCGTTATCCGCCGCCTTGAGTGCACCCGCGTACTGGAAATCAATCTCGTTCTGCCCCGGTCCATGCTCGTGGTGGCTGCTTTCGGGGATGATGCCCATGTTTTCCAGCGTCAGGCAAATATCCCGGCGGACGTTCTCGCCCTTGTCCAGCGGCGACACGTCCATGTAGCCGGCGCTGTCCTGCGGGTGCAGGGTAACATCCCCCGCGTCATCGGATTGGAAGAGGTAGAACTCGTACTCCGTGCCGATTTGGAACGTCAGCCCCAGCGATTTCGCCTTTTCGACCTGCTGGCGGAGGATACTCCGGCTATACCCGGTAAAGAGCGTACCGTCAGGCAGGAGGCAGTCGCACATCATGCGGGCGACGCGCCCCGTCTGCGGACGCCACGGCAGAAGGGTAATGGTCTTCGGGTCAGGGCGCAGGAACAGCTCGCTATGGCTGATATCGCAGAAGCCCTTGACCGCCGACGCATCGAAGGAGACACTGCCGCTGAGTGCGCGGTGGAGCTGCGTGGGCATGATAGAGATGTTTTTGAGCGTGCCGAACAAATCGACGAATGCCAAACGGATAAATTTGACGTCGTTTTCTTCGACGAAGTCAAGGACTTCCTGTTCAGTCATAGGGGGAACCTCCTTGTTTCGCGCAGAGTGCGCATTGGTGGTTGGGAGATTGGCTTGATGATTCTAATGGACTTGATTTTGCTTGTTGCGCAGGGATTTCGCTCCTGCGGGAGCGACCAAAGGGCATGAAAACAGGTGAAACCTGCGGTCGCCCTTTGGAAACCTTCGGTGCGCACTCCCGTAGCTGGTCTTTACCGCTGCTTTGGATTAGTTGGTCACATACATGGAGCGATACGGATTCGCGCTGTCCGGCACGAGGACAACGAAGCGGTCAGCAAGAATCGCCTCCGCATCCTTGCCAAACTTTTCCGCGAACTGCCGCACGAACGGTGCGATTTCCGCCTTTTCCGCATCGTCGGCTTCGTGGGACAGCACCTGCGCGGGAATGTCGAACGGCATATCGCAGTCGGTGCGCAGGAATATCTTGCCGCCGTGCATTCCGGCAGCGGGGAAACGTCCGACGGGGGCGTGGTCGCGCGTGTTCAAGCCAAGGACGATGATGTAGCCGCCCGCCTGATATTCGCCGAGGAACGAACCCGCTTCGCCGCCAACGACAAGCACGGGAATGTGCGTCTGGTACGCCTTCATGTGGATACCCGCGCGGTAGCCGACGTTCCCCTCGATGAGAATCGTGCCGCCGCGCATGGCATAGCCCGTCGCGTCGCCGCAATGCCCGTGGATGGTGAGTGTGCCGCTGTTCATGGTATCGCCGGTGGCATCCTGAGCATTGCCGAGGACTTCGACGTCGCAGCCGTCCAGATAGCAGCACAGCGCATTACCCGGAATGCCGTGAATCGTCACTTTTTTGCCGGACAGCCCAGAGCAAATATACCGCTGTCCGCACACGTTGTCAAGCTCGATTTCCGCGTCCGGACAGGTGTTGATTTCCTCGTTCAGCTCGCGGAAGTGCTTGTCGCCCGCTACGATTCTCACAGTCTGCTCCCTCCCATCAGCGTCGCCCGATCGCGGCGGGAGAACGCCATCAATTGCGGCTTATCCAGCATGAGTTCAAAGTCGATGCTGGAAAGCGGCGTTTTCTCGCGGATCAGCGCCGTATAAATGCCCGCGCGCGCCACGTTGCCGACGAGGATGTACCCCATCAGGCGGTCGTCCTTCGTGCAGAGGCGCTTGTAGCTGCCGTTCTCGCGGATGATGTGGTCATCGCCCGTCATCGTGCCCGCGGTAATCATGTGCAAGCCAAACATGCCCATCGCGTTCATCGGGATGGCGTTGAAGCTCTTGCCGCTCTTTTCTGCCATCGCCAAGCCGCAGATTTCGCCCTGCTGCGTCGCGTTCGGCAGCAGCGCCAGCACACGCTCGGTGTCGGTCGTCACATCGAAAGACTTTGCGCAGTCGCCCGCCGCGAAAATGTCCGGAATGTCCGTCTCGCCCTGCGCGTTGGTGTGGATGCCGCGCGCCGCGTCCAGGCCGAGACTCTGTGCCAGCTCCGTCGCAGGACGCACGCCCACCGCCATCACCAGCTCGTCAAATTCGACCTCTTTGCCGCTCTGCATGATGGCCTTGCCCGGCTCGAACCGCGCAGCGCTGTCGCCCAGCAGGAACGTCACGTCCTGCGCTTCGCAGTGCTTCTGCACCATTTGCGCAGCTTCCGCGTCCAGAATCGACGGGAGCACCTGCTTCGCCAAATCGCAGACGGTCACGCTTGCCACGCGGTCGCGGATGCCTTCCAGACACTTCATGCCAATCAAGCCCGCGCCGACAATCAGGACGCGCGTGTTCTTCGTCAGGCAGTCCGCCAGTTCATGCGCGTCCCTGAGCGTCATGAACGTGTGATAATGTACGCTTTCCAGCCCCGGAATCGGCGGCACAAACGGCTTCGCGCCCGTCGCCAGCAGCAGTTTGTCATAGGGGTACACATTTCCGTCCGAACCCGTGACGTTCTTTTCGTCCTTGTCAATCGACACCGCCGCCACGCCGGAGCGGAAATCCACTCGGTTGCGCGCGTAGAAATCCGCCGGCTTGTAGCGCATTCTGGTTTCGTCCGTCTTACCGCAGAGCAGGTAGGAAATCAGCGGGCGGGAGTAGGTAAATTCGTCTTCCTTGGACAGCAGGGTGATTTCGCCCGCGTCATCTGCGCGCCGGATGGTTTCCGCCGCCGTGACCGCCGCAGGCCCGTTGCCGATAATCACATACTTCACGCTCTTCTCACCTCTCCTCGTAGACAATCGCCTGATTCGGGCAGTTCTTGACGCACAGCGGTTCGCCCGCGCCGTTCTTGGTGCACAGCTCGCACTTCTGCATGACGCGCCCTGTCTCATCCGGCTCAATTGCGCCGTAAGGGCAGGACAGAATGCAGGTAAAGCAGCCGACGCACTTGTTCTCGTCGATGACGATCATGCCGTTTTGCCGTGTCAGCGCCCCGGTGATGCAGCCCTTGACGCACAGCGGGTCAGCGCAGTGGCGGCAGTTGACGGCGAAGTGGACGCCGTTCGCGCCCTCCTCGATGTGAATGCGCGGATGAATGCGGATGTTTTTGAGCGCCTTGACCATGTCGCTCTTGCCGGAATTGGCGAACGCGCAGTAATATTCGCACAGATGGCAGCCCAGACACCATTTCTCGTTGACGTAGATTCTCTTCATGCCGCTCACTCTCCCGCATGTTTGACGCCGAGGATTTCAAGCTCCTTCTCGTTCAGCCCGACGCCGCGCAGCATCAAGCGGTTGCCGCGCAGGGCTTCGATGGAGTTGATGCCCATGCCGCCCATCATTTCCTTAATTTCGTGGTTCCACGCCGTGATGAGGTTGACCAGCCGCTGGCAGCCCATGTCGGGGTTCAGGCGCTGGGTCAATTCCGGAATCTGCGTGGCGATGCCCCAGTTGCAGCGCCCCGTCTGGCAGGAGCGGCACAGGTGGCAGCCCAGCGCCATCAGCGCCGAGGTGGCGATATACACCGCGTCCGCGCCGAGGGCAATCGCCTTGACGACGTCCGCGCTGGAACGAATCGATCCGCCGACGACGAGGCTCACGCGGTCGCGGATGCCCTCTTGGCGGAGTCTCGTATCCACCGCTGCGAGCGCCAGTTCAATCGGGATGCCGACGTTATCGCGGATGCGGGTCGGCGCAGCGCCCGTGCCGCCGCGGAAGCCGTCGATGGCGATGATGTCCGCGCCGGAACGCGCAATGCCGGACGCAATCGCCGCGACGTTATGCACCGCCGCAATCTTGACGATGACAGGCTTTGTGTACCGCGATGCTTCCTTGAGCGAGAAAACCAGCTGGCGCAAATCCTCGATGGAGTAGATATCATGGTGCGGCGCGGGCGAAATGGCGTCCGAGCCTTCGGGAATCATGCGCGTTTTGGCAATGTCCGCCACAATCTTCCTGCCCGGCAGATGCCCGCCGATGCCCGGCTTCGCGCCCTGCCCCATCTTGATTTCAATCGCCGCGCCCGCGTTCAGGTAATCGTGATTGACGCCGAAGCGCCCCGAGGCGACCTGCACAATCGTGTGTTCGCCGTACTTGTAGAAGTCCTGATGCAAGCCGCCTTCGCCGGTGTTGTAATACGTTCCGAGCTTCTCCGCCGCGCGTGCGAGGGATTCGTGCGCGTTGTAGCTGATGGAGCCGTAAGACATGGCGGAGAACATAATCGGCACTTCCAATTTAAGCTGCGGCGGCGTGTCGTCAATGAGCTTGCCGTCCTTGCCGCGGCGGATGCCTTCGGGACGGCTGCCGAGGTAGACGCGCGTCTCCATCGGCTCACGCAGCGGGTCAATGGACGGGTTCGTGACCTGCGAGGCGTTAATCAGCAGCTTATCCCAGTACACAGGCAGCGGCGCGGGGTTGCCCATCGCGGACAAGAGCACGCCGCCCGACTGCGCCTGACGGTAGATTTCCGTCATCGCCTGCGCGGTGTAGTTGACGTTATCCTTGAATGTGTTGTCGGTCTTGACGATTTTCAGCGCGCGGGTCGGGCAGAGCGACACGCAGCGCTGGCAGTTGACGCACGCGCTTTCGTCGGAAATCATCAGCCCCAGTTCCGCGTCGTACTGATGCACCTTGTTGGCGCATTGGCGTTCGCAGACGCGGCAGGTGATGCAGCGGTCCTGGTTGCGCACCACTTCATACGCGGGATAGAAAAAATCCACAGCCATCAGGCGCGACCCCCTTCCGTGGTAAAAATGACAGGCTGACCGCCGCGCGGCGCCCAGACGTTCGTAACATCCGGGGCAATGCGGCGAATCGCACATTCTTCGCTGGCGACATACGCCATGTCTTCCGTCTCCGCGACGACCATCGACCGCAGCTTCAAACGGTCATTGAGCGCCATCATGCCGCCGGTGAAACCGACGAGGATAGAGAACGGCCCGTTGATGAGCATCGACGGAAAACGCTGGCGCAAAAGCAGCATCCGCCGCTTCTCGTCCTCCGGCATGTGCTCAATCGTCGACCAGAACGGCGCCGCCAGCACGTTCGCCGCTTCCGAATACGTCAAGCCCTGCTTGCGCACGAGGTAGTCAATCATGTACGCAATGACCTCGGTGTCGGTCATCAGCGTGCAGGTGTAGCCGTACATCTCCATGCAGCGGCGGTTCGCGTCGTAGGAGGAGATTTCGCCATTGTGGACGACGGACACGTCCAGCAGCGTGAACGGGTGCGCGCCGCCCCACCAGCCGGGGGTGTTCGTCGGATAGCGCCCGTGCGCCGTCCAGCACGTCGCGGCGTATTCCTCCAGGCGGAAGAAGCGCCCCATGTCCTCCGGGTAGCCAACGCCCTTGAAGACGCCCATGTTCTTGCCGGAGGAGAAGATGAACGCGCCGGGAATGTTGACGTTGACGTGCAGCACATGCGCCGCCGTGAACGCATCCTCATCCATCGCCTCTTCCTGACAGCGCCACGCCTTCGGGGTGACGAAATAGCGCCAGATAATCGGCGGATCGGTAATTTCGCGCATCGGGCGCGTCGGCATGACGGACATGCTGTGAATATCGAAGAAGCGCTTCAGGTAATGCTCGCAGTCATCCCGCGCGGACTCATTGTCGTAGAACATATGGAAGGCATAGCAGTCCGCAAAATCAGGATAAATGCCATACCCCGCGTAGCCGCCGCCCAACCCGTTGGAGCGGTCGTGCATGGGTTCCATCGCTCGGATGATGGTATCGCCGCCGATTTTGCCGCCCTTCTTGTGGAAAATGCCCGCGATGGCGCACCCGCTGGGAATGCGCACCTCCCCTTCCATCGGATTGCGTGTGCCGAAAAGGGATGAATCCCGCGTATCAATCATGGCTGAAACCTCCTTCGAGTTGTCTTTCCGGCGTTTGTGCTGTCTGCCGAAAAGAGATGCAAAAAGGCGCTCATGCCGCGCGCAGGGCACACTCCACCTGCTCAAAGGCAGGGAGCCTTCCCCATCTGCGTGGCATGAACGCCGTTGTTCACCACATGCTCGATTGTACAGGATTCGCGCTGTTCCGTCAAGGTATTTCGCTGTTCTTTCCATGTTTTTATGCAGATTTTGATGGTTTTCAGCGAATTTTCGCGGCGAATTGCAAGTTTGTTATATCTAACCGTCATTCATAGCAGCGGCAGTTCTGCCAATCACGCCTGTTCTAAACCGCTTTTTCCCCTCATATTCCCTCCATCGGAGGTGAACCCAGCATGACAGACTTGGAACTTTTTGCGCGTCTCATCCAGTGCGAAGCCGGCGGCGAAGGTGACAACGGCATGAAAGCCGTCGCGAGCGTGGTCATGAACCGTGTCCGTACCAGCGTCGGGGAATACGGGCGCTACAATACCATCCCCGCCGTCATCTATCAGGACGGTCAGTTTAATTGCGTCCGCACAAGGCTATCCGGCCGGACGAACCTGCAAAACGTCTACAATATGAATCCGACAAACGTTCACTACGAAATTGCGGAATGGGCGATGGCGGGCGGGCGGCTGGCGAATCTCTGGGAAGCGCTGTGGTTCTTCAACCCGTATTCTTCCACATGTCCAAACAATTTCCCATCGAGCGTGGGGTATTTTCAAATCCGCATTGGCAATCACTGCTTTTACAATCCAGCGCCGTCGTATGCCAATACCTGATGGCAAAACTGCCCTCACCGTCCGCGGCATTGCAAGGCGCATTCCCTCCCGGAAAGATTGCAGACACAAAACCTTCTAATTCCGCAACTGAATCCACCCCTCCCTTGACGCGCTGGCGGCATCGTGCTATGCTGATGATGTATACGCAAGGAGGGACGTACTTTCATGACACGCGCACGCGGCAGGGATGCCGACATGACGCAGGGCAATATTCTGCGGCAATATATTGATTTCGCGCTGCCGCTGACCGTCGGGCTGCTCTTCCAGCAGCTGTACAGCGCGGTGGACAGCATCGTGGTAGGCAATTTCGTTGGGGAAACGGCGCTGGGGGCAGTCGGTTCAACGGGCAACATTATTAACATGCTCATCGGCGTATGCAACGGTCTGTCGCTTGGTGCCGGGGCAGTCATCAGTCAGGCGTACGGCGCGAAAAACCATGAGCGCATCAGCAAAGCGGTACATACGACGATGCTGATGACGTTCCTGCTGTGCATCGTGGCGACGGCAGTCGGCGTGGCAATTGTAAAGCCAAGTTTGCAGCTGATGCGCACACCGGATTCCATGCTGGTGGAAGCAACCGAGTACCTGACCATCTACTTTGAGGGCATTGCGGGACTGCTGATTTACAACATGGGCAGCGCGATTCTGCGCGCCGTGGGCGACTCGCGGCGGCCGCTGTACTTTCTCGTTTTCTCCGCGGTCGTCAACACCGTGCTGGACCTGCTGTTCGTCATCTGCTTCCACATGGGTGTGGCGGGTGTGGCGTATGCAACGATTATCGCACAGGCGGCAAGCGCGGTGCTCGTGCTGTATGTGCTGACGAAGGAGAACGCGTCCTTCGGGCTGCGGTGGAGCAAGCTGCACATCGACGGGCGGACGCTGAAGGAAATCCTGCTGATTGGCCTGCCCGCGAGCATCCAGCAGGGTCTGACCTCGTTCTCGAACGTGTTCGTACAGGCGTACATCAACGACCTTGGTGACCTGAGCGCATCGGGCTGGGCGGCGTACAACCGCATCGACATGTTCCTGATGGTGCCCACGACGGCAATTGGGCAGGCCTCGACGACATTCGTGGCGCAGAACTGGGGCGCGCAGCAGCCGGAGCGCGCGCGCAAAGGCGTTCGCACAGGCATCCTGCTGTCGCTGGGGTGCATGGGCGTGTGCGCTGTCGGCGTGATACTGCTGGCGCGCCCGCTGCTGTCGATTATTTCCCCGTCGGAGGCGGTCATTTCCTTCGGGGCGCGCTTCCTGTATATTATCACGCCCTTCTACCTTGTCATTTCGTTCAACCAGATGTATGCGGGCGCACTGCGCGGCATCGGCGAATCGGTGGTTCCGACGGTTATCATGCTGTTCTCGTTCGTCGTATTCCGCCAAATCTACCTCTATCTCGCCACAACGATGATTGCGGATGAACAGCTGCGCTTCGTCATTGTTGCGCTGGCGTACCCGGTAGGGTGGATGCTCTGCTCTGCGCTGGAGGCGGTTGCGTACCACCGCAGTCGACTGTTCCATCCGGCGCTGAAGAAGGCGGAAGCGTAAGTAATGCGGAATTCGGAATGAGCAATTGTGGGTGAAAAGCTATCCAGCATATCAAAATACGGCACTGTCTCCCCTGTTTTCAGGAAAGGCAGTGCCGTTTTTATGTTAAGGTAACACCGCACAAATGAGGTGGTCGGCTGGCGAATGGATTTTTTCGTCAGATGCAAATGCAAATTTCGAAGGTTTACTGGTGGTAAATCGAGGAATTTGCATGCCGCAGATGGCGGAAAAGACATCGCCAGACGCGCTGCCGAATTGTGCGGTGGTGCCTTAAATTTTCCAGCTGCGGATGCGTTCGACCGCCTGTTCCGTCTTTTCCAGCGTGTTGAACGCGGTCAGGCGGAAGTAACCCTCGCCGCTCGGTCCGAAGCCCGAACCCGGCGTGCCCACGATGTGGCATTCATCCAGCAGACGGTCAAAGAACGTCCAGCTGTCCATGCCTGCCGGAACCTTCAGCCAGATATACGGCGCATCCACCCCGCCAAACACGGTGATGCCCGCTGCCGTCAGACCCTCGCGGATAATCTTGGCGTTGCGCATGTAGTAGTCAATCGTCTCCTGAATCTGCTTCTGCCCTTCCTCGGTGTACACCGCCGCCGCAGCGCGCTGCACGGGGTAGCTGACGCCGTTGAACTTGGTGGACATGCGGCGCTTCCACAGCGCATTCATCTCCACCGGCTCTCCCTTGGCATTCAGCCCCTTCACCGCGTGCGGAACAACCGTGTAGCCGCAGCGCGTGCCCGTGAATCCCGCCGTCTTGGAGAAGGAATTGCACTCGATGGCGCACTCCTTCGCGCCGTCAATCTCGTAGATAGACAGCGGAATATCCGGCGTGGACACGAACGCGCGATACGCCGCATCGTAGATAATCAGCGCGCCGTTCTCGCGGGCGTAGTTCACCCACTTCGTCAGCTGCTCGCGGTTCAGCACCGTTCCAGTCGGGTTGTTGGGGTAGCAGAGGTAAATCACATCCACAGGCTTATCCGGCAGCGCGGGCACGAAGCCGTTTTCCGCGTTGCAGGGCAGGTAGACCAGCCGATCCCACTTGCCGTCAGCATACTCGCCAGCGCGGCCCGCCATGGCGTTGGAATCGACATACACCGGGTACACCGGGTCGGTGACGGCAATCACCGCATCGGTGCTGAACAGCTCCTGAATGTTGCCCACGTCGCACTTCGCGCCGTCGGAAATGAACACCTCGTCGAAATCAACCTGCACGCCGCGGCTGGCATAATCATGCTCGCGGATGGCGTTGACGAGGAAGTCATAGCCGTAATCCGGGCCGTAGCCGTGGAATGTCTCCTGCACGCCCATTTCGCTGACCGCCTTGTGCATCGCTTCGATGACGGCGGGTGCCAGCGGGCGGGTGACGTCGCCAATGCCCAGACGGATGATGTCCGCATTGGGATGCGCGGCGCTGTACGCCTTCACGCGGCGAGCGATTTCCGCAAACAGGTACGACCCCGGCAGGCGGGTAAAATAATCGTTGATATGAAACATAGCTATCTACCTTTCTACATATTATATAGGGATATGCCCCGGGTTTTACTCTCCCAGCCACTCGCCGTCAAAGACGAACTGTGCTGGTCCTTCTTGATAGACGTGACCGTCGTCAGGCGACCAGTCCAGCGTCAACGAGCCGCCGAGCAAATCCATCCCCACCCAACAGCCAACAACCCCCCAAGAAAACCCACCACAACATGGAGGTCGGCGCGGCCCGTCATCACCGCCGCGACAATCGATGCACACGCGCCCGTGCCGCACGCCAGCGTTTCGCCCGCGCCGCGCTCCCACACACGCATCCGCAGATGGTCGCGGGAGACAACCTGCACAAACTCGACATTCGCGCGCTGCGGAAAAATCGCGTTGTTCTCCAGCAGCGGGCCAATCTGCTCCAAATCCACATAATCCGGATCGCGCACAAAAATCACGCAGTGCGGATTGCCCATCGACACGCAGTGAATTTCGTACGTCGCGCTGCCGACATTCAGCCGATGCCCCATGACGACCTCGCCCGGCAAATCCACCGGGATTTTCGGTGGAAACAGTTCCGGCATTCCCATATCGACGCGCACTGTTTGTACTTTTCCGTCTTTGACGTTCAGGTTCAGGATTTTCAGCCCCGAATCCGTCATCAGGCTGACCGTCGTCTTGTCCGTCAAGCCGCGGTCGTAGACATACTTGCCGATGCAGCGCGCGCCGTTGCCGCACATGCCGCCGTTCGAGCCATCGGCGTTGTACATCTTCATCTCAAAATCCGCCACGTCCGACGGGCAGATCAGAATCAGTCCGTCGCTGCCGACCCCGTAATGGCGGCGGCTCATCTGTTTCGCCAGCTCTGACGGGTTCTCCACATGCTCCTCAAAGCAGTTGACATACACATAGTCATTGCCGATGCCCTGCATCTTTGTGAATCGCATTCGTCCCCGACCTCCCTGTTCTGTGATGTTCCCTATTATATCGGATTTTTCCCGGTTCGTAAAGGGATTCATGGAAAAAAGCCGGAAAAAGCGCAGTGGTCGATTATCGCCCAGCGCGTACAATGGGCTTTCTGTCAAAAAAAGTGCGATTTTTTCTCATTTCCCTATTGACAACGTTTCCGGTCTGTGGTATGATACAGACAGTTGGAAACGGTACCGACACCGTTTCCTATCAATGACCGCCATTGGAAGCAGGAAGGAGCGCTGCGGTTGAAAATCTACACCATCCGCGATATTGCGCGACTTTCCGGCGTCAGTGTCACGACCGTTTCCCGCGTGCTGAATCACCGACCGGATGTGAATCCGCAGACACGCGAAAAGGTTGAGCAGGTCATGGCGGAATGTCATTTTGTCGGCAACGCCAACGCGCGCAGTCTCAAGCAGGCGGATACAGAAACCATCGCGCTGATTCTGCGCGGCAGAGAAAACCCGTTCCTGAATTCGCTTGCAGAGGCGATGCTTCAATACACGCACGGTCTGACCCCCGCCTTTCTGACCGAGTTCATCGACGAGAAAGCGGACGAATTCCAAACCGCCGTGCAGCTCTGGCACGAAAAGCGCGTCAAAGGTTTCATCTTTGTGGGCAGCCGCATCGACGAGCGCGCACAGGTGCTGGAGGGAATGGATTTGCCCATGGTCTTCGCAACCGTCAACGCAGACAAAACTGCGCTTCCCCGCGCCGCCAGCGTCTTTATCGACGACCGGCGCATGGGCTACGAAGCCATGCGGGTGCTGCTGAACGCGGGGCATCGGAAAATCGCTGTTTTCGGCGGTGCACGCGTCGGCGACGACTCCTTCGCGCTCCGTTACGCGGGCGCTATGGCAGCCATGCAGGAGGCAGGCGTGCCGTTTGAGGATAAGCGCTTCGTCGAAACGCGCTTTTCGCTCAAAGGCGCTTACGACACTACGCGTGCCTTTTTCGCCACGCAAAGCGACACCACCGCCGTCTTCTGCATGTCCGACACCGTCGCAATGGGCGTCATCCGCGCTCTGACGGACATGGGGCGGCACGTTCCGGAGGATGTGGGCGTCATCGGCTTTGACGGCATCGAGATGAGCAAATTCTTCGTGCCGCGGATAACGACCATCGAGCAGCCCATCGACGAAATCGCCCGCGAGAGCGTCCGCGTTCTGATGGACATGCTGGAAAACGGACGGCCGCCGCGCCACATCGTCGTTCCTGCGAAGGTGCAAATGCGCGAATCCGTCTGATAAGGACATAGCAGACCGCTTTTGCGGTCATACTGCATTCGGTATTCTCAGCGAAAAGCTGTGTGATACATAAAACTGTCATCCGCGCGGCGGAAAGCCGTGTGAGATAGAAAAGAGGAGGTACTTCCCTATGAAAAAGCTGCTGGCAATGGTTCTGGCTGCTGTAATGGTGCTGTCTCTGTGCAGCTGCGCGACCGCTGAGGAGACGGTTGCCCTGCGTGTGTGGGTTGGCGATAACGCCGACCTGCCGTGGATCAACAGCGTGATTGAGAACTTCAAGGCTGCGCATCCCGAAAAGACCTACGACATCTCCGTGGATATTCAGGCTGAGGGCGACTGCTCCAAGCGCGTCCTGAACGACACCGAGGCTGCTGCGGACGTGTTCACCTTCGCGGACGACCAGTTCAACTCCCTGATGAACGCCGAAGCGCTTCAGCAGGTCATGGTTGATGCGGATGAGATCATCGCGGCGAACGGCGGCGCGAACGCCGGCGCTGTGCAGGCGTCCACCGGTGCGGACGGCAACCTCTACGCCTATCCGGCAACTGCCGACAACGGCTACTTCATGTTCTACAATAAGGAATACTTCACCGCGGAAGACGTGCAGACGCTGGACGGCATGCTGGCGAAGGCTGCCGCCGCCGGCAAGTACGTCGGCTTCCCGATGAGCGACGCATGGTATCTGTACTCCTTCTTCCAGGGCGCTGGTCTGGACATGTACGTCACTGAGGACGGCGTGACCAACACCTGCAACTGGAACGCGACCGACACCGAAATCACCGGCGTGCAGGTTGTGGAAGCTCTGCTTGCCATCACCTCCAACCCCGGCTTCCTGGACGCGAACTCCGACCCCTTCGTGGCGGGCGTTAAGGACGGCTCCATCATCGCCGGCGTGTCCGGTACCTGGAACGCGAAGGTTGCTCAGGAAGCGTGGGGCGAAAACTACGCGGCCTGCAAGCTGCCCACCTACACTGTCGCGGGCAAGCAGGTGCAGATGGCTTCCTTCGCTGGCTTCAAGCTGGTTGGCGTGAACCCCTACTCCCAGAATGTGGGCGACGCGATGCTGTTCGCGGAATTCATGACCAACGAAGAAAACCAGATTTCCCGCTTTGAAATCCGTGGTCAGGGCCCGTCCAACGTGAATGCTGCCGCTTCCGAAAAGGTGCAGGCTGCTCCCGCGATTGCCGCACTGGCTGCTCAGTCCGCCTTCTCCACCGTGCAGCGCGTTGGCAACAAGTACTGGGAGCCCGCCGCTGCGCTGGGCAAGATCCTGGTCAACGGCAATCCTGACGGCATCGAGCTCCAGACCCTGCTGGACAACGCTGTGGCGGGCATCACCGCTGCCGGCGATCTGTAATCCGGCTCTGTAGAATCCTCTCAGCCGCTCCGCTTCTTCATTTCAGTTGAGCGGAGCGGCTCTTTTTCTTCCCTGCAAAACATAAGTAAGGAGCGCAGATGCTATGAGTCAGACCAAGGCCAGAAAAAAGCCGGGCGTCGTTCGGTTCTTCGAAGGCATCGCAGAATTTTTCATCAGTACCGTCAAAGCCTTTGTCGAGGGTGATATTTTCGTCAAGCTGTCTGCGCTTCTGTGCGGTACAAGCTGCTTTGCGCGCAAGCAGTATTTGAAGGGCTTCTTCATCTGCTTGATTCAGGCAGCCATCATGCTTGTTTTCCCAACCTTCTTCTTCCCCTACATGAGCAAGCTGTCCACCCTGGGCACGGTACAGCAGAAGCGCGTTTTCAATCCGGAGACGATGAAGAACGAGTTCAACGACTACGATAACTCCTTCCTCATCCTGCTCTTCGGCGTTCTGGGCGTTGTGCTGCTGATTGCGGCGGTCATCCTGTGGATGCGCAACCTGCGCAACGCGCGCGAGGTGGAACTCACCGCCAAGAGCGGCAAGCACGTCAACACCTTCCGCGACGACCTGAACGACGCGCTGGACAGGAAGTTCCACCGCACGCTGCTGACGCTGCCGGTGCTGGGCGTGGTGCTGTTCACCATCATCCCGCTGATTGTCATGATTCTCATCGGCTTCACGAATTATGACCGCAACCACCTGCCCCCGTCGAAGCTGTTCACCTGGGTTGGTCTGGATAACTTCACCAGACTTACCGCCCTGACCGCGGACAGCTCGTTCGGCTATGCGTTCACTCGCGTACTGGTATGGACGCTCGTCTGGGCAGTGCTGGCGACGTTCACCTGCTATATCGGCGGCATCCTGATGGCAATGTTCATCAACAACCGCAACACGAAGGGCAAGAAGTTCTGGCGTACCTGCTTCATGGTCGCGATGGCTGTTCCGCAGTTTGTTTCCCTGCTGCTGGTTCGCAACTTCTTCGCTGACCTTGGCATCGTCAACACCATCTGCAAGAACATCGGTCTGACCGACTGGCTCTACTCCATCGGCGCAATTCCGACAGCGAACTTCATCCCGTTCCTTACCCACCCCGCTTGGGCGCGCCCGATGATTATCCTCATCAACATCTGGGTCGGCATCCCCTATCAGATGCTGATTGCGACCGGCATCCTGATGAACATCCCGACGGAGCTGATTGAGGCGGCGAAGATTGACGGCGCGAACGCGTGGCAGTCGTTCAAGTCCATCACCATGCCGTACATTCTCTTCATCACAGGGCCTTCGCTGGTCAACTCGCTGGTGGCAAACATCAATAACTTCAACGTCATCTGGCTGCTCAGCCGCGACGTGTACACCACGTCCGACCAGCTGATGGCGAACGCGAACGCGAACGAAGTTGACCTGCTGGTGACGTGGCTGTACCGCCTGACGCAGGATCAGAGCAACTACAAGATGGCGTCGGTCATCGGCATTCTGGTCTTCGTGGTCTGCGCGATTCTGACGCTGGTCGCCTTCAGCCGCATGATTAAGGGCGATAAGGAGGAGAGCTTCCAGTGAGTACGACGAAATATGACCATCTGCCGGAGCAGGAGAAGCACGCGGCATTGGCGCGCGAGGAAGCCGCCATCAAAGCCGAGGCGCTCCGTTATCACGACAAGCACCGCATGACACCCGCGAAGGTTGCCAAGCTAACGGCTCGCCACGTTGTGCTGGCGCTGCTTGCCGCCTTCTGGCTGATTCCGATTCTGTGGCTGGTTGTCACATCCTTCGGCGTGGACAAGGGGCCGAACCTCTCGACGTTCTTCCCCAAGGCGTACACGCTTGACCATTACAAGGCGCTGCTTTCGCCCGACTCAGTCAACCAGTTCCCGCAGTGGATGCTCAACACGTTCATCGTTGCCTGCTTCACCTGCGTCATTTCGACGCTGTTCGTGCTGATGGTGGCGTACGCGATGTCGTGTATGCGCTTCAAGGCGCGCAAGCCGCTGATGAACATCGCCATCATCCTGAACCTCTTCCCCGGCTTCCTGAGCATGATCGCGGTCTACTTCATCATGAAGCAGTTTGGGCTGACCGGCACGCTGACGGGCTTGATTATCGTGTACAGCGCAGGTTCGGGCATGGGCTACCTGATTGCGAAGGGCTTCTTTGACACGGTGAGCAAGTCCCTGCGCGAATCGGCGTATCTGGAGGGCGCGAATGAGTTCACCGTTTTCTGGAAAATCATTCTGCCGCTGTCCAAGCCGATTATCGTCTACACGGTTATCAACTCGTTCCTCGCGCCGTGGATGGACTTCGTGTTTGCTGACCTGATGATGACCAGCGGCACGGCGGCTAACAAGACCGTTGCGCTCGGTTTGTTCGCGATGGTGAACAAGGTCAACCGCAACAACTACTTTGCGCAGTTCTGCGCCGGCGGCGTGATTGTTTCCATTCCGATTTCCATTCTCTTCGTCATCATGCAGAAGTTCTACGTCGAAGGCATCACGGGCGGTTCGGTGAAGGGGTAACCAGAGGCTCTGCCTCTGGACTCCGCAAGGGAGTTCCTCCCTTGACCCTTTCGCGCGATTGAGTTGCGCGCAACTTCATACTGTGTCCGCGTGTTTCGCTGTGTATTGCAAGGAGGAGCCTTATGCGCAAGTTCCTTTCGGGTATCCTGTCTCTGCTTCTGCTCATGGGGCTTCTCCCTGCCGCGTATGCAGAAGAACCTGCCCTCGGCGTGACCTACGAAATTTTTGTTGCCTCCTTCCAAGATTCGGACGGCGACGGCATCGGGGATTTGCAGGGCATCATCGACCGCCTGGATTATTTGCAGTCGCTGGGCGTCCGGCAGATTTGGCTCATGCCTATCCACCCCTCCCCCAGCTATCACAAGTACGATGTGCTGGATTACTACGCTGTTGACCCGTCTTACGGCACGCTTGATGACTTCGACCGCCTGACCGCCGCCTGCAAGGAGCGCGGCATCCGCGTCATCCTTGATTTGGTGCTGAATCACTCGTCAAGTTCGCATCCGTGGTTTCTCGCGGCGTGCGACGACAAATTCTTCTCCCGCACGGGTGAAACGACCGACTGGTACGTTTTCTACCCGGAGGAAGGGAACGCGCGGCACAAAATCAGCGGCTGTTCGTGGTGGTATGAAGGGCAGTTCGGCAGCCACATGCCAGATTTCAACCTTGACAGCGAATCGCTGCGGGCGGAGTTCGCCAAAATCATCACGTTCTGGCAGTCGCATGGCGTGGGCGGCTTCCGCCTGGATGCCGTGACCAGCTACTACGCGGGTGCAAACGCCTCCACCGCTGATTTCCTGCGCTTCGTTTGTGAAACAGCGAAAGCGAACGACCCGGACTGCTACCTCGTTGGCGAAGCGTGGACGGACGAAGCAACCATTCTGACCCTCTACGAAAGCGGCATTGACAGCCTGTTCAACTTCCCCGCTTCGGACAGCACCGGGCGCTTCGTGAAAGCAGCGCTGGCGGGCAAAAGCAGCACCGTCGCCTCTGCGCAGGCGGACTGGAACGCACGAATCCGCGCCGTCTCTCCGGCTTCGGTGGACGCGCCGTTTGTGAGCAACCACGATATGGCGCGCGCACGCGGGATGCTCCGCTCCAAGGTACCGAACGAAAAAGCCGCCGCGCTGCTGTATCTGCTCATGCCGGGTGTCCCAACCGTCTACTATGGCGAAGAACTGGGCATGTCCGGCTCCGGGAGCGACGAAAACAAACGCCTGCCGATGGTGTGGTCAAGCGACGCAGCCACGCAGTGCAAAGCGCCCGCCGCTGCCGACCAAGCCCAGCGTTTGACAGACGGCGTGGCGGAGCAGGACAGCGACCCGGACAGCCTGCTGAACTGG
>FR899902.1:63667-84244 GCA_000437595.1 Faecalibacterium sp. CAG:74 | reverse complement strand
CTGAACTGGTATCGCCAGCTGATTGCCCTGCGCAATCTCGCGCCCGAGCTGACCCGCGGCGAAATGACCGCGCTGGAGGGCGGCAATGACGCAATTTGCGCCTACACTGTGACCGACGCGGGCAGCACCGTCGCCATCATCAGCAATGTCAGCCAGAAAGATACGCTGACTGTCTCGCTGGATGTGCTGCGCGGTGCGGAGCTGCTGGGCGGCATCGGCGGTGCGGCATTTGCGGATGGTACGGCGAATCTGCCGCCGCTGTCGGGCATAATCGTGCGTTTACCGTAAACTTTTTCCCCGAAATCAGCAGGATTTTCGCGTTTGACAGCGAATCTTCTTCCTTGAACAAGAATGCGGGATGAAAAACCCGCATTTCTTTCCACGATTTTCGGAAACGTTTCCGATTTCTCCATTTTTCCCGAAAGGATGGACTCGACTCATGCGCAAAAGCGGTATTTTGATGCACATCTCTTCCCTGCCCGGTGCAGGCGGCATCGGCAGTCTGGGCAAGGAAGCCTATGCGTTTGCGGACTTTCTGGAAGCAAGCGGCATGAAGCTGTGGCAGGTGTTGCCGATGGGACCAACCGGCTACGGCGAATCTCCTTACCAGTCTTTCAGCGTCCATGCGGGCAATCCAATGCTGATTTCCACCGAGAAGCTGGCGGCGGATGGTCTGCTGACGCTTGACCCCGGTGAAGAATTTATGCCCACGCAGGATGAGCGGGTGGAATTTGACCAAGTGCGCGAGAACAAGGAGAAGCTGCTGCGCAAAGCGTTCCATCAGAGCGAAAAGGGACTTCTGCCGGAGATTCGCCAATTTCTGCGCGACGAGCGCTGGGTGAGCGACTTCGCGCTGTTCACCGCCGTCAAGCAGCATTTCGGCGGCGTCATGTGGCGTCAGTGGCCAGACGAGGGCATCAAGATGCGCAGGAAGGAATCGCTGCTGCAATACCGCATGATGCTCGACGAGGATGTGCGCTATCACGTCTTCTGCCAGTTCATTTTTTTCCGCCAGTGGAAGGAATTCAAGGCTTACTGCAACAACAAGGGGATTGAGCTTTTCGGCGACATGCCGATTTACGTTGCCGAAGACAGCGCGGACACATGGACGCAGCCGGAAGTTTTCCAACTGGACAAGAACCGTGCGCCGAAGCGCGTCGCGGGTGTGCCGCCGGACTACTTCTCCGCTGATGGGCAGATGTGGGGCAATCCGCTCTACCGCTGGACGTACCTGTTCTTCCGCCGCTACGACTGGTGGGTGGAGCGGATGCGCGGCATGAGCAAGCTCTACGACATTGTACGCGTTGACCACTTCATCGGCTTTGCGAACTACTACTCCATCCCCTATGGCGCGCCGAACGCCCGCAGCGGCAAGTGGATTGTCGGGCCAGGCAAGAAGCTGTTCCGCCGCCTAAAGAAGGAGCTGCCGAATCTGCGCGTTGTGGCGGAGGACCTCGGCGTACAGAGCGACCGTGTGCGTGAATTGCTGAAATTCGTCGGCTATCCGGGCATGAAAGTCGCGACGTTCGGCTTCGGCGGCGATGCGGACGGCAACCAGCACTTCCCCGGCAACTGGTCGGAGAACTACGTTGCCTACACCGGCACGCACGACAATGACACCACCGCCGGGTGGATTGCCACCGCCGACGAAACCACGCTCAAAGCCGCGAAGGACTACCTGCACTTTGACAGCACGGACGACGGCGTGGAAGCCTTCATCCGCTGCGTGCTGTCCTCCCCGTGCTGCATGGCGGTTGTGCCGATGCAGGATGTGCTGCATCTGGGCAGCGAAGCCCGCATGAACCTACCCGGCACCATCGGCGGCAACTGGGCATGGCGCATGAAGCCCGGCGCCGCGACGGAGGATGTCGCCCGCCATCTGCGCGAAATGAATCAGGAATATCAGCGTGTCTGATTTTGTGGAATCCCCACTATCAATCGACGAATATAAAGGAGAGAGCAACATGATGAACGCCAAGGAACTGCTCCGGCAGACCGAATCGCTGCTGCTGCAGAACGACCACATCACCCTTGCGGAAGCCTCCGCGACACAGCTGCACAATGCCCTGTCCACCGCCGCCATGAACGCGCTCACCCCCACTTGGGTCAAGTGCGAAGCGAAACGGCAGGCGCATCGGCAGGCGTACTACCTGTCGGCAGAATACCTCGTCGGCCGCATGGTGTACAACAACCTGTTCTGCCTTGGGCTGCTGGACGACGTGAAGGCACTGCTGGCGGAAAAGGGCGTTGACATCGCGATTCTGGAAGACATTGAGGACGATGCGTTCGGCAACGGCGGTCTGGGCCGTCTGGCAGCTTGCTTCCTTGATTCCGCGGTCACGACGAACGTCCCGCTGACCGGCTACGGGCTGCGCTACCGCTACGGTCTGTTCAAGCAGACGTTTGTCAACGGCTATCAGCACGAAGAGCCGGACGATTGGAGCCGCTTCGGCGACCCGTGGAGCATCCGCCGCGTTGACCAAGCAGTCGTTGTCAAGATGAAGACCGGCGACGTGCTGGCCGTCCCCTACGACATGCCGATTATCGGCTATGGCGCGAAGAACATCGGCACGCTGCGCCTGTGGCAGACCGAATCCCTGCACGAAATCGACTTTACCGCCTTCAACAATCAGCATTACGCGCAGGCATCCGCCGACAAGAACAAGGCGGAGGACATCACCAAGTTCCTTTACCCCAACGACGACCGCCGCGAGGGCAAGCAGATGCGTATCAAGCAGCAGTATGTGCTGGTCAGTGCGTCCCTGCAGGATATGCTGCGCGCCTACAAGAAGCGTCACGGCGATGATTACGCGTGGTTCGCCGAGGAGCACGCCGTGCAGCTGAATGACACGCACCCGGTCATGGCGATTCCGGAGCTGACCCGCCTGCTGATGGAAGATGGCTTCACGTTCGACGCTGCGTTTGAGATTGTCCGCAACGTCTTTGCGTACACGAACCACACCGTGATGCAGGAAGCGCTGGAAAAGTGGGATTTGGCGCTGCTTGCAAGCGTCTGCCCGGAGCTTGTTGCCATCATCCGCAAAATCGACGCGAAGTTCAAGGCGGACATGGCTGCACGCGGTGCGGAGGTCAAGGCAACCCGCTGCATCATCTGGAACAATCAGGTGCATATGGCGCAGCTGGCGGTTTATGCGACCGTCGCCACGAACGGCGTCGCCGCGATTCATACCGAAATCCTCAAGGACGACGTGTTTGCGGACTGGTACGCGCTGTACCCGGAGCGCTTCCAGAACAAGACGAACGGCATCACGCAGCGCCGCTGGCTGGGGCTGTGCAATCCGGAACTGACCGCGCTGATTGAGAAGCACATCGGCAGCGGCTTCCTGACCGATTTGGACAAACTGGAAGCCTTGAAGCCGCAGATCAGCGACGACCTGTGCCGCGAGTTCATCGCCGTGAAGAAGGAAAAGAAAGCGCAGCTTGCCGCCGAGATTGAGAAGCGCGAGGGCGTGAAGCTTGACCCGAACATGATTTTCGACATTCAGGTGAAGCGCCTGCACGAATACAAGCGCCAGCTGATGAACACCATGTCCATCCTGCACCTGTATTTCTGCCTGAAGGACGGTACGCTGACCGACTTCACGCCCACGGCGTTCATCTTCGGCGCGAAGGCTGCGCCGGGCTATGCGCGCGCCAAGGCGATTATCCACCTGACCAACATGGTCGCCGACATGGTGAACAATGACCCTGACACCTCTTCCCTGCTGAAGGTGGTGTTCGTGCACAACTACAACTGCTCGTGGGCGGAGAAGCTGATTCCCGCGGCGGATGTGTCCGAGCAGATTTCCACCGCCGGCACGGAAGCGTCTGGCACGGGCAACATGAAGCTGATGCTCAACGGCGCGGTCACGCTGGGAACATATGACGGCGCAAACGTCGAGATTACCGAGCAGGCAGGCCGCGAGAACGAGTACATTTTCGGTGCGACGGTTGAAGAAATCAACGCGCTGAAGAAGAACGGCTACGACCCGCGCGCGATTTACAAGGCCGACAAGGAAATTGCGCGCGTGCTGGACACGATGGTGGACGGCACCTTCCCCGACCCGGACGGCGCCATCAAGGAGCTGGTTTCCTCCCTGCTGCTGGGCGCAAGCTGGCACAAGCCCGACCACTACTTCATCCTCCACGACTTCCACAGCTATGTGGACGCGAAACTGGCGGTCAACCGCGATTACCGCGACGAGTTGTCCTTCGCGCGCAAGTGCCTGATGAACATCGCCAGCGCAGGCATGTTCTCCTCCGACCGCACGATTGCGCAGTACGCGAAGGAGATTTGGAAGGTCTGAGTTCTTCGTTCCCTATAAAAACTGCCCTGCGGGTTCAAACCGCAGGGTTTTTTGATGTGCTTGTTTGGGGAAATTCCACACTATTTCCAGATGGATTTGGAAATAGTATCAGATGTAATCTATCATCCTTCTCTTGCCCTGCGTGCGCAGCTGCTTCGGCGCTGTTCACGCAGGGCGTTTGCTTTGCGTACTGCTTATCGCGGCTTTGCCCATTGACCTTTGGGATTACACGACATCGTTGCACTTTTCCTCTACGATTCCTTCCGTAAATTTTTCCTGCCTTTCCCCTTCCCCTTTTCCCTCCTCCACATATTCTACCATTGGAGGGCAGGGGCATTTCCCCCTGCAAGAAAGGGAGTGACGCCATGCCTACACCTTATTTCGAGGTCGCACACCTCACCAAACACTTCTCCACCAATGAATCCACCGTCGCCGCCATTCAGGATGTCTCTTTTTCCTTGCAGAAGGGGCAGTTTCTCTCCATCTTGGGGCCCAGCGGCTGCGGAAAATCCACCCTCTTCAACCTCATCGCCGGGCTGATGCAGCCGGATTGCGGCGACATCCGCCTGCAAGGCGAATCCATGCTCCTGCGCCCCGGTCTGACCGGCTACATGCTGCAAAAAGATCTGCTCCTGCCGTGGCGGACGATTGCGGATAACATCGTCCTCCCCAAAACACTTCATGGCACACGGCGGCAAGCAGCGCTGAAATCCGCCGTCAGCGACATTGCTGCGTGCGGGCTGCGCGACCTGCTGAATCGCCGCCCAGACGAATGCTCCGGCGGGCAGCGGCAGCGTGCGGCGCTTGTGCGGACGCTGCAGACAGGCAAACCGCTTCTGCTGCTTGATGAGCCGTTCGGCGCGCTCGACGCCATCACCCGCCTGCACCTGCAAGCCCTGTTGACCGAAATCGCAACGAAGAAGCACCTGACGATTCTCTTTGTCACGCACGACGTGGATGAGGCGCTGCTGTTGTCGGACGCGATTCTGGTCATGGGCACTGCGCCGGGGCGAATCCTGCGGCAGTACACGCTGGAAGAGCCGCGGCCTCGTACGATGCGGGTGCTTTCGCAGCCGGAGTTCATCCGCGTCAAGGGCGAAATTCTGACACTGCTGGACAAGGAGGTGACTGCTGATGCGTGAGGGTAAGAAGCATCCATTCGCCATCAACGTCTGGCGCTGGGGGCTGCTGATTCTGCTGCTCGTTCTCTGGGAAATCGGCGCGCGGCTCAAGTGGATTGACCCGTTTTTCTTTTCCAGCCCTTTGGAAATCGCCCGAACCGCCGTCATTAAGTGGCAGGGCGGCACGCTCTGGCGCGACATTGCCTATACGGGCGCATCAACGCTCCTCGGCTTCGTGCTGGGAACGGTCATCGGGTCGATCGTCGGGCTGCTGTTCTGGTTCTCGCGCCCCGTGGCGCAGGTCGCTGAACCGTGGATGATTGTGCTGAACGCACTGCCGAAACTCGCACTCGCGCCCGTGCTGGTCATCTGGTTCGGCATCGGTTTCCTGTCAAAGGTGATTCTGGCGTTCCTGATGACCGTCGTCGTCGCGGCGATGTCCGCATATAGCGGCGTCCGCACGGCTGATTCGGCGCTGGAAACGCTGATGGTCTCCCTCGGCGCGCGGCGGATGCAGATTTTCACCCGCCTGATTGTGCCGTCCGCCATGCCGAGCATCATTACCGGCCTGCGGGTCAACATCGCGCTGGCGATGGCGGGATCAATTGTCGGCGAGTTTATTGCATCAGACCGCGGGCTGGGGCGTATGATTGTTTATGCCGGCACGACGTTTGATCTGAAGCTGGTGTGGGTTGGCGTGACGGTGCTGTCCATCCTGTCCGTGCTGATGTACGCATCGGTCGTCCTGCTGGAAAAGGTGCTGATGCGGCACTGGCGCGGCACAGTAACCGAATAATCAGAAGGGGGAATTTCCATGAAAACCCGATTGCTCTGCTTCCTGATGGTATTAGCGCTACTCCCCTGCCTTGCGCTGGCAGAGGACGCGCCGCAGAAGCTCGTCGTCGCCGAGCCGGTGCACCTCATCGGCTATCTGCCCCTGTATGTCGCGATTCACGAGGGCTATTTTGCGGATGAGGGGCTGGACGTGACGGTCGTGCAGGCGACGGGCGGCGCGCATGTGACTGCGGTCGTCTCCGGCGACGCATTCGCGGTCATCGGCGGCGTAGACAGCAACAATTTTGCCAATCAGGGCAATGCTGATCCCATCGTCGGCATCGTCAACTGCGTCAACCGCGCCAACGTGTACCTGTTTGCACGCACCGGTCTTGCGCCCGTTTCCGACAGCGACGAGGATATGGCAGATTTCCTCCGCGGCAAAATCATCATTGCAGGGCGTTACGGCGGTTCGCCGAACGTGCTGACACGCTACCTCGTCAAGCGCGTCGGACTTGACCCTGACACGGACGTTACCTTGCTGGAAAATGCCGACGCCGCGACCGTAACCGCTATGCTGCAATACGGGCAGGGCGACATTGGCAACGGCGGCGAACCGCAGATTTCCGAGGGCGTGACGGCGGGCATCTTCGAGGAGCCATTCGTCGCCTTCCCCGATTTGGGGGACTACGCCTATTCGGTCATCGGCGTGAAGCGCTCGACGATGGAGCAGCAGCCTGAGACGTGCCTGCGGTTCGTGCGGGCGATGATGAAGGCGCTCAAGGCGGTGCAGGATGATCACGAACTGGCGGCGCGTGTGCTGGAACTGGAATTTCCGACGCTGACGGAAGCCGGGCGGCAGGCGGCGCTGAATCGTGCATACGCTGACAACCTTTGGAGCGCGGATGGCATCATTTCGCGTCAAGCGGTGGATACGCTGATGGAAGTGGTGATTTCCTCCGGCATTTTCGACGGGACGTACGACGTAGACGCTTTGATTGACATGCGCTTTGTGGAGCAGGTCATGCAGGAAAGTGCGCAGGAGTAAGGGAGTTTCGCCGCCAGACGAAGAAGCTGGCGGCGAGTTTTTCTGCATGTCCAAATATAGCTTTCAGCACATCCCCTTTTGTTTCTTAGATCCCCCCGGAATTTACCTTTTACGTCTGCTTTAGTTCACTGAAGTAGGGGGAAAAGTAGGGGGAAAAAGAGCCTTCAAACCCTGTGAAATCAAGGCATTGCGGATTTGGCAGTAGGGAAAAAAGTAGGGGAAATCGGCAAAAACGCATTTTTGCCCCGAAAAACACTTCTATTTTCATCACAAAGAAAAACCCGGAAGCCCTTGCAAATCAAGGCTTCCGGGGAAAGTGGGGTTAAATGGGCTCGAACCATCGACCTTCACGATGTCAACGTGACGCTCTAACCAACTGAGCTATAACCCCATCTGTTTGCTGTCAGCACTTTAAAGAGAAGTGCTGTCAACGCTTGATAGTATAGCAGAGAATCGGCAGATTGTCAAGAGGATTTTCGGAATTTTTTGCGTTTTTTTTGCGCACTTTTTGTAAGTTAGAGCGGCACCACCTTCAGCGTCAGCTCCAGCTTCCCCAGCACGCGCATTGCCTCATCCAGCTTCACATCCAGTCTGCCGCTTTCCAGCCGTTCAACCGTTTCCAGTGGAACACCGCTCATGTCCGCCAGCAGCGTCAGGCTAATGTTCTTTGTCTGCATTGCTTGCCGCATTTCGCGCATGATTGCGTCGCTCAATTCTTGTTCCACAACTTGCAAATCGTTCATGACTATTATCCCTCTTTCTTTCAATTCCCTTATATTATGATACCACGTAGTTCTTCGCCATGTCAATCCCCTCTTTATTTCGCTTTTCCCGCCGCCTTTGCAGGAATCTCGCCCTTTTATCGCGAATATAGGAAGGTGGCGGATTCTCTGCTTTCCGCCTTGATGACTGCATTGTTCGCGCACACGCGCAGAAAGAGGTATTATTATGCCGAATCAATCCCAAAAGCCCGTCGATATTGGCGGACAGGCTGTTCTCGAAGGCGTCATGATGAAGGGGACGGACGCGATTGCCATCACGGTGCGCCGCCCGGACAAGACGATGGTAGTGGACTACAAAAAGTCCGAACCGCTCAGCAAGAAGCATAAGTGGATGGGACTGCCCATCATCCGCGGCGCGGTCAACATGGTCAACATGCTTGCGATGGGCATGACGACGCTGGAAACGTCCGCGAAGATGCTCGGCACGGAAGAGGAAGAGCCGACGAAATTTGAGAAGTGGCTCGCGGCGAAGCTCGGCAAGAGCATCGACAAAGTCGTCATGGGCGTGGCGATGGTGCTGGCGGTGCTGCTGAGCGTCGGGCTGTTCATCGTCCTGCCGTCGCTGGCGGAAAAAGGGATTCTGTCGCTGGGCGCGTCCGGCACGGTCGCGACGCTGATCGGCGGCTTAACGAAAGTGCTGATTCTGATTGCGTACATGATTTTCTGCGGCATGGTGCCGGATGTGCGCCGCACGTTCCAGTACCACGGTGCGGAACACAAGACTGTCTACTGCCATGAGCACAACCTTCCCCTGACGCCCAAGAACGCCCAGCAGTTCACGACCCTGCACCCGCGCTGAAGAACTCCCAGCAGTTCACGACCCTGCACCCGCGCTGCGGCACGGCGTTCCTGCTGATTGTCATGCTGATTTCCATCGTTCTGTTTCTCTTCGTCGGACGCGACATCACCAACGCCGCCCTGCGGATGCTGGTGCACCTGTGCCTGCTGCCGGTCGTGGCGGGCGTGAGCTACGAGGTATTGAAGGGGCTGGCGCACTCGGAGAGCAAAATCGCGAAGATTCTGCGCTGGCCGGGCTTGCAGCTGCAGCGTCTGACCACCCGTCAGCCGGACGACGGAATGCTCGAATGCGCCATCGTTTCCATGAACGTCGCACTGTATGGGCTGCCGGAGGACGCGCCGCGCACGGAAGAAGGCTGGGCGATTCTGACCTCCTACGAGCAGAGCGAGCCGGACTACGTTTTCCCGCAGAAGGGCGAGGACAAGCAGTGAATCCGCGCGCTTTGCTGAAAGCGACCGCGTCTGCCTTCCGGGATGCCGGGATTCCCGATCCGGAGGTGGACGCGGCGCTGCTGCTGTCCCATGTGACGGGTCAGCCGCCTTTGTCCCTGCGTCTGGATATGACGACCGTGTTGCCTGATGGCGTGCTGACCCGCTTCGATGCCCTTGTTTCCCGCCGCCTGACCCGTCAGCCCCTGCAATATCTGCTCCACACGCAGCCTTTTTTAGGGCGTGATTTCTATGTGGATGAACGGGTGCTGATTCCGCGCCCGGAGACGGAGCTGCTGGCGGAACGTGCGATTGCAGCGCTGCGGGAGCATCCGCATCCGGTCGCGCTGGACTTGTGCTGCGGCAGCGGCGCGTTAGCGGTTTCCATGTCGCTGGAGGTTCCCGGCGCGCAGGTACACGCGGCGGATTTATCCCCCGATGCGCTGGCGGTCACGGCGAAAAACGCGGAACTGCTTGGCGCGTCTGTCACCCTGCATCAGGGGGATTTATTCGCCGCCGTGCCAGAGACTGCGTTCGACGTGATTGTCAGCAATCCGCCCTACATTCCCTCTGCGGATTGTCTAACCTTGCAGGAGGAAGTCCGCCGTGAGCCGCTGATGGCGCTGGACGGCGGCGCGGACGGTCTGAATTTCTACCGCCGGATTGCATCGGACGCGCCGAAATTCCTGCGTCCGGGCGGCGTACTGCTGCTGGAGGTCGGCTTCGACCAGGCCGAAGCGGTCATGGCGCTGCTGGCGGATTTTGCGGATGTGCAGGCGCACGAGGATTATCAGCACATTCCCCGAATGATTGAGGCAAGGAAGCATGTTTGAGAAATACCCGTTGATTGTCAGCCGCTACGAGGAGCTAAGCGAAGCCATTGTCCAGCCGGACATCATTGCGGACACGGCGCGCTATCAGGCGTACCTGAAGGAACGGGCGGCGCTGGAGGAGCAGGTGACGGCGTGGCAGTCGTACCAGTCGCTCTTGCGCCACCGTGAGCAAGCGCAGGAGATGCTGTCCGACCCGGATCTGCACGAGATGGCGGCGGAGGAATTGCAGTCGCTGGCGGCGCAAATCGCCGAGGCGGAGCAGCAATTGCGGATTCTGCTCCTGCCACGCGACCCGGACGACGACCACGCCGTCATCATGGAGATTCGCGGCGGCGCGGGCGGCGAGGAATCGTGCCTGTTCGCGGCGGAGCTGATGCGCATGTACATCCGCTATGCCGAGCGGCATCACTTCCGCGTCGAGCCGATTTCGACGACGGAAACGGAGCTTGGCGGCATCAAGGAAGCCGTGTTCAGCATCGCGGGCAGCGGCGTTTTCGCGCGCATGAAGTACGAGAGCGGCGTCCACCGGGTGCAGCGCGTGCCGATTACGGAGTCCAACGGCAAAATCCAGTCCTCCACCTGCACGGTGGCGGTGCTGCCGGAAGCGGAGGACGTCGAATTGCAGATTGACCCGAAGGATTTGCGGATTGACGTGTACCGCTCGACGGGTCACGGCGGGCAGTGCGTGAACACGACGGACAGCGCCGTGCGGATTACGCACCTGCCGACTGGGCTGGTGGTGACGTGCCAAGACCAGAAGAGCCAGCTGAAGAACCGCGACACAGCGATGCAGGTGCTTCGCAGCCGCTTATTGGCAAAGATGCGCGCGGAGAAGGACGCTGCCTACGCGGAGAACCGCCGCGTACAAGTCGGCACGGGAGACCGCAGCGAGCGCATCCGCACCTACAACTTCCGCGAAGGCCGCGTGACCGACCACCGCATTGGTCTGACCCTCTACCGCATCCAAGACATCATCGACGGCGACTTAGACGAAATCATCGACGCGCTGCACGCGGAAGAGATTGTCGAAAGGTTACGGGAAATGAGGTGACCCAAGGGGCGCTGCCCCTTGACCCCGCAAGGGAGTTCCTCCCTTGACCCTTTTCGCGATTGAGTTGGTCGCATTTTCATGCTTTGCCCGCGTGTTGATTGGAAGAACCCAAGGGCGCTGCCCTTGACCCGCCAGAGGCTTTGCCTCTGGACTCCACAAGGGACTTCGTCCCTTGACCCTTTCGCGCGATTCAGTTGGTCGCATTCTCATGCTTTGCCCGCGTGTTGATTAGGGGAACCCAAGGGCGCTGCCCTTGACCCGCCCCAGGGGCTTTGCCTCTGGCCTCCACAAGGGACTTCGTCCCTTGACCCTTTCGCGCGATTCAGTTGGTCGCTTCGTCATACTTTGCCCGCGTGTTTATCTGGGAACGATGGTTCCAATGCCGCATTCCGAATTAAAAAAGAAGGGATATTATGACCCAAGTTCTCTTCCCCACCCCCGAAGCCCTCGCGCTTGCGTCGCAGCTGCTCCACGACGGGCAGCTTGTCGCCTTCCCAACCGAAACGGTGTACGGATTGGGTGCGAACGCCCTTGATGCAAAAGCCGTGCTGAATATCTTCGCTGCGAAGGGGCGTCCGGCGGATAATCCGCTGATTGTCCACGTCTACGACCGCGCGCAGCTGACGCCCTTATGTGAGGTGTCCCCGCTGGCGGAAAAGCTGATGGATGCTTTCTGGCCGGGGCCGCTGACGCTGATTCTGCCGCGCAAGTCCGCCATTCCGGATGAAGTCGCCGCCAGTCTGCCGACCGTCGCCGTGCGGATGCCGTCGCACCCGGTCGCGGCGGCGCTCCTGCGCGCCTGCAAGCTGCCGATTGCCGCCCCCAGCGCGAATCGCTCCGGCAAGCCCAGTCCGACCACGGCGCATCATGTGCTGGTGGATATGGACGGGCGCATCCCGCTGATTCTTGACGGCGGCAGCTGCGATGTCGGCGTGGAATCCACCGTCTTGGACGTGACGAGCGGTGCGCCGTGCATCCTGCGTCCCGGCGGAATCACGAAAGACATGCTCGAAAGCGTGCTGGGGCATGTGGACGTGGCAGGCAGTGTCCTGCGTCCCTTGCAGAAAGGGGAAAAGGCGCTTTCCCCCGGTATGCGCTACAAGCACTACTCCCCCGATGGTCAGGTGACACTGGTCGAGGGGACGGAGGCGGATGTGGTCGCCGCCATGGCGAAGCTGGCCGCCCATGCCGACGCACAGGGGCATCGCGCGTGCGTGATGTGCTTCACGGAGCATATGGATGCGCTGAAAAACTGCCATCCGCATGATATTGGCTCACGCGACAACGCATCCGAGGTCGCGCACAGGCTGTTCGACACCCTCCGCCGCTTGGATGAGGAGCACATGGACGTGATTTTCAGCGAGGTTGTACCGCCGGAGGGCGTTGGGCTGGCCGTCATGAACCGGCTTGGGCGCGCCGCAGCGTTCCACACCATTCAGGCGCGCGACGTGCTGAAAGATGAAGAAGCGTAACGCAAGATTTACAATCTGCACATTTACAGACACGGCTTTTTCATGATACAATAGGAGGGAAACCACCCACAGGAGGGCTTGACCATGTTTGATGAAATTCTGCAATGGTTCTCCAGCCATTTGTCGAACCTGACCGACGCGCTGGTGTACTGCGCTATCGCGGGGGTCACGCTGATTGGCGTTTTCAAGTGCCTGATTCCCCTGATTACCACAACCCACGCCCTGCGCCGCGCTATCACCCGCTTGCAGCAGGATGCCGGCACGCGGCAGGGCACACCCGTCTGGCAGGAAAAACGCTTTATGGGCAATCGGCTGAAGAACTGCTGGCTGCGCTTCCTGCAAAACGCCGAGCAGCTTGACCGCCGCGGTCTGCCCTGCAACGTTGAGGACTACATCAACGACGATACCGTCATCCACGGGCCGGGCAATGCGCAGTTGGCCGATCTGATTCCGGGTCTGCTGACCTCTTTGGGCATTTTGGGCACGTTCATGGGCATGATGGACGGTCTGGGCGGCCTCGACTTCTCCAACGCCGACAAGATTATCGAGGGCATCCCGACGCTGCTGACGGGGATGCAGTTCGCCTTCGGCACATCCGTCGCGGGCGTCAGCTGCTCCATCTGCTTCAACATCATCAACCGCATTCTGCAAGGCTCCAGCTATCGCGCGATTGACGACTTCGTGTCGAACTTCACTTCGCTGGCGATGTCGCGCCCGTTGGACAACGATGTGCAGCTCATCTGCCAGAATCAGGACTCCAACCACATGCTTTCCACCCTCACCGACACCCTGCCGGGGCAGCTCGCAGGCGCAATGGAGCACTCCGTCCGCAGCGCGATGCAACCCGTTTCGCAGGCGATGGACAACTTCCTGATGGGGGCGACGCGCGCGCAGGTGGACGGCGTTGGGCGCATCGTCGGCAGCTTTGTGCAGCAGATGAACGCGTCCCTCTCCGACCAGCTGCTCACCCTTGGCCGCACGATGACCGAGGTGAATCAGCATCAGCAGGCGTCGCTGGAGCAAGTCCGCCAGTCGCTGAACGCCGCTGCCGCCATTCAGGTGGATATGCGCCAGCTGCATGACGTGACGAACGATGTGATTGCGCACTTCGAGCAGTACATCAAGGAACTCAGTGCCGCCCGCAGCCGCGACGAGGGCTTCGAGCGTTCCTCTGCTGATTTGCTCACCCGCTTGGGCAAGGTCAGCGATCAGCAGTTGAGCGCGTTGAACCGCATCCGCGCCGGACAGGAGGAGCTTGCCCGCGTGACGGAGCAGTTCACCCGCCAGAGCAGCGAAACGACCGCCGCGATGAAGCAGTCCAGCAACGCCACAACGCAGGAGCTTTCCGGCGTCGCCGATGCCATGAAGCAGTCCGCCGCCGAGCTTTCCGCCGGCTGCCAGAACTTCACGCAGAGCGTCGTCAGCGGGCTTAGCCAGTCGCTGGGCATGTTTGACGCAAGTATGCAGGGGCTAATGGCAATGATGGGCGAAACGACGGACAAGCTCTCCGGCACGGACAGTGCCGAAGCGACCCGCCAAGCCGCCGAAACACAGCGTCTGCTGACCGCACTCAAGGAGTCGATTGACGCGGCAACCGCTGCGCTCCGCCAGAAGGAGGGGTAAGCATGGCGCGTATCCGCAACCGGCGCGCCGCCCGCACCAGCAACAGCGGCGCAAGCTGGATCAGCTACTCTGACATGATGGCAGCGCTGCTGCTTGTGTTTGTTCTGATTTTGAGCGTCAGCCTCTACCAGTATTTCACGATGCTGGAGACAAAAACCGCTGAACTGGACGCGCAGAAGGCGCTCGTCAGCCAGCAGCAGGTAACGCTCGACGCGCAGACGTTGCAGCTTGCCTCCCAGCAGGTGACGATGGACAAGCAGGCGACGGAAATCGCCATCATCCAGGTGCAGCTGGATTCACAGGCGAAGGAGCTGGAAAACGCCTACATCGTCCTGAGCAACCAGCAGGCGCAATTGCAGCAGGCGCAGACCGATTTGGCTGACCGCGAGGCGAAGCTCATCATCCTGCAAACTGACCTGAACAACAAGGAAATGGCGCTGCAAGCCGCGAACGAAGTGCTGGAAAATCAACAGGCGGCAATGGCGGCACAGGCGGAGCAGATCGACGCGCTGATTGGCATCCGTCCGCGCATCATCACGGCGCTGTCCTCTGCCCTGTCCTCCGCGAACCTCAGCGCAACGGTGGATCATTCCACCGGCGACATTGTGCTGGACAGCTCTGTGCTCTTCGACACTGGCAAATCCGAAATCCGCGCAGAAGGCAAGGCGCTGCTTGACCGCTTCGTGCCCGTCTACCTGAACGTGCTGCTGCGCGACGAATACAGCGCGTACCTCGGCGAAATCATCATCGAGGGCTACACGGACTCCACCGGCGACTACTACAACAACCTGAAGCTCTCGCAAGAACGCGCGCTGTCCGTCGCCACCTACATCCTGAAAATGCCCGGTCTGACGACCCGCCAGCGCGATTTGCTCAAGAGCGGTCTGCTGACCATCACCGGGCGCGGCGCCACGGGGCTGATTTACGACCAGTACGGCAACGAGGACAAGGAATCTTCGCGCCGCGTAGAGTTCCATTTCAGCCTGAAGGATTCCGAAATGATTGACCAAATGAACCGCCTGCTTCAGCAGACCGAAGGAGATTAAAGAAAAGTTACATGAAGCGTTTTGCCATTGTGAGCGTCGTTTTGCTGCTGATTGCACTGCTCGGTGTCGGCGCAATGTATATGACGTCGAACGTGACGGTGATTGCGCAGGGCGTTACGGCGCTGGAAGCCTACCGGAACTACGACCTGTTCACTGACCTGAGCGCGCAGGTTCGTGCGGGCGCGGTTGTCGGCACGTCGTTCGTCGCCCCGCAGAAGCTGTCCAGCGCGGAAGATTACGTCTTTTACACCTACACGTTCCGGCTGGAGAACAACACAACCCTGCCCGCCGAGATGATTGAGGTACAGATTACGCCCATGAGCGGCGACATTCTGCAAATCGGCAGCGACCAAGTGCTGACCCTGCCCGCGCACACCATCGGCGACGTGACTGCCATCATCTTGACGAGCAAGGACATGCACGCCATCCGCGAGGCGAACATCACCTACTACATCTGGGGGATTCCCTTCACGATCCGGACGACCATCCAGACCAACAATTGATTTTTCCCACAGCAACGCGCCTCCCCGTCGCTTGACAAGGAGGCGCGCTTTTGGTATGCGGTTGTTTATCCGTTGATGCCGTCGCCCGTCGTGTCCGTCGGAAGCGTGACATTCAGGTTGGAGAGTTCGACAAAGCCGCGAATCTGCTTGCCCTGTGCCGTCGTCGTTTCCACGAACGCCCATTCCAGACCGAGCTGTCCCAAGTACGTCACCTGCTGCCCCTGCTGGAGCGTCATCACCGCGCCGCAGGAATTGAGCGGGTCGTCCGTCAGGCTCGACGTGCGCAGGACTTGCGCCGGGTAATTCGCCCAACTGCCGATTGCGTTCACTTCCGACAAATCCTTCACCGCGTCCGCCGTGATGTAGCCGATGCGGTACTGATGGCGGCTGATGGCGTACTGCACAAGCAGATAGCCGTCCTCCTCGAAGAAAACCTGCACCCAGTCGTTCGTGGACAGCAGTGCTTTGCCGTTCGCCGCGCGGAAGCTGGTATCCGACGGCGCGGAATACACCGCGTACTGCTTGCCCGCCGCAAGTTTGGCATACTGCGAGGGCTGCGGGAAGCCGTAGGGGTACGTCCAACTCCACGGGGAATCCGGAATCGTCGGCGGATTCGTCAGGTGCTCGCGTGCCGCCTCGACCGTCCGCGGGAAGCGATCCATGCTGAACTGTGCCATTGCCGTCTCCACCACACCGGAAACCGTCGTCTTGACCCACTTGCCATTGTCCGCCAGAGTGAGGAACGTCATACCGCTGCGGGTCACTTCCACCTGTGTCGTATAACCGAAGGACAGGTTTGTCAGCTGCCAGCCATTCGCTTCATGCGTGAAATACGCGCTGTCGCCGTTCGGGTAGTAGATGGCGAAACGCCCGTCCGCCAGCACCGCCAGCTGCGGCACGTTCGCGTCACCCTGCTCCACCGCGCCCCAGTTGCGCATGGTGATTTTCCACTCCGCCTGTGCGGATGATTTTTCCGCCAGCACCAGCACGTTCGTTTCGCTCTTGGTGTTGCGCATCACCAGCAGCACTGCCTCGTAGCCGGATTTCTCCTGCATCACCGCGAACGCCTTGTTCTCCGGCATATCTGGCTGGTTCGCGATGGCGTAGTGTGCCCACGCCTTCACGGTGAACAAGTCCGCAACTTCCAACGGCAGTTCGCTTTCCGCCTGCGCCGTCAGCATCGTCAGGCACATCACAAGTGCCAGCAAAAACGTTCCAATCCGCGTGTACTTTCTCATGTCTCTTCCTTCTTTCTGCCGCACTTTCCTGCGGTCTTCACCTATCTAACGCATCAAAAGCGGCATATCTTCCCTCCATTACAAATTTTCTGCACAAAAAACGCCCAACCATCGCTGATTGGGCGCAGATTTGCTTATTCCGTCACCGTTTCGGACGGCTGCGGTTCAGGCGTGATGACCTCCACCGTGTCCGTCGGCGCGGGTGTTGCTGTCGGGGCTTCCGTCGGCGCGGGCGTAGCCGTAGGGACTTCGGTCGGCACTTCCGTCGGCGCAGGTGTCGCCGTCGGCGCTTCCGTCGGCGCAGGTGTCGCCGTCGGAACTTCCGTCGGGGCGGGTGTCGCCGTCGGCACATCCGTCGGCGCAGGTGTTGCCGTCGGCGCTTCCGTCGGTTCGGGGATTGCCGTCGGCGCATTCGTCGGCGTGGGTGTTGCCGTCGGCGCTTCCGTCGGCGCGGGTGTTGCCGTCGGCACGTTCGTCGGGGTCGGCGTGACGATTACCACCGGGCTGGTCGGCGTCGGCTGCACATTGCCCGGATTCACAGGCGCTTTTTCGTCGAAGAGCAGCATCAGCGTATCCGCATCAGCAACGCCGGTGATTTTCTTCTCCTCATAACCGCAGACGGTCTGGAAGAGCTTGATGGCTTCCGTCGTGCGCTTGCCGTACACGCCATCAACTTCCTTCTCCACGTCGTTAGTAGTGAAATAGCCGAGATCGAACAGGCGCTGCTGCATCAGCTTGACAGGCGTTCCCTTCTTGCCTTCCTTTAGGGGCATGTAAGGATCGTAAACCGGCGCTTTCTTGGAGTACAGCTTCTCCTGCATGGCTGCCGACGCGTACCGGTGCTCGGTGTAGCCGATGGCGGACTGGAACAGGTTGACCGCGAACTGCGTGTCGTCACCCCAGACGCCATCCACCTTGCCCACGGGATAGCCCAGCTTGGACAGGCGGTTTTGCAGCTTGCGCACCGCCTTGCCCTTGCTGCCGTAGTTCAGGCGCGTGTACTCGGACGCAGCCGTCGCAGTTGCGGTCGGGCGGGGCGTAGCCGTCGGGCGGACAGTTGCCGTCGGGCGCGCGGTCGCGGTCGGCACAGCGGTCGCGGGGGCGGGCGTAGCCGTCGCAACGTACGCATTGCCGCGGTCTGTCACAACTTCAATCGCCGGCAGACCCGTGCTGATTTCCACGTTCCAGCCAAAGGACTCCGCGGGCGCGTAGCGGAACAGCTCGCTGCCGATGGCGGATGCTTTCTCCGTCAGCTCCGACGTCGCCGGATAATTGGTGGTCGTCAGCGCGACGCGGTTGTAAACCGTGACGCTGTGGTCAGATGCGACGATGGTGATGTTCTCGCCGTTCGCCGTCATGCTCAGCACAGGCGCGGTGATGCCCAGAATCGCCAGCGTCCGCGCAGTCGCGACGTTCTCCGTGCGCACCATCAGGGCGGCGGTGTTCGTCGTGTTCTGTTTGAGGTACAGCAGTTCATCCGGCGCGGTCGTGGTCTGCTCGTCCGCCAAATCACAGAAAGCAAGCACACCCGTATCCACAATCGTGGCGCCGCTGCGCAGCACACCATCCGTCAGCGTATAACTCGACTTCGCCGTCAGCGCATTCACCTGCTCATCAGTCGGGGCTTCCGCGATAATCAGCGACTGCGAGCCGTCCAGCGCAATGCTGAGCAGCTTGCCATCCTGCGCACGGCAGTAGACAACCGTGTCGGTAATCGAAAGAATATCCGCAATCGGATAACGCAGGACGCGCACCGTACCCGTCGGATCCTGCAGATACAGCTCATTGCTGCTGCCAAGATACGCCGTGTAGCCCAGATGCGTTATCGTCGGCTCCGCAAACGCGGTCGACAGCATCAGCAGGCTTACCAGTCCTGCCAGAAACTTCTTCATCCATTCTTCCTCCTTTTGCGCGGAGCGAACCAGCTTTGGGCTGTTTCCTTCCCCTTGCAAGAATAAAACGCATGACGCTGCTGTTTTGTTCCCAGCGGAATCAAATTTTTCCGAAATAATTTTTTTCCATGCCGGAATCCATAGGAAAAACTTGCATTCCATTGAATTTCCTGATATAATAGAAGCTGTCGTGATGGGCAAACCGTCCATCAAGTTTTTGCTATCCGCTTTTTTCCCCGCAAGGGCACAGGAATTGCCATGATATTAGGAAAGGAAGAGAACGAATGAAAAAATGGAAGCTGCTCGCAGGGCTGACGCTGCTGCTTCTGCTCCTGCTGAGTGTCACAGCGCAGGCGGATTCCAGTAGTTACGGCGTTGTGTTCGGTGCGGCGAATGTCAACCTGCGCTCCGCCCCCACTACCAGTTCCGCCGTTTTGGGTGCGTACAACAAGGGAACGTGGATGACCGTGCGCGGATACAGCAACGGCTTTTATCAGGTGGAAACACCTGACGGCCGCTATGGCTGTGTTTTTCTCGGGTACAACCCCGCGCCGGCCGCTATGGCTGGATGCGGCAGGATTACCTGCTCGTTTCGGCGGATGCAACCGGCACAATCGGCTACGTTTCCCATGCGGGCTACCTGAACCTCCGCCGCGAGGCCAGCACATCCGCCAAGGTGCTCGGCAAGTACGACGACGGCACGCCCTGCGTCATTCTCGACCGTGCGGGCGACTGGTACTATGTTTCCGTCGGCGGTCAGACCGGCTATTTTCTCACCCGTTTCATCTCCACCCGCAGCGGCGTCTACTCCGACAAGCTCGGCATGGTCATTTCGCCGAATAAGGAGAACGTTCATCTGCGCTCTGGGCCGGGCAAGAACTACGGCAGCCTCGCTTCCATCCCCGGCTGCACCTACGTTATGATTCTCCAGCAAGGTAACGGCTGGTGGAAAATCGCTGTCAACGGCGGCGTCGGGTTTATGTCCACAGACTATCTGCGCGCGGGGCATATCCGCCGTTCCGAAGGCGAAGCCCTCTGCGCGAAGGCGGCGGGAAGCAGCGCATCGAGCGGTTCTTCCTCCACGGCACAGCAGGCAACTTATGCGGTCGTCAACAACCCGAATCCGCGCGACAAGCTGAATCTGCGCAGCAGGGCGAGCACCCGCGGCACGAGCTTAGGCAAGTATTCCAACGGCACGGTGGTCACGATGATTTCGCAGGGCGACCAGTGGTGCAAGGTCAAAACGCCCGACGGCAAAACCGGGTATATGATGACCGACTACCTTTCCATTCCCTCTGCCAGCTCATCGAGTTCCACACGCATTGTCCGCCATCCGCAGGGGACGTATGTGAACCTGCGCAGCAGCGGCTCGAAATCCGCGCGCGTGCTGGTGCAAGTGCCGCACGGGTCAACGGTGGTTGTGCTCTCCGCGGGCAAAACGTGGACGAAGGTGCGATACAACGGGTACACAGGATATATGATGACGGCGTATTTGAAGAAGCAGTAAGGAGATATTAACACGCGGCAGGGGGCTGAAAAAATCAGCTTCCTGCCGCGTCTTTTTAGGTTCTTCACGGAATCTTGGGGGAAGAGCAGCTTGGGGGCGCGTCTGCGGACGCGCAAAGTTACTGGCAGGGACGCTTCGCTGCCTGCACCTTTG
>FR899902.1:50135-63604 GCA_000437595.1 Faecalibacterium sp. CAG:74 | reverse complement strand
GGACGCGGAACAGTTGGGGCGTTGCCCCAAACCCCACAAGGGACGCTGTCCCTTGACCCTGCAAGGGGCAATTTGCCCCTTGACCCCTTTTCGCGATTGAGTTGGTCGCGCTTTCATGCTCCTTCCGCGTGCAGCTTTTTGGCGCTTCGCCTAAGCCCTTGTTTGCCCCCAACTTTCCGTGAAGAACCTCTTTTTATGCTGATGATTGATTATTCCCCGCATTCTCCCCCGCTGCCCTCGCAGACGTGCTCCATGCCCTGCCGCAGCAGCGTCGCCACATGGTCATCCGCCAGCGAATAGAACACGGTCTTGCCGTCGCGCCGCGCCTTAATCAGCCGTGCCTGTTTCAGCACGCGCAATTGGTGCGATACGGCGGATTGTGTCATGCCCAGCAGCTTCGCGAGGTCGCACACACACACCTCCGCCGTCAGCAGCACAAACAGGATGCGCACGCGCGTCCCGTCGCCGAACACCTTGAACAAATCTGCCAGCCGCAGCAGCGTTTCCTCCTGCGGCAGCTCGTGCTGCACTTTTTCCACCACTTTCTCGTGCACACACAGGAAACCGCAGCCCTCTACCTCCAGCTTCTCTTCTGCCTCCGCCACGCATTCCGCCTCCTTGCCTAAATCGCTTTCATTATAGCATGGTTGGCGGAAAAACGCAAATGGTTAGTCGAAAAAATATGATGTTCTGTTCATATGTTGCGTTTTCTATGCAAATATGCGCATCATTCCTGAAGTTCCAGCGTAAACCCTTTTTCCGCATCCGGATGGCAAGCATCCCACCTCTCTCCCATATTGCGAATCGGTACAAACGTCAGCCGCGTGATGTCCGTCTCCGCCGGGTAGAAATCGAAGCCGACGGTCAGCTGTTCGGGCGTATCCACGCCGTACGCGCCGTTCGTGACCTGCTGGAAATTCGCGTAGGCGTCGTAACCGGAATCGGTCTCGCCGTTGACATACACGCGCCAAGCGTTCGGCAGGTTCGTCATTTGGCAGATTTCGTCCTCGGTGTACGCCGCCGGAAATTCATAGTGCATGGTGATGTTCGCGCGCATGAAGGACAAGTTCACATTATCAATCACAAGGTCGTAGTCCCCCATGCCGATGCGCTTGCCGACCAGCTCCGGATGCGCGTAATCATCCGCAAAATCCGTTGTGAACTGCACGATGATTGTGTCCGCACGCCGGAATCCGCCGCAGGAAAGCAGCTGTTCCGTCCGGCTGCCCGAAAGCGGCTCGGTAATGGTTCCATCCGCCAGCATCGCCGCCTCCGCCGCATACTGATACTCCACCAGACTGCCATACGTCACAGTGATGATGTGCTGCCGCCAGTTATTCTGCACATAGGCTTCGAGCGTGTCCGCTCCGCCCGCCAAGAGCGCCTGATACTGCGCATCCGGCAGATATTCCACTTTCCACACGGGCTGAAGCAGCTCGAACGTCATCGTCCACGCAATCGGCGCTCCTTCCGGCGGCGACTGCATATCATCATCCCAGAGCACACCATCGAACCCAAATGGCGAGTCACTCCAGCTGCCCGTTTCATCCGGCAGGAACATGCCGCTCATGAAATCGCCGCCCCCGCAGCCCTCAATTTCCAGTGTGTACGCCCGCCCTTCGCATTCTGCCGTGACTTCCATGTCCATGAAAACCTGCTTGCCCGCCTTGGGCTGCACGTTCATGGCAACATCGACCGTCGTGCCGTCAAACACAAGGTCATTGACGGACAGCGTGAGCAAATCGCCGTCGTAGGCTTCGTTCAGCGCGACCAAATGTGACATGTATTCCGGCGTCAGCCCCGACGGCGGCGGATAGTCCGTCACGCTCGCCAGTTTCGCCGCCGCTACGCCGACCGCCGTGAGCATCATCAGCATGAGGGCAAGCGTGACAATCGTCCGCATTCTCCGGCTCATCCGGACGGAATTGCGCGTTTCCACTCGGTGGTGCGTCAGCGAATGCTCAAAGGCGGCGCGGGTTGCGTCCGGCATGGTTCCGTAGGCGGATTGCAGCTTCTCCCGCAGTTCCCGCTCGGTCATTGCACGTTTGCCCCCTCTCCCTCCGGGGCGTCCAGCTCCACGCGCAGCTTTTTCCGCGCCTGATGCAGCCGGAATTTCACCGTGCCCACCGGAACGCCCAGTGCCTGCGCAGTTTCCGCGACCGTCAACCCGTCCAGATAGTACAGCACGACCGGCAGGCGCAGCGTATCGGGCAGATTGTCCAGCATCAGGCGGAAGTCCGTATCCCCCTGCGGCGCGGGGATTTCCGGCACGTCGTCAGTGGACATAACGGGCTTGCTCTTCCGGCGGATGTCCTTGCACACGTTGATGCAGATGCGCACCGCCCATGTGCCGAAATATTCCTCCCTGCGCAGCGTCGACTGCTTCTCCCACGCCCGCAGCGCCGTCTCCTGCATCGCATCCCGGCGGTCATACTCCTCGCGCAGCATGGCGCAGGTCACATGGTAGAGTGTTCCCTCAACCGCGCGCATCTTTTCGATCCATGTTGCTTCGTTCATTCCGTCCCCTTCTCTCCCGACAAATTCAGCGTGAAGCCCGCTTCGCCTTCTGGCACGATGCGCAAGCTCGTCAAATCCGCGCACGGCGCAAAGTACAGGCAGATGGACGGCTGATTCACGTCCGCCACGCCGCCCGGCACGCCCGCATAGCCCGACGCGCGCGCCCATCCCGCTTCACCCGCCGGATTCTGCTCGTCGTTGCGGTAGATTCGCCACACGTCCGGCAGTGCCGTCCCATTCGGCAGTGCCGTTCCATTCGGCGCTTCGCAGTGCAGCACCACGCACCCGCCGAGGAACGATGCGCGCACATAGTCCACAACTGCCGTGTACCCGTCCAGCGGAATCCGCAAGCCAGCCAATTCCGGGTGGACGTACTGCGTGTTCCCTTCCGTCGCGAACGCCACGGTATATGTTTCCGCGCGCTCGAAGCCGCCGCAGCGCAGGAGCAAATCCGCCTTGGAGATCTGTTCTATCTCGTCCCAGCCCGCGCCGCACATTTCCAGCAGGTAGTCCTCCACGCCCGCGTCCGTCAGCGTGATGATGTGCCGCGCCGCCTGCTCACGGATGTAGTGCGCCACGTCGTCCTCTTCGCTGAGCGCTTCATACAGGTCATCCGGCATGGTTTCCGTCTGCCAGACAGCTTTCAGCACGTCGATTTCGATTGTCCACGCAATCGGCTTTCCTTCCGGCGGCATCTGCCCATTTTCGTCGAGCAAAATGCCTTCCGCAGCGTACTTTTCTCCATCGAATGTGCCGCCGAGGTCGGGCAGCATCAGCAAACTTTGGAACTCGCCGCCGTAGACATCCAGCGGGTCAAAACAGTACATTTTGCCGTCGCATTCGCCGCATATGCGCACTTCCACCGCCAGCACGTCGTCCGTTTTTGCCGCCATCTCCATCGTGAACGCCAGCACGCTGCCGTCGTACACGGCGTCGTTGACTGACACAGACAGCAAATCGCTGTCATACCGCTCCTCCAGCGCGAGATAATGCGCCTGATAGTCCCCTTCCGTGCCGTCCTGCGCGGGGTGGATGTCGGTGACGCTGAAGAACCGCGCCGCCGCCACGCCAACCGCCGTCAGCATCAGCGCCATCAGCACAGCGGTGATGACGATGCGCATCGTCCGGCTCAAGCCGATGCTTCGGTGCGTTTCCGGTGCGCGGTGGTGCGTCAGCGAATGCTCAAAAGCTGCGCGGGTTGCGTCCGGCATGTTTCCGTAGGCGAATTGGAGCTTCTCGCGAAGCTGCTGTTCGGTCATTGCGGTTGCGCCTCCTTTCTGATTTTGGGGTGCGATTCGCGGGAGTGTTCCCTTTATTGTGTTGCGCAGGGGGCGCTCCTGTGGGAGCGACCAAGGGGCAATGAATCACCTGCGCCCTACTGTTAGCAGTCTTTCCCGTTGCTTGGGGATTCCCCATGTTATTAGACGCCGCATCCGTCGGTTTGGTTGGCGAAAATCAAAAAAAGAGGAAACGGGCGAAAATGCCGCGCTTCCCCTTGATAGAACAGATTAGCCGGAGATTTTGAGCGTGCCAGCGTCCACAGACGGGCTGCCGATGCTGCTGCCCTCGAAGGTCAGGTCGCTGCCGACGGCGCAGATGCTCTTCAGCAGCTGGTAGAAGTTGCCCGCCACCGTGATTTGCTCCACGGCTCGGCCGCGCTTGCCATTCTCGATGGTGTAGCCCTTGCTGAGCAGGCTGAAATCGCCGCTGGAGGGATTCGCGCCCGCGTGCAGACCCGCCAGTTCAGTAATCACCACGCCGTTGCCCACGTCCGCCATCAGTTCATCCAGCGACTTCTCGCCCGCGGCAATGTACAGATTCGTCGGCGCAACCATGATGCGTCCGCCCACGCGCGCGGCATTGCCGGTCGATGCAACGCCCTGCTTGCGCGCCGTCTTGCGGTCGTGCAGGAGGGTTGTCAGCTTGCCGCTGTCTACGACCTTCTTCGTGCGGCTGGCGCTGCCCTCGCCGTCGAACGCGCTCGTCGCCAAGCCGCCCTTCATCAGCGGGTCATCAACGATGGTCACGACGTCCGCTGCGACATTTTCCCCTTCCTTGCCCGCGAAGAGGGACAGATTCTGCTGGGCATTCTCCGCCGAGAACACGCCCCAGAACGTCTGCAAGAGGCTCTGCATGGCGTCATAGCGGAAAATCACGCGGTATTCGCCCGTCGGCACGGGAGACGCGTTCAGCTGGGACAGCGTTTCTTTCGCCGCATCCGCAGCAATTTTCTCCGGGTCAATGCCGTCAAAGCGACTGGACACAGCCACCTTGCCATTGACCGCGGTGGACGCGCCGTCCTTCGCAACCAAGCTGGTGTAGGAGAAGAAGTAGCTGCCCGAATCCTGCAAATTCAGCCCATAGCTGTTGCGCAGGATGACTTCGCTGCTGGAGGACGCGACCATCGCGCTCGGTACGCGAACAATGCGCGGGTCAGCGGCTTTCGCCAAAGCTTCCAGCTTCAGGCACTTCTCAATTTTCGCTTCAGCGCTCGTCGTCGCGACGTCGCTTTCTTCCTTCTCGATGGTCGGATAGCGCTCTTCGCCCGCGAAAATCTCATCCTGCTCGTCGGTTTCCAGCAGGGTGGCAGATTCCTTCACGCCGTCAATCAGCTGGCGGACGGCATCAGCGTCGAACGCCTCGGTGGACGCGCTGCCCATCTTGCCGCCAAACATGCCGCGCAGGGACACCCCGCACGAGGATGCCACCTTGTAGTCGCTGATTTCGCCGTCCAGTGCGCTCACGTTGAAGCTGTCGCCGCCGTGATAATATACTTCCGCCGGGTCAATGCCTGCCGCCTTCGCAGCAGCAAGCACCTCATTCAAAAATTCGTTGACTTTCATCTGCTTCTCCTCCTTAGCGGCCGCCCACGGTGATGCTGCTGACGCGAATCATCGGCTGCCCGACGTCGGTCGGGACGCTGCCGCTCTTGGAGCCGCACATGCCCTGCGACAGTTCCAGTTCTTTGCCAACGCGGTCAATCTTCATCAGGATTTCGCTGCCGCGCCCAATCAGGGACGCGCCGCGCACCGGGTGGGCAATCTTGCCGTCGCGCACCAGATACGCTTCCGCCACGGAGAAGTTGAATTCGCCCGTCGCCGGGTTGACGGATCCGCCGCCCATCTTGCGGGCATACAGACCGTCGCCCATGGACGCGATGATTTCCTCGTTGCTGTCATTGCCGGGGGCGATGAAGGTGGAGCGCATACGGCTCGTGGGGGCATAGGCATAGCTTTCGCGGCGGGAGGAGCCGGTAATCGGGTGATTCATCCGGCGGCTGCCGAGGCGGTCCACCATGTAGCTCTTCAAAATGCCGTTCTCAATCAGCACCGTGCGCTGACTGGGCGTGCCTTCGTCGTCCACATGAATTTGACCCCAGTTGTTGACAAGCGTGCCGTCGTCGATGGCGGTCACGATGGGCGAGGCAATCTGCTGGCCGAGCTTGCCGCAGAATTCGCTCACGCCGATGCCCACGCTGGTAGCCTCCAGAGAATGGCCGCACGCCTCGTGGAAGATAACGCCGCCGAAGCCGTTGTCAATCGCGACGGGCATCACACCCGCGGGGCAGACCGGTGCATGAAGCATCGTCACTGCCTGCTGGGCAGCAATTTTCCCTGATTCCTCCGCATTCACGCGCGTGTCAAACAATTCAAAGCCCATGGACGCGCCGGGCGCATCACTGCCGGACTGATTCTCCGTGCCGTTGCTGGCAATCGCACTCACGCGCAGGCGCGTCTGCACACGGCGGTCGGTCACGAACACGCCCTCGGTATTGCAGATGCACACATCCTGCACATGGTCGCCATAATTCGCCATCACCTGCACAATTTCCGGGGAAATGCTGCGCGCCGCCGCTTCCGCCGCGCGGAGCTTCTCCGCTTTGAGTGCCGCCTTCACGTCAGTCGGCAGGAGCAGAATTTCTTCCGGGCGGGAAGCATCCCACGGCTTAAACGGCGCAACGACGCAGCCCTTGCCGCCGCGCACCGCCGCTGCTGCCTGACGCGCACAGTTCATCAGCCCTTCCCGGCTGGTATCGTTGGTGTAGGCATAAATCGCATTCGTACCGCTGAACACGCGCACGCCCGCGCCGTGCGTCCGGCTTGTCGTCGCGCTTTCCAGCTTATGAGAGCGCATCCCCATTGCGTGGTCAATGCGGTCTTCCATGAAAATTTCAGCGAAATCACCGCCGGTACGTACCGCTTCCTGCAATACTTCCCGTGCAACGTTCTGATCGAGCATTGGTGTTTCATCCTTTCCGAGCCGTTCCTCGCGGCTCATGTTTTATTATACCACATTCTTTCCCATTTGTACATGACCCGCCGGGAAACTTCGCGGCTGCACAATTTTCCACCCGCGATTTTTTTCGGTGGTGCGCGTTGTCTTGCGCACACAAATGTGTTATGCTGAGGATGGCAGCGTATGCTTCCGCTGCTGACATTTTCTCATGGAACTTTATTGGTCGCAGTGGAATCGCGTCCGCAGTGGCGAAACCCCTGCGCAATGCAAAAAACACTATTTATCATCATTGAAAGGAGTCTCCCCCCATGGAAACCATGCAGAACATCCTCACCCGCCGCAGCGTGCGCAAATTTGCTGACAAGCCGATTGAACCCGACAAACTCCACACCATTCTCGAAGCCGCGATGAGCGGGCCGTGCGCCGTCAACGCCCGCGAATGGGCGTTCATTGTCGTAACCGACCGGGAAAAGCTCGCGCAGATGGCGGAGGCGAACGGACGCGTCGCGCGGATGCTGAATCAGGCAGCGGCGGCGATTCTTGTCTGCGGCGACCTCGACCGCGCTTTTCCGCCCGCGCCGGATTTCTGGGTGATTGACGCCGCGATTGCCGCGCAGAACATGACGTTAGCGGCGAACGACCTCGGCATCGGATCGGTCTGGCTTGGCACTTGGCCGGACGAAACGCGCGTGAAGCGGCAGGCGGCAATTTTCCAGCTGCCGGAGACGATTGTACCGCACTCGATCCTCGCGCTCGGCTATCCGGCGGAGGATATCGACATGCGTGCAGTGCGCCCCAGCCGCTACGAAGAAAACCGCGTACACGTTAACCAATGGTAAATCAATCGACAAAAAACCCCCTCTAAAATATTACAAAAAAAAACCCCCCCCCCCCCCCCCGCCGATATTGCCGGCAGTCGGGTCGTCTTTTATTCTTTGGATTCTACAGTTTTTTTGCCGTCGCCCGGTGCTTTTTCGCGCTTCGCGTCAAACGGCGCCACTTCAAGCTCGCGCCGCAGCGTCTCCTGAAGTTCCTTCAGGCACTCAATCAGCAGCGGATTAAACACGCCGCACTCGCCGTTCAGGATCATAGCCATCGCCTGTTCGTGGCTGTACGCGGGTTTGTAGACGCGCTCACTGATGAGTGCATCGTACACATCCGCCAGCGAAACGACCTGCGCCGAAATCGGGATTTCGTCCCCCACCAGACCGTCGGGATATCCGTGCCCATCATAGCGCTCGTGGTGCCAGCGGCAAATGTCGCATGCCGTGCGCACCAGCTTCTCGTTGTGGTGCGCCGCAAGGTCGTCGAGCATCTTCGCGCCAAGAATCGTGTGCTGCTTCATCTGCTCGAACTCTTCCGGTGTCAGCTTTCCGGGTTTATTCAGAATTTTTGCGTCAATGGCGATTTTACCAATATCGTGCATTGACGACGCAAGGGCAATCAGGTTGCAGTCCTGCGGGGTCAGGCGGTAGCGGTCGGTTTTGGCACACAGCATCTCCAGAAGCCGCTCCGACAGTTGCCGCATATGCTGCACATGCGAGCCGTTTTGACCGTTCCGGAACTCCACCACATGGCTCAGGATGTTAATCAGCAGCATGTTGTTCTTTTCTTTTTCGAGGATTTGGCTCGTGACCATTGACACCAGACGACGCTGCTTGGCGTACAGCTTAATGGTGTTGTAAACGCGCCGATAGACTACTTTCGCATCGAACGGGCGGCTGATGTAGTCGCTCACGCCCTGCTCGTAGGCGCGGCGGATAAAAGCATCCGAGTCCTCGCTGGATATCATGATAACCGGCAGATTTTCCAGCATGTGGCTGCGGTTCATCGACGCCAGCACCTCGAAGCCGTCCATCACAGGCATCAGCAGATCCAGCAGCATCAGCGAAATTTTATCGCTGCCCGCGTTCAGAATGTCCATGCACTCCTGCCCGTTCGCAGCTTCCAGAATTTCGTAGTCGTCCTCCAGCATTTCCGTCAGCAGCGCGCGGTTCAACTCCGAGTCATCCACAATCAGGATGCGCTCTTTCCGCGCGTGCAGCTCATTCTCCTGCTCCGACGACTGCGCCAGCATCATCTCCGTCATAACCATGTTCGTGCGCGTTTTCGCCTGATACATCAGCTGGTCAGCCTGCTCCACGGCAGTTTCCAGCAGGCGGCCGTTGCCCATCACGCCGCCGATGCTAATCGAAATTTGCAGATTCGTGTACCCCGGCACAGGCGTATTGTGCACCGCCTCGCTCACTTGCAGCAGGCGGCTGTACAGGCGGTCAGCGGGGATGCCGGGCATAACCAGCAGGAACTCGTCTCCGCCCAGGCGCACCAGCAGATCGCCGCTCGCGGTATGCAGCTTAACGGACTGCGCCATCGTCTCCAGCACAACATCGCCCGCGCGATGCCCGAAAACATCATTATAAAGTTTGAAGTTATCCACATCAATCATGGCAATGCCCGCCTCATAGACGGTTTTGCACATGTGTTCCTCGTAATAGCGGCGGTTGAGCGTCCCCGTGAGCGCATCGTGGTACAGCTTGTCCTCATAACTGGACAGGCGATTGGCAAGCTTCTCGCCCGACTCGGCGTCAATCATCATGTCGTCGTCAAGTTTCTGCACCAGTTCCAGCACATAACGCCCGCCCTCGACATGCAAATAACGCGCTGTCACCTGATAAACATTCGGGTCATCATATTCGAGCTTGATTTTCTTGCATTTCTCCATGTACGCCCGGAGAACGATGCAGTTTCGGCATCCCTGCGATGTCATCCGCCCATCCCGGCAGGGGCAGGCGCGTGAAGCCGGATTGTGCTTGCGCGCTTCAATTGTACGCAAGATATCTGCCTCGCTGATGAGGCGAACCGCGGTAAAGTTCTTGCGGTAAATGGCCAGCTCCTTCTCCATTTCCTGCATGGTAATCATCGGCTTGTCCTACTTTCCATCGGGCGGTGTGAAACCAGAGGTTGCAAAATCGGCAGACAAAATACCCCCCCCCGATAATTTTGCGTCGGAGGGCATTTCGCATCTGCCAAATTCGGTTCTTAGTGACACTTTAGCCATTCTTATACATTGGCAGGTGGACGGACTGTGCCTTTGCAATCAGAGACCTATACCAATGTATATTGTCCATTATACACTACTTTCGGATGGTGTCAAGTAGGTTACTTGTCATCATTACAGCGTTACTTCCCTGTTTTCGGGCGTTTTGTACATTTTTTTCGGCTAAATGCGCCATTTTTTCGTATTTTTTTCGAAAGCTTTTGTTGTTTTTCACCAAAAATATCGTTTTCGGAGGATTTTTGCCCGTTTTTTGCATTTTTCGTCACATTTCGGTCGAAATAGTCCAGCAGCGATGCATATAGGCATTCGCGTCCCTGCGGAAAGACGTCGCGACTGCGCCGGATGAAGTCCTTCACATCCTGCCGGCGTGTATGCCCATCGGCAGGGCATGGATTCTTGACAACAGGCAGATTTTCCCTCCGTGCGAAGCCAATCACGTCGCGCTCCTTGACCATGAGCATGGGGCGAAGGACTTGCAGGTTCGTGCGGTCGAGGTGCGTCACGGGCGGAAAGCAGTCGTAGTGCCCCTCCAGCATCAGATTCATCAGGCTCGTTTCGATGAAATCGTCCTGATGGTGCGCATACGCGATTTTATTGCATCCCAGCGCCATTGCCTTGTCGTTGAGCGCGCCGCGCCGGAGCTTGGCGCACAGGCTGCACGGGTGCTTCTCCTTGCGGATTTCAAACACAATCTGGTACACCTTTGCATCCACAAAATAGAACGGCACGTCTAATCCTTCGCAGAACTGCCGCATCGTCTCCACGTCTGCCTCGCTGCCCGGCGCACCGCTGCCGACATGAATCGCGCACAGCTTATACGGCACGGGATAGAACCGCTGGAGGTGCTTCAGGCCCATCAGCAGCGTCAGGCTATCCTTGCCGCCGGACAGTCCGACCGCGATTTTATCCCCTGCCGACACCATATCGTAGCGCTGCATACACTGGCGCAGCAGACTCATCAGGCGCTGCAAATCCATTGCCATTCAGCATTCCTCCAGCGTCTTTTCGAGTGTCTGGCGCGCCGACACCGCGTTCTGCGGATTCGTGTTCTCCAGCGTCATCGGCAGATTCCGGCGCTTCGCGAGCTGCATCAGCGGGCGGTAATCCATCTGCCCCAGCCCCGGCGCAATCGACAGCAGCCCATCAAACATGTTGACATTCGCGATATTCTGCCGCGCCCATGCGCACTCGTCCGTACCATCGGGCAGGAAATCCTTGATGTGCAGCAGCTCGGCGGAATCCCCCAAACGCGCAATCGCATCCGTTACGACTTCTTGCACCTGATGGACGTTCTCGCGGTCGAGCAGGTTCACCGCATCAAGAATAACCCGCAGGTTTTCGGACTGCACCTCCGCCAGCACCCGCTGGCACCTTTCCGCCGTGCAGACGATGTGCCGCATGACCGGCTCGATAGCAAGCATCATGCCCTCTTCCTCCGCCCAGCGGACGACAGGCTTCACGCGCTCGATAAACAGGCGCAGGCTCTCCTCCGTCCGGCACTCCGGGCAGGATTTGTAACCGATATTGGGCGCGCCGGTTTCCGTGCCGACCATCAGCGCACCGATTTTTTTGCCAAACCGCAAATGCGCACGATAATTCATCAGTGTGCGCTCGTGCGCCGACAAATCGGGGCTGCACAGGTTCAAATAGCACCCCAGCAGCACGCACCGCTGATTGTACTTTTCCAGCAGCCCGCGCACCTCATCCGCCAGCGCGTCCGTCAGCAGCTCCGGCGCATCCGCCATCTTAAACCCCGGCACGACCTTGCTCATCGCGATATGAACACAGGAAAACCCCTGCTCCTTTGCGTTACGCAGGTGTTCCTCCAAATTACTCCCCGCCGTATCATGCAGCCGAATTCCGATTTCCATGTGGATGCCCCCTTTACAAGGACAGTATACCGCATTTTTCGTGGGAACGCAAGGGGCGAATGAAGCGTGCCGAAGTCCTCCACCTTAGCCCTTACACGCGATTCAATCGGTGACACTTTCATGCTTCGCCCGCGTGTTTATTGGGGAACGAGGCGGCTTTCGCAAGGCAATCCTCCACATCGCAGCGCTTCTCCCCGTCCAGCGAATTACGAACGCTTTCCAAGCACGCCCGCATCTCCCGAATCAGCTGCACAGCCGCGTCATAATCCTTCTCCCACGCAATCCGCCGCAAATCCTGCTCCACGCGCATTCGATCGAGCGAACGCTGCAATTGCTCCTTTTCCTCCGCCGCCGACGCCCGGCAAAGCAGCTCCTTCATGCCCTCCAGCATTTTCAGCACGCACGGTTCTGCCATCATCTGGGACGCGGCGCGGTTTTCTGCCTCATCAGGCGGATTCTTCCCCTGCGCGGGCGCAGCAACGCCCTCTGCCAGCAGCTCCTGCCGCACCTGCGCAATCATCTCCGGATGATGCTTCAAAATCGCGCGGTACTTATTCTGATAGCGCAGCATCCGGCTGTGGTCGCCGTCTGCCATCCGCATAACACACGCGCGGACGCTCATGCCCTGCCCGCAGCCCGTCAGCACCTGACGCAAGAGGTCATGCGTCTCCGCCTCCGTGAAGGGAATGAACGCCTGTACGCGCGGCGTATTCTGCTCCTGATTCCGCAAACAGGCGTAATAGTAGTTGCGGATGCTGTTGGGTTTGCGTCCCAAGTCCACGGATAAGTCCTCGAACACTTGCCGAAGCGGTGCGCCGCTGCCCCGCGCCTCCTGCACAGCGGAAAACAGGCGGGATGTCTCCTGTTCCTGCCAACCGACACATTTGCGTTCTTCCATGCGTCTTTCCTCTCTTTCCTGCATCCTTTCCGGGTGCGTATTCCTATCATATCCCGGCGCATATGCGTTCATGCACAAAATGCGTACACAAAAAAGTTCTTCACGGAAGCTTGGGCCAGCTGCTCGGTCGCGCCCATTTGGCGCGGCAATGTGCAAGGGGTGGGAAAAGCAAGTTGGGGGCGCTCCTGCGGGAGCGCAAAGTTGCCGGCAGGGACGCTTCGCTGCCTGCGCCTTTGTTGACTTTTCCTTTGGAATGGTCGCCCGTGGAACAGTTGGGGCGTTGCCCCAAACCCCACAAGGGACGCTGTCCCTTGACCCTGCAAGGGGCATTGCCCCTTGACCCCTTTTCGCGATTGGGTTGGTCGCACTTTCATGCTCCTTCCGCGTGCAGCTTTTGGGGCTTCGCCTAATCCCTTGTTTGCTCCCCCAACTTTCCGTGAAGAACCACAAAAAAGGCGCTCCGAGCCATTTTCGCCCGAAGCACCCAATTTCATGATTTGCTTTTCCTTCTCTCCACCCACTGGAACAGTGCCGGATACAGCACAATCGCGAACAGCATCAGCCCGAACATCTCTGCAAAGCCCAGCCAGTGCGCATCCAGCAGCAGATTACCCGCCGCCTTCATTCCCTTCCGCACCGCCAGCAGCAGCGCCACGCCGACCACGCCGCGAATCACGCGCGCCTTGCCCGCACCCTTTGCATCAAAACCGACAAAGTGCCTCTCCAGCACCCAGCCAAGGCAGAAGCCCATCATCGCCCCCGCCGCCTTGTAGCAGTCCGTCACCATGTCCCACGGGTCAACCAGCAGCGTTCCGTCCGGCAGCACATCCATCGGATACGGCTTCACGCTGGTGTAAATCAGCATCGCGGCAGACAGGATGATGCCAAT
>FR899902.1:42923-50052 GCA_000437595.1 Faecalibacterium sp. CAG:74 | reverse complement strand
CAGCAGGTATTTTGACAGCAGCAGCACGACCAGCGCAATCATCATCCCAACCAGCACGTCCTGCGGCGTGTGCGCGCCGAGCCAGTTGCGGGCAAACGCCGTCAGCAGCGTCAGCAGCACACACGGCAGAATCCACCATTTGCTGTACTTTTTCAGGTACGCCGCGATGTTTCCGTAAAAGGACGCTGCCAGTGTCGCATGTCCGCTGGGGAACGAGTAGCCCGTTGCCGTTGCCGCCGCTTCCGGAGCGATTTGCAGCCGCGCATCCTGCTTCCACGGGCGATAGACGCACGCGATATTCTTGATGAGCTGCGTCACCATCGTTGCACCCGCGAAGCACAGCCCCATCCGCTGCCCGGTGCGCTTGTCGATGCACCAGTAAAATACGACGATAATGACAACCGGCAGCGACCCGGCGGCAAATTCCGAAATGAAGAGCAGCAAGCTGTTGATGAAGTTCGGCGCCTCCGCCCGGAGGTTCTGCAAAAACAGCAGATATTCAAAATCCAACGTTGTTTGACTCCTTTGTTACTTAATGACACTCATGTCCAGCGCCATCTTCGCCCATGCGTCCGAAGCGCCGCTTGCGCCCGTGACTTCCGTGCCGGGCTGGTAATCCGGCGTGGTGTACCAGCCGCAGAAGGTCATGTGCGGGTAGGTCGGGGCATCCGGCAAATCCGCCTGATGAATCGCGCTGCCGTTCACATGGTAGGTCGTCAGCGCCGTCGCCATGCCCTCCACCTTGATGCGGTAAGCGGTAATCTTCCCGTTCGTCGCGATGACATAACAATTTTGCAGCTGTGCAGGGCTATCAACGCCGTTTTTGCGCATTTCCGCCAGCAGGATTTCGCTCGTGAACCACGCGGTCTTCGTACCGTCCGCGTTCTGTTCGACGCTCGCCGCGTCCACCGGAATCCACCAGACGCTCTTTTCCGCGCTGTCCAGCACGATTTTAGGCGTACCCGCGCCGGAATAGCGAATGCCAATGCGTGCGCCGTCCGCGAACCACTCTATTTTCGCTTCGAGCTGGATGTAGGAGGAATCCCATTCCTTCTGGCTCGTCAAGCCGTCGGCGTTCGCCCAGAGGATGCTCTCGTCCGCCGCTGCGCGCACTTCCGTCAGCGCACTGCCCCATGCCGCGCTGTTCTTGCCCTCCCACAGCGCGTCCAGCACCTGCGGGTACACCACGCTCGTCGCCTGACTGCGCAGCTTCGGATTCACCGCGCGGCGAATCCAGGCGTGGCACTCACCGCCGGACGTCTGATTGTTCCCATTATCCCAGATGACAATCGGCACGCCGTAGCGCTGGGCATTCTGCGCGACACAGTACGCCCACTTCGCGCGCTCGTCGTGATTGCCATTCGTGTTCGTCGCACCCGTTTCGCCCATCACGACCGGAATCCCCCGGTCAAGGAAGGTTTCCTTGATGTTCTCGAACACGCGGTTGATTTTCGCGCCATCCTTCTCCGGGTCGAACGTCGTCTGCGTATCCTGCAGGCAGAAGGTCTGCGGGTCGTACGAATGCACAGACACGATGATGTTTGCCGCCGCTTCGCCATCCACCGTCGGCAGGGCAATCGCCGCCGTGCCCGCCGGGGAGCTGGTCGCCGCGTAGCCCGGAATCATCAGGCAGCGCTCGGCGTTGCAGCCCTTGGCGTCCTTGCGGATGGTGTTCACAAACACTTGGTTGAGGTAGTTGACGGCAGCGTAGCACGCCGCGTTGCCGCCCCACTCATAGTTCGTACCCTGCGCGCGCGGCTCGTTCATGCCCTCGAAAATCACATGCTGGTCAAAGTCGGCGAAGGTGTCCGCAATCTGCCGCCACATTGCCGTCAGCTGCTCGCCGATTTTCTCCGCGTCCGCCGCGAAATTCGGCTCGTTAATCCACGCTTCGTGGTGCACATTGAGGATGACGAACAAGTCCGCCTCTCGCGCCCATTCGACCACTTCATGGACATGCTGGAGGAAGTCCTCGCGGATGGTGTACGTCCCATCGTCCGAGGTATAGCGGTACCAAGTCACGGGAATGCGGATGGTGTCAAAGCCCGCTTCCTTCACGCGCACCATCAGTTCCGGGGTGATTTTCGCGTTCCCCCACGACTGCTCCTGCGCGGTCACATCCGCGGTATTGCCGCCGGTTGCGTCCAGCGTATTGCCCAGATTCCACCCGAAACCCATCATCTCGACGATTTCCGTCGCTGTTTTGCCTGTTAGCATGGTTGATTCCTCCTCGGCGGCTGCCGGAAGCACCGGCAGCAGCATGGTCAAGAATAGTGCAATCCATTTTCGCATGTTTTGCATGAATTTTCCTCCTATTGCTTATAGAATTGGATTGTTACGCAGGGATTTCGCTCCTGCGGGAGCGACCAAAGGGCTTTCCGATCGCCCTTTGGAAACCTTCGGTGCCCCTTCGGATGTTACAGGTCTGTTATGTTAGTTTTTTAGTTTGTGTGCTTTTGGTTGTTGAGAAATTGCCTTCCCCTTTCGCCGGCGGACGCATTGTCAGACTAATTCTGTTCGTTTTCGCATCCGCTTCCAGCACCCACACGGTCACGATGTCGCCGACTCGGACGACTTCGCTCGGATGATTCACGCGGCGCTGCGCCATCTGGCTGATATGCACCAAGCCGTCGCGGTGAACGCCGATATCCACAAACGCGCCGAAGTCAGTCACGTTGCGCACCGTGCCGCGAAGCTCCATGCCGGGCTGCAAGTCCTTCAAATCCATCACGTCGCTGCGCATCAGCACCTGCGGCAGCTCATCGCGCGGGTCGCGGCCGGGGCGGGACAGCTCCGCCGCAATGTCGCGCAGGGTCGGTTCACCCACATTCAGCTGCTTCGCCAGCGCCGCGAACCCCTCCGCGTCCGCCAAGGTCAGCAGCTTGCCGACCGCCTCCGCCGGGGTGAGCGAAAAGTGCTTCAAAAGGGCGCGCGCCGCGTCGTAACTCTCCGGGTGAACACCTGTGTTCTCTATCAAGTCCTTGCCGCCGGGAATGCGCAGGAAGCCTGCGCACTGTTCGAAGGCTTTGGGGCCAAGGCGCGGCACTTTCTTCAGCTGTGCGCGGGTCGTGAACGCTCCATTTTCCTCGCGGTACGCCACGATGTTCTTCGCGACGGTCGTGTTGATGCCCGCGACGTAACTCAGCAGCGACACGCTCGCCGTATTCACATCCACACCAACGCTGTTCACACAGTCCTCGACCACGCCGCCCAGCGCCGCGTCCAGTTCCGCTGCTTTTAGGTCATGCTGATACTGTCCTACGCCAATCGCCTTCGGATCGATTTTGACCAGCTCCGCCAGCGGATCCTGCAGCCGCCGCGCAATCGACACCGCCGAACGCAGACTGACATCAAACTGCGGGAACTCCTCCGCCGCCAGCTTCGACGCGGAATACACCGACGCGCCCGCCTCGCTGACGACCATGTATTTGAGCGCGTCGCCCAGCGCCAGCTCCTTCATCACCTCGACGAAGAACTGCTCTGTCTCGCGCCCCGCCGTGCCGTTGCCAATGGCGACGATGCCGACGTGGTGCTTCTGGATCATCCGCTTGACGGTTTCCTTCGCCTGTGCAACCTTGCCGTGGCTGGGCAGCGGGAAAATGACGCCCGTATCCAGCACGCGCCCGGTTTCGTCCACAACCGCGACCTTGCAGCCCGTGCGGATGCCGGGGTCAAGCCCCATCGCGACCTTTCCTCGCACCGGCGGCTGCATCAGCAGCGGGCGCAGGTTCAGCGCGAACACGCGAATCGCCGCTGCGCTCGCCTTGTCGGTCAATTCCGCGCGCAGTTCCGTGTCCAGCGACGGCGCAATCAGGCGCGTGTACGCGTCGTCGCACGCCTGCGCAACGTACTTGCACGCCGGGCTGCCCGTCTGCTGCACAAAGCCATAGCGCACGAGCTGCTGCGCCTTCTCCTTGTCCACGTCCAGCGCGACTTTGAGGAAGCCCTCCTTCTCCCCGCGGTTCATCGCCAGCACCCGGTGCGACGGCATCAGGCGCAGCGGCTCGCGGTGGTCGTAGTACATGCGGTAGGTGCTGTCCTCGTCTTTCGCCGCGACCGTCGCGACCATCGCCGTTTGATGGTAGTACGTTTTGAGCTTCGTGCGGACGGCGGCATCGTCGCTGACGACCTCGGCGATAATATCCATCGCGCCTTGCAGGGCATCCTCCGCCGTTTCGACGCCCTTCTCCGCGTTCACATAGCGCAGGGCGATGGTTTCCGGCGCCATCATGTTCCGCTGCTGGAGCATCAGCGCGTTCGCGAGCGGCTCCAGCCCCTTCTCCTTGGCAATGGACGCGCGGGTACGGCGCTTCGGGCGGTACGGGCGATAAATATCCTCCAATTGCGCCAATGTCGCGGCAGCATCGAGGTCGCTTTGCAGCTTCTCCGTCCAGACATCTAACTTTTGCAGGCTTTCACTGATTTCCTGCCGACGCGCTTCGAGCGCCCGCAGTGCCGTCAGCCGTTCGCTGATTTCGCGCAGCTTCTGGTCATCCAGCGACCCGTGCTGTTCCTTGCGGTAACGCGCGATAAACGGCAGCGTGCAGCCCTCGTCAAGCAGGCGAATGACGGCGTCGATTTGCCACGGGGCGGTTTGGAACTCCTGACAGAGCGTTTGTGTGATAGTCATGTCCTCACCTCAAATAATGATGCCTTCCAAATGATCCACCTCATGCTGAATCACCTGCGCGGTGAAACCAGAGAACCGCTGCACATGCCGCTGCAGCTGCTCATCCTGATATTCCATCAAAATCTGCTGATACCGCAAACACGGGCGCTCGCCGTCCAGCGACAAGCACCCCTCCTGCGCTGCGAAGGGAATCTGGCGATCCGTGATGACCGGGTTGAGCATCACCAGCACGGTTTTCCCCGCCATCACCGCAATGATGCGCTTGCGGACGCCAATCATGTTCGCCGCCATGCCGACGCACTCGTGCGCATGGGCGCGCAGGGTATCCGCGAGGTCACGCGCAACGGGCAGATCCTCCGCCGTCGCCATCTGGCTCTTGCAGGACAGGAACATCACATCTCTCACAATCGGCTGAATCATTGCTTTTTCACCACCACGCCGCCAGTTTTCCAGATGCTTCTTTCGGGCACTTCACCACGCACGCAGCTCAGCGGGTAGATTTGGCTCTCCCGCCCGATAACCGTGCCGGGGTTCAGCACGCTGTTGCAGCCGACTTCCACATAGTCGCCAAGCATTGCCCCCATTTTCTTCAAGCCGGTTGCCATGCTTTCGCCTGCGCCGCGAACCGTCACCAGCGTCTTGTCGCTCTTCACGTTGCTGGTAATCGACCCTGCCCCCATGTGGCTGCAATAACCGAGGATGCTGTCGCCGACGTAGTTGTAGTGCGGCGTCTGCACATGGTCGAAAAGAATCACGTTCTTCAGCTCCACAGAGTTGCCGACCACGCAGTCTGCCCCTACCAGCGCACTGCCGCGGATGAACGCGCAATGCCGCACTTCCGTCCGCGCGCCGATGATGCAGGGCGCACCCAGATACGCCGTCGGCGCAACCGTCGCGGTTTTGTGCACCCAGACATGCTCGCTGACTTCGGTGTATTCCGCCGGGTCAAGCGCCGCGCCGATACGCAGGATTTCCGCCTTGATGCCCACAAGCGCCTCCCACGGATAGGTAAACTGCCGCAGGTAATCCGCCGCCAAAGTGTGGTTAAGGTCGTAAAGCTGTTCGATTGTCAGCATAATCTGCCTCCTATTTATTATGTTGATTGCTTTTTCGCCCTGCGCCGCCGAATCAGCCAGAGCATAAACATCGCCATCAGCAGCCCCGCCAGCGCGCCCGATGAATCCACCAGCACATCCTGCCACTTGCCCGTGCGCCCGGCAACGAAAAGCTGATGGATTTCGTCCGTCGCGGCATAGAGCGTACATCCCGCCCATGACAGCCAGTGCCAGCGGGCGCAGTAGCTGTCCAGCAGCAGCGTCAGCAGGATTCCCAAGAGCGTGTACTCCAAGAAATGCGCCGTTTTCCGCACGGCAAAATCCACCTGTACATACAGCTTCCAGTACGCCTGCCCCGTCAGTCCCTGCCGCTGCGCCAGAGAATCCGTAATTGGGCGGGCAATTTTATCGCTGATGCTGCTGGACTGCGTGCCTTCCTGTGCCGAGAAGCCGAACATCACCAGCAGCAGGGACAGCGTAATCAGCCAGAGGATAGCACGATAAAGGTGTATTTTCCAGTTCAAGGTTGCTTTCCCTTCCTGCGGCGAAAGTTACGCCGCGCTTGTTTATTTCGCGCTCCACCCCGTCAATTCCTGCCGTGTTGCATGGATTTCACGAAAAAAGGGCTGCCCGTTGCAGACAGTCCTTTTGTTGGATTATTTCACGCGCTCGCAGTACACCGCCACGCGTTTTGTACCGCTGAGGGTGCAGGTCACAAGCGTCAGGTCATAGTCGGAATGGGCAATTTCGTTCGCATCGTTGGGGGAAATCGTGTTTTTCTCCCGCACAACGTAGCGGAAAACGTTATTCTCCATGTCCGTGAAGGTAACGGTTGCGTCCAGCGCCAAGCTGCTCAGCTTGCCAAAGTGGTAGGTGTGCGCAATAATAGCGAGGTTGCCCGCGTAGGCGCTGCCGGAATAGCGACACGGCGACACGCTCAGGTTCTCGTACGACCAATTGCGCTGCACCGGCACTTTCAGCCCCAGCGACGGGATGGACAGCGTGCCGATATACTCATGCCCATTGACCTTCTCGCCCGGCATTTCGATTCCCGGCACGCGCTCGTAGAGCTTGCCCGTCGGCGCGGGCGTGGGTGTCGACGTGGGTTCGGGGGACAGTGTCGGTTCAGGCGTTTCGGTCGGTTCGGGGGATTCCGTCGGCATGGGCGTTTCGGTGATTTCCGGCGTGCTCGTCGGATTTGATGTCTGCGCGGCATCCGGCGTGCTCGTCGGCTTCGGCGGATTCGTTGCAGTCCCTGCCGTCGGCGCGCTCGTCGGTTTCGGCGGATTCGTCGCATCCCCTGCCGTCGGCACGCTCGTCGGCTTCGGCGGATTCGTCGCAGTCCCTGCTGTCGGCGCGTTTGTCGGCTTCGGCGGATTCGTTGCAGTTTCTGCTGTCGGCGCGTTTGTCGGATTCGGCGGGTTCGGCGCATCTCCTGCCGTCG
>FR899902.1:35828-42852 GCA_000437595.1 Faecalibacterium sp. CAG:74 | reverse complement strand
GCGGCGCGCTCGTCGGCTTCGGCGGATTCGTCGCAGTCCCTGCCGTCGGCGCGCTCGTCGGTTTCGGTGGATTCGTCGCAGTTCCTGCCGTCGGCACGTTTGTCGGTTTCGGCGGATTCGTCGCAGGATTCGCCGTTGCGGGCGCATCCGTCGCAGGGGTGTTCGTGGCGGTTACGTCATCACGCGGAATGTCGGTCGTCAGTGCGTCAGTTACGGAGGGCGTGGATGCTGCCGGGGTATCCGCCGCAGTGGCATCCGCCGTCGGCGCGTCGGTTATCGGCGCATCCGTCGCGGGTGTGTCAGTCGGCATCATCGTCGCGGTGATTACGGGCGGTGCAGCGGTTTGCTGCGATTCCATCTGCCGCTGAATGCGAATCTGCTCCAGCGCCATCAGCGCATCATCCGACTCCTGCTGCGCGCGGCTGGCATCCCACTGGTTGTAGCCCACCAGCGCCAGTGCCGCCAAAATCAGCACCAGCCCCAGCGTCATCAGCAAATTGCCCTTACGGTTCTTCATGCTCTTGGCTCCATTTCCGGTGCAGAATCCAGCCAATGACGAACAGAATCATGCCCGCACCCGCCAGAATCGGCACCGGCCACCACAGCTGCCCCGTTTCGGGAATCGGGGCGGTCGGGGTCGGCGTGACCGTGCGGCGGTTGGTAATCACATACACGCCGTTTTCGATGGAATATTCCGGCTCATAGTACACGTCAGCCCCCAGAATCTCGTTGAGGGTGTACACATGGTCAGCCGGCAAATCCTTGAAGATATGATGCCAGTTGTTTTCGCTGTTCAGAATCACCGTGTCGATATGCTGACCGTCCTGCATCAGATGAATTTCAATCTGCACAGGGCGATATGTGCCGCGGTTGTCGTCATCCCACACCTTGACGCACTCAAGGTCAATCAGCGCGGGGGAACGCTCCAGCTTGATGGTGGAGAGGACATCGTACTGCCACTCGTCGTCCACATTGCGCGTCGGCACAGAGGTCAGGAAGGACTGGAAGCTGTACGCCCAGCCGCCGATGATAACCGGCGTGCCAGAAACAAGGTACAGACCGGGGTTGAGTCCCGCGAAGGCAACTCGACCGTTTTCATCCGTCGTGCCGGTGAAATCAGGCGTTTCGGACGCGGTGAGGGCTTTCATCGCTTCGGACGCGGCTGCCCAGTCCGCCGCATTCTTCAGCGCGTTAATGTCGATATTCAGGGTGCTGTACGGGCTGCGCAGGGCGAACCGAGCGTCCGCATCCATGTCCGCCACCTGATACAGCTGGAAGGTCACGCCGGGCAGGTGCGCATCATCCTCGTTGTCATCCGCCTGAATGGCGAACGTCAAGGGGTGCGTCAAATCCACCCGTTCAAAGGCAAGCGCGCAGGGCGCAAGCAGAAGGCAGCACAATGCTGTCAGCAGGACAAGCGCCAGCAGGCGCGAGGGTTTGCGGCTCATCACGACCGCTCAGCTCCTTTCCGCTTCTTGTGTTTCGGGCTGGTTGTTACCAGCATGAGAATGAGGAGAATCAGCAGCATCGGCGCGGCGACAATCGGCGCGACGATGTAGGGGTCAATCACGAGTGCGTCCGCGGAGATGCGCACGGATAGCTGCGCAAGCGACGTTTCGACCCGGTGTCCGCGGACAAGCAGCCGGTGCGAGTTAATGCCGTAGGGCGTGCAGGTGACGAGCGTGCACAAATCCATGCCGTCATAGATTTGCAGTGCGCTGACGTCATGCGGCTCGACAATGAGAATCTGGTCGATTTCATAGGTCAGGACCTTGTCCAGCACGCGGAGGGTGAAGGTATCGCCGTAGGTGAGCTGGTCAAGGTTGGTAAAGAGCTTGGCGGAGGGCAGCCCTCGATGCGCCGAGAAGGCGGAATGCGTCCCCGGTTCACCAGTCGGCAGGCTTGTGCCCTCAATGTGACCGACGGCGACCTGAAGCACGTTGGCGTTCGTCGAGTGATACAGCGGCAGCGTCACGGCAATCTGCGGAATCTCAATCACCCCGATGATGCCCGAACCGCCGACATTCATCACCGCGTCGTACTCCTCGCGCTCCTCGTCGGTCATGATCAAGCGATCAACGGTGGACTGTGCGCGGAGTTTTTCGTTATAAGCGTTTGCCGCCGCCCAATCCGCCTCGTAATCCTTCTTGGACTCCTGCTCCACCACCGTGTTGTAGGTGGCTACGGCACGCGACTGGTGGAAGGAATTGTAGAAATCCGACACGGACGGGTACAGAAGGAGCGCCAGACCCACAAACAGCACCACAAACAGCAAAATGGTTGTCATATTGCGCTTCATGAGCCGCCTCCTTTCTGCAAACATGCTTCATTTCCCCATTTGGGAATGCCGGGCGGCGGCATTGCGCGCACCGCCCGGCAGGGGTTTCATCAGAACATGGGGATGTTCAACGAATTGCGGGAGAGAAATTAGATTTCGTCCGCTTCGGCCTTGCGGCGAACGATGAGGATGAGCGCCGCGCCCACGAACATCATGCCGCCCAGCACGTAGAAGATGGTCGTGCCGATGCCGCCGGTCTCAGGCAGGGTCGCGCCGGACTTGTTGACGAGCTTGTTGTTCATCGTAGAAGCCGCCGTGAGTTCCATGGTTGCACTTGCACCACCAGCAGCTTCCTTGTGGTCTGCCGAAATCGTGATGGTGACAGGATCCAGCGGATTATAGGTAGCAGGAACCGTGGTTTCCTTCAGCGTGTACGTGCCGTGATCCAGACCGATGATGTTGAACGTACCATTGGCTTCCGTAATCATTTCATTGTTTGCGACATCCGTATAGGTATCATTCGGCTTCGTGGTGCCTGCGACAACGTAATTGCCAGCGGCATCCTTCCACAGCGGAACAACACGATCATTTTGGTCATAAAGCGTGAAGCCAGCGCCTTCCAGTTCGTTGCCTGCCTCAGCCGTGTTCGCATACTTCGTGTTGTTCACAACATAGGTGAAGAGCCACACATGGTCTTCCGGCGTTTTGCCCATGCCATCAGCATTGGGGTTGTTGGAGTATTCCAAATCGACGCTGTTCTTGTTGTCCGTGCTGTTGGCGCTCGCGTTGAAGACCTGCGCTTCTTCGTTCAGATACGCCGTGTAAACGACCTCAACCGTAATCTTGTCCGTAACAAGGATGCTGGTGTTTTCTTTCATCACCTTCTTCAGGTCTTCGATTGTGAGCGTCCAAGACGGCTTATCCTGATTTTCACCAACCTTGCCTGCGCCCTTCTGACCAGGCGTTGCAGTGCAAACATAATCGGTAGCTTTCAGTGCGATGCCGTTCACCTTCACAGAATCAATCTGAACAAAGGTAATGCCCTTGGACATGGTGTCGTTGAAGACCAGCTTGTACGTCGGATAGTCATTATAATCCGCATTGACCGGAATGGTTGCGACCAGACGGAACTTGAAGTTTTCAAACAGCGCGTGGTCGGCACTCTCGCCCCAGCCTTCCGGATTCACTTCTCCGCCGTTCTTTTCGGCATCAGCAACTTCGTCCTGTACCTGCTTGTCCACAGAGGGCTTTTCAGACTTTGCAGTCGCAACGATGTCCTGATCCAGCACCTTTACAATCAGCAGCGTGGCAGCGCCGTCCTTGCCTTCCAGCTTTGCCTGATTGTCCCGCACAAGGTAATAGCCGGGGGTCAGCTTCTTGCTCGTGCCGGGGGCTGCTTTGGTGGAAGCGAACGTATCAACCGGAGTGGAGTCAGCGTTCCAGTACTTCGTGATTTCAGCCAGCTTTTCCTGATTCGTGCCCGAAACAGCTTTCAGAGCATCCAGAACAGCGTCCGGAACAGGGTCGCCAGTCCTGACCGCATCAGTATCGTTCTTGGCATTTGTGCCCCACTTGACGCTCGTCAGCACTTTTTCACCTGCATTTGTCTCAACATCAGCAGTGAAAATCTGGTACACTTGGTATTCGTGATCCACATCGTCCTTCGGGTTTACCGTAATCGTAAAGCCTTCCGCGCCCGTAGACGGATTTTCCACTTCCGTTGCGCCCGCGACCGTGACCATGCTCAGCACGAGCATCATGGCCAGCAGAATTGCCCAAAACTTTTTCATGGTTTTTCTCCTTTTCGTTGTCGTTTTTCATTCATTGGGAAACGTTTTTCGGGGATTACCGGGGTTGCCTACGTCGGGAGGTCTCCTGACGTATAGCTGCTATGCTTTTTTCATTCCTCCTCCCGTCGTTTTTTTCCCCATGTTTATACAAGGGCTTTCGCCCGCGTATACGGATTGAGCTGCCCCGGAAGGGGGGCTGCCGACTGCTCAGCAGCCTTCCCTCCGGCGTTTGATTTCCTGCCCCAGCAGCAATGCCGCCGCTGCCATCAGCAGCAGACCGCCCGCCGTGTACGGCAGTGTGCCGATGCCGCCCGTCTCGGGCAGCGTGTAGGTAATGGGTGTGTTCGTAATCTGGAAGACGCGATTTTCGCTGTTCGCGGGAATCGGCGCGGTGTTCGTGGCGTTCGTGTCGTCCGTCACCAGCTGCCAGCCGCTGCCCACCGGGGTCTGCTCTTTGGCGTAGTAGCGGTAGATGTTGCCACCCGCGTCATACGCCGGGAGATTGTACCACTTGTAGCCCCACCAGATGTTCTTGCTGCCTTCCGGCGCGGTGTATTCAACCACTTCGCCAAACTGCCAGCCATCCAGATTCTTCGCGACGACCTTCCCCGCTTCCGCGTCCCAGCCAAGGGTAACGGTCGCGATGATCTTGTCGCCGTCCGCCGCCGCTTCCGCGGTGGTCTGCTTGAGCGTCAGCGTGATGTCCGGGAGGTTCGCGGGATTCAGCGTGAACTGATTGTCCAGCGACGTCCAGACCTTGCGGGCGCTGACGTCCGTCAGGGTGTTGGTGACGGTGAGTGTCTTGACGTTCAAGTTGATTTCCGGCCGTTCGCCGTTCGTCGGGGAAGAAGCCGAATGGACTTCGTTGCCTTCCGCGTCCACTTCCTTGACGTAGTAGTACCATTCGCCGCTTGCGCCCGTATCCTTGTCGAACCAGTAGCGCGGCAGGCGTGTCAGCGTCAGTGTTGCGGCGTCGGTCGGCGTATTCGTGCCGACCGTCAGCTTCACGGTGCCGTCCGGCAAGATCGTCGCGTCCATGTTCGCTTCCAGCGCGCCCAGCAAGGGCGTGTAGCGTTCGTGTTGGGAAAGACCAGCGCCGTCACGCTTTTCGCGCCAGATTTGCAGGTACACGACGGTATTGCGGACATTCAGCGGCAGTTCGCTTTCGCTGCCTACGGGGAAATACGCCTGCTTGAACTGTTTGGTGATTTTCAGCTTCGTCGGCGTGTTGGTAATCGTGCCGATTTCGTTGAAGCCCAGCTCCAGCTTGCCGTCCGGCAGGTTGTTCAGGTAGCCCGCCAGCTCCACTTCGCGGATGATGAAGGACGCACTGTTGTAGCCCGGCAGATTCCGGATGGTCACGCGCCACGGTTCATCCGCCTTCGCCAGCCCCGACACATGCAGGTAGGGCGCGCCGTTAATCTGCACCAGCTCCGCCGTGAGCGAACTCGGCGTGCAGATAACGTTCTTCAGGCTGAAGTAGCTCTTTTCCAGCAGGTTTTCCGTTTTCCACTGCGTGGAGTAGACTTCCTGATACTTCATCATGACTTCAAGGTAGATGTCCTGCATCATGCCCTCTTCGCCGAACGTGTCCGCGTCCGCCCATTGCTTGACAATGCTGATGCTCTTGGGCACGTTGGTGATGGTCACGTTGTTTTCCGTCGTATCCTTGAAGGTGATGTAGAGAATCGAGCCGACGAGTTCGCTTTCATCCGCCGTCATCACCGGCGTGTAGCGGTCCAGCGTGCCGTTGCCGACGCTCGTGTTTTCGAAGATGTAATAGCGGTACTTGCGCAGGCTGCCGTCGGGATTGAGGGGCGTGTCGTACAACGGCAGGTTGTCGATGGTCAGCTTCCAGCCGTTTTCCGCCGACAGGACGTAATTCTGCTGGAACGGGTCGTGGCACCAGTTGTAGTGCACCACGCCGTCCGAATCCGTCCAGTTTTCGCCCCAGACGTTGCGTAAGAGCGAAATCGACACCTGCTTGATGTCCAGCGGGTTCTGTGCGCCGTCGTACTCCACTTCTTCCGCCCACTGCTTCACAATGTTGAGCTTGCCGGTCTGCACGTTGGTGATGGTCGCGCTTGCGTCCGCGATGGTGACTAAGAAGCTTCCTTCCATTTGTGACGAAGAGGCTTTGAACGCATCCTTTGCCTTGATTGGCTCGCCAGCCGAATTGAGTTCAAGGACGTCGCCCACTTCTTTCGGCCAGTTCGCCGAGAAGGTGTAACTGGGGAGCGTACCGCTCACAGGGTCTTCCGTCAACTCATAGGTGTAAACATACGCCGTGTGAATAGAGCCGTCCGGATTATACTCAACAGAGTACGCTTCCAGCGGGTACGTTGTCGTCCAGTTTCCATTCGCATCCGGCATTATTTCAACGGTATCCGAATTGGGGGCATCAGTTATCCACCCTTCTGTTTTATCCCATGAATGCGTTGTCTCAGTCAAGTTGAGCGTAACCTTTTCCGGCTTCTCGTTGACATTGACCCATTCTTTCGTCAAATTGAGGTTGAGATTTCCCACTTCATACCCCGGCAGGTTCTTCGCGTGGATGTTCGCCGTTCCGCCGTCCGCAGGCTGGTTCACCGCACCGGTTGTTTTCTTGACAAGCGTAGCGTCGCCTGTGTAGCTCACCTGATACAGATACGGGTTTAGCGCACCATTGATCGTTTCGTACCCCTCTACGATGTAATAGTAGTACGGCTTCTTCTGCGCTTCGCCGTTCTCATTCACCGTAAAGTAGTACTTCGGCAGGTTGTTGAACTCCCAGACCGGTTCTTCGCCGCCCTCCGTCCAGTTTTTCGTGACGTAGGTGTACTGCTGATCAGCCGTCTTGATGGGCTTGCCATTTCTGTCAAAGGTGAGCTGCTTTTTCGCCTGAATCAAGCAGAACGTCAGCTCATCCCTGTCGCGGAAGCGCGCCCAAGTCTTGTCCACCTTGACGTTGAACCGC
>FR899902.1:32913-35790 GCA_000437595.1 Faecalibacterium sp. CAG:74 | reverse complement strand
CCGCTCGACGTAGTAGTTCTTTTCGGTCACTTCCGGGAGCGTGTCCGTCAGCGGCTGGCGATAAATCTCCTTGATATCGGTCAGTGCCGCGTCTGTGAAGTAGTCCTCCGGCTTCTGCGGGAAGTCCGCAGGCAGATGCTGCGTGCCGAAGTAGCCGTCAATCGCCGCTTCCGACACCTCGTAGGTGTACGCCCACGCGGATTTCACCGTGCCGTCGGCGTTGTATTGCGCATAAACCGACTGCGTTTCGTTCCAGTCTGCCCAAAGCGCCGTATACGTTGCTGTGGTGTCCAGCTCGATTGTCTTTGCGGTGGGCGTTTCCGCTGTCCAGCCCGTATCCGGGGCATAGACATGGCGGGTGCGCGTCACGGTAATCCTCGCCTTCGTGCCTTCCGGCGTGGGCTTGTCCGCGGGATTGCCGGAAGCGTCCAGCCACTGCTTCGCCACGTTGAAGCGGTACAGACCTTCCTTCTCGCTCGTCAGCTTGTTGTTCGTCACGGTGACGGTGGTGCTAGTGTTCGCATCGCCCTCCGTCGTCACGAAACCGTCCGCCGGGCTATAGCTGACGCTGAACGGGAGGGTGGCTTCGTTTTGGTACTTGACCTCCTCCACCTTGTAGCGGTAGCTTTGCCTGATGGGCTGATTCTGCTCGTCGAAGCCCGTCACAGCGTACTTCGGGAAAGTGCCGAACACGACCTTGCTTGTGTTCAGGCTGCTGATGCTCATGACCCTCGTGACCGCTTGGAAGCTGTCGTCCGCGACCCACGCGCCGTTCTCCTGCTTTTCGCGGGTCAGGCGGAAGGTCAGCGTATCCTGCATGTTTTCAGGCTTCGCGCCTTCACCCCAGCGCTTCTCGGCTTCGATGGTCAGCTTCGCGATCTCGTAGTTCCGCAGCGTCGCCGTGCCGCGTGCGTTCTGCGCGTCCGCCTTCGGATTGGCGGGATTCCCGTCCGTGAAGTACTCGCTCGGGTGCTGCGGGAGACCGCTGTATGTCAGCTGGCAGTAGAAGCCGCTCGGCACGTTCAGTTCCCGGAGGCTGTAGGTGTAGGCGTGGGCGTTTTGGACAACGCCGTTTTCCATGGCGACCGTGTAGGTTTCCAGCCCCTCGAACTTGGCGCTCCATTTGTTTGCTTCTGCCAGTGTGACCGTTTCGCGGCGTTCCGTGCTGCCCTTCGTCCACGCGCCGTTGACGTAATCCCAGCGCGTCTTGTAGAGCGCGACCTGTACGCCGCCGAATTCCTCGGTAATCGTGTGCTTTGTGCCATCCGGCGCGTACCATTCCTTGGACAAGTCGATGCTGATTTCGCCGTACTTGTCCTCCGGGCGGTAGACGTTGGTCAGCGTCGCCGTGACCGTGCCGGTGGTTTTGCTGGCGTTCGGGTCGATGGTGTAGGTGATGCCGGATGTGGTGTAGCTCGGCACTTTGCCCTCGACGATGTAGTAAATGTAGTAGAGCTTGTTGCCGTTCGCGTCCGCGCCGGTGGATTCCAGCTGCGACCACTGGGTGTGCCAGCCGTTCGCTGCCGTCAGCATAGCCTCGCGACCGCCGTAAGCGTCGTCCGGGTGCTGGCGAATTTTTGCCCACTGCGCATCGGTGAACTGCGTGACCTGCGTCGGCACTTCGTCAACCGGTGTGCCTTCCGGGGTCATCGTGATGCTCACGTTGTTATAGTAGCGACCGTCCTGCCATTTTCCTTCCCAGTTTTTCCACTGCAAGCAGAAAATCACTTTTTTCTGATGCGTCATCTTGGTGGTGTAAATGAACTGTTTTCTCGACGTATCTTGCGGTTCCAAGACCACTTCTTTTCCGTCTACGCGAGCCACAATACGCGCAGCGTTGTCAAGTGCGCCATCAAGCAGGTTCAGCGTTAGCGTAACGTCCTGATTCTCCGGGAACTGCTGCGCAACCTTCGTGCTATTGTTGACCATTTCCGCAGACAGGATGCATTGCGGATTCTGCGTTGCACCCGTGTCCAGCACGTCGGTATACTGCTCCTGCGTCAGCGCATAGCGGCGAAGCATCACGAGGACGCTGGCAGGGCGCGCATTCTCATGGGCGTCGTCGCCAGCCCAGTTCTTCTGCACCTCCATGTCGTGGCGGTCCTTGCTGTTCTTCACCTGAATGTTGATGCTCGCAGAGCCGTTGATGGTGTGCGGGCCATCCACCACGCCTTTGATGCCGGAAGCAGTCATGAGCTCCTGCAGCCGACTCTTCGAAATCGTGCCGAAGTTGCCATTGTTGAGACCGTCCGGGTATCTCTCCGGATGTGCTTCGGTATCGTCCGCTCTCGGAACGATGTGGAAGACGACCAGCGGGCGATCCTCCAGCACGAGGTGGTACGGTTCGACTGCATGCGTTTCCGCCAGCATGTACGCGACGTTCGGGTCGAGGGGACGCTCGTTCAGCTTCGCCGAATTGTATTGGTAAGTAATCATACCGCTTTGATCCGTGTAGACCTTACCATTTTCGCCGCCAACCGCCTCGAACTTGTTGGTTGCCGTGTTCCATGCGTAGAGGGTGAACTCCGTTCCCGGCAGCAGCAGCGAGGTGTTCGCGCTGTCCACCTTGCGGATGACCAGATTGTTGTGGATGTAGCCGCCGCCCTGACTGAAGTAGTCGTTATTGCTATTGTTCAGTTCGGTACTTGAGCTGTCTTTTCCTTCAAGGTTTGCGTGGTTTCTCAACGCCGGACTGATGCCCTTGTGGTTCACGTCGTTGAAGTTGTACTCGTTCGTCACCTCAGGCGGCAGCAGAATGTTCTCCTGCGCTGTGTATTCCAGAATCAGCGCCTTGCCGTCCGGAACGGTGACAGTTATGTTCAGCTTACGCGTGTTTACCGTCGATCCGCTAAAGCTCGGCGTTCCCTGCGGAGGATA
>FR899902.1:3819-32879 GCA_000437595.1 Faecalibacterium sp. CAG:74 | reverse complement strand
GAGGATACTGGTAGGTTTTATTCCCTTCCTCCGTTTCCGTGAACTCCATCTTCCAGAGATACTTCTCTATCTCTGCGCCGCGCACCAAATGTCCCTTGCCGTTTTCATCAACGTTCAGAATCGGGTTGCCGTTTTCATCCTTCAGCGCCTCGTAGAGCCTGAAGGAGCCTTCATCCAGCGTGACGTCTCGCAGATAGATATAATCATTTAGCCAGTTATTGCACCAACCAACAACGTCATACGACAGCGTATCCGTCAGCGTGAGCGTGCTGGATGCCGGATTCAGCTCCGCGCCTGCCTGGTTGATATCAATGGTGTAAGTGATTCGCGCCTGCTGGTCGCCGCCCTTGACGCTGTAGCCCTTCTGGACGTTCTCCGCCTCGACCGTCTCTTCCTCGTAGGTCAGCTCGGTCTTCTGCTCCTTGTGATAGAGCGCCGCGTCGTATTTCACGTCCAGCTGGTTGTTCAGCACGCCCAGCGCCAAACTGCCGTTCACCGCGTTTTTCAGGAAGTCGTCGGCAATCTTGCAGTGAACCTTGACGGTCATATCCGCCTTGCCGTTGAGAATCGTTTCCGAACCGCCGGTATTCTCATTCGGCTTCATGGAGATGTTGATTGTCTGCTGCCGGTTCTCGCCTTCACCCACCGCCGCCAAATCAGCCTTGATGGAAATGCGCTGCTCGCCCCACTCGTTGCTGACCTCATAGCCATCCGGAATCGTACCGGCATTGTCCAGCTTCTTATTGACAACGGTCATCTTCGTGCTGTCCGTTTCGCTAAGAATCAGCCTCGAGCCGCCGTATTCGATGTACTCCACCACAATGTGCGGCGGGAGCGTTTCGGTCAGTGTGATTTCGTCGTGCGCCACGCCATCATTGCGCAGGAGAATCGTCCAGTACAACTCGTTCTCATGGATGATCTGTCCGTTCAAATCACCAGCATTATGGTTGCCAAACTTCTTCTCCACCAGGTCGTTCGGGGCGGCCTTGTACCACGCTTCTCCGTTTTTGCCCGCGTTAACAGCCGTGTTCTTGAAGTCAACCCCGCTCGTGCGGGACTTTTCCAAATAGATGGTCGTCTGATACGGGAGCGTAACGCTTGTCGTCGCGTTCACATCCGTATTGGCGTCGTTCAGCACAACGCCTTCGCCCGTCGTTTCAAATCGGAAACCATAGTAGTAGCCTTCCGTCAGCGTCGTTTCCGCAGACACCACCATCGTGCCTTCATTTTTGCCCTGACTGTCGCAGGTCAGCAGCGTAATGGTGTACGGCACATTCTGCGCATCATGCTTTTTCACAACATCGAGGTCTTTGATGGCGTTGAGCAATGTCTGCGCCTGAGCCGCCGTCATGTAGTGCTGCATGATTTCTATTCCGTTTTTCCATTCCACCTTCTTGTCAAGCGTATCGCCGAAGTTCAGCTTATACTGAACATCCTTCGTCGCCGGGAAGGTGTACGTCGCGTTCCACGCTACCGGATACAGACCATCGGTGTATTCGCCGTTCTTCGTCGGATCCGCCGGCATACTCGCGTCAACCGACTTCACCACATTGTAACGCTTGTCCTGCCCTACATTCGCGGTGCTTGTCTTTTGTTCGCCGTCGAATTCCGCCGTGTTTGTAATCTGTTGATCCTGCGCGGTTGCTTCCACCGGCGTTTTGTATTGGATTACGATCTTAGCGTCGGTGTCCTTGAATTTCAGCTGCGGTTTGCCGTCCACGCCGGTTTCCACGGTGAAGTAATCCGTGTAGTTTTCAGGGGTGATAGGCGTGTTATTCGCCGTGATTTGCGACACATAGCCCTTGCCGTCCGTCTTCGAAAACAGCAGACTGCCGTTTTCGTCCACAAGCTGGTCGAACATCGTGTCCGTCAGCGTCTTGTCCTTGATGTTGAAACGGTTTTCGTTGACGGTGAGCGTCCACTGAATGCAGCCCTCATTGGTGTTGTACCAGCTGCTCTTTTGCAGCTTTTTAATCTGAACGTCAGTAGGGTTGCTGTTAGAGGAATTCTGGGAATGATCCCACTTTCCGCCACTCTGCGCAGTGAAAGTATTTGTCAGCTGATCGTATTCACCGGTCATTCCGTCCTTGTCGAACGTGTATTCATACTTAATTTCGTATGTTTCATTTGCCGAAAGCGGCGGCAGCACATAGTCCGTCGTCATGGTATAGACCTTGCCGCTTTCGTCCGTCGTGTTCGCATAAACGTAGTGAATGTGCGTTCCCGTCGTACCGCAGGCGCATGTACCGTCCGTCTTGATTTCTGTCGAAGCAGAGTCAACAGCCGGCACCTGACTCCAGTTAGAGTGTACTTTAACCTCCGTGACGGTCATGTTTGTCAGGGCAATTTGCTTATTCACCGCCGTCATGACGTCTCGAGCAGTCGCGTTCTTGCCGTTCGTGCCCTTTGTGGATTCGATTTTGACGGTATACTCAATCGTTCCTTTTTCCCAGTTGACATTAGCCCCGCTTTTCCAAGTTCTCAAATCGCTGAGGATGGAGTTGTTGCCCCTGTCGATGTCCTCCCACTTCACAGTGGTCGATGCGCCGCCGAACTTGATGGTCAGGTCGTCGTTGCCCAGATCCTTAACATCGTCCTTGCGGATTTCGGCGCTCATCTTCATGGTGCCGGTTCGGTCGTCATGGCTGGGGTGTTCTCGGACAAAGTCCATATACTCGTCGGTGAACCACATTTCAACTTGTTTCGTTGTGGGATTATACTGGAACTTAAACGCCGGCTTTTCATTGCTGAATTTGGCGTCCGTGCCCGACCAGACAGAAGTACTGTCCGTTTTGATATGCGTATTCTCTGCCGGAATAATAATCTTGTTGCCTTCGCCATGGCGAAGAATAGCTTCATCCGAAATCTTGAAGTCCGCCGCGAAGCTATAGTTGTACGCATTGGCATTTTCCGGAAGTATGATGTTCGATACCGTAATATTGGTAATCTGCATGCCGCTCTCGCTGACGGCAGGCGGTTCGTTCGCCATCATCTGGAAGTCCGGGTCAAGTCCAAACGACGGCATCATCATGTCGTCCGGCTTCGCGGCATCAGCGTCCATCGACGGAATCACCGTAAGCGCAGGTGTCGGGGACGGCTCGTCCATCGGGGCAACAGTTTCGGCGGCGTTTTCCGTCGGCGCGGGCGTCACAGACGGCGCAAGCGTCGGTTCTTCCGTAGGCGCAGGCGTTGCTGTGGGCGCTTCCGTGGGCGTTGACGTTGCTTCGGGGGCTGCCGTCGGCTCAGCTGTCGCTTCGGGCGCTTCCGTCGGTTCGGCCGTCGCTTCGGGGGCTGCCGTCGGGGGCGCTTCCGTGGGTGCGGCCGTCGCTTCGGGGGCTGCCGTCGGCTCAGCTGTCGCTTCAGGGGCAGCCGTCGGCTCAGCTGTCACTTCGGGGGCTGCCGTCGGCTCAGCTGTCACTTCGGGAGCTGCCGTCGGCTCATCCGTCACTTCGGGAGCAACCGTCGGCTCAGCTGTCACTTCGGGAGCTGCCGTCGGCTCAGCAGTCACTTCGGGGGCTGCCGTCGCATCGGGGTTCGGGGTCGGGTCATAGTAGCAATCCGCCGTGTGCGTGTGCTCTTCTTTACCGCAGATATAGTGGCGTTCGTAGCAGTCCGCCGTGTGATGATGGCCGGAATCCTCCGCCGTCACCGTCACAATGCATTCATTTGTATGCTGATGCCGCAGCACCTGAATGTAGCCGCAGGTATAGTAACCGGTTTTCGCATCGACGCAGGACGCGGAATGCGTGTGCACCTTCACCGGGTCAGGATAGAGCTTGCATTTCAGGTCGCCGCGCACCATCTCGTAGCAGGAATCATCATGCGTGTGTGCGCCTTCGCCCTCAAACAGACCGCAAGTCGGTTCTTCCGTCGTCGGATAGCAGGCATCCGTATGGTGATGCGCGCCCTCGCCTTCCGTCAGGCCGCAGGTGTACGTCCGGGTCACTTCGTAGCAGCTGTCATCATGGACATGCGGCATGTCGGAGTTCGTCGCAACGTCCTCGGTGCAAATCAGCGTGCGCGTTTCCGTCGCGCAATCCGCCGTGTGCTGATGGCCTTCACTCTCAAACAGACCGCAAGTCGGTTCTTTCGCCCGGTAGCACGCATCCGTGTGGATGTGCCCCTCGCTTTCCGGCAGCGTGCAGGTCAGCTGCTTCTCCCAGTTGTAGCAGGCATCCGTGTGCTTGTGCATCGGATGCTCCTCCAGCGTGCAGATAAGAACGCCGTTGCTGTCGTAGCACTTCTCGTCATGCTCGTGGATGTAGCCATCCCAGTAGCCGCAGCTGAGTTCACCCTGCGCATTATAGCAATCGGAGGAATGGTGGTGCGGCTCAAAGCTGCATCGCATAATATCGGTAAAGACCGTCGTCGCCTCGCGCTCGGAAATCAGGCAGGTCAGCTCATCCACATAGCAGTCCGCCGTGTGGGTATGCTCCTCCAGCCCGCAGTACGTTTCCGCCGCCATTGTCAGACCCGGCATCATCAGCACATAAGACGTGCAGATGGCGACAACGAGTGCCAGCGCCGTGACCGTCTTGAGCAGACGCATCCGGCGCTTCCGCTGCGCAACGTATTTTTCTGCTAATTCCATGAGTTTGCGATTCATGTCAGCATCCTCCGATTCTGGAACTTGTGTTCCTCTTCTTGTTGTATTGCACTTACGTTAGTGCAGGAATCCAAAGCGGTTCAGCGGCCAAATGCGGAGCGTTACGCGCCCCATAATCTGCTCTTCGGACACTGGGCCGACCAGTGTGCTTCTGCTGTCGCGCGAGGTGGAGCGGTGATCACCCAGAACAAAATACCGCCCGTCCGGCACTTGGTACGGCAGCGTGATGGAGCAGTCGCCCAGCGCACGGTCGGTGATGTACGGCTCATCAAGCAGTTCGCCATTGATGTAGACGTTGCCGCTTCCGTCGATGTTGACCCACTCGCCCGGCAGGCCGATAACGCGCTTAATCAGCACCTTATTGTTGTAGTAAAAAGCGATAATATCGCCGCGCTGCGGATTTGACCCGCGCACGACCATTGTGATTTCGCCCTGCCCGACCACCGGTGTCATTGACGTGCCGGTGATTTGCAGGATGGGCATGACCATGGTTGCAATCAGCACCGCAACCGCCGCCACCACCAGCAGCGTATAGAGCGTGCTGCGCAGGGCGCGGTTGTAGCTGTGCTTGCGCTTTTCATGCTTCAGTTCCGTTTCCAATTGTGCGGATGTGGGGTTCATTTCCCGCAGCAGGTGGGCGCGTTCCGCCGCTTCCTGCGTGTCGTTAAGCAATTGTTTGCCCGTTTTCTGCTGATTCTTGTCTTCTGACACCTGCGCGCCCTCCCTTCTGTCATGTTTCTTTACTGCTGATTGGCGGCTTTCTTTGCGCGCGCGAGGATTTCCTGCGCTTGGCTTTCTGCCGCGCTGATTTTCTCCTGGCACAGCCGCTCGACGTTCTGCTGATACTGTTCCGCGGCCTTCTGCGCCGCCTCAAACACGCCGTTTAACTTCAGCGACGCTTCCGCGATCGAGCCGCACGTTTCCAGCTGCAGCTGCCGACTTTGCAGCGCCGCTTCTGCCGCATTCAGCCGCTGCTCCAGTGCTTCAAATTCCCGTGCCTGTTCCAGCAGCAGTTCCAGCAGCTCTGCGCGTCCCAGCTTCCGCAGTTCCTTCTCTGTCACAGTTCACGTCTCCTTCACATGTAACTCATTTATTGTTTCTCGATATGTAATTCGCCAGATTTCCGGCAAATCACAGTTCGAGTTCTTACATGGTTTATTATACCATCAAATCTTCAACTGTCAAGACGGAAAAATAACATTTATTATGCTCATTTGGTGCATTTTTGTGTGTTTCGCCATACTTTCGTGTGGCAATTTTGTCATTTCCACCTGTTAACGCTTGTTAGTTTCCTGAGTATTGTTATTTGCATGTTAAAACTATCGTAATAGGAATATTTTTTTGTCTGTTGCTTTCCTCGATTTTTCGGAATTTTCGTTCAGCGCGTGCAAATTTTCGACCGCTTTTTTCTTTGTTTCCGCGCCATTCGTTCGTCTTTTTCAATGTAACATTCCAGACTTAGCAAACAAAAAACAGCATAATATTGTTGATTCACAAAAAAAGCAGGAGCAACCTGCAAAATCGTGCTGCTCCTGCCAAATATTCTGTTATCCATTCGGTTTTGCGCTGTCGTCATCCTGGCGATACTGATCTGTACGGCGACGATGGCGCGGCGCTTCCTCTGCCGATTTCGCCACCGGGCGCGCATACGGATTCTCCATCGTCGTCGTGCTCTTCGGCGCGGCAGTGGACGGGGTCTCCTGCGGCTTCGTCAGGGGCTGAATCGGCGTGCGATAACCGACTTGCGGTCGGTTTTGCATGTCCTGCGTCTGCGGAACGGGTGTCGCCGGGCGCACCTGCACAGGCGAAACGCCATTGCTCGTCTGCGGACGCTGCTGCGGGGTTGCGTACGCGCCGGTGCGCATCTGCTGCGGCTGGCCCGCCTGACGCGCAACCGGACGATCCGCATTGCGCGCTGCCTGTGCGCGGCGCTGTGCCGCCTTCATGGCAACTTCACGCTGTTTCTTCTGGTATTGCATGAAGGCGAATCCGCCGCCGCCCAGCAGCAGCACGACCGCAATCGCGATGAAGATAACCAGCCCGCTGTTGCCGCTCTCGTTCGTCACGGGGTATGTCGTGGCTGCGGTGGGCAGCGGTTCGAGCGTCGGTGTGGGCGAAGCGGAAGGCGTCGGCGTGGCGGTTTCCTGCGCAGGGGCAGTTGTGGGCGAAGTCAGCGGACCGGGCGTTGAAAAGCCTTGCCACGGCACATAGCTGACCGTTGCGCCGCTGCCCTTCCAGTCGTTGATGGTCTTGTCTTCTTCCGGAATCAGACCGCTGGTCGGTTTTGCAGTAGCATTCCCCGTCGTGTTATTCTGGATGCCCTGCTTGTACTCGATGCTTTGCAGGAACTCTTCCAGCTCCTCCACCGTCATCCAATGGAAGTATTTTCCGTTGACGTAACCTTCTTGGTCATTGTAGCGGATGTGATACCACGTTTCGCCGTCCGTTCCGGTCGTTGTGCCGAGGACAAAGCAGAACGCGTAGTTGTACAGCTTTCTGATACGGCTCGCGTTCATGCTGGGCTGCTGGCGGAAGTTGACCGAGGTCGTCGTGGTCACATAGCCGTAGCTGGAGTAGTTCGTCGGGTCGTAGGGCTGGGGCGTGGTGACAAGCGTGGGTGCGGGCGTGGCGTTCAGGTTGTTCAGGTACGCCTCGATTTCCGCCTGCGTCATGAAGCGGAGCATGTCATAGCGCACATAGCCCCACTGACCATTATACTGCACGCGGTGCCACGGCATACTGCCCAGATAATCCTGCCCGGAGACGTAGACAACTTCGCCCTGCATCAGGTACGCCTCAATCGCGCTGAAATCGCCCGGCATATACCGCATGGGGACATTATTGCCCACCGCGTAAGCCAAGCCCGTCAGCTGTTCCGGCGTCGGCGTCACATAGGGCGTGGGGCTGGGCGTGGGCGTGCTGCGGGACTGATTCCACTGCTGAATGTACTCCTGTGCCTTCTCGTCGGTGACGTAGCGGAGGTTCGCGTCCGGCACATAACCAGACGTCCCTTCCAGCGTGGTCACAATGTCCCACGTTTCGCCCGCCGTATTCAGCTGGCTATTCACATACACCAGCACGTTCGCCTGCAGCGTCGCCATAACGTAGTTGCCCGTGCCGATGCCGGTGCGCATTTCTGTTTCGCGCGTGGTGATGGCATAGCCCTCGTACGGCACAGCGGTCGGCGTCGGGGTCGGAGCCTCGGTCGGGGTCTGCGTCGGCGCGGCGGTCGCCACCTGACGATACCAGAAGGCAATATCCGCCGCATCCATGCTCAGCGTGCCGTCTTGGAAAACAGTCAGGGTGATTTGCTCGCTGCCGGGAATCAGCTCATAGCCATCCCGCAAATTCGTCGGCATCGGGCGCAGGGTGTATGTGCCGGGGGCGAGCGTCATCGACTGCGCATTCGCCACCGGGCTGCCGTAGCTGTCCAGATACTGGATGGTGATGGTCGCGTTCTGCGGCGCGGCGGTCGGGGTTGCCGTCGGCACTTCCGTTGGAATTTCGGTCGGAATTGCCGTCGGGGTCTCGGTCGGAATCGGCGTTGCCGTCGGCACAGGTGTTGCGCCGGTGGATGCGGCATACGCGTCGCTTTCCGCCTGCGTCATGATGGTCAGGAATTCGCTTTTGATGTAGCCACTCTGTCCATCCACCATGACGACGCTCCACCGTTCGCCCTTGTCATTCAGCATTTCGTTGACGACGTAGACGTTCGAGCCATTCGCCAAGCGCTTGATGATCGTGTTGCTCTTGCTGGTCGAAGCCTCGCTGCGGAACGCCACTCGATTGCCGTTGATGGTCGCGTAGCGGTTGACCGGCTGCCCGACAGGAATCGGCGCTTCAGTGGGCGCAGTAGTCGGCGTTTCGGTCGGAATCGGCGTATTCGTGGGCGCTTCGGTCACGGGAACATCCGTCGCAGCGCTTTGAACCGGGCGGTAATAGAACGCAAGGTCTTCCGCCGTCGCTTCGTCACCGTTGATGGCAATGGTGCCGTCCGCGTAAATCGTCAGTTCGAACGACGTCCAGCTGCTTTCCAGCTCGTAGCCGGGAATGCTGTCATACGCGGGCGTGACGTGGTACGTTCCCGGCATCAGCTCCGCCACGCTTGCGTCAGCAATCTCCTCGCCAAGCGTGTTGTAGTAGCGGATGGTGACGGTCACGAACTGCTGCGCGGGCGCGGGGGTATCGGTCGGCGCTTCGGTCGCCGGAACGTCGGTCGCAGGCACGTCCGTTGCGGGCGCAGGCGTGTCCGTCGGCGCTTCCGTCGCGGGAACATCCGTCGGGGTCTGCACCGGGTGGTAGTAGAATCCGACCGCATCCGCCGGAATTTCTTCGCCGTCCATGTACAGCGTGCCGTTCGCATCCACCGTCAGGTCAAACTGCGTCAGCGTGCTGTCCAGCTCGTAACCGGGGATTTCGCGCTCCGGAATCATCGGGTACGTCCCCGGCAGCAGTTCCTTCACCACCGGGTCGGCAATTTCCACGCCGCTCATGTCGAAGTAGTGAATCGCCACCGGCATCGTCTGCGGGGCGGGCGTGTCCGTCGGCGCGGGGGTATCGGTCGGCGCTTCGGTTGCGGGTGCTTCCGTCGTGGGAATATAATAGTAGAAATACACCTCGCTCGGCGTCGCGATACCGCCGGAAACGTTCACTTCCACCGTGCTTTCCGTGCCGGGCATCGGCACATAGCCGTCCGCCATGCCCTGCGGATTCGCCGTCACAAGGTGTGTCCCCTCGCCCAGCGTCAGCGTGTCGTCCATCGCAACAGGCTCACCCTCGGAGTTGAGGTAGTGCACGGGCACGTTCACTTCGGTCGGCTGCGGGTCGGCATAGAAGAAGGACACACTCGCCAAGTCGGTCGTACCGTCAGGACGCAGCGTGACCGTCTGCGGATTTTCGCTGACGAGGTCGTACCCGCCCACGCGGTCGCTGGCGGCATAGATGTAGTTCACGCCCTCGGTCAGCGGCTGCGACTGCTGGTCCAGCAGCGTGCCGTTCTCGTGATAGTAGAACACGTCGATGTTGGATGTTACCGGCTGCGGCGTGGCATAGTGGAACACAACGGGATTCACACTCGCCGTGCCGCCGTTGTCCACCCACACATGCACCGTGTCCTCGCCGACAAGCTGATACCCAGCAGTCATCGCGCTATTGGCGGTGACATAGTTGTCGCCCTGATTCAGCATCACATACTGCGTGTCCAGAATCGTGCCGTTGTCATCCAGCTGATACAGCACGGTCACTTCCGCCTGAATGACGGGCGGCTCGGTCGGGGCTTCGGTGGGCACTTCCGTCGGCGCTTCGGTCGGCTGCTCCGGCACGGCGTAGACAAAGCGCACCTCGCTCGGCGACGCGTTGCCCATGCTGTCCACAAACACATCCACCACGCCGGACGCAGGTTTGACAAGCAGATAATCCCACGGCACAACGCTGGAATTGGCGTACACTTGGGTAGTCGCGTTCGTCAGGCAGCTTGCGTACTGGAAATCCAGCTGCTGGCCATCCTCCGTCACATAGTACACCGGCACGTTGACGCTCTCCTGCGCGGGCGTTTCGGGCATTCCCTGCGACGAGAGGTACAGCGGGAACATCCCTTCATAGACGCTGTTGCAGTAATAATCCACCTCATACGAATACATCGGGTCAAGGGCAGTCGCATCCTGCGTCCACATGATTTCCGACGCATAATCTTTCAAGTAGAAGGTATACGCCGGGTCAGACGATACAACCTGCACCTGAACCGTGCTGAAAAGGGCGGACGCATCCAGCGTCGCCCAATACGCATGTTCCGCGCTGTCAGGCACGGGGAACGCCTGCGTTGTCTGCTGCTGACCCTGCGAATCCGTCCAAATGACGGACACGACGACGTCCTCCCAGCGATCCAGCGCCAGCGCCGGAACCATCGCGGTTGTCATCAGCAGCGCCGCCACCATCAGCACAGACAGCAGACGGCCAAGACCTTTGACGCCGGATTTTCTCATGTTGGGTTTCCTCCTTGCTCCTGCCCTTTGCGGGCCTGATGCCATTCTATTATACCGCAGCGGCGCGGTTTGTCAATCTTCCGCACCCTGCCGCATTTTTCCTTGCGATTCGCAGGATTTTTTGCGTCTCTTGTCGAATCACTATGGCGAAAATCATCCCATTATTGAGGAGGACATTGACCATGATGGACGACAAGCAGCTGACGGAAGAGTATTTGGATGGGAAAGTCGTTTTCCCCGGCAAGATTATCCGCGTTGAGCATTGGCATGTGCGCCTGCCCAACGGCGAAACTGCCCTGCGCGAGGTGGCGTGCCATCCGGGCGCGGCGGGCATTGTCGCGCTGGATGATGACGGGAACGTGATTCTCGTCCGCCAGCACCGCATCGCCGTTGGCCGCTTGACGCTGGAAATTCCGGCGGGCAAGCTCGATGGGGTGGATGAAGACCCGTTCGTCTGCGCCCAGCGCGAGCTGAGCGAGGAAACCGGGCTGACCGCCGACCACTGGCGCAAGCTGACCGTGCTGGAGACGACCCCCGGCTTCTGCAACGAGCGTATCCACCTCTACTTGGCGACGGGGCTGCACGCTGGAAAGACGCATCCGGATGAGGATGAGTTCGTCTGCACACTGCGGATGCCGCTTTCTGACGCGGTACAGAAGGTGATGGACGGCACGTTCCGTGACGGCAAGACCGCGCTGGCGCTCCTGATGGTACAGCAGCTGCTGTCCGCACCCTGCAAACAATAAACGTGCGAAACGCGCGTTCTGTTCCATCCACGCTTATTGTAACAAATATTTCATCAAAATGCAATCGTGTGGACGGATTTTTGCGCGTTTTTTCGGAAAATTTCGCTGACGGAGGTGCTTTATGCCTGGAAAAAAGCAGCGTCATCCCCTGTATGTTCTCTTTCTGCTGCTGATGCTGCTCATGCTGGCGCTGGGTGTGTATCTGCTTGTCGTCGGCTGTCAGCAAGGGAATCCCCCTGTGCCGCTTGCGCCGTTTTCGCCGCAAATCATCGGAGGTTTCTTCCGCCATGTATGAAAAGCTGGGGCAATGGCTCTCCCACCGCAATCCGCCGAACGAGCCGATTCCCGCAGCGGATTACTTCGCGTCCCTGCCGCGCCTGACAACCGACCGGCTGCTCCTGCGTCCGCTGACGATGCGCGATGCGGCGGATATGTTCGCTTACTCCCGCGACCCCGAAGTCGCTCGGCATGTTCTCTGGGATGCGCACAAGTCGATGGCGGATACGCGCGGCTGCCTGCGCTACATCATCAGCCAGTACCACAGCGGCGCGCCGTCCAGCTGGGGCATTGTGCTGCGCGAAACGAACCGCGTCGTCGGCACGATTGGCTTCATGAGTTACAACGACGCGGACAGCGTGGTGGAACTCGGCTATTCGCTCGCCCGCTCCTGCTGGAATGGCGGACTGATGACCGAAGCGCTGGCGGCGGTGCTGCGCGAATGCTTCACCGCGCTGCGCATCCACCGCGTCGAGGCGATGCACGAGTGCGACAACCCCGCCAGCGGGCGCGTGATGGAAAAATGCGGTATGCGCCACGAAGGGACACTGCGCGGCAAGGTGTTCAACAAGGGCAATTTCCACGACGTGGAGCTGTGGGCAATGCTGCGGGAGGACTGGGACGCGCGCCATTGAGCGAGTTTCTTCCTATATTATATGGGAAGATACACCATGCACGGTGGATTTGCTCGTCCGCCAAGACGCCTAATCAGCGGAAAACAGCGCATCAAAAAAGAGGGCTTCCGCCCCCCTTTGAATTGGATTTATACTAATTCGATTCTAAAACATGACATCGAGCATAGCATTTTTTTCGTTCCGGCAAAGCTGAGTGAAGCGAGGCGTACTGGAGGTACGCGCGAGCGGAACGAAGCAAAGCCGGGGCGGAAAAGATGCTGTGCGAATGACATGCTTTAGATGAGAATTAGTATTACTTCGTCAGCGCGTCCATCCGCCGCTTGAGTACCTCCGGGCGCGCGACGGAGTAACCGAAGAAGCCCAGCACATCCGCCGCCTTCTGGTATGTGCCATGCGTGTACGTCACCAGCCCCGCCTTTTCCAGATGCAGCGAACCGTCCGCCGCGAACAGATCGTCCCGCACCTGCACACCGACGATTTTTCCCACGAACATCGTATGGCTGCCCAGTTCGAGCTGCTGCACTACCTTGCACGCCAGATACGCCGGGCATTCGGCAATCGCGGGGGCATAATCCATGTTCAGCGCCTTCATGGGCGTGAGATGGCACTCCTGCCACTTGTCCACGTCGCGCCCCGACCGGACACCGCAGAAATCCAGCGCCTTGCAATGGGTTTCATCCACCAGATTCACCACAAACTCGCCGCTCTTCGCAATCAGGTCATGGCTGAAACGGTTGCCGCGTACCGAAATGGACATCATCGGCGGTTCGCTGTTGACCGTGCCGACCCACGCGACAGTAACGATATTGGGCTTGGCATCTGCTTCAGGCGCACGGCAGCTAACCATCACCGCCGGAACGGGCGCAAGCAGATTGCAGGGGTCAAAGGTGCGGAAATCAGCCATTTTTTCTTCCTCCATTTTTCAAGGAAATATGCTATGATTCCCTTGACATTCTTCTGAAATAGTGTACAATATCGACTTGCGCTTGTCAATACGCATTTCAGAAAGGATGTAGTTTATGGCTGTCTTTTTGCAGGTTATCACCCTGTTTCTGCTGATTTTCTGCGGCTTCTTCTCGGCGAAGGGGAAGCTCGTTGACGAAAACGGCATTTCCACGCTCAACAAAATTGTTCTCTACTTCGCCCTCCCCGCCCTGACGCTCTACGGCTTGCAGAAGGACGCCAGTCCGGAGCTGATTCATGACCTGATTCTCGTGTTCTTCATCAGCCTTGCCATCATGATTCTGAGCGGGCTGATTGCCTATTTCCTTTACCGCAGCGAGCCGAACGAGCGCCGCAGCGTGCTGACGAACCTGTCCATGCTGTCCAACAGCGCCTATATGGGCTACCCGGTCGTCATTGCAACGCTGGGCGAGGATATGCTGATTTACGCCGTCGTGTTCGTCGGCGCGTTCAACCTGATGTGCTGGACGTTCGGCTCGTTCTTCTTCGGCGGCATCAGTGCGATTCAGCCCAAGAAGCTGCTGACAAACCCGTCGCTGATTGCGGTGCTTGTTGGTCTTGTGCTGTTTCTGACGGGCTGGCGGCTGCCGGGTTTCATCAACGACGCGCTGTCGATGATGGGCAATGTGACGACGCCGCTTGCCATGTTCGTCATCGGGGCGCGGCTGATTGATCTTCGCTTCGCACACCTGCAGGACTGGAAGCTGCTGCTGGCGTGTGCGCTGCGGCTGATTATCTTCCCGGCGGCGGTGCTGCTGCTGCGCTTCACGGGGCTGCCCGCGGCGGTAGTGAGTGTGCTGTACATTTGCACCGCCATGCCCTGCGCGGCGACGACGGCCATGCAGAGCGAGATGTACCACTGCGACAATTCGCTGGCATCGCGCGGGGTGGCGCTGTCAACAGCATTCTCGATTTTGACGCTGCCGCTGATGCTGCTGCTGGCGTAAGCAGGGATTTCGCGCCTGCAGGCGCGAGGAAGGGTTCCGATCACCCCTCCACCCTTCGGTTTCCGCTCCCATCGTTGATTGTTTGCGAAGCTGTTTGATGATGTCCCCCCCCGACAAAGGAGGTTTCCGCCATGCGCAAAAGCTGGCTCTTTCCCGGCGACAACGACGAACCCTATGTCTCCCAGCGGGCGGGCGCGTATCAGCCGCAGAGCGAGAAGCGGCGGCGGTGGACAAAGCGGCTGGTGATTCTGGCTCTGATTCTGTGCGTGCTGTACCCGTTTGTCGAGCCGTACACCTTGCGGACGACACAGACCGCCATCACCTGCGAGGATTTGCCTGCGAGCATTGGGCAGCTGCGCATCGTCTACGTCTCCGACATCCACTATGGGACACAGATGTTTTCGGACGCGCGGCTATCGTCGCTCATCAACCGCATCAATGCGCTGAATGCGGACATTGTGCTGCTGGGCGGCGATTACGCGCGCGACAAGTGGTCAGCGGCGGCGTTTTTCGAGAATCTGCCGCGGCGCATTTCGAGCAACTACGGGGTGTACGCCGTCGTGGGCGAATGCGACCGCAGCCCGTTGGAGAAGGGCGAGGAGCCATCCACACTGCGGAACAAAATGTCCAAAGCGGGGGTGACGCTACTGTGCAACGAAGTCGCGACCCTGCGCATCGGCACAAGCGACATCTACATTGCGGGCATCGACGACGTCAGCACGGAGATGGACGATGCGAAGAGCGTTGCGGCGCAAGTCAACTCGAAGGATTTCGTCATCTTTCTGGCGCACAACCCGTCGGCGATTTCGTCCTCGCTCCTCCTGACCGACCGCAACGGACGCGGGAACTGGTTTGATTTGGGGCTGTTCGGGCACACGCACGGCGGTCAGATTCCGTTTCTGGAAGAAGCGTTCAACTTCAACGGCGTACCGTCGCGCTACGAGAGCGGTCTTTTGCTGGAGAACCGTTCGTGGCTGCTGATTTCGCGTGGTGTCGGCACAACAGGCTTCCCGGCACGGTTATTCTGCCAGCCGGAAATTCACTTGATTACCGTGCAGTCGGGAACGTAAAGGATTTCGCCTCTGCAAGGGATGTTGTCCCTTGACCCTTTCGCGCGATTGAGTGGGTGACTTCTTCATGCTGTGTCCGCGTGTTTAGCCATGAAGCATCCGCGGTGCTTACAACACATTGCCCAATGTCAGCGCGTCGCGGTGATACAGATGCTCGGCGTGTTCCCCCAATTCGGCGCACGCCTCCAGACACAGCGGCAGTTCGCGCGACGAAATCCCTGCTTCGATTTTTTTCAGTGCCGTGGTCACTGCATCCACATCATCATGATTGATGAGCGTTTGCAGCCACGGCACTTTTTGTTTCCACACGCTCTGGCATTTTTGCAGCGATGCCTCCGCGCCCGCCCAATTCTCCGCTTCCGCGAGTGTCCGCAGTTCTTCAGCGCTCGCCGCGTATTCCTCGGACAGCGCGCGCACCTCTTCCCCGCTCCACACGCCCAGCCCAATCGTCATCGCAAGCAGAATCAGCGAAATCCACACCCCGGTCTTCATTCACCACACCACCTTCTGCGGCGGCAGCGCCTGATGCGTCTGCACCTGCGTCCGCCCCTTCCCCTGCGCCAGCAGCATCCCCTGCGTGTTCAGGCACAGCAGCAGCACGTCCTGCGCGCCCTCAAACCCTAGCGCGCGAATCTGCCCCATCAGCCAACTGAGGCTCAACTGCCCGCGCTGCAGGTTTTCCGTCTGCACTTCTCCGTCCAAAATCAGCGGCAGCGGAAGCCCCTCTTTCGGCGGCATCTTGCCCAAGTCGCTGGGCATAAGCGGGCGGCTGTCCGCCTTCGGAAAGACGGAGATGTTCCCACCCGGTTCGAGTACCGCCGTGCCGACCTCCAGCGGGTCAAGGATGCCGCCGGCGCGTATGGCTTCCATCAAGTCGTTCAAATCCACCGCGCACGCCCGCATCTGCTTCTCGCAAATCACGCCGTTGCGCACCAGAACCGTCGGCTGCCCGCAGAGCCACACCCGCACGCGCTCGGACTTCATGCACAGCGCCGTCAGCAGCCCATGACACACGACAAGCGCCGCCATCGGCAGCAAGCCGTAGAGAATCGGAATGCCCACGCCGCCCATCGGGGTCGCCGCCAGCTCCGCAATCATGATGACCACCACCAGCTCAAACGGCTGCAATTGCCCCACCTGCCGCTTGCCCATCGCGCGCATCGCCAGCAGGGACGCGGCATACAAAATCACCGAACGCAGAAAAATCGTCAGCATATTCTCATCCTCCGCGGTCATTCTGCCCCATTATGCCGCGGATGATACTTGCGCGGCGCAGTCCATCATGCTATAATGAAGAAAATTCGCCGGAAACGAGGATTGCTGATGAAGAAACTGCTTTCGCTGATGTTTGTGCTCTGCCTTCTGCCGATGTTCTCCCTTGCCGAGCACAGCATTGCCGCCAATTATATTTACCAAATGATTCTCAAGCAGGTGGACGGCACTGATTTCACTCGCTACGACGATGATTACGAGGTGATGTTCTTCTATCCGCTCAGCAAGCACACTTACGGTGACGCGGTGGTGCGCATCACCGCCTACGAGGACGGCTGCACCATCAACGTCAGCTACGAACTGCCAATTGACGAAGCCATGATGCCGGACGTACTGACTTTCTTCAACTATCTCAACAACAGCCTGTATGTCGGCAAAATGATGCTGTTGGACATTGACGGCGACTGGTATCCCGCTTACGAGGTTTTCATGTCCATCAATCCGGAGGACATTGACGCGTGGGATCGCGGGTGCGTGATGGATTACACCTTCAACGCCTTTTACGTCATGCAAGAGATGACAGACTATCTGCCAGAATTGGAGAAGGACGAAACGCCGAAGAATGTGTACGCCATGTGGCTGTCGGACGTTTGGGGCGAATGACCGCAAAAATCCCTTGCACGTCGCACTGACCCATGCTATAATGGAAGAAACTTGGCGAATTTCGCCGGAAATGAGGGCTTTCCTGATGAAAAAGCTGTTTTCTCTGCTGCTTGTGCTTGCGCTGGCGCTTGTGCCGACGCTCTCCTTGGCGGATGATGATGCCGCCTGCCAGAACCTCTACAACATGCTGCTGGATGAGCTGAAGTCGGTCGATTTGGAGATGACCGCCGACGAGGAAAGCTACCGCATTTATCTTGGCTCTGCGCTGGACAAGAACTCGCTGGGCGACGCGGATGTTATCTTTGACGCGTACAGCGATGCCGTCACCATTAACGTCAGCTACTCCAATCCGCTTGATGAGGCGCTTGTGCCGCAGGTGATTTCCTTCTTCAACAGGGTCAACAGCACGCTGTATGTCGGCAAGCTGATGGTCATCAAGTCGGACAACGTGTGGTACGCGGCGTACGAGATTTTCCTCTCCGTTGACCCGGAGAACATCACCGATTGGGATCGCAACAACGTGCTGGCATACACGGCGCTGGCGCTGGACACGATGGAGGAAATGGTGGACTACATCACCGAGATTGCGAACGGCGAATCGGCAGACAACGTGTTCGCCATGTGGCAGGCGGATATCGGCGCGGTGTAATCCCCAAAACGCAAAAAGGCAGGAATCGCAACGGATTCCCGCCTTTTTTGATACCGATTATTCTTCCGCGCTGAGGTTCTCGGTGCAGAAGAGTGCAATCACGTTGTCAATCGTTTCCGCGTCAGCGTTCGCGTCGATGCCAGCTGCCAGCCAGTAGGCATACTGCCCCTTCATGTACTGCTGAAGCGCCGCCAAATCGCTGCCGTAGCGGAACTCGATGTGGTAGGTCGTTTCCATCGTGTCGTCGCGGAAGAAGAAGTAGGTGAAGTCGCCCGCGTCGTCAGTCGCCTGATACACCTCGCAGTCAAACGCCGGGCAGAACGTCTCGCCGCCCCACGTCATCGTTTCCTCCGCGCCAATCTGGTAGGTGCCGATGCAGCGGTACTTGTGCGTTTCGCTCGTGCCATCCAGCTTATTGATGGTGATTTCGTCGCCGTTCATGGTGAAGGACTTGACATCGTTCAAATACCAGCAGTCGAAGATGAAGCCCTCCGAGCCGTCGCCGTACAGCGCCACCGCGTCGTCGCCATACACGTCGCCGCTGATGAAGGATTTGAGCATCTCGACCGCTTCCGCCGCGTTCTCCTCGCCCACAATCGCCTTGCAGTGTTCTTCCCACACGCTGTCGTAGTCATCAGACAGAATCACATCGAACAGATTGCTGTACGTCGTGCCGTTTTCCCCGCTGATCGTTTGCAGGCAATCGGGTTTGCTCTCAGCCAGACTGGGCGCTATCGCCACGCACAGCACAAGGGCGAACATCAGCAGATGGGAAATGATTTTCTTCACAGGGTGCTTCATGTTTTCCTCCTTGCGGTTAGTTTTCACTAACCATCCGGTCAAAAATTTGCGGTTAGTGTTTTCTAACCGCAGCTCTATGGTAACACAAAGCATCACTTCTGTCAAGGTGTCACGAGAACATTTTCTCCAGTTCCTCGTACTTTTCATGCGTGATGAGCGCGTCCTGCTCCGTCCCCTGCAAATGGACGATGTACGTCCAGCGCCCATAGGGGGTGATGTTTTTGATGTGGTTGAGGTTGATGATGTAGCTTTTGTGGCAGCGGAAGAAGATGGATGAATCAAGCCGTGCTTCCGTGTCAGAGAGCGAATCGGACGTAACATATCGCTCGCCGGACGCGGTGTAAAACACAGTCGTGCGGTCTTCACGCTGCACAAGCACGATGTCGCTGACATTCAGGAACGACACGCCATCCTTATGGTGGAGCATCAGCCGCCCGCTGACCGGGTGGGGCGTTGGGTGCACAGGCAGGGGCGTTTCGCCGTCGGTTTGATGGCGGATACGCTTCTTCGCGCGTTCGAGCGTCTGCATCACGCGCTCCTTCTTGAAGGGCTTGAGCAGGTAATCGAAGGCGTACACCTCAAAGGCGTCGCCCATATATTCATCGTGCGCCGTCGCGAAAATCAGCACAATCGCAGGGTTCATGTCCTGTATCACCCGCGCGCACTCCACGCCGGTTTTGCCGGGCATTTCGACATCGAGGAAAACGAGCTGGGGCTTTTCCTGCTCCACAAGGGTGAGCAGCTGCACGCCGTCCTCCGCCTCCCCCACGATTTCAAAACCCTCTGCGCGGCTGATCATCATGCGTTCGATGCGCCGCATATCGGCATTATCGTCCGCGATGACCACGCGGATTGGTGTCTCCATGGGACTTTCACCTCCTGATGCCAAGGGGCGTTGCCCCTTGGATTCCCACCAGAGGCGCTGCCTCTGGACTCTGCAAGGGACTTCGTCCCTTGACCCTTTCGCGCGATTCAGTTGATTTCTCTTGCATACAGTTTTCGCGTGTTTATGCAGAGATTTCGCCTCTGCAGGAGCGAAACCCCTGCTTCGCAAAAGCACTCTGACATCGGCAGAGCCCCTCTGCCATCAATCCCCAACAGCAGAGGGGCTGTGCTTATCAGCGCTTCCTTCTCTCGCAGGGGCGCGTCAGCACCTCCTGCATCACCATCGCCTGCACCATCGCATTCGGGCTGAAATCCAGCTTCAAGCCGGGCTTCACCTCCTCATGCGGCGTTTCCGGGCGCTTCTTGTGCGCCGGGAACAGTTCGTCCTCGTGGCACTTGTCGCGTCCCTCCGGGCTGTCGTACCCTATGCTCCCCTGCAGTTCCGCATCCAGGTCGCACTCCGCCGCCAGATGCTCATGCACCTTCGGCTGCGCGGCATGGACGGTCGTGTGTGCATGGGCGGGCATCGGTGCGGGCATCGGCACAGTCGGCTGACTGTGCACCTTCGGCGCGGACTGCTTCGGCTGCTGTGCCTTCGCGGTCGGCATCCGGCGCGCTTCCTCGGCTTCTTTCTTCTTCTGTGCGCTCTTCACCACGTTGACGATAATCACGATGATAATCAGCGCCAAATAGGATGATATTGACATTGCTGCCCCTCCTTTCGGTCAAGCAGCGGCTTACTTCTTCTCCAGGCTATGCGTGGGCGTGCTCTGCGGCGCACTCGCCTTGGCAATGGAATCGCGCATGGAGGTATCCGCAATCGTGTTCTGCATCTGGTAGTAGTCCATCACGCCGAGCTTGCCTTCGCGCAGGGCAGCCGCCATCGCCTTCGGAACTTCAGCTTCCGCCTCGACGACCTTCGCGCGCATCTCCTGCACGGCGGCCTTCATTTCCTGCTCGTGCGCGACAGCCATGGCACGGCGTTCCTCTGCCTTCGCCTGCGCAACGCGGCGGTCGGATTCCGCCTGATCCATCATCAGCTGCGCGCCGATGTTGCGGCCAACATCCACGTCGGCAATGTCGATGGACAGAATTTCGTATGCCGTGCCCGCGTCCAAGCCTTTTGACAGCACCGTGCGGGAAATCAGATCAGGATTCTCCAGCACCTGCTTGTGCGTTTCCGCCGAGCCGACAGTGGTCACGATGCCCTCGCCGACACGCGCGATAACGGTTTCTTCGCCCGCGCCGCCGACCAGACGGTCGATATTCGTGCGGACGGTGACGCGCGCCTTGGCACGCAGCTCAATGCCGTCCTTCGCGATTGCGGCGACGACAGGGGTTTCGATGACCTTCGGGGTGACGGACATCTGCACCGCCTCGAACACGTCACGGCCCGCGAGGTCAATCGCGCACGCCTTCTCGAACGCCATCGGGATGTTCGCGCGCTGCGCCGCAATCAGGGCGTTAATCACGCGATCCACGTTGCCGCCGGCGAGGAAGTGCGTTTCCAGCTGGGAGATGTTCAGCCCCAGACCCGCCTTGTTCGCCTTAATCAGCGGCTGCACGAGGCGATGCGGCTTAATGTGGCGAATCTTCATGCCGATGAGCGCGCCCATCGACACATGCACCCCGCTGGACAGCGCGGAAATCCACAGTCCAAGCGGCACGAACGACAGGAATACGCACACCACCACAAACACCACAGCGATAATACCCAGAATCATTGCCATATTGCCATCCATGTTACAATCCTCCTAACAGGGGCTTTGCCCCTAACCCTACCAGAGGCTTTGCCTCTGGACTCCACAAGGGACAAAGGAAACGGGACGAAGTCCCCCCTTGACCCATTCTCGCAATTCAGTTGGTTACTTCTTCATGCAGTTTCCGCGTGTTGATTGGGGAACGTGTTACTCTACCGGAACCAGTGTGAGCGTTAACGTACCGGACATATCCGCCACGCTGATTTCAAGCGTAGCATACATGCCGCCATCCTCCGTCTGGAAGATAGTGATGATGACTTTCTCTCCCTGCTCGCCCCAGCCCGACAAAGTGCCCGTACGGAGTGTGCCGTTCTCCCATGTCGCCGTAGCGGTGATGTCCGGCGCGTTCTCCTGATTTGGGTGCAGGGTGATTTCCGTGCCCGCCACCGTGCAGAGCATCTGCGGCGTGCCATCCTCATCCGGTTCCAGATTCAGCATACGTTCAGAGCCATTGCGGGCGCTTTCAACTGCCCATGTGCCCTGAAACGCTTCCAACGGCGTGTCCGTGCGCACGACAAGCGGTGTTGTCCATTCGTCCATGCTCCGCGCCAGAAGAATCTCCATGTCCTCCATCTGTTTGAAGCGGAACGCCAAGCCGCTTCCCGTCTCGCGCAGCAGCATGCCCCCTATCATATCCGGCGATGCCAAGTAGTAGTCGCCATCCTCCGTCTGCCACCAGCGCCCCGCGCAGGAAAAATCACCTGCCGACATCTGGAACTCGTCGTTTTCTGCCAGCATCAGGTGAAACGGCGTATCCGCCCACAGCCCGTACCAGTCGCCCAGTAACGTATCATCTGACGTTTCCGCCAGCGCCATGCCAACCAGCATCAGCAGCGCCAGCAGAATGCTTGTCAGCCGCTTCATCATTGGTCACTCCTTTTCCATCGGAACCAGCAGGAACATCGTCGTCGGGTTGTCCGGCACATCGCTCAATCGCAGCGTCGCGTACAGGCTGCCGTCCGCCGTCTGGAAGAACGTCAGGTCGTAGTCCACCACGATTTCCTTCACAAGCGCCGACGAAGCTGCCATCTGCACCGTCAGCGGAATCGTCGTGCGCAGTACGCCGTCCTCGAACGTCAGCGGGAAGCTCGTCCCTTCCGGGAAACTTTCCAGCCCCGCACCGGGGAACATCGTCAAACCGTCAATCGTGCAGAACACCTGACGTTCGCCCATTTCCGGGGTATACGTCAGCTGCATCGTGCCGAGGAACATGGTTTCCATCGTCCAAGTCCCCGCGAATGCTTCCAGCGGCGTGTCTGTCCGGGGCGTTCGTTCCGTCCGCAGTTCTTCCGCGTCCCGCGCCATGTGTACCACTGCACCTTCTGCTGTGCTGCCATAGAAAACATCAAGGCCGCTTTCCGTCAGCCGCGCCGTCATCGTCATGTCTGGAGCAGGGGCTTGCGAATCCACCATACTCATGATGACATCCAGCAGACTTGATGACCGATTGGTGTACGCCAGATTGTATTCGCCATCCGTCGTCTTGCGCCATTTGCCTTCTATGCCGCTGATTCCCTCCGTGCCGAAGAAGAACGTTCCGTCCTCCCGGAGCGTCAGGCGAAGCACCGTCTCGTCCGAGGGCAGTGCGTACCAGTCGCCCAGCGCCGCGTCCGGCGTTTCTTCCGCCAGCGCCATGCCAACCAGCATCAGCAGCGCCAGCAGAATGCTTGTCAGCCGCTTCATTCCTTTTCGCTCCTTCCCAAGTACCGCATGAGCCGCCGCCAGAACGTTTCCTTCTGCGGAAGCTCCGCTGTCTTTCACACCTTCTTGACCACGATGCGCGAGCCTTCAATCTGCGTAACGCGGATTTTCGTCCCGTTCTCGATGAAGTCGCCCTCGCTGACCACGTTCAGCCGCACGCCGTCGAACTCGCCCAGCCCGGTAGGTCTAAGCGCAGTTGTCGCCGTGCCTTCGCGCCCCAGAAACACCTGCATGTCCTCCGCCGAGCGGTAGCCCGCGTACGTGCTTTCGGTGTGGCTGTTGACGATGCTGCTCTTGCTGAGCTTGCCCTTTGTCAGCGAATGCAGTGATGTGGAAATCGCAATCGCCAGCACGGACAGCACAATCAGCAGCATCCCCAGCGTCGCCATCGTGCCGTGCTGCTGCCACGTCAGCACCAGCGCGACGACCTCCAGCGCAATGCCGCTGAAGCCTGCAATGCCGAACCCCGGCATCAGTGCTTCCATAATCAGCAGCCCAATCCCCAGCACAAAGCAAACTATGATGGGCAGATTTGTCATGATGAAGTCTATCACGTCCCGTACCTCCTTCCGCGTGAATTGATACTTTGAGTATAGCAGTTTTTTCGCCGTTTGGCTATGCTTTTTGTCTCAAAGATACATTTTTTCGTCTGAATTGTCACTGCGCCGCCAGCACGCTGTGCAGCCGCTCCAAATCCGCCTGATACACGTCTTTTAACTTCTGATTATAGATAATCGACGCCGGATGATACAGCGCGAACAGCGGGAAATCCCCCGCCTGCTTGTCCGCCTGAACGTGCGCCGTCAGCACCTGCCCGTGACACGCCCCGATGGTGCTTTTCGCGCCAAGCAGCGCGTGAAGCGCGGTATTCCCCAGCGTGACGAGCATTTTCGGCTGCACGAGCAGAATTTCCTCCAGCAAATACGGTGTGAACAACGCCAGTTCCTCGCGGTTCGGCGTGCGGTTCGACACGCGCCCTTTTTCGCTAACCTTCGTCGGGCGGATTTTCACGACGTTGCTGATATAAATATCCTCACGGTCTAATTGCAGCACCGTCAAGAAGCCATCGAGGTTCTTCCCTGCCTTGCCGACAAAAGGTCTCCCGGACATGGCTTCCTGTTCCCCCGGCGCTTCTCCGATGAGCATCACGGGCGGGCGCTCACTGCACCCCTCGCCCAACACCAGCGGCTTTTCCTCCCCCGGCCACAGCGGCGCGAAGAAGGCTTGCATCCGCTCGTTGAATCGTTCCAATTCGCTTGGCATGGTGATGATTCCTCCAAATTCTGCTGATGGCAATTGTTATGATGGCATAGTTGTTTTTTCTATCTTTCTGGTAATCGCCATGCTTCCAGAGGGCTTTCCGATCGCCCTCTGGACTCCTTCGGTGCACTCCCATGTTTATTGCGCTTTACCGATAGGTTTTATTTTTCTTCTTCCGGATACCGTAGCGTCAGCGTCATGCCGTCCGTTGCACACGTCGTTTCCGGGAACACCGCCTGCGCGTTCGGCAGAAATTCCTCCGGCGTTTCGATGGATGTGGAGAAATGCGTCAGCAGCAGCCGCTTCGTTCCGGCGTCCCGCGCTAACTGCGCCGCTTCCCGGAAGAGCATGTGGCAGTTTTTGTGTGCCAAAGGCAGCTTTTCCTCCGCGCCGTACATGCCCTCCAAAATCATCAGGTCGCTGTCCTGCCCCATGCGCACAATGCCCGGCACAGGGCGCGTGTCCGTCGCGTAAACGAACGTAATCCCCCGCCGCGGCTGCCCCAGCACCTGATGCGGATAGTACGTCTGCCCGTCCATGCTGACCGTTTCGCCGCGCTGCAAGATTCTCCACAGCTTCACCGGAATCTCCTGCGCCCGCGCGCGGATGGGGTCAAACAGCGCCGGACGCGGCAGATGAAACTGGTAGCCAATGCAGGGCATCTCATGCCTGAGCGGAAAGGGCGTGATCGTCAGCCCAATGGCGGCAAACGGCGAATAATCGTCGATGATTTCATGCAGCACGATGGGGCAGCTCAGCGACGGCGCAATCACCCGCAGCCCGGCGACTACGCGCTCCAGCCCAATCGGGCCGTAGATGTGCAGCGGCGCTGTCCGCCCGGCTTTGGTGATGGCAAGCAGCATCCCCGGCAGCCCGGAGCAGTGGTCGGCGTGGTAGTGCGTCAGCAAAATGGCATCAATACATTGTATGCCCCACGACAGGCGCTGTATGCCGATTTGCGTGCCCTCTCCGCAGTCCACCAGCACCGCGCGGCCGCCCACGCGCACATACAGGCTCGCCAGCGCGCGATCCGGCAGGGGCATCGTGCCGCCCGTGCCCAGCGTGCAAAGGTCAATCATCCGTGTTAGCCTCCCCATTCGTTTTCCACCTGTTGATTTCGCCGCAGGATGGGCAAAATCCTGCTGAATCAGCGCACGAAAAAATCCCCCGGAACATCTTCCGAGGGAAATTCGTCATGCGACTTTCTTGAGTTCCTTCGCCAGCCGTTCCCCGACCAGCAGCCCCAGCGCGATGCAGATGATGCACTCGACGAGCATGTAGCTGCCATTGTAGGTCAGCGAGTACCAGACGGGATTCACGCCCTCCGGCGCGTACTGCCCATAGAAGATGAAGCCGGAGAGGAACGACGCCATAAACCGCCCGAAGCAGCCCAGCACGAAGCCCGCCGTCATCTTCGCCTTGCTGCCGCGGAAGCAGCCCGCCAGACCCAGCAGTCCGAATGCGATCGGGTAGTCCAGCAGGTTCGGGATGGCGCCCAACGCCGCCCACGCCATGCCGTCCAGCAGGAACTGCATCACGCCGTACAGTGCGCCCAGCACCATGCCGGGGCCAACGCCGTAGCAGTACGCGAACAGCAGCAGCGGCAGCATACTCGCGGGTGTCACCGACCCGCCCATCGGCATCGACCAGAGCTTGATGAGGCTCAGCACGGACGACAGCGCCATGCACATTGCGCCGACTGCCATCGTCTTTGCCGTCCAGAAGGACTTCTTGCTGCTCTTTTTGCGGGTGACGAGGTACACCGCCACGCCGACCACAAGCAGCACCGCCACCGTGACCCAGAACGTCACGCCCTCACCCAGGAACGACCACGGCGCGTTTTCCGCTTCGGCTTCCTCCGCCAGCGCGCGACCCAAGAACCAGTTTGCCATCTTGATTTTCCTCCTGTTTTTCGCCGATTTCGGCGTATTGGGTGACGCTCGTATTCCGGAAATGAAAAAATCCCGCGTTTGCACGCAGGAAACAGGAGGTGGAGATTCTTCTCCCAAACGCGCCGTCCGCACGGGAAAAATCCCCGCAAAATGCGCGTGTCCCTCCGCTGTCCCTACGGTAGGATGACCTACACAGGTTCAAATGGTCGGCAAAATGCCCTCTCAGCCGTGCAGCCCTCGCCCACAGCTCCCATCGCGGATGATACGATTGTCCTCCCTATCATACCCATTCCTGTGAAATTTGTCAACATCTTTTTGCTTTTTTCCCCTTGATTCGCGCAAAAAAAGCAAGTACAATAGAGAGGCGCAGGGTGGTGCTGCCCCTTGACCCCGCCAAAGGGTCTTCGACCCTCTGGACTCCCTTTTTCGCGATTGAGTTGGTCGCTACTGCATACAGTATGCGCGTGTTTATGGGGGAACGCGGGTGGTGCTGCCCCTTGACCCTTTCGCGCGATTGAGTTGAGCACACTCTCATGCTGCGTCCGCGTGTTTAACCAAAAACCGTTATTCGCTTCCATCAGCACAAAATCACCCCAACAGGAGGAGTTTTCCCGATGATTCACCACTTTTTCGCCTACATCGCCCGCCTGCGCTATATCCGCCGCTGGGGGCTGATGCGCTCGTCCATGTCCGAGAACGATGCGGAGCATTCCCTGCAAGTCGCCATGCTTGCCCATGGCATGGCGCTCATCGGCAAAAATCGCTATGGGCGCGACTGCAACCCGGAGCATATCGTCACCCTCGCCGTCTATCACGATGCCAGCGAGGTTATCACCGGCGATATGCCCACGCCCGTCAAGTACCATTCATTGGAGCTTCGCGGCGCATACAAAGATGTAGAAAAAATGGCGAACGACCGCCTGCTTGCCATGCTGCCGGAGGATTTGCGCAAGTGCTTTGCGCCGTACCTGTGTGAAGGGCGCGACTATGACCACCAAATCGTCAAGGCGGCGGATTCGCTCAGCGCGTACCTCAAGTGCGTGGAAGAGCGGCGCGCGGGCAATCACGAGTTCGACGCGGCGGGCGAGGCGATTCGACGTCAGTTAGATGCCATCACCCTGCCCGAAGTACAGGACTTCATCCGCGAATTTGTTCCCTCCTTCTCGCTCACGCTGGACGAGCTGAATCAGCCGGGAGGGCATCAGGCATGAAAATCGGGCTGTCAAGCGCCGCCTATTACGGCCAGCTGGAGACGGATGAGGCCGCCGCGCACATTGCGGAGCTGCCGCTGGACACCTGCGAAGTGTTTCTGGAAACGCCCAGCGAATACACGACGGATTTTACCTTTCGGATGCGCTACAACATGAACAACTTCCCCGTCACGTCGGTGCACCCGCTGAGCACGCAATTTGAGCCGCAGCTGTTCGGCCGCGCCGCGCGCCAGTCGGACGATGCGTTTGCAATGTTTGCGAACGTCTGCCGTGCGGCAGAGTCGCTCGGCGCGGCGTACTACATCTTTCACGGGCCGTTCGGCGTGCGGGGGCATCTTTCGCCCGCGAATATCCCCTTCCTGGAAGAGCGTTTCGACCAGATGCGTGAGCGCGCGGCGCGGCATCACCTGCGCGTGCTGTGGGAGAGCGTCAGCTGGTGCAGCGTCGCCACGCCGGAGGACGTGCGCATCCTGCTCAAACGCATCCCGGACGTGGAGTTCGTGCTTGACACCAAGCAGGTGCATCAGGCGGGCGTTGACCCTCTCGACATGCTGCGCGCCATGCGTGGACATGTGCGCCACCTGCATGTGCTGGACTGGACGGCGGATGGCAAATTGTGTCTGCCGGGGCGCGGCGTGTTTGACTGGCAGCAGTTTGCGCGCGTCCTGCGCGAGGATGGCTTCGACGGCGCGGTGATTCTCGAACCGTACGCGCAGCTTGTCGAAAGCGAGCAGGCATTGCTGGAAAGTATCTGCTTCCTGCGCGGCGTGTTCGGCGCGCCTGCACAAATGTAACAATTTCCGCGAAAAGTCGGCAATGGATTGCAATTTTCCCCCCAAGCCGCTATAATATGAACGTATACGACGAAATTTCCCGTAAGGAGGCAATTTGCCCATGAAGATGTGGAAGCAGTGGATGGCGCTGCTGATGATTTTCTGCCTGCTGATGCCGGGCGCACTGGCGGGCAACATTGACCTGACCGATGATTTGGACGAGGAAGTCGGCAGTGTGACCGAATCATCCGCGGGTGAGGACTACACCATCAGCGATAATGGCGATATTATCCTCGATGATGACGACGACCTTGGCGGCGACGTGATTTTTGATGACGACGGCTCGACCATCGAAATCACGGACAACGAAATCGACGACACCATTGACCCCGATAAGCTGGACATCAACACCAACCTTCCCTCGAACGTCGTCAACATCCTGCTCGTCGGCGTGGATACCCGCTCGACATCGCTGGATGACGGCTTGCAGAATGGCGACGTGCAGATTATCGTGTCCATCAACAAGGACGACGGCTCGATTAAGCTGACCAGCATCCTGCGTGACCTGTATGTCACCATTCCCGGCTACAAGAACAAGAACCGCATCAACACCGCCTATTCGCGCGGCGGCGGTCAGCTTGCCATGCGCACCATCAACAAGAATTTTGAACTGAACATCGAAAATTACATTACCATCAACTTTTATGGCTTGGCATCCATCATTGACAGCTTGGGCGGCATTGACATTGAAATGACCGCAAAGGAAGCAAAGGCCATTAACACCTACCTGCGCCAGCATCCGCCGAAGTATGACAATCAGAGCAAGGACTACGAGCGTGAGAATCTGCCCAACAAAGCCGGCACGCACCACTGCGACGGCATTCAGGCGGTCATGTACGCCCGTCTGCGCAAGGTGGACAACGACTTTGGCCGCACGGCGCGCCAGCGCAAGCTGATGGAGCTGCTGCTGGAAAAGGTGCTGGACGGCGGCATGAGCATGACGGAACTCAACAACCTGCTGAACGCCTG
>FR899902.1:0-3791 GCA_000437595.1 Faecalibacterium sp. CAG:74 | reverse complement strand
CTGCTGAACGCCTGTATGCCCTATGTGCAGACAAACATGAAGGCAAGCACGCTCTTTGATTTGGCGCTGGGCGTCCTGCGTTCGGGTATTTCCGACCGCCTGACCCGCGGCGAGTCTCTTTTGGAGCAGCACCACGTCCCGATGGACGGCACCTACTCCTACCTTGATGTGGACGGCGCGAGTGTCATCAATATGGGCAGCAAGTCCTTCCCGAAGAACGTGCGGGCGCTGCACGAGTTCATCTACGGCGAGTACATCCCGGCGGATTGATGCTTAAATCAGAAATCCCTGCTGATATGTCCTTTAAGACAGTCAGCAGGGATTTTTCTATTTCTACATCAGAGAATGCTATTTCCAGATTCGCCTGCGCATCTTGGCGCATTTTTCATCTGGAAACAGGATATTCGTTATGCTTTGCGGATAATCCTGTTTTTCAGCGCCAGCAGCCGGAAATACGACTCACGCGGATTCTCGTTCTCGTAGAGCATCGCGCCGTTGCCGGAGAAGCTCGGCTCGATAAAATCCCACCACGTCAGCGCCTGAATCTCCTTGCGCGACGCGGCGATGGTGTAGAACTGCTCCAGCCAGTCCGCCTGCGTGTGTTCGTTCCAGCCGCCGTGCCAAGTACCCTCGGACATTGCCATCTGCGACCAGCTGCTGCCCGCGTTTCCTTTCTGCCGGAAGCCGCCGTTAACGCCCATTTCGGTGATATGGATCGGCTTGCCCAGCGCAGCAAAGGCGTTCAGCAGCAAGTCCACCGCCACCAAATCCCTGCCGGGGAAATACAGCTGAATACCCACCACGTCAAAATCAATCCCCGCTTCGATGATGGCCTTGAAGTAGCTCAGCGGACTGCGCAGATGCTCCGGCAGCGCGCCGTAGCAGTTGTACCGCCCCGCGACGTACTCCGCGAACGGCAGGCAGACGTTGACAATCGACACCGCCTTGTCGTTTCCTTCGCGCAATGCGTCGGTCGTCGCGCGGGTGAGGTCAATCAGCTGTTCCTGCGTCAGCTCGAAGCAATTTGCCCAGTCGTGCGCTTCGTTCATGGCGTCCCAGTACTGAATCGTGTCGCGGTAGGTGCTGACGTGACGGCGCGCGATGTTCGCGGCTTCCCGGCGCAGTTCCGGGTACGGCAGACCGAAGAGCCACTTCGGGTTCACGTCCTGATGCCCGAACCAGAGCGGATGCCCCTTGGGGGTAATTCCCTTGTCCAGCAGAAACGACAGCGCATGATCCACATACGAATAGTCGTAGCAGTCCTTCTCCGGCACGGTCGTGCGCGGATAGAACGGAATCGTCGCGAAGTCGAACGCCTGCGCGAAAAACTTCGCATACCGGGAGGCATCCGACGTGTAGCGCGCGAAGTTGCAGCCAAGTTTGAGGTCGCTTCTCGGCGCGGCAAACGCCTTTGCGCGGGCAGATTCCACCAGCGCGCCCTCCGCCGCGTAAATCGCGTTCGACAGCGCGTACAGGCGATTGTCCGGCGTATCCTGCCCACGGTTCGCCAGATGCTGCAATTCAATCGCCGCGTCAAGATGCCCCTGCGTCGTCGGGGACAGCGTGATACCCGCCGCGTACTTCTGCGCATGGTGGATATAAGTGCGGACGGCCTCCGTCACGAAGTCCACAAATTCGCCCGTGTACCCCTCCCCCTGATTGTCTGCCATCACCCACAAATACCCGTAGAGCGGCACCGCCATCTTGACATGAATCATGTACGGTTCTTTTGTCACTTGCAGGCTGACGATACCCTCGCTGTCAATCGTCATGCGGCGCTCGTCCGGCTCGAAGTCCATGCCGGTCGCGTAGGTGCTTTTGAGCGTCTTTTCATCCATCGGCATTCCACCGAGGCCGTCTAAACGGATTTTGACTGTCTTCATATTATACGCCTTCCTCAATTTTCACTGTGCGGAGGATTTTCCCGTCGCGGTTCGTCACCAGCCGGACGCCGCAGGGTGCGGAACCGACCGCGATTCGGTTTTTGTAGATGGAACCAGACCGACCGTCGGATTTTATTTCGTACACATCATCCCCGAACCGCTGCGCATAGGTATAGGACAGCCCCGAACCCAAGCTGAACCACACTTCGTCGCCGACCAGCGCAATCCCCCAGATATGCGCGATGTACTCCAGCGCCGCCAGCAGCGTCGGGCCGTAGGAATCCTGAAACGGCTCATCGCTGTCGCGGGAGAGCACCTCATGCGACACCATGCCCACGCGGGAAGGTTCGCCCGTGAAAGGATCGAACTGCTGCGTGAACACATACCCGCCGCGGATGATGGCATCCAGCAGCTTCCTGCCGAGCTTTGTCACAAGCGGTTCGTACCCGTAGCGCTCCAAGGCGATAATCGCGCGTTGATACGTCAGCCCCTCGCACTGCCCGCTCCAGTTGTTCTCCGGCGCATTGCGGAACATCGGGTCGTTCACCGCAACACTCGGCAGGGGCAGCGGCGTCCAGAATTCCTGCGGATTCAGCAGGTGCTGGCGCACAAACGCATCCGCCATCTCCTGACTGATGGAACCCCAGTACATGCAGCGCAGCGTGTTATGGCACAGCACGTCGATGGTCTTGCCGTGCTTGTCGCGGTCAAAGCAGGCGTGGCGCTTGTCATCCCACAAGCGTGCTTTCAAGTTCGCCGCGACCGCGTCCGCCTTTTCGCGCCATTCGCTTTCCCGCCCGTCGCCGCGCAGGCGGCTGATTTCCGCCAATGTATCGCGGCAGGCGTAGGAGAACGACGTCACGTCCATCGACGCCATCGGCACAACGTCCGCATCTTCGGGCGGCGTATCGGTCGTGCAGTAGACAGGCGCGTGACCGTAGCGCAGGGCGTTGTCCTCCCCCGTATCGTAGACGCAGAAGGATTCAAGACATCCGTCGCCGTCGGAATCACGCGTTTTCCAGAGATACGCATCGAATTTCTCTAAGCAGTCCGCCAGCATATCCAGGTACGCCGGTTCTTTGCCGGAGAGATACCACATGTTCAGCGCGTGCAGCGGGAAGCAGAAGCCCTGAAACTTGTTGAACTGCGGCTCAATCGTCCCGTCGGGATGGCACTGAATCGACCCGGCAATCCGCCCGTCCGCACGCTGGGTGCGCATGAACAGCAGCTGATTGTTCATCGCGGCGGTCATGTTGCGCTTCCAGTACATTTCACCGCCCATCGGCTGCGTTTCCAGCCAAATCTTCTCGTACCCGCCGCCCTCGACCAAGACGGTATCCGCGCCGAAGTCCTTCAAATTATGAAGGCACTTGCGCTCCGCCTCGTCAAAAAGCTTTTGCAGCGCCGCGTCATCGCAGGAAAAGGTCACCCCTGTTTTTGGAAGCATTGGCTATCCTCCTATCATTTTGCAGAAGCGGAAATGTCATTTTTGTCCCGCTTCTGACCTGTTTTCCCTGTCCTATTCTACCTGAAAACGCCCAAATTTGAAATGCGCAATTTTTTCGCACATTCGCAAACCCTTGAAAAATCAGCATTTGCGCGATATGCACAAAAATTTCGTCGATTTACAGGCGGCGTGCTGCATGGTATCATATTCGTAGTTGATTACGGGGCAGCGTTCCCGATGAACGGAGGGGTTTCATTGCAAAAGGCGGTAACAAAGACGGCAGCGACCAAACCACATCAGCCGTTTGGTGTTCGTGCTCGGCGGACAATTCACCGCGACTGGCAGCTGTGGGTTCTGCTGATTCCAGCACTGGCTTTCTTCATTGTATTTTGCTACTTCCCGATGTACGGTGTCCAGATTGCCTTCAAAGACTTCAAGGTCGGCTTGGGCATCACCGCCAG
>FR899901.1:33712-91219 GCA_000437595.1 Faecalibacterium sp. CAG:74 | reverse complement strand
AATCAAGGGGCAAATATATAGTAACAGGAGGTGAAAGTGCCATGGCTCCCGCGCCGCAGAGCCGCAAAATGCATTCTGTCTTTTTCACCATCTTCTTTTCTCTGCTGCTCGTGCTGGTGATTGAATTGACCCTGCTCATCGGCACAATTATCGTCGGACAAGTGCCGTCGCAGCTGGATGACAATGCGGAGGAAGTTCTGTGCGAACAGGTGGAAAATCGCAGCGGATATTTGCAGAATTTTCTGGTTTCTTCGCAGGAGCTGACCGCGCTGTCCACCTACATCAACAGTCAGACCGAAGCGCTCTTGGCGGACGGTACGATTTCGCTGGATACGCTGGATTCCGGCAGTGCCGCATCCGAGCCGCTTCTGCGCGCCATTTCGTCGGAGCTGGTGTTCGAAATGCGCGCAAAAAAACTCAGCGGCATCTATGTTATTTTCTGCAGCCGTGATTTGGATGACTGCGCGGACGGGACGCGCTTCCCCGGTATTTATGTGCGCGACCTCGACCCGGATGGGCCATATTCCGACCGCAATGCTGACCTTTCGCTGGAGTTTGCCCCGGCAACGCTTGTGCAATCCACAGGGCTTTACACTGCCAGCGCTTGGCAGCCTGCCTTTGAATATCAGCGCGAAGCATCAGACTTTCTCTATCTTCCCTATCAAACCGCGCGGAACGCCAAAACTCTGCTTTCGGCGGATGATTATGGTCACTGGACGCGCTTTCCATTCTGCCTCCCTGATGACCCGCGCAGCGTGTTTTCCTACTCCCAGCCGCTGATACTTCCCGATGGCACGGTGTATGGTGTGGTCGGCATCGGGCTTTTGTCAGGCACCTACCTGCGCGGCATGCTGCCCACCTATGAATTGCAGAACGAGGGAAGCGGCAGTTACCTGCTCTGCTCGACGACGGACGACCTGTCCGCGGATACGCTGACGCTGCAAATCGCCGTCTGCTCTTCGTCCGACACAGCAATTCATGCGGGAAACACGCTGGTGCTGCAAAAGGATGCATCCGGTGAGGGCTTTCTGACAATTGACGGCACACGCTACTTTGCCAGCGAACAGCCGCTGGCGCTGTACAGCCGAAACGCGCCGTTCTCCGGTGAGCACTGGCTGCTGATTGGGCTTGTGCCCGTCAAGCAGCTGTACAGCTTTTCCGGCAGCGTTCGGCAAATGCTGGTGATTATCGTCGTATTGACACTGCTGGCAGGTGTTTTTGCTTCCTTCATCGTCAGTCGGCGTTTGGCACAACCGATTACGCGCCTGTCCAAGCAGATCAGCGCGTCACAGAATCAGCGGTATCAAGTGCCGACGCTCTCCCCGACGGGCATCTGTGAGCTTGACCAATTCTCCGCCGCCTTCACCCAGCGTTCACAGGAGATTTTGGACACGTCAGTCAAGTTCCAGCGCATTATGGAATTGGCGAGCGTGGAAATCGGCGGCTTTGAGAAGCGGCCTGATGTGGATACCGTGTATGTGACGGACAATTTCTTCTCCCTCTTGGCGCTGCCGGACGTACCGCTGGATTCGCTGAACAAGGATTGGTTCGATGCCATCCTGAACGGCTGGAAGCAGACGCACGAGTACGTAACCCGCGCATACGGCGGCGAAGTGTACGCCCTGCCCGCTTCGGGCGGCACGGTGCGCTACATCCTCCTGCGTTCCGGCGAAGAACGCGGGACGCAGGTCGGTCTGGTGGAGGATGTAACGACCTCCATGCAGGAGCGCCGCCGCATTGAGCACGAGCGCGACTACGACGTACTGACCGGGCTGTACAACCGCTTCTCGTTCATGCGGAAGGTACAGGAGATGTTCGCGCACCCGGACAAGATGCGCCATGCTGCGCTGCTGATGACCGATTTGGACGACCTGAAGCGCATCAACGACACCTACGGACACGACTGTGGCGACCGCTACATCCGCCTGACCGGGCAATGCCTTGCAGAGAATATCCCGGCAAACGCGGTCTGTTCGCGGCTTTCGGGCGACGAATTTGTTGTCCTGCTGCACGGCTATGAATCCCGCGACGCGCTCCGGGCGGATTTGACGCACCTGCAGGAAGCCATGTCCACCTACACCGCCGTGCTGCCTTCCGGCGACACGATGCACATTGCCATTTCCGGCGGCGTGGCGTGGTATCCGGATGACAGCCGCGATTTCGCGACCCTCAAACGCTATGCCGATTTTGCGCTCTATCAGGTGAAGCGGCAGCGCAAGGGCGAAATCCGCGAATTTGACATTGGTGCATACAACCGCGAAGCCTACTACGCGCAGTTGCGGCAGGAGTTCTCCGCACTGCTGGAGAACAGCAGCGTGTTCTATCACTTCCAGCCGCTGTTCTCCGCGCGCGACGGGCATGTGGTGGCTTACGAGGCACTGATGCGCGTCAACATGCCGCTGCTGCGTTCCCCCGAAACCATCATGAAGCTGGCGCACGAGGAGAATCGGCTGTACGACATTGAGCATTTGACCCTCTTCAAGGGCACGCAGACGTTCGAGCGCCTTGTCTCGTGCGGCAAGCTCTCCCCCGACGCGAAGCTGTTCATCAACTCCATTGCAAACGTTTCGCTGACAGATGCTGATTTTGCGGATTTTCGCCGTCAGTTTGCCCCGATGCTGAAGAAAATGGTCATCGAGATTACCGAGGAAGAGGAAACGACGCCGGAGGTGCTTGCCATCAAGCGCCGTCAGTTTGGCAAAGACGCGGTCTTTGCGCTGGATGATTACGGCAGCGGGTACAGCAACAGCAACAACCTGCTTCTGCTCGCTCCGCACTACATCAAGGTGGATATTGCCATCATCCGCGGCATTGACTCCAACATCGATAAGCAGCAGGTCGTCACGGACGTTGTCACCTACGCCCATGCGCGCCAGATGCAGGTCGTCGCGGAGGGCATTGAAAACGAAGCCGAACTGCGCACTGTCCTGCGCTTAGGCGTTGATTTGCTGCAAGGTTACTTCCTCGCCCGCCCTGCCGCGATTCCTGACCCGATTGCCCCCGCGGCGCTAAAGATACTCAAGGATGCGCATTTTGCATGATGAACTGAATCCAATCGACTACTCGGAGGGTCAAGCCATGATTGTATCCCCTTCCATCCTCGCTGCCGATGTTCTCAACCTCGAATCCGCCACTGCCCGCATGATTGCCGCGGGCGCAGACTGGATTCATGTAGACGTCATGGACGGGCATTTCGTGCCGAACCTCAGCTTCAGCCCCAGCGTTGTGGGAGCGCTCCATGAGCGCTTCACCATCCCGCTGGATGTGCACCTCATGCTCGACCAGCCCGAAAAATACGTCGAAGCCTTCTGCCGGGCAGGCGCGTCCTCCATCACGATTCATGAGGAAATCGCCGCCGACCGCGCTGAAATTCTCCGCTGCATCCGCGCGCAGGGCGTCAAGACGGCGGTATCCATCAAGCCCAACACGCCGGTGGACGCTATCATCCCTCTGCTGCCCCTGTGCGACATGGTGCTGCTGATGTCGGTCGAACCCGGCTTCGGCGGGCAGAAATTCAACCCCGTGGTGCTGGACAAACTCCGCCAGCTCCGCGCCATCGGCTACACCGGGCTGACCGAGGTGGACGGCGGCGTGTCGCTTAGCAATCTGCCCCTGCTGCACGAGTGCGGGCTGGACGCTGCGGTCATGGGCACAGCGCTGTTTAAGAGCGCAAATCTCGCCGAGGACATCGCGAAAATCCACCAGATGCGTTGAATGACGGCTGCAAAATGCGGATAAGCTATCCGCAGGAGGTGCATCCGCATGAAAAAAAGCAAAGCGAAGAAGCACGGCAAAAAGCCGCTGTTCGCGCCCATCAAAGTCAAGCGCCGCATGAGCCGGGAACGTCCGGTGTCCTGACGGCAAAGGAGAAGCCTATGATACCCGAAGTACCGCCGCTGCTGCATGAGCGGCTGGAAGCACAATACGGCACGGAGCTTGCGCGGGAGATTGAAGCGGGCTATGTCCGCAAGCGCACGACGTTCCGCGTCAATCCGCTCAAAGGCGACCGGGACGCTGTTCTGCGCGAAATCGCGGATGCTGGCATTGCCACCGAGCCGATTGCGTGGTATGACGATGCGTTCCTGCTGCCGGACGGCAATGAAGAGCAGCTGCGCGCCCTGCCCTGCTACGACGCGGGCGCGATTTACCTGCAATCGCTTTCCTCGATGCTGCCTGCGCTGGTGCTTGCGCCGAAAGCAGGCGAAACCGTGCTGGACATGGCGGCTGCCCCCGGCGGCAAAACGACGCAGATGGCGTCGCTGTCCGGCGGCAAGGCGCTCATCACCGCCTGCGAGAAAAACGCGATTCGCGCCGACCGCCTGCAATTCAACCTGACGCGGCAGGGTGCGCGCGCCGTGAACATCATGCGGCAGGACGCGCGCCTGCTGGACAGCCTGTTCAAGTTCGACAAGATTCTGCTGGACGCACCCTGTTCCGGAAGCGGCACGCTGCTGCTTGAAGACGGCGAGCCGCAGCGGCGGATGACGGCGGACTGGCTGGCAAAGACCGCAAAAACGCAGAAAGTGCTGCTGCAAAAGGCGCTGTCCCTGCTGCCGAAGAAGCACGAAATGGTCTACTCGACGTGCTCGGTGCTGCAAATGGAGAACGAGGACATCGTGCAGAGCGCAGTGAGCATGGGCATCTGTGAGGTTGTGCCGATTGAACACCCGTTCTTGACTGACGTGCCGCTGCTGCCGACGAAGGTAGATGGGGTCGTGTGCGTCAAACCGGATGAAAGGTTTGAGGGGTTCTTTGTGGCGAAACTCAGGCGGAAGTGAGCGGCGCGGGAGTGGTTGTTTCCAAAATGGAAATACCCACGGGCAATTCCGCAAAAGGCGCTCCGCCCCTGCCGCAACTGTTTCCAAAATGGAAATAGTTCGAGCGGGATGGCATCGGCTAATCGAATAGAAACTCACCCCGGCATGTGAACCGCTTTGGTCACACGCCGGGGTGATTTTGTTTGCTTTTATGTCACTGATACCGATTCTTCCACGCCAGCCTGACATCCGCCAGCAGTTCCCGATATCGCGCCACCCTGTTTTCATCAATCTCTCCCGCCTGCACCGCCTGCGTGACGGCACAGCCGGGCTCGCGGTCATGCAGGCAGGGCTGGAAGCGACACTGCCCGATGTACGGCTGAAATTCCGGGTACAATTCCTGCAATTTTTCCGGCTCCATGCCCTTCTCTGTTTCCAGCAGGCTGAAGCCCGCCGTATCCAGCACGCGGATGCCGTCATGAATCAGCAGCTGCGCATAGCGCGTCGTGTTCTTGCCGCGCTGGATTTTCTCGCTGATTTCACCCGTCTCCAGCTGCAAGTCAAGCAGCGCGTTCAGCAGCGTCGATTTGCCCACGCCGCTCTGGCCCGCCAGACAGCAGCAGTCCGCCCCGCGCATCAGCGCCCGAACGCTATCCAGCCCTTCCTTGTTCCGCGCGCTGACACCCAGCACCGGGCAGTCCGCCCCGCGATACTCCTCCTGCATTTGGGCGAGCAGTTTGCCGCCGTCAAGGTCGCATTTACCGACGATGAGCGCCGTTTTCATGCCCTGCTTCTTCGCGCGCGCCAGCAGACGGTCTACCAGCAGCAGATCCGGTTCAGGCGACGGGCAGATGCTCACAAGCAGCAGCGTCACATTTGCCACAGGCGGGCGGATGCACTCGGTCTTGCGCGGCAGAATTTCCACCAGCCAGCCTTCCTCTTCGCCCTGACCCGGCGTAAAGCGCACCGCATCCCCCACAAGGGGCGACAGGCGCTGATGGCGGAATTTTTTCGGGCAGCGGAGCGTGTACTCCTGCCCGTCCGCGTCCGCCGCGACATAAAAGCCGCCGAAGAAGCGCACAAGCACCCCCTGATGCAGTTCCGCCTGCAATTCCTGCGTCATTTCTGGTTCTCTCATTCCATATTCACCTGCTGCTGATAGGCAAATTCGCCGTCGCAATAGACGCGGTAGGTATACATGCCCGGCTCATTGCCGCACAGCTCAACCTCCGGCTCGCGGCTGGCGTTAGCGGGAAAATCCCCCTCATATGCCGTGTACTCCACGCCGCTTTCCACCAGCGTCACACGGACGTGCATCATGCTTTCCGTCTGCGGCAGGGACAAAAGCACCTTCGCCCGCGCCATCATCGACGGTACGCGGTAGAGCGTCAGCGACACTTTCGCGGAGGCAATCACCTCGCTGCCGCCCGACGGCGACTGCTGGGCAACCAGCCCGTGCATCGTCGTGTCATCCGTCTCCAAGAAAGTGATGTTCTGGTTCAGCGACAATCCCGATGCCGCAATCAGCTCCTGCGCATCCGCCAGATGCCGCCCGTACACATTCGGCACAACCGCCATCCCGCCGGACACCGACACACTCACCGCGTCGCCTGACATGCACACGCTGCCTTCTTCCGGGCTTTGGCTGATGATGCGCCCCGCCGGAACCGTCGCGCTGACCACATACTCGACAATCGTCAGCGTCAGCCCATAGGGGGATAGCGTCGTAATTGCGTCCGAGACGGTCAAATTCGTAATTTTCGGCACGGTCTGGGTGGATGGGCCCTTCGAGACAGTCAGCACCACCACGTCATTCTTGCGCAGGGTCGTTCCTTCCTGCGGCGCTTGCAGGATGACCTCACCCGCCTTGATGGTCGGGTGATTGATTTCCATGATTTCCGGGCGCAGTCCGGCGCGCTGAATCTGCCGCTGCGCCGCTGAGACATCCATGCCAGTGTACTCGTCAACCACTGCGCTGTTGACCACGCGCTCGTAAATCGCCTTCGTGCCGACGAACAGCCCGTAGCAGACAACCAGTGACATCAGCAGTGTAATCACCCACCAGCTGGCGGGGTGCTTTTTGCGCACCATGCGTCTGCTGGGCTGGCGGCGTGCAGGCTGCATTCCGCCGCTCTCGCCGTCCCCCGGAAGCCTGCCGTCAACGATGCGCGGCTCCATCTCTCCCACCTGCCCGCTGATGGCGTGGCGAAGATCCCGCGCCATATCCCACGCGGACTGATAGCGGTACGCCGGATTTTTGTCCATTGCCTTCATGCAGACATGGCACACCGCGTCCGACGTTTCCGGCGCGTACTGCTGAATCGGCACAGGCGTATTGTGGATGTGCTGCATCGCAATGGCGACGGGGTTATTGCTGTCAAACGGCACACGCCCGGTGAGCATCTCGTAGAGCGTCACGCCGACGCTGTAAATATCGCTCGTGACCCCTGCTTCCTTGCCCGACGCCTGTTCGGGGCTGAAGTAGTGCACCGACCCCATGACGGAATCGCCCTTAGCAAGCGTATTCTTGTTTGCCATGCGCGCGATGCCGAAATCCGCCACCTTCACATGTCCGTCGGACTGCATGAGGATATTCTGCGGCTTAATGTCACGGTGGATGATGCCGTTGGAATGTGCGTGCTGGAGCGCAGAGAGAATGCGGATGGTAATCTGCACTGCCGATGTTTCGCTCAGCCGCCCTTTTTCGCGGATGACGTCCTTGAGCGTCTGCCCCTCGACGTACTCCATGATGAGGTAGCGGTTGCCGCTGGAATCCATGCCGACATCCAGCAGGTTGACGATGTTGTGGTGCGTCATTTTCGACGCGGCTTCCGCCTCCCGCTGAAAGCGCGCGACGTACTCCGCATCCTGATTGTACTCCGGTTTAAGAACTTTGACGGCGACGAAATGCTGTGTATTGAGGTCGGTCGCGCGGTAAACCACCGCCATGCCGCCCACGCCGATCTGCTGATCAATGCGGTAGCGGCCAGCGAGGATGCGGCCAGGCTGAATCAACGCATTCATGCCGGTTCCTCCCCGTCATGCACGATGACGAGCGTCACGTTGTCGCGTCCGCCCGCATCCAGTGCGGCTTTGAGCAGCACATCCGCCGCCTTTTCCGGCGCATACTGGCGCAGCGCATCGCGCATTTGGCGGTCATCCACCAAGCCGTGCAGACCGTCGGAGCAGGCAAGCCACAGGTCGCCCTTGCGGCGCTCCTCCACCACCACGTCCACCTCCACCGATTCATCCGTGCCAATCGCGCGGGTGATGATGTTGCGCATCGGGTGATTCTGCGCCTCTTCCTCCGTCAGCACGCCTTCACGCACCAGCTGCTCCACCAGAGAGTGGTCAAGCGTCATCTGCTTGAACTCGCCGTCGCGCAGCAGATACACACGGCTGTCCCCCACATGACCGATGTATACGAAATTGTCGCTCATCCAGAGGACGGAGAGCGTCGTGCCCATGCCGGTCAGTGCGTCGTCATGCTCCTGCTGATGGTAGATTTGGCGGTTGACCTCCTCAATCGCGCCGGAGAGCGTCGCAACCGAGGGCGTTTTCCCTTCCAGTTCCCGCAGCAGGTCGTCGCGCGCACTGGTGGACGCTACTTCGCCGCCCTTGTGGCCGCCCATGCCGTCCGCCACCCCATACAGGCGCAGCTTCTCCGACACAATAGGCGCATCCTGATTGTTTGCGCGCACTTTGCCCACGTCCGTGCGGAAGGCGCTGAGAATCCCGGCGGGCAGATTCTCTTCCGCTTTGGATTTCGGCTGTTCCGGACTGCGGTGAACGAAGAAATCATTCAGCGAGCTCTGGCTCTCCTTGCTGAAACGGATTTTGCGGCTCATGCTTCTTCTCCCTGCGGGTCGTGTAGAGTAGTAAGTGTCTTGCGGCGCAGCTGGCCGCACGCGCCCTCAATGTCGTCGCCCATTTCGCGGCGTCGGGTCGCGGAAATGTGCAGTTCCTCCAGCTTGTGCAGGAAGCGCTGCACGGTCTGTTCGTTCACGCCCTTCAAGTGGCGCTCTTCCACGGCGTTGAGCGGAATCAGGTTGACATGGCACTGCATTCCGCGCAGCCGGCTCGCCAGTTCAATCGCGTGCTTTTCCTCGCAGTTTACGCCGCCCACCAGTGCGTACTCGAAGATGACGCGCCGCCCGGTCTTGTCGATGTAATTCCGGCAAGCGGCAAGCAGCTCATCCATCGGGTAGGCGTTGGCGACGGGCATGGTCTGGCGGCGAATCTCGTCGTTCGGCGCGTGGAGCGACACAGACAGCGTGACCGGCAGATTCTCCTCCGCAAACTGGTACATCTTCGGCACCAGCCCGCAGGTGGACAGGCTAACATTGCGCAAGCCGATGTTCACGCCGTCCTCCTCGCGCAGCAGGCGCAGGAATCGGCAGACGTTGTCGTAGTTGTCCAGCGGTTCGCCGCTGCCCATCAGCACGATGTTGTGGACGCGGTCTTTGCCGTCCAGATACCGGTTCGCCGCCAGCACTTCGCCGAGCATTTCCCCCGCCGTCAGCGAGCGGACGCACCCTTCCAGCGTGCTGGCGCAGAACTTGCACCCCATGCGGCAGCCGACCTGCGTCGAGATACACAGCGTATAGCCGTGGTGGTAGTGCATCAGCACACCCTCGACGCAGTTGCCATCCTTCAAACCAAAGAGGAATTTCACCGTGTCGTCAATCTGGCTCTTCCGCTCGTCAATGATGCTGACCGGCTGCGCCACAGCGATTTCCTTCAGCTGCGCGCGCATCGCCGCCGGCAGATTCGTCATCGCGTCAAAATCCGCGCCCTGATGAATCCAGCGGAAAATCTGCTTGCCGCGAAAAGCGGGCATTCCCTGCGCCTTGCACCAGTCGGACAGCTCCTGCGGCGTCATGCCTGTCAGTTCGGTCATGCCTTTTTCCTCCGCATCCGGCACATATAGAAGCCCTCGATGCCGTCGCGCTGCGGCAGGAGCTGCAAGCCGGTCGTTTCATACTGCCGCACGGAAGCCGGAATCGTCTCCGGCAGCGGCAGCAGCTCAAATTCCGGGTGACGCGCGAGGAATTTCTCCGCCTGACGCACGTTTTCGTCCTTCAGCACCGAGCAGGTGGAGTATACCAGCGTGCCGCCCTTCTTCACATACGGGCAGACCGCGTCCAGCAGATTGCTTTGCAGCTGCACCAGCTCATCGACGCTCTGTGCCGTCACGCGGTATTTCACGTCCGGCTTTTCGCTCATCACGCCAAGCCCCGAACACGGCGCATCCAGCAGCACAATGTCCATCGTGCCGTCCAGCTCTTCGCGGTGCTTGAGGGCGTCGCGCGTCATCGGGCGCACGTTTTCAAGCCCCAGACGCTGCACCTGCGCGGCAATCAAATCCGCCCGGTGCGGATGCAGCTCCCACGCCTGCACGCGCCCCGTGCCCTGCATCATTTCCGCCATCAGGCAGCTCTTGCCGCCCGGCGCGGCGCACGCATCCAGAATCTGCATTCCGTTCTTCGGCGCAGCAGCGAGGCAGACCATCATGCTGCTTTCGCTCTGGATGGAGAACTTGCCGCCGACGAAGCCCGCGTCATGCGCAATTTCCGCCATGTTGCGGATGCGCCACGAGAAGGGCAGCATCCCCTTTTCCTTCTCCCAGACCTTGCTGCCGAGGAACTGCTCAAAAGCGGCTTCGTCCATCTTCATCAGGTTCGGGCGGATGGTGATGGCTGCATTCGGCTGATGGAAGCCCATGAGCTTCTCTGCGTCCTCGCCCCAGTCAGCCAGCAACCGCTCCACGAGCCATTCCGGGACGCTGTACCGAATGGACAGCGCCTTGACGGGCTCCGTTTCCATGTCCGGATACTTGATTTCGTTCTTCTGCCGCACGAGGTTGCGCAGGATGCCGTTGCACACGCCTGCCAGTCCCTCCATGCCCAGCTCCTTGCACAGCGCGACCGACGTGTTGCACGCTGCGCTCTCCGGGATGCGATCCTCCAGCAGAATCTGGCACGCCCCCAGCCGCAGCACGTTGCGCAACTTGATGTCCGTGTCGGGCTTCGCCATCAGCGAATTGAGCGCGTAGTCGAGCGTCAGCAGGTGCTCCAGCGTGTCGTACACCAGCCGCGCCGCCAGACGGCGGTCCACCAGCGGCAGCGTGCACTTGTTCAGCTTCTCGTCCAGCACGAGGGAGGCATACGCGTCGTTCTCCGTCACCGCGCGGATGACTTCGAGCGCGAGACGGCGCGCGGGCAGACCGTCGCTGCCCTCCACCTTCGGGGCAGCCGGTTTTGCCGGATAGGGACGGCGTTCCCCATTGCCGCCACCGTAGGGGCGCTTTTCTCCGGAACGGAATCCCGGTTTTCCACCAAAGGGCGGCTTTTTATCCCCATACGGGCGTTTTTCCCCACCAAAGCCCGATTTTGTCGGGCGTTTGTCGCCATCATTGTGCTTGTCCCCACGGAAGGCGCGCTTTTCGCCGTTATACGCGGGCTTGTCCCCACCGAAGGCGCGCTTTTCGCCGTTGTATGCGGGCTTATCGCCACCAAAGGAACGCTTTTCGCCGTTGTATGCGGGCTTATTTCCACCAAAGGAGCGTTTTTCGCCGTTATACGCAGGCTTGTCCCCACCAAAAGAGCGTTTCTCGCCGCCAAACGCAGGCTTGCTGCCACCGAAGGAGCGCTTCTCTCCGCTGAGCGGCTTCTTGCCGCCGAAATTTTTGCCGCCAGTGCGGTTCCCGCTCATGCGATTGCCACCCGCGGGACGCTTCTGTCCGCCGTTGTTTGCGCGGAAATTGCCGCTGCCCTGTCGATTCTCGTCACTCATTTTCCGTATCCTCTTTCAACATTGTTCCAGCGGCCATTGCGTGACCGCGCAGATAATCCCGTGCATCCATCGGCTTCCCGCCGGGCACTTGCAGCTGGCGGACGCGCACAGCGTTCTTCCCCGCCGCGACAATCAGCCCTTCCTTGCCATCCGCCGCAAGGACTTCGCCGGGCTGACCGCTCATGTCCGCAACTTCGGCGCGCAGCAGCTTCCACGTTCCGCCGGGGGCAGCGCTTGTGCAGCCGGGCCACGGGTTCAGGCCGTGAATCCGATGCACAATGTCCGCCGCGTCCTGCGTCCAGTCGATAACGCCCATGTCCTTTTCGAGCTTGGGGTCGTAGGTCATTTGGCTTTCGTCCTGCGGAATGCGCTCAAGCGTCCCATTTTCGAGGGCTTTAAGCGTCTCAATCAGCAGCTTCGCGCCGATTTCGCTCAGGCGCGCCGTCAGTTCGCCGCACGTTTCGGCGGGGTCAATCGGCGTTTCAGCTTTGAGGAGCATATCGCCGTTGTCGATGCCGCGCGCGGTCATCATGGTGGTCACACCGGTGGTCTTGTCGCCCTGCACCATTGCCCACGCAATCGGCGCAGAGCCGCGGTGCTTGGGCAGGAGCGACGCATGGACGTTAATCGTCCCCAGCGGCGGAATATCGAGGATTTTCTGCGAGAGAATCTGCCCGAACGCCGCCGTGACGCACAAATCGGGGTGGAGATTCAGCAAATCTTCATACCCATCCCGGCTGATACGCTCCGGCTGGAGGACAGGGATGCCCTGTTGGATGGCGTACTCCTTGACGGGGGACATGGCGAGCTTCTTGCCGCGCCCCTTGGGGCGGTCGGGCTGCGTGACCACGCCGACGACCGAATATCCGCCCTCCACCAAGGCTTTGAGGGACGGCACGGCAAAATCCGGCGTACCCATAAACACGATTCTCACTGGTTGTCGTCCTCCGGGATATGCCCCTCGATTTCCTCCGGCGTCAGCTCGCGATCCATCACGTCGATGTACAGCTTGCCGTCCAGGTGATCCAGCTCGTGGCAGACCGCGCGTGCGAACAGCCCCTCGACCGTCTTTTCGCAATGCACGCCGTCGCGATTCTGGTACTGCACGGTGACTTTACGCGGGCGGGTAACGACCGCCTGACGTCCCGGCAGCGACAGGCAGCCTTCGCGACCGCACTGCTCGCCCTCGCGCATGGTGATGACGGGGTTGATGAGTTCCAGCAGCCCGTCCCCCTGATCACCCACATCAATCACGACCACGCGGCGCAGCACCCCGACCTGCGGCGCCGCCAGCCCGACGCCCTCCGCCTTATACATCGTGTCCGCCATATCCCTCAGCAGGATTTTCAGCCGCAAATCAAACTTCTCCTGCTTCCGGCACTCCTGCCGCAAGCAATCATCGCCAATCTTCACAATCTTCCGAATCGCCATAAGTTACAATGCTCCTTCCTATAAAAGGGGAACCGAAGGGGCTTCGCCCCTTGACCCCACCAGAGGGACCCGAAGGGGCTTCGCCCCTTGACCCCACCAGAGGCTCTGCCTCTGGACTCCGCGAAGGGTCTTCGACCCTCTCGACACCCTTTTCGCGATTGAGTTGGTCGCATCTGCATACTGCTTCCGCGTGTTTATCCACAGGATACCCACACAATTCACGCGATTTCAGGGAAATAAAACCACATTTACATCATGGTCGTGGGGTTGTACTCAAAGTACACCTCCGCGCCCTCCTGCTTCTCCCGCGCCAGCTCGCTCAATGCCGCGGCGAACTGCTCCGTCTCCGGATGCACCAGCAGCTTCATCAGCACATGCCAGCGCGTTTTTCCGCGCAAAACCGTGATGCTCGGCTGGTCAAGCCGCACCATCAGCGCTCGCTTCTTCCACTGCGGATGCGCGTTAAGCAGCTCCTCGCACCGCGCATGAAGCATTGTCGCAACTTCTCGCGCCTTCTGCGGCGAATTGCTCTCCACCAGCAGGCGCGCCAGAATCGTGAACGGCGGATACAGCCCCGTCCGCCGGCGATCGAACTCCAGCTCAAAGAACGCGCGGTAGTCCTGCGCGGCAGCGGTCTGAATCACCTCATCCTCCGGCTTGTACGTCTGGATGATGACCTGCCCCGGCAGTGTGCCGCGTCCGGCGCGCCCGGCGACCTGCGTCAGCAGCTGGAATGTCCGCTCCCGCGCGCGGTAGTCGGGCAAATTCAGCGTCATATCCGCCGCAATCACGCCCACCAGCGTTACCTTCGGGAAATCCAGCCCCTTGGCAATCATTTGCGTGCCGACGAGCAGCTTTGCGCGCCCGGAGCGGAACTCATCAAGCAGCTTTGCGTGACCATCCTTGCCGGAGGTCGTGTCAATATCCATGCGGATGACGTTTTCCTGTGGGAAGAGTTTCTTCAATTCTTCCTCGATTTTCTGCGTCCCCGCGCCGAAATAGCGGATGTACTTGCTGCCGCATTTCGGGCAGGTGTTCGGCGGCAGCGCGGCGAATCCGCAGTAGTGGCAGTGGAGTTTCGCCTCAGTCTGCCCGCTGCCCACGACGTGGTAGGTCATGGCGACATCGCAGTTCGGGCATTTGACGACATAACCGCAGCTTCGGCAGCTGACAAAGCTGTTGTACCCGCGCCGATTCATCAGCAGCATGGCCTGTTCGCCGCGTGCGACGCAGTTCTTGAGTGCCGCGACCAATTGCCCGGAAAATACGCTTCGGTTGCCGTTCTCCATCTCCTTGCGCATGTCCACCAGCATGACCTGCGGCATCGGGCGGTTGCCGACACGGCAGGGCATTTCAAGCAGCACATAATCCCCGCGCCGTGCCCTGGCGAAGGACAGAATGCTGGGCGTAGCGGAGGCAAGCAGAAGCGTCGCGTGCTCATTTTCGCATCGGCGGATGGCAACTTCGCGTGCGTCATATCGCGGATGACGGTCGGAGATGTACGTCGATTCGTGCTCCTCATCCACGACAATCAGCCCCAAATTCCCGCACGGCGCGAACACCGCCGACCGTGCGCCGATGACGACCCGCGCGTCGCCGCGCCGGATGCGCCGCCACTCATCAAAGCGCTCGCCCGCGCTGAGCCGCGAGTGCAGCACCGCCGCAACCGCCCCGAACCGCGCCCGAAACCACATGACCATTTGCGGCGTGAGAGCGATTTCCGGCACGAGAATCATGGCGGATTTCCCCTGCACGAGCGTCTGGCGCACGAGGCGGATGAACACCTCGGTTTTGCCGCTGCCCGTCACACCGTGGAGCAGGTATTTCCCCTGTCCACTGCGCAAATCCGGCAGCATGACAGACAGCGCTTCCTCCTGCCCCGGCGTGAGGGGCGGGTCAGGGACGGCGGTGTCCGGCGTATTGCCGCCCGGCCGGCGCAGCACTTCTTCTTCCCGCAGGGCAATTAGCCCCGCTGCTTCTATCTGGCGCAGCGCTTGCAGCGGCTCGCGGACGAGCAGCTTCAATTCCTCCACCGGGTGCGTCCGCCCGTCGGATAAGACCGTCAGCAGCAGACGCCGTTTCGGCGAGCGTTTCTCCGCCAGTGCCGCCGCTTCCAGCATTTCGCGTGGCTTCGCGGCCTGCGCGACCGTCTGCGTTTTCACCTGAATGCGTCCACCGCGCATTTGGGCGGGCAGCATCAGCCGCAGCGTTTCTGCCAGTGGGCAATGCACGTCGTCCGCCATCTGTTGGGCGAGCGTCAGCAGCGTGGGGCAGATAGCGGCATAATCTTCCAGCGGGCGGAGGATGTCGCGGAGCTTTTCCGGCGGCACGTCCGTCTCCTGCGTCAGGGAGAGAACGACCCCCTCCTTGCGCATCCGCCCGAACGGAACTTCCACGCGCTGTCCGGCGGTGAGCGTCATGCCGTCCGGAATGCGGTAGGTAAACGTGTGCGCAACATTCTCATGCACAATGTCCACAATTACCTGTGCGTACAGGACACTCACCCCTTTCTGCTCAATGCGCTAATACACCATTGTTTATTATACATCGGAATGCCGAAGGGGTCAAGGAAAAAAGGCATGTTTCTGCGATTTCCCAAAACGAAAAAAGCGGTCACGCGACCGCTTTTCAATGCGCAATGATTTCTCAAATTGCTAATTACTCCTCGCATTTTCCGTGAATCACATGGATGGCGACGATGACGACCCCCGCCAGCATTTCCGCAACGGACATCCCCATCAGCACACCCGAAAAGAATTCCTTGACATGGCTGCCGCCGACCAGCGCAGACAATGCGTTGCTCGCGATGCCCAGCAGAATCAGCAGAACGCCGTAGAGAATATGCTGCTCATAGACTGTGCGCTGCATCCGGCGCAGCAGGTCAAGCATCTGTGCGTCATGCGTCAGCTGCATTTCTTCCTTCTGCGGCGAATCCTTGCCGTTGAGCAGTTCCGGCAGGGTGATACCCAGCGCCGTGCAGAGCGCTTCCACTGCGTCAGCATCGGGCAGACGTTTGCCCGTTTCCCAGCGCATCAAGGATTTCTGCGATACGCCAATTTTCTGCGCCAGCTGCTCCTGCGTCATTCCTTGCGCAGTGCGCTTGCCTGCGATATACTGACCAATTGCCGCCTGATTCATAAGCACACTTCCTTTGATAGCCGCACCCCTCTTGGAGTACTTTCCGTATCATAGCACGACTTTGTAACGAATGTCGGAAGTGTTTGTAAATATTTTGTGAACAATAATTGCGTCGAAACTGTTGCAAAAAGAACCTGTTCAAGCAGGAGAAAATGTGCTATAATAAGGCATAATCAACCATACTGGAGGTGTTTCTGCGTGGCACACAAGCCTGTATTGTATATTGTGATTCCCTGCTACAACGAAGAAAGCGTACTGCCGATTACCAGCGGCATGTTCCGCGACAAGGTGCGTCAGCTCGCAGACGCGGGGAAAATCAGCGACGAGAGCCGCATTCTGTTCGTCAACGACGGCAGCAAGGACAAGACGTGGGAGATTATCACGGCGCTGTCCGCGAAAGACCCGTGCTTCCAAGGCATTGCGCAGAGCCGCAACCGAGGGCACCAAAGGGCGGTCTGGGCAGGGCTGATGGAGGCGAAAGACCGCTGCGACATCACCATCAGCATCGACTGCGACGGGCAGGACGATATCAACGCCATGGACGCGATGGTGGATGCGTACCTTGACGGCTGCGAAATCGTCTACGGCGTGCGCTCCAAGCGTGATACCGACACGTTCTTCAAGCGCTTCACGGCGGAAGGCTTCTACAAGCTGCTCAGCGCAATGGGCGCGGAGGTTGTGTTTAATCACGCGGATTATCGCCTGATTTCCAGCCGTGCCCTGCAGGAATTGGCAAAATTCCGCGAAGTAAACCTGTATCTGCGCGGGATGGTTCCGCTGGTCGGGTTCAAGTCCACCAGCGTCTCTTACGAGCGCCACGAGCGCATTGCGGGCGAAAGCCACTATCCGCTGAAGAAGATGCTGGGGCTGGCGTTCGACGGCATCACAAGCCTATCGGTCAAACCGATTCGCATGGTGTTCTTCGCCGGGCTGTTTATCACGATTCTGTCATTTATCGGCATTATCTGGGCGGTGATTGCCGCGATTGCCGGGCATTCGGTGGCTGGCTGGGCGTCGCTGGCTTGTCTGGTATGCTTCGTTGGCGGGATGCAGTGCCTGTTTCTCGGTATCATCGGGGAATACATCGGCAAAATCTACTTGGAAGTCAAGCAGCGTCCGCGGTATATTATTTCGGAACGCACAGCGGAGATGGATGAGAAGAAGGAGTAACGGCACACCCACTAATCGCATTTTCGATAAAATCCAAGTAACATGGGTGTGCGTGCGAAGGAGTCCAGATGGCGACCGCAAAGCCCTCTGGTCGCCTCCGCAGAGGCGAAACCCCTGCCGCGATAAAGAAGTACCAATAGTACCACTATAAAAGGAAAAAGGAGAACACAACACACATGCTCTACGAAGGCAAAATCTGGCTTGGAACGGGTGAACACCCCGTCTGCCTGCTGCCGCAGATGGCAAACCGCCATGGTCTCATTGCCGGGGCGACCGGTACGGGCAAAACCGTCTCCCTCAAGGTGCTGGCAGAGGGATTTTCGGACATGGGCGTGCCCGTGTTCCTCGCGGATATCAAGGGCGATCTCGCCGGGATGGTGCAGCCCGGCACACACAGCGACAATATCGCCAATCGCCTGACGCAGTGCGGCGTGCCGACGTTCGAGTACCGCACGTTCCCGACCGTGTTCTGGGACGTGTTCGGCAAAGAGGGGCATCCCGTCCGCACGACCGTGAGCGAAATGGGGCCGACGCTGCTCGCGCGGCTGATGAACCTCAACGACACGCAGGCAGGCGTGCTGAGCATCCTCTTCCGCGTCGCGGATGACGAGAACATGCTCCTGCTCGACCTCAAGGACTTGAAGGCCATGCTTGCCTACGTCGGTGAGCACGCCAAGGAGTACACGCTCGATTACGGCAACGTGTCCATGGCATCTGTCGGTGCGATTCAGCGCGCCGTCGCCATGCTGGAGGACGAGGGCGGCAATGCGTTCTTCGGCGAACCCGCACTGAACATCGCCGACTGGATGCAGCTTGATGAAAACGGGCGCGGCGTTATCAACATCCTCGCGGCGGACGTGCTCTACCGCAAGCCCCGGCTGTACTCGACCTTCCTGCTGTGGATGCTGTCGGAGCTGTACGAGCTGCTGCCCGAATGCGGCGATTTGGACAAGCCACGCATGGTGTTCTTCTTCGACGAGGCGCACCTGCTCTTCGACGACTGCCCCAAGGCGCTGCTGGAAACGCTGGAGCAGGTCGTCCGGCTGATTCGCTCCAAGGGCGTCGGCGTGTATTTCGTCACCCAGAACCCTTGCGACATTCCCATGAGCATTCTGGGGCAGCTCGGCAACCGCGTCCAGCACGCCCTGCGCGCCTACACGCCGCTTGACCAGAAGGCCGTCCGCACCGCTGCGATGACCTTCCGCGCGAATCCCGCGTTCGATACGGCAGAAGCCATCACCACGCTCAAAACAGGCGAAGCGCTGGTTTCCTTCCTCGATGCGGACGGTGCGCCGAGCATCGTCGAGCGCGCGACCATCCTCCCCCCGCAGAGTGCCATGAACGCCATCGACGGCGATGTGCGGCAGGAGTGCATCGAATCCAGCCCCTTCCGCGGCGTTTACGACACGCCGGTTGACCGCGTTTCCGCCTACGAAATGCTGGCAAGTGCGTTCCAGAAGGAGCAGATGCCCGCGCCGGAAGCCGCCGCGCCGCAGATTTCGACCGCTGCGCCGACGGTCAGCCGCCCCGATGCGTTCCTTGTGTTCGACCTGCAGACAGGGCATTATGTGCAGCGCGAGGCTGCCCAGCCGATGGGTCAGGCACAGCCGATGGGTCAGGCGCAGCCTGTTCAGCAGCCTGCCGCACAGGGCAGCACGCCGCGTCCCGCATGGATGGCGGCGGACGAACCTGCACGTCCGGCATGGCAGAATCAGCAGGAGCAGCAGCCGATAGGTCAGGCGCAGCCTGTCCCGGTGCTGACTGTGCAGCAGCCGCAGGTACAGAACATGCTGGTGATGGTCTACGACCCGGCAAGCGGGCAGTATGTGCAGAAGATGATGCCGATGCAGCTTGACCCCACGACGGGCAATTACGTCCCGGCTCAGGCGCAGACCGCAGCAGCGCCGACAACGACGAAGGCGCAGGAGCGCGAGGCGGAAAAGCAGCGCAAGGCAGCTGAGAAAGCCGAGAAGGAACGCCAGGCGGAAGAACGCCGGAAGCACGCGGATGAACTGCGCGAAGAACGTGCCGCGCGCGCCCGGAAGAACGACTCATTGCTGGGGCGCGTGCAGAATACGGCGATTAGCACCGCGACCCGCGAAGTGACGCGGCAGGTGACGCGCGGGATTCTGGGCGGAATCACGGGGCTGTTCGGGGGAAACAAGAAATAACTATTATTGATATACGCAAAGCGGGTGCATGGAGTTTGAAGCTCCGCGCACCCGCCTTTTTTATACTATTTCCAAATTCGCGGCGCAAGCAGATGGCGCAGGCGAATGCAGGAAATAGTATTAGTCCACCGTAATCATAGTATTAGTCCACCGTAATCAGCCCCGGATACTGCGCCATCACTTCGTCCGCCTGATTCACGAACGTCGTTACTGCCGACGGCTGTGCCTCAAACGGCTTTCCTTCCACCAGCACCTCGACTTTCTTCACGCCCGGAAATTGGCTCGCCGTGAACACAATCGCCCGGAGCGCCTGGCTTGTCGCCGCGCTTGCGTCCTCCGCCGTCGCAAGGGACGCAAATTCTTTTGTGAAGTCAATTGTCGCGACACCGTTCTTCAGCGTCACCGACCGCAGACCACAGTCCTTCGGCAGCGGAATTTCCAGCCCGCTGTCCTTCTCCGGGCCTTTCGCCAGTTCCAGCATTGCCGTGGTCAGGTCAGCGGGGGAGAATACCGTCCGCGTAACAGGCACCATCAGCCGCCCGTCCGCCGACGGGAAATACAGCTGCACCCGCGACGCATTTGTCAGGTTCGCCGTCGTCTCCACGCTTTCCAGATTCACGCCGTCCGCCTTGAACACGCCGGACACGTCTGTTCCGTGCGTCAACTGCGAGCGCTTCTGACCGTCAAAGAGGAACGTTACCTCCTGCACCGTGTCAAATCCGCACAGCGCCGCCGCCGTCCCCTGCACCATCAGCAGCTCTTCCTCCGCGTTCTGGCAGCTCAGCGCTTCCTTGCTCAAGTCCACGCGCGCCTTGCCGCCGGAAATGTCCAAATCGAACGTCACGCCCTCTGGAATAACGTTCCGCAGCCCCATCCGCGCCGCCGCGAGGTCATTTTCCGACGACTTCACCATCAGGCTCAGCGTCGCCTTCGCCACGCCGTCCTGCAGCGGAATCTGGCGCGTGACCGGCACGAGATACCCCTCGCCGTCCTCATACCAGCAGACGGTAGCGGTCACTTCGACATCCGGCGATGCGTCCGCGATGGTTTGGGTGCTGACATCAGGGGTGAAGTCAGTCTGCTGCATGGCGGTTTGGGTCTGCTGTCCGCCGCGGACGGCGAGGACAACTACAAGCGCCGCCGCAGAGACAATGAGCAGCCGTTCCATCGTGATGCGGCTGGGGAGATGAAGGGATTTGAGGGATGGAAGTTTCGGAAGTTTGGGAAGTTTCATGTTTGTCCGCCTCCTTGCCCGTTGATTCGGCTGATGGATGGTATGCGGGCGGGCGGCGGAAAAGAAGGGCGCGGGGAAAAGAAAAAACGGGGGCAAGGAGCAAAACCCCCTGCACCCGTCCCTTTGCAATTTTCCCTTCAGCCCAATCAGCCGATATATTCCTTCCCGCCCATGTACATGCGCAGCGCTTCCGGAATGCGGACGCGGCCGTCGGCCTGCAGGTTGTTTTCGAGGAAGGCAATCAGCATACGCGGCGGCGCAACACAGGTGTTGTTCAGCGTATGCGCGAAGTATTTGCGGCCGTCGTCGCCCTTGACGCGAATCTTCAAGCGGCGCGCCTGCGCATCGCCCAGATTCGAGCAGCTGCCGACCTCAAAGTACTTCTTCTGGCGCGGAGACCACGCTTCCACGTCCAGCGACTTCACCTTCAAGTCAGCAAGGTCGCCGGAGCAGCATTCCAGCGTGCGAACCGGGATGTCCATCGAGCGGAAGAAATCAACGGTGTTCTGCCACAGGCGGTTGAACCACATCGGGCTGTCCTCCGGCTTGCAGACGACGATCATCTCCTGCTTCTCAAACTGGTGGATGCGGTACACGCCGCGCTCCTCAATGCCATGCGCGCCAACTTCCTTGCGGAAGCAGGGGGAATAGCTGGTCAGCGTCTGCGGCAGCTGGCTTTCGTCCAGAATCGTGTCAATGAACTTGCCGATCATGGAGTGCTCGGACGTACCAATCAGATAGAGGTCTTCGCCCTCGATCTTGTACATCATGTTCTCCATCTCGGCGAAGCTCATCACGCCCGTCACCACGTCGCCATGGATCATGTACGGCGGGATGCAGTAGGTGAAGCCGCGGTCAATCATGAAATCACGGCCATAGGACAGAATCGCGGAGTGCAGGCGAGCAATATCACCCATGAGGTAATAGAAGCCGTTGCCGGAGGTCTTGCGGGCGCTGTCAAGGTCGATGCCATGCAGGCGCTCCATGATATCCACATGATACGGAATCTCGAAATCCGGCACGACGGGTTCACCGAAGCGCTCGATTTCCACGTTCTGGCTGTCATCCTTGCCAATCGGCACAGACGGGTCAATGATGTTCGGAATGACGAGCATCCGCTTGCGGATTTCCGCCTGCAGTTCGTCTTCCTTCGCCGCAAGGCCCTCCAGATCCGCCTTGTAAACGGCGACCTGTTCCTTCGCCTTTTCGGCCTCTTCCTTCTGACCCTTGCCCATCAGCATGCCGATCTGCTTGGACGCAACCTTAATTTGGTTGCGCAGGGTGTCCGCCTGCTGAATCGCGGCGCGGTACTCCTTGTCCATCTCGACGACTTCGTCGACCATGACGAGCTTTTCGTCCTGAAACTTCTTGCGAATGTTCTCCTTCACCAATTCGGGATTGGTACGGAGCAGATTGATGTCCAGCATCGGAAAAAATCCTCCTTTTTTGCTTGGCGGAAACCAAAAAGGCTTCCCATCCCGTAAAATTCCGGGACGAGAAGCTCGCGTTGCCACCCAGTTTGCCTGACGCACGTCAGACCACTCATGCTCGCTGTATCGGGCGAACCCGGCAGACTCCTCGTCTGCCCCCATTCAGGAGTGGAAGAAGCACCCGCGCCCTGCCGCCTCGCACCGTCCGGCGGCTCTCTGGAAGGACAAAAGCTGCTTTTCTCCCGTCAAGCGGGGTCATTTGACAGGCTTATTATACGCCATTTTGCGCGCTGATGCAAGAGGGAATTTCAACTTTTGGGCGAAATGGCGCGCATCCGCAAAATTGTTACAAAAAAATTAAATTTTCGTACATGACAACGTTTTCCCCTTTTGATTCGTCTGATAAGTAGAACACCGTAGGAGGTACATTTCCCGATGAAACGCCTGATTTCGCTTTTGCTCTGCGCGCTGCTGATTGTTCCCGCTTTGGCGGAGGACGCGCCTGATTTCGAGCCAATTCCGTGGGATATCAAGGTTTCCCCCAACCTGCCGAACCCGGATTGTTACCTGCCCAATAACGGCGGCTACCATGATGATTCCATCGACATCCAGATTAACGTCACCTACTGGACGCAGGATTTGCAGCAGGTCGATGCTCCCGGCGAAGGCACAACGACCGTCATGTCCGCACGCGTGAAGCTGACCGACGTGAGCCAATTCCGCACAGGCTTCGCGAACAAGTACCCGTCGAAGCAGGCGCGCCACGTCAACGACATGACGAAGCGTTTCAAAGCCGTCATGGGCATCGACGGCGACTACTGCCTCTACCATGAGCAAGGCATCGTCGTCCGCAACGGTCAGACGCTGCGGATGCGCCCGCACAAGGGCCGCGACGAGCTGATTGTGGACGAAAATGGCGACTTCCACCTCATCACCTGCACCACGCAGGCGAAGTGGGACGAGTACATCGCCGGCGGCGGCACCGTCCTGCACGCCTTCTGTTTCGGCCCCGCGCTGGTGGTGGACGGCGTTCCGCTCACAAACCTTGATGACGTGACCATCGACAACGGCAAAGCCAAGAAAGCCCAGCGAATGGTCATCGGGCAGACCGGCAAGCTGGAATACCTGATACTGACGAACGAGGGGCCGGAAAGCACCGCCCCGAAATCCGTCGGCTTCGACCTTGTGCAGATGGCGAACCTGTGCGTGCAGTTTGGGCTGGACAACGCATACAACCTCGACGGCGGCTCATCGAGCACGATTGCGCTGAATAATCAGAAGATTAACTCGCCGTCGAGCCATAAGAACCGCATGGTTGGGGATTGCATTTGGTTCGCGACGCTGGTGAAGGAAGAGACGTGGCGGGAGAAGGAGTCGGTACGGACGGTAAAAGTGGAGGAAAATAAGTGAACCTCGCGGTGCGCAGGCGATTATCAGACCTGCGCACCTTGCTTTTGAGGCAAATTCACCGTCAAGGAAGCGGCAGGTGCAGAAAAATAGGGATGAGGTCAGGAAAAACGTCGAGGCTGCAACGCGTTCTGCTTATAAATGCAAAATCTGCCCCAAAACACGAAAAAAGCCCTGCAAAATGCAAGGCTTATGGAGCTGATAACCAGATTTGAACTGGTGACCTCATCCTTACCAAGCGAGACGAATTATTTAAATATTTAGTTTTCTTGCTTGTTCTTGTTCCTGTCAAGGTGACTACTTTCAGCAGGAGTATTCACCATGACAGAATCCGAATACATTCAGCAGCATGAAACCTATTTGAGCAGCATTGTCAGCCGCTTCATTGCGCGCTATCCCGAACAGCGTGGGAAGATGCGGGATGACCTGATGCAAGAAGCGCGAATTGCCCTGCTGATAGCCTACCGCAAGCAGGAAAATACGGCGGGCTTAGAGCGCAGGGCGTACATTTGCATTATTGATGCACTCTACACGGCTGCGGTTCATGCCTACCCGATTCGCATTCCGCGACGGAAATTCAGAAAGAACGTTGGGCGGTTTTCCTGCTGTGGCAGCGATGCCCTTGCACTGTGGGAGAAGAATCAGCCGGAGGATGAAAGCGCGCAGGAGATGGAACTGTGGGCGATTCTTGCAGGGATGAACGACAAGGAACAGGCGTTTGTGCGTTGCAGGCTGGACGGACGGAATTGCATCGAAGCAGCGAAAATGCTGGGCATGTCCAAATCAGCATGTTGTCGGATGCAGCAGAGAATCAGGCGCTACCTGATGACGCAGATGCGGGCGAAATGATGAAGGATATAAGGCGGCGGGAATTGTTCTGCCGTCTTTTCTGTTTGCTATGTCGCACTATCCATGGAATTACGAACAGTCCGAAAGAGCCGGATTTTTGCATCCGTAAATCTTTGCTGAACAATTTGCGAATATTCGCAAAATAATGTTGACATTTGCGAACATCTGAGTTATAATAGCATCGTTCCCGAATAAGCAGCGACGGAGGAAAGAGCGATGGCAAGAATCGGTTATGTTCGCGTCAGCACAGTACACCAAAACACGCAGCGGCAGGAATACGCAATGCCGACCGACCTTGACAAGGTATTCACGGACAAGGCAAGCGGCAAGAATACCGACCGACCGCAGTTTCAGGCAATGCTTGACTATGTGCGTGAAGGTGACACGGTTTATTTCGAGAGTTTCAGCCGCGTTAGCCGCAGTTTGCCCGACCTGCTGAACACGCTGGATTATTTCGCAGAAAAGGGCGTAACGTTTGTATCGCAGAAAGAGAACATCGACACGACGGGCGCAACGGGCAAGCTGATTGTGTCGGTGTTGGGAGCCATCAGCGCATATGAACGCGAAATCAATGCAGAGCGGCGGGAATACGGCTACAAGAAAGCGCTGGATGAAAAGCGCGTAGGCAGACCGAAAGCCGTTGCGAATCAGGCGTTTCATGATGCTGTGAAGCTGTGGAAGGACGGCAAGATTACCGCAACCGAAGCCATCAAGCAAGCAGGAATGACCCGCACGACGTTTTACAAGCTGGTCAAGGCAGAGAGAGGGCAAGCATGAAGCCCTCTTTTTTTTGTGTGCAGGAGAAACAGAAGTGATACAAAAATTGGCTCGCTGATGGAAGGAAATCAGGGGCATTTGAAACGGCAGAAAGGAATCAGCAAGCGCGTTTGTCTGAAAATGCAGTAACACCGCAGAGTTTTTGATGCTCTGAGCGCTTCCAGCGGTAAAGTGGGATAATTCCACCTCCGAAGCCAGAACGCCTCAGAGCGTTTGCAAACACGGGGAAATGCCAGTGATTTTAGACAACCTGAATTTGTTGATTTTCGCTCATCATTTAGACGACGAGAAAGCTGCCGTCAGTTTAACCGACACCACAGCGGACAGCAGAACATGACCATCGTCAACGAACCCGGAGTTCGGGAACGTGCGAACCATCGTTGCAGATGACAAGGTTCTGTTCTGCGGTTCGGATGTGGCGAGAGCGCTGGGATATGCAAAGCCGCAGAATGCTATTGCCCAGTATTGCCGGAATAGCACCTTAAAAACTCCTGCCCTAAATCAGGGCACGAACAATGAGGGCGCGAATCGCACCAGATTATACATCCCCGAAGGCAATGTCTATCGTCTGATTGTGTCGAGCAAGCTGCCGGGCGCTTGCCCATTTACGTTTCCGGGAGAAAAAGCACTGTGAAAGTGCTATACCTGTCATATTTCCACCTATCGGTCAAAAATCCTATGTATACAAGGCGGGCGTATTTGCGTTTGATAATATTTGTTATTTTATTGTCAATTAAGAAAACAGATAGTTGTTGCAAAGAAGTTCTTTATCATTTCTAAATTGTTCGTTTATCAATCGTCATAAAATAGCTAAAATGTTTTTGTTTCTGTGGATTTGTCTTAAAAAGCACATAGTTATTTTATAATATTAATAATGTGAGGGTTATTCTATTCCTGATAATTGAACAAAGGAGGTTTTTTCATGGCAAGGATAACACATTAGAATGAGCGACCGTCTGATTATTGGGCGGTGCTGGATGCAGCATTGACAGAGGTCAGACTGGGCGAAAAGGCGCAGGAGCTTCTTCTGTTCTATGCGGGCATGAACGAGGGCGCGGAAATCACGGCTTCCGCATTGCAGAGCGAAACAAGCCTGACGTTGACGGGAAGCCAGACCTACAAGAACGCGCTGCTGCTGAAACGGCTGATTTTGCGCAACCGTCGTTTGAATCTAATTGTTGTCAACTGGAAGCGAATCAAGCTGTTGGCGGAACTATCGAAATGTTGAGGAGGAAGAAACATGGATGACTTGTTTTTCAGAATGCGGAATGATTTTGACCGCATGATTCAGGCGAACATACCGGGACAGAATCACGATTGCAGTATCATCCCCGACTACGGGAACGGATAGGACGCTATTCACGGTTACAGCGCCGAAACCCGCTGTGTGCTGTACGCAAAGAACGCAGGAATGAAGCCGGTGCTGCGAACGTCACTCAAAGATGAAATCTACCGGGGGAATCTTCTGTACGTTGAAGGGCGGTTCTACCTGATTGCGGATGACGTGCAGGAAGCCCCGAACTGCTTCATGACCCATGCAACCCCGTGTTTGCATTTCGTGAAGGTAAGCCGCAAAGTCAACCCGCAGACGGATAAATTCGGCTTTGCGGTGGAGGACACGGGCGACCGCCTCCACCCGCTGATTGATAACTTCCCTGCCGTGCTGACATTCAGCGGCACGATGGCAGACGCGAAGAATCAGGCGGGCGCATACTTTGCGGACATGATAGAGGTCAAGCTGCAAGGCAATCACTGGACGGATGAAATCAAAACGGGCGATATTCTGACGCTGGAAGGGAATCCGGGAGAATATGAAGTTGTGAGTTGGATTCGGGACAGTCTGACCGCTAAACAAAAAGGCGGTGTGCTGACGATTCAAGCACGAAGGAAACCGTGAATCGGTGATACAGAAGTTGGAAGATGGAGGAAATGGCGTGATGCTGTTCCCTCTTTTTTTTGTTCATGTTTTTTGGAAGAAATTACCTGACCCACCCCCCTATAATATAATAAAGATATAGCTTATAAGATAATCTCTATCTTTCTTTTCTTTGATCTTTCTTTTCTTTGATACTTTCTTTTCTTTGCAACGGCTGAAAGAAAAATTCCAGTTTCTACCGTGCAAGTCAATTTCTTGTGAATCCTATTTTCCTTTATAATTTTTTCAATGATTTTTATTGCAGTTATAGTGCATCGGTGAGAGCCTTATTTTTTACAGACCGGGCACATACCGCGAATAAAGTCTATGACTTCTGAAAAAAGTCCAAAAAGATTTTGATTCAGCCGGAACTCTGATGAGAAAAACACACCTATATAATATGTACCCGCGCAAGCAAGGTACAACAATTTCATAAATTTTGAAACGGAGGAAAAATCCATGCCAAACACTGGAAGGAACTACCGCCACCCACCCGCCATTCATCACATTGGACGGCGGGACGAAAACCATGCCCAAACGGTTCGACAAGCCGCGAAGGTTGTACGACTGCCCGACCGTGCAACAAAGCTGCTGACCTTCTATGCAGATTGTCCCGACGGCTTTCGACCTGCCTTGAAAACTGTTCGCGAGAACACAGGCATTGCGAAAAATGCCGTCTCCACCATTCGCAAATGCCTTGTGACCGCTGGATTCATCCTGTACGGCGGCGGGAACATCTGCCGACTGTGGGACAGGATTGAAGAAGTTGCCCGAATTGAAAAGCTGCTGAACGCAAGCAATGAAAAGTGAGGTTTGAGCAAATGAAGAACATTCGTCAGCCGCCCATGATTCACCACTGCAATCAAACAGAATACATCCAGCGCGGCGCGAGCCTTGCCCAAATGGCGGCGGATGCTTGCGCGGCGATGTACCTGCCCGACCGCATGAAAAAGCTGCTGACCTTCTATGCGGATTGTCCCGACGGCTTCTTCCCTGCCCTGAAAACCATTCATGACGAAACAGGCATGAATGAAAGTTCAATCTGTAAGGCACGGAAAGAACTGGTTGATGTCGGATTCATTCTGTACACGCCCGAAGAAATCCGCATTGATTGGCAGCGTGTGGCGGCGATGGCGATGCTACCGCCCGAAGCCTGTTTCAGTCTACGGCGGCGTTCTATGCCAGAGCGGGCGCAGGTGGAGAAAATCAAGCCTGCGTTCTGGAAGCGTGAGCCGATGAAGTGGACAACGCCGAAGGTCTATGTTATCCGCCCGGAGTGGAAATATAAATCTTTCAAAAAGCCGAAACATATTCGCCGGAGACTGGGAGAGCGCAAGAATAAAAACAGCCGAATGATTCAACTTTGCATGACGGCGGACAGCTGGAAAACTTGCAGAAAAGCGCGAATTTATAAACAGTTGTTTGCCATGAAATGGGGCGGGAAAATCAATCTTCCCGCTTGTGGAATCTACCATAAAATTATAAATTGTTAATGATGAAAGTAGAGGTTTGAATTATGAAAATCATTCGTAACATCGACGGTAAGAAGCTGGAACTGACCCTGACGAACGAGGAAGCGATGATTCAGGCGAACATCAAGGCGGTTCAACGGCGGTATGTCGAAGGGGAAAGCCTGTTTACCATGCGGCGCGGGAAGATTGCGCAGGGGCAGGACGTGAACGACGAAGAGTATTTCGAGAATTCGTTTTTTGTGACCGTGCTGGAAAGCCTGTTGACGGAACATCCGGAGATTATCGGCACGAAGCTGGACGCATAACCCGCATGAAGCGGCAGGATATGACTGCCCTGCATTGAACGCAGCCCCCCTCCACAGCCGTTTCAACGGTGGACGTGGATTCTTTCACAGCTTCTGTTGGAACGGCTGGAAGGGGCATTAGAGCGTCAGAGACGGCAAGCAGACAGAAAGACGATTGAGCAGGAGGAACGAAAATGGAAACGTGCTGTGAATACACTGATTCGGTGATGTGGGTATCAACGGACGAACGGCGGATGATTACGCGCATGATGAAGCTGATTGCGGAACATCCCGACGAAACGGAAATCATCAAGCGCCCGGAGGAGAACGACGGCTGCCTTTACTGCAAAGTGCCGTCAACGTGGTTGAAGATTGCCCCGCCTGTCAAGCGGGAAATGAGCGATGAACAAAAGGCGGCAGCGTCTCAACGGATGCAAAAACTCAACGAACAGGCGCGCTTATCCAAAACATCGTTATCTTAACGTGAAAATCGACCCTGTGAGGCGTTTCAGGGGCAAGGTGGTATTATTTCACCTTTGACGCTGGAACGCCTTGCAGGGGGCAAAAATACGCAGAGGAAGCGCAGATTGAAAACATAGGAGGAAAACAGGATGCACGAACCGGGAAAATACAAAGTCCATGATGTGGGCTTGCAAGGATGGTTGAAGTACCAGAATATGCAGCCGCTTTACTGGGAGCGGGACGAACACGGCGTGATGCTGATAGTCTATGAGAAAACGCCTGTGCTGATGGAACTGGTACGGATGTACTGGGAGAAGAACAAGAAGTATCTGCCGAAAGACCCGCCCGAAACATGGTATGACACGCTTGCAAGCATCGGCAGAAAGCCGAGCCAGCGGGAAACGTTGTGACGGAGGAAGAACGGATGGAGCAGACAGTATCTGTCAGCGTGGATGCACTGACGCAAGCATTTTCCGCAGCATTTCGGCAGGAATTTCAGCCCTTGAAGCAGGAATTGCAGACATTGGCGGCGAATAGTATGTCTCAGCACCTTGACAACGGAACAGGGACAAGCCGAATTGCGTGTGAAGGTGATAGTATGGCGAACATCAAACGAAAATACACAATTAACGGTGAAGGCGTATGGATTCAAGGCAAATCGGAGCAGGAAATTCTTGAAAAGGCTTGTGCGTTAATGGGCGCGCAGACCCGACCAGCACCAGCGGCGAAGCACAATTTTCGGGCGTATGCGCTGGACTGGTTCAAGAATTTTTCGCTTCCAAACGTGGAGCAAGTAACCGCCATTACCTACAAGCGGGAATTGGATTTGCACATTTTCCCCGCATTCGGGAAAATGAACATCGAGGACATAACCCTATCAGACGTTCAAGCGTTATTCAACCGCAAGGGCGCAAAAAAAGAATCTTTGATGAAAACGCGAACCGTCTTGAATCAGATTTTCCGAAAGGCAATTGACGATGACCTGATGCGGAAAAATCCGCTACAAGCCTTTTCCTTTCGTCTGACAGGCGAAGCAAGTGACACAACACAGCCGTATTCCGTGGAAGAAATGCGCCTGATGGTGGAGCGAATCGGACGGCTGACGAATCCGAACGACATTGCTTATTTGGCAGTTGCTACCATGCAGCCGTTACGCCTTGAAGAAACATTGGGCTTGCAATGGCAAGACGTAGACTGTCAAGCAATGGCATTGCATATTCGTCGAGCGGTCACACACCCCGACCGAAACGCGCCCATTGTCAAGGAAACAAAGACGCAGGAAAAGCGAGACGTTGCACTGACAAAAACGACCTTGCATTATCTGGACAGCATACTGCAAGGAGCGCCTACTGATTTTGTTGTGGGCGGGAAAGTACCGTTCAGCTATACGCAGGTTCGCCGGATGTGTCAACGCATTGCGCGGCAAATTGATTTTCCGGGCAAGATTACCCCGCAGCGTTTCCGAACAACTGTCTTGACAGACATTTATGACCAGACGCGGGATATTAAGCTGACGCAAGCCGCAGCCGGACATAAAACCGCCGACATGACTTTGAAACATTATGTTAAATGTCGGCAGATAAATCAGGCTTCCGCAAGTGCCATAGATGCCATCTACGGGAACGAAAACTGACGGAAAAGCTGATTGATACAAGTGCCGTCAAGTGCAGGAAAATCAAAGCATACGCGATGATACAAGTTTCCGAAAACTGACTACAAAACTGACAAAAGTGCAAAAGCAGGGCTATGAGACCACACAAATGCAGTTCACAGCCCCGTTTTCTTGCATTTTTCGCCCCAAAACACGAAAAAAGCCATGCAAAATGCAAGGCTTATGGAGCTGATAACCAGATTTGAACTGGTGACCTCATCCTTACCAAGGATGCGCTCTACCAACTGAGCTATATCAGCATCCGTGTGCCAGCGAGTGAATCGCACTGACAACATTGATATAATAGCACACTTCTTCGGAAAATGCAAGAGGGAAAATGAAATTTTTTTTGGGAAATTTGCGAAAAATATCGTTTGCGGGAAAATCAGCAGATTTCAGCACGGAAAATCAGCGTTTTCGGTGGAAAAAATGCGTTCCAGCCTTGACAAAGTGAGCGTTTGCGCCTATCATTACATTTGTTAGATTCTCACTTTTTCAGGAGGAAATCACGATGGCTGATTTGACGATGGACAAACTGGTTGCGCTGTGCAAAAACCGCGGTCTGATTTTTGCCGGAAGCGAACTGTACGGCGGTTTGGCAAATACATGGGACTACGGCCCGCTGGGCGTGGAATTCAAGAACAATGTGAAAAAGGCGTGGTGGCAGAAATTTGTGCAGGAAAGCAAGTACAACGTGGGGCTTGACTGCGCTATTCTGATGAACCGCGAAGTGTGGGTGGCGTCGGGTCACGTCGGCGGCTTCAATGACCCGCTGATGGACTGCAAGGCGTGTAAGGCGCGCTACCGTGCAGACAAACTGATTGAGGACTTCACCGGCGGCGCGGAAACCGGCGACGGCTGGACGAACGCTGAGCTGGAGAAGTACATTGCCGAGCACGACATCGTCTGCCCGAAGTGCGGCAAGAAGGATTTCACCGGCATCCGCCAGTTCAACCTGATGTTCAAGACCCATGCGGGCGTGATGGAAACGCCGGAGAACGAGATTTACCTGCGTCCCGAAACCGCGCAGGGCATCTTCGTCAACTTCGCCAACGTCATGCGCTCCATGCGCAAGAAGCTTCCGGCGGGCATCGCGCAGATTGGTAAATCCTTCCGCAACGAAATTACCCCCGGCAACTTCATCTTCCGTGTCCGCGAATTTGAGCAGATGGAGCTGGAATTCTTCTGCAAGCCCGGCGAGGATTTGCAGTGGTTCGACTACTGGCGTTCGTTCTGCAAGCAGTGGCTGCTTTCGCTGGGCATCAAAGAGGACAGCCTGCGTCTGCGCGACCATGAGCCGGAGAAGCTGGCGTTCTACTCCAAGGCGACGACGGACTTCGAGTTCCTGTTCCCGTTCGGCTGGGGTGAACTCTGGGGCATCGCCGACCGCACGGATTACGACCTGACGCAGCATCAAAACCATTCCGGCAAGTCGCTGGAATACCTCGACCCGGTGACGAACAAGCGCTATATCCCCTACTGCATCGAGCCGTCGCTGGGCGTTGACCGCATGGTGCTGGCGTTCCTGTGCAATGCTTACGAGGAGCAGGAGCTGGAGGGCGGCGACGTGCGCACGGTGCTGCATCTGCATCCGGCGCTGGCGCCCTACAAGGCTGCCGTTCTGCCGCTGCAAAAGAACAAGCTGGGCACGCTGGCGAGCGAAATCCACGCGGATTTGGCGAAGTATTTCCCGGTGGATTACGACGAGACGGGTTCGATTGGCAAGCGCTATCGCCGTCAGGACGAAATCGGCACGCCGTTCACGATCTGCGTGGACTTCGACACCGAAGCGACGCAGTCGGTCACAGTTCGCGACCGCGACACCATGCTGCAGGAGCGCGTGGCGCTGAAGGATCTGCGCAGCTACATCGAAGAGCGGATGCGCTTCTAAGTTGCGCACCGTCCGCGCAATCAGCACGCGGGCACTGTATGCAGTTGCGCTCAACCCAATCGCGCGAAAGGGAGTCCAAGAGGGTCGAAGACCCTTTGGCAGGGTCAAGGGGCAGCGCCCCTTGCGCCTCCCCCCTCTACGGAAAGGAATAGACAAATGAAATATCTGCGGAAACTCATCGCCGCGTGTGCGCTGCTGGCGATGCTTTGCCCTGCGCTGGCGGAGGAAACGACCTACGAGCCGCTTCCTTGGCTGGACAGCACGGGTAGAAAACTCCTTGCCGCGCCGTATCTGCCGAATCCGGACTGCTATCTGCCCGATCAGGGCGGCTATCACGACGATTCGCTGGATATTCGCGTCGAAACGTCCTACTGGACGCAGGACATCGAGCGCGTCGATGAACCCGGCGAGGGCACGACGACCGTCATGGCGGTGTACGTCAAAATCACCGACCCAACGCAGATTCGCACTGCGCTGGCGTTCCCCTACCCGTCCAAGAACACCGTGCGCGTCGAACGCATGGCAAAGCAGAATAACGCCGTCCTCGCCATCAACGGCGACTACTTCATCTACCATTCTGAAGGAATCGTCTATCGCAACACGCACCGTCTGCGTGAACTGCCCCGCGAATACCGCGACACGATGATTATCGACACCGAGGGCGGTATGCACATCATTCAGGGCACGACGCATCAAAAATGGCAGGATTATCTGGAAAACGGCGGCACGGTCGCCCACACGTTCTGCTTCGGCCCCGGGCTGGTGATTGACGGCGTTGTCCGCGACGAGTTCGACTCCCGCATGGACAACGGCCCCAAGACGCTGGCGCAGCGCATGATTTTCGGACAGATTACCCCGATGGAGTTCGTCATTCTTTGCACAGAAGGCCCGGAAAGCCAAAGCCCGAAGTCCATCGGCTTCGACCTGTGGGGCGCGGCAAAGCTGGCGGGCGCGTTCGGCTTGCAGAACGCCTACAACCTCGATGGCGGTTCCTCCTGCACCGTGGTGCTGAACAACGAGAAGATTAACTCCCCCTCGAACCCGAAGCGCCGCGAGGTGGGCGACTGCATCTACTTCGCGACCCTGATTCCGAACGAGTAAGCAAATAAGCAAAGGCTGCGCATGGGCGACTGTGCGCAGCCTTTTGGGTAAGATGCTATGAAACAGACCGAACACACCGCGATTGTCCTCCGCTACGCCAATTACCGGGACAACGACCGGATGCTGACCCTCTTCAGCCCGACGAAGGGGCGCATTGAGGCGCTTGCCCGCGGATGCCGCAAACCGCGCTCCCCTATCCTCAACGCCAGCGAGCTGTTCGCCTTGGGCGATTTTGAGCTGTACGAGCGCGGCAATCACCTTACCGTCATCAGCGCGAACCTGATGGAGACGTTCTACCCCCTGCGCGCTGATTTCGACCGCTTGGCCGTCGGAACGTACCTCCTCGGCGTCGTCGAGAACGTCATCCAGCCCGGCGTCCCCGCGCAGGAAACCTTCATGCTCCTGCTGCACACGCTGTCGCGCCTGACCTTCTCCGAGCAGCCATGGCGGCCGCTGCTGACCGGCTTTCTGCTGCACCTGTCGCAGAGCGAGGGATTTGTGCCGCGCCTGCACCACTGCGTCCACTGTCAGCGGCGGATTGCGGACGGCGAATCGACGTGGTTCGACCTGACCGAGGGCGGGCTGGTCTGCCGTGACTGCCGCCTGCCTGTGCATGTGCCGATTTCGGCGGCGCAGGTGAACTGGCTGCGAACAATGCTGACGACGGGTTCCGCCGGATGGGTGGATTCGCCGGAAATGATGGCGCCGTACCGCCTGATGCGGCAGTATGTCGAGCTGCGGCTGGACAAGCCCGTGCGCAGTGCGGCGATGCTGCCCAAAGAATGATAGACGGCTTCCAATCCCGAAATCATGGGACTGGAAGCCGTCTTATTTTGCGATTTTACAGGTTCAGCAGCCTTCTTTGGAAGCCGCCGCAAAGTTCTTCCGCCGCCTCCACGCCATAGGACGCTTTCAGCTTCTCGAAGCACTCCCGCATCCGGCAGGGGCGCGACGTCGTGTTGTGCGCGTCAGTCGCAATGCAGTCAATGTAGCCCTCATCAAGCATCTTGCGCGTCCATCGGTCGGCAAAAAAGCCCTTCTTCATCAGCACCGTGTTCGCGTTCATCTGCATATACACGCCGTATTCCTCGCGCAGCTCACGGACGTGCTTGAAGTTGCGCATCGGGTCAAAGCGCTCCACATGCGCGAAGATGACCGTGAATCCCGCATTGCCAAAGAGCCGCGCTGCCTCGCACATGCGGCTGTACGGCACATCGCCGGAGAACTCCACCAGCACTGTCCACGTTTCCGCCAGTGACGGATAGTGACCCTCTTTGAGCAGATGCGGGCTGGCATCGGTATAGAGGATTTCGCAGCCGGTATGCAGCGTCACGGGCAGCTGATTTTCTCTGCACCACTGCTGTGCCTGTGCGAAATGCGCAAGGTACTTTTCCGTCGGGAAAGGGGTAATGCCCGGTGTCGCGTGGGAGGTGCATACGATGTCGGTGATGCCCTCGTCCACGGCGCGCAGAATCATCTTCTGCGTGTCCTCCCACGTTTGCGCGCCGTCGTCTACACCGTAGATGAGATGGTGATGAATGTCAACGAACATGATATTGCTTTTCCTGATTTTAATGAATTTATAAAATGCGCAAGCAGATGGCGCAGGTGAATCTGGAAATCGTATTATGCCATTACGCCTTGGCTTGGTTGTCCTTGTCGTCGTGCTTGTAGTAGCCTTTCGTGTAGTGGCTGTAATAGTTTTTGTTGTAATATCGCTTTGCACTCAGCGCGTTGAAGTTGACTTTGTTGATGATGCAGCCCAGCACCGGCGTACCGGATTTTTCCATCTGCCGTTTGCATTCCGCCACTTCGCGCAGGCGGGTGTGGTTATACTCCAGCACCAGCACGCTGCCGTCGCAGAAGGCCGCGATTTCCGCCGCGTCAATCACCATGCCAACCGGCGGTGCGTCCACAATCACCATGTCGAAGGACTGCGCCAGCGCCTCCAGCATCTGCTCAAAGTACGACGAGTCAATCAGGTTGATGGGATTCACCACGTCGCGCCCCGCCGGAATCAGGCACATGCCGTACACGTCCGACTCGTAGACAACATCGTTCAGGTCGCACTGCCCGGCGAGGAAGTGCGCCAAGCCCAGCCCTTCGCCTTCCAGTTCCAGCTTATAGCGCTGCACCATGAAGGAGCGGCGCATATCCGCGTCCACCAGCACAACGTGGCGGCCGCGGCGCGCCATGTTTTCAGCGATGTGCATGGTCATCCAGCTCTTGCCCTCGCTCTGAGAGTTGCTGGTGATCACAATTTTGCGCTTATCCGTGCCGATGAAGGCAAGGTTCGTGCAGATGGAGTTCAGCGCCTCTTCTCCCGCATAATCAAGGGGATAGTGCTGATGAATGATTGCCTTCTTCATGGTTTACTTCCCCTCCTTGCCGTTCTTATGCTCGCGGGACAAATCATAGCTCTGCACAGGCATCATGCCGATGGTTGCCAGACCCAGCTGCTTCTCCAGCTTGTCAGCGTTGCGGACGCGGTCATCCGCAAGGAACTGCACGACCACGATGCCGCACATCAGCAGCAGACCCAGCAGAAAGCCAAGCACCGTGTTCTTCATCGTGCTGGGCGAATAGGGGCGCGTGGGCAGCTGCGGCTCCTCAAAGATGGTGGGCATATCCATGTCCATCTTTGCGGCGATAAACTCGCGCGCCACCTGCACATACGTCAGCGCCATGTCCGCAGCTTCCTGCGGATCGTCGCTCTGTACCGTCACCTTCAAAATTCGCGTGTTGGTCGGGTTTTCCACGGAAATCATTTTTCCCATCTGTGCATAGGTGTAGTCGAGGTTCAGGCGGCGCTTGACCATCTCATGCACATGCCAGTTGTCAAACACCTGCACATAGTCCGACGCCAGCGAACTGCTCAGCTGGATCTGCGACAGATTGAGGGAGGTGCCGCTGCTGTTGAGCACATACAGCTTTGCCGACGCCTGATACATGGGCGTCATAAAGAATTTCGTCACGCAGAAGGCAATAATCGCGCCCAGCAGTGCCGCAACGATGATGAACTTCGCCTTATCCAGCAGACGGTAGAACAGTTCTGCCAAATCAATGGTTGTTTCTTCCTGCTCCACCTGATGCTGCGAAATCGCCTGATGTTCAGAAGCCATGGTGTCCTCCTATTGTTCTTTCAAAAAAGTACTTGCACTACGTTAGTTTCCGGCTGCCTCCGTGTAGAAGGTCTTCAGCGTCCAGTTGAGTGCCTCGTTCTCGTAGAGGTCAAAGTGGATGTGCTCGTCGCTGCCCAGCGAGTGCACGCCGTTCAGCGTCTCCACGTCCAGCACTTCGTAGTCCATCACGCGATTTGCCAGCAGCGCCAGATTGTCGATGCTCACGTTCGCCATCAGGTAGTGGTCGGTTGTGTCGGTAATCGCCGTACCGGTCGCATCGTCAGTGGTAAAGCCGAAGCCGGAATCCAGCGTTGTCGTCCGGTCGAAAATCATGCCCATTTCGTTCAGCAGCGTGTTGACGTAATTCACGTTCGCGCGAATCTTCTCCTCCAGCAGCGTTTCGAGGCTGTTCAAATAGATGCGCTGGCGTGCCATGCGGGCTTCATTCGTCGGTTCGGCGGTATCATAGCGGGTGCGGGTGAAGTATTCTGCCTGCATCCCGGTCAGCTTGATGGTCTCGCCGCCCTTGAGCGTAGGGTCAAGGGCAAGCAGGTCATCGTTGGGAACTGTGACGGTCACACCGCCGACCAGCTCATTAAGCTTGTTGATGCCGGAGATATCCATGCTGATGTAATAGTCAATCTCCGCGCCGTCATCCGCCTTCTCGATGCCCAGCAGCTTTTCCACTGCCCAGATGGTGTTTTGATTGTTCTCCTCGCGCGTCCGGCCGTAGGCGTGCGCCAGACACAGCTGCAGGCGGCGCGTCCCCGCGTCCTTGCCGTTGGTCGCAACAAGCTTAATGGGGGTCATCGTGTCGCGGTCAAACTGCAACTGGTGAATCTGCTGATTCTTGTGGTCAATCACCAGCAGCAAAAGAAAGTCCGACTGCCCGCCGAGGTGATACTGGCTCGGCTCTTCCTCAATTTGACCATTTGCGTAGTGGTCATAGCCGATGAGCAGAATTGTCGTCAATTCCGACGAAGGGTGCGCAAGGTACTCCTTGCCGTTCTCCGTCCGCGACGGAAGGAAACTGAAATTATCCGCCATTGCCGTGCCGCAGAGCATCAGCAGTGCCAGCGCCATTGCCAGCAGACAAACCATCTTTTTCCGCAACGCCATTGTCCGTTTCATTCCTTTCCAGATAGGACAGCAGGGGCGGCTGATATTTCTCCTTCCCCTGTGTGCGAGCTTCTGTTTCTTTTGGCCATCGTCAGGATGACACACAATATAGTATACGACAAGTGTGATGATTTGTCAAACGCAAAATACCACAAAATGACTTTTTCGCACAGAAATTTCCCATCGAAAGGACTTTCATGAAGAAACGACCTCATCCGCCGCGATAAAGCTGCTTGGACAAAATCAAAATGCTTTACGCTTCTGCATCGGGAAAAAATATGCTAATTTTTAATTGTTTATTTCCAATTAGAATCAGTCTTTTTCCGCCAGCCTATCAAAGCCCTCCCCCAGCGCCTCATGCGCTTCGGTGATGAACATAAACGCCCGGTCATCCTCTTTCCGCACAATCTCCTTAAACCGCGCAACATCCTGCGGCGGCAGGACACACAGCAGCACGGGGCGCTCCTTGCCCGAATACGCCCCGCGCGCCGACAGCTGCGTGGCTCCTCTGTCCATGTCGTTCAGCACCTGATGCGAAATTTCCGCCCACTTGTCACTCATCACAAAGCACGCCTTGTTCCTCGACAAGCCCAGCATCACCATGTCAATCACTTTGCCGTTGATGAAAATACACACCAGCGCAAACAGCGCTTCCGTTGTGCCGATGCAGACGGCGGCAAAAATCACCACAACGCAGTCGATAATCATCAGAAACATACCGGTTGAAATAAACGGCAGCTTTTGATGCACCATCTTCGCCAGCATATCCGTACCGCCGGTCGTCGCGCCGCCACGGAGAATCAGTCCCAAGCCGACGCCCATCAGCGCACCGCCGAAAATCGCGCCAAGCATCGGGTCGTTCGTCAGCGGCTGCAGCTGCAGAATATCAATCGCCAGGGAAAACAGCACCGTCGCCACCAGCGAGCGGACAACGAACACATGCCCCATGCTGCGATAGCCCATGATAAACAGCGGGATATTCAGCACCAGCGCTGTTGTGCCGATGGGGAACTGAAAGAGGTAGTTCAAAATCATGCCGACGCCGGTCAAGCCGCCGGGCGCGATGTTGCAGGGCGTGAGAAACAGCGGATACGCCGCGCCGCCGATGATGCAGCCCAGCACAATCTGCGTCCACACGATAATCTGCTCGTGCTGAAGAACCGTTTTCCAATTCCATTGCTTGTTCATGGTAATTTCTGCTCCTTTGTTGTTTGCGTACTCATACTAATTCGATTCTAAATCATGGCATCGAGCATAGCAGATTTTTCGTTCCGGCAAAGCTGAGTGAAGCAAGGCGTACTGGAGGTACGCACGAGCGGAACGAAGCAAAGCCGGGGCGGAAAAGATGCTGTGCGAATGACATGGTTTAGATGAGAATTCGTATCATATGCTGCCGATGCTCATGCCCAGTGCGCGGTCGATGCGTTTCATAGCCTGCGCCGTCACTGTGCCCAGATAGCGAGTCAGGCGTGTTTTCTCCAGCGTCCGAACCTGCTCGGTCAGGACGATGGAATCCTCCTTCAAGCCGCTTTCTTCCCGCGTCAGCAGCACATGCACGGGAAGCTGCGGCTTTTTTCTGCGCGTCGTGACCGCCACGACGATGACGGTCGGGGAATATCGGTTGCCGCGGTCATTCTGGATGATGACGACCGGGCGGATGCCCCCCTGCTCCGACCCAATCACCGGGTCAAGGTTCGCCTGGTATACGTCGCCACGTTTCATGATGTCACACTCCGTCCGGGATGTCAAGGCAAAAGCGGCATTTTTCTGCCGCCGCCTTTTGATTTTTTCATAGAAGCCGGTATTCCGGCTGCTTTCAGCATATGATTTCCCGGATTTCGGTGTGTAATACGGTGATTAGGGCACTTTCGGGGTCATGTCCATTCGGTTCAGCGCGATTTGCCGCTGCTTGCAGTCCGGCAGACAGCTTGCCACCAGCGCCCAGAACCGCACCGAGTGGTCAGCATAAATCAGGTGGCACAGTTCGTGCACCACGACGTATTCAATCATACTTTCGTCGGCACCGCCAAGGCGCGTGTTGAACGTCAGGCGTTGCGTCTGCTTGCGGCAGCTGCCCCAGCGGCTCGTCATCTCCCGCAGGGTAACGTGCGTGATGCTCACATGCAGGGTACTCGCCCACTTCGCAATATCCCGCTCAATTTCGCGAATCAGCCGCTCATTGCGCATTTCGACAAACGCCGCGCCTGACGGCACATCTTTCCCCAGCGTCACCCACGCGCCCATCAGCCGATGCACCTCGCCCGGCGCGAACGTCGGCGGATTTTTCACCGCACCGACATGCGCTTGCAGCCACTCCTGCTGATTTTCCAGAAAGCGGCGGATGTCCGCTTCCCGCGACCGCTTCGGCACAGACAGCATCGCATACGGGCAGTCCGGGCGGCTGCGCAGGATGAAGCGCCGGCAATTCTCCCGCTCGGTGATTTGCACCGCAATGCCGCGGATGGTCAGCATCCTTGTTTTCATGCTTCTCTCATTTCCTTCATTTTTCCGTCTCGGACATTTTCTGCGCGCCCGTTCGACGATTCTGCTCGTCCCCAATCGCTATACTCAAAGGCGAAAGGAGACGATGCCGGTTGCGCGCAAGCGGGTTTTTGTTTCTCTTGGAGCAGGGATTGTGCGGCATTTGCCTGATGTCGGCGCTGTCCGCTGCGCTCGGTCTGCCGCGCGTGAACCGCGGGCGAAGGCTGCTGTTCGCCCTTCTCTACGCCGGATTCACCCTGCTGTCGCTCTCCGTTCCGCCACTGCTGCAGGTGGTGATGGTTCTGCCGCTGACGGGGCTGCTCGCGTTCGTCGGGCGATTTCCCGCGCGGCGGACGCTGCCCTTCTGCCTGACAATGCTGATGATGCAATGGGGCTGCGCTGGACTATCGGCGCTGCTGCCGCTGCCGGGTGCTGTCCAAACGGCGCTGACGTGCACGCTGCTGCTCCTGCTGCGCCGCCTGACGCGCTTGGAGCACGGCAAACGCCGCTTCGTGCGCGTCCGCATCCGCTGCGGCGACTGCGAATCCGCCGTGACTGCGCTCGTTGATTCCGGCAACCTGCTCTGCGACCCGCTCTCCGGCGACCCGGTGCTCATCCTGCCGCGAAATACTTTCCGCCGCCTGACACACTTGCCGGAGGGCAGCACGCTGCTGCCCGGAATGCGCCTGCTCCGTGCCCGAACCGCATCGGGCATCACGCTGATGATAGTTCTCCGTCCAGACGGCATTTTCCTGCTTTCAGGCTGGAAAGAGACGGCGCTTCGCGGGCTGATTGGCTGTGCGCTGTCGGACGGCGGAGTGCATCAGCCGGTGATGCCGGAAAGCATGGTGTCCGCAATTCTATGCGAATAGGAGGAATTCAATATGTCCACCTTGTGTTCTGTCGTTTCCGCCGCGTCCGCGCAGCTTTCCGCTCTGCTGAGCAGCCTTGCGCCGCGCGAGATTTACTACATCGGCGGCCCTGAACCCCTGCCTGCCCCGCTGACACCGGCAGAGGAACAGTCGCTCCTCGCCCGGCTTGACACCGACGGCGCCGCCGTCCGCACGACGCTGATTGAACACAATCTCCGCCTCGTTGTCTTTATCGCGCGAAAGTTCGACAACACCGGCATCATGCTGGAGGATCTCATTTCCATCGGCACGATCGGGCTGATTAAAGCCGTCAACACTTTCGACCCGTCGAAGAAAATCAAGCTCGCCACCTACGCCAGCCGCTGCATCGAGAACGAAGTGCTGATGTTCCTGCGCCGCCACAGCCGCACGCGCATGGAAGTTTCGCTGGACGAGCCGCTGAAAACCGACTGGGACGGCAACGAGCTGCTGCTTTCTGACGTTCTCGGCACTGACCCGGACATGGTTTCGCGCGGCATCGAGGAAAGTGCCGAGCGGCAGATGCTTTTCGCTGCCCTTTCGCACCTTTCCCCGCGCGAACAGCAAATTATGGATTTGCGCTTCGGTCTGCACGGTCATCCCGAAATGACGCAGAAGGAAGTGGCGGACATTCTCGGCATTTCGCAGAGCTACATCAGCCGCCTCGAAAAGCGGATTCTGCATCGGCTGCATGGGGAGCTGGTGAGAGAAGAAGGATATGCCTGATTTTAGCGTGCATCGCCGAAAAAACACTACTTTCGCCTAAGTGATTAGCCACCGCCGCAAATTGCCATACTGTGGATACTTCACATGCAAGGAGGACGCAGAACATGGCATGGGGCAAGGTCGATTTATGCGGGCTGGACACCAGCAAGCTTCCCGTTCTCACGCCGCAGCGGATGCAGGAGCTCTACCCGCTGGTACATAGCGGCGACAAGGCGGCGCGCGACGAGTTCATACAGGGGAATCTGCGGCTGGTGCTGTCCGTCATCCAGCGCTTTTCCGGGCGCGGCGAAAACGTTGATGACCTCTTTCAAGTCGGGTGCATCGGGCTGATGAAGGCGCTGGACAACTTCGATGTGTCGCAGAACGTCCGTTTTTCGACCTACGCCGTGCCGATGGTCATTGGCGAAATCCGCCGCTACCTGCGCGACAACAACGCCATCCGCGTTAGCCGCTCCATGCGCGACACGGCGTACAAAGCCCTTCGTGCGCGCGACCGCCTGCAAACGGAGCTTTCCCGCGAGCCCACCGTCGAGGAAATTGCCGCCGACATGCACATCGACCGCATGGACGTCGTGCTGGCGCTGGAAGCGATTCAAGACCCGGTAAGCCTGTTCGAGCCGGTTTGCAGCGACGGCAGCGACGCGCTGTGCATCGTTGATCAGGTGAAGGACGAACGCGTGCGGGACGAGGACTGGGTGCAGGACATTGCGATTTCGGACGCGATGGGGCATCTCAACGAGCGGGAGAAGAAAATCCTGCGGATGCGTTTTTTCGAGGGGCGGACGCAGATGGAAGTCGCCGGGGAGATTGGGATTAGTCAGGCGCAGGTGTCGCGGTTGGAGAAGCACGCGCTGATGAATATGAGGAAGCATCTGGGAGAATGAGTGCAGTGGGAAAATTTACCGTGTGCTTGCACATTGCCGCGTCAAAGGGGCGCGACCAAACTGCCTGTCTTTTTCCCCACGTTAAAACCGGGGCGGAACATTCATCGTGTTCCGTCCCGGTTTTCGATTGCCCAGTTGTTACTGCTTCACATTATCAATGACTTCCAGCGTCACTTCGAGGTCGATGTACTCGCCGTCGGGTATGTCGTCGCTGCCGGTCAGATCAGTGATGCCCGGCACGCGGTAGACCTTAATCTTCAGCACGTCGCCCGCCTTGCAGTCCGCAACCTGCGCTGCCAGCTCGGTGGTCGAGGTAATCACGTTGTCGTTCACATCCACAATGATGTCGCCAACCTGCATTCCCGCTTTTTCCGCCGGGCTGTTCTCTTCCACGTTCACAACGTAAACGCCCTTCGGAATCTGACCGTTCTGCAGTGCGCGGCTGTTGGCGAGGTTGCTCATGGTGATGCCCATGCGGGGCTTGCCGACGAGCGTGCTGTCGGTGTTGCTATCCGCCTTGTTGTCGTCGCTGTTATCCAGCGCTTCGGGCGCGGTGAAGGTGATTTCGCCGGAAAGCACCTTGTTAATCAGGGGCTTAGCGGAGTTAATCGGGATGCACATGCCGATGCCCTCGACGGTGCTGCCGGAGTAGTACGAGCCGGTGTACTTCAGCGTCGGGATGCCCATCAGTTCGCCATTCACATTGAACATGCCGCCGCCGGAGTTGCCGGAGTTAATCGCGGCATCCACCTGAATCATGGCGTTGGTGATGGTGGACTTGCGGCCATACTTGTCGTAGGATTCGGACTCAATCGCGCGGTTCAGGGCGCTGACGACACCGACCGTCGTGGTCTTGGTGAAGCCCAGCGGGTTGCCGATGTTGATGGCCCAGTCGCCGACCTGCAGGGTGTCGCTGTCGCCCAGCGTGACCGCCGGCAGGTCAAGGCCCGTCGCGTACACAATGGCGATATCCAGCGATTCGTCATACGCAACAAGCGTCGCGGCGTACTCGTCGGTGTTGCCGCTGTCATCCGTCACGGTCACACGCAGGCTACTCGCGTCCTCCACAACGTGGTAATTCGTCAGCACGAAGCCCTGACCGATAACCACGCCAGAGCCGGTAGCCGCCAGCTCCTCGCGCTCCTCAATCTGCTGATCATTGTTGCGGCCGTTGCCATAGCCGAAGCCATAGCCAAAATAGAAGTTGTTGCCATAGCTGCCATAGCGCACGGTCTGATAGTTGCTCACGCCGACCACGCTGTTACGCACCTGCTGCACCGCCGCGGTGAACGGGCTGGTAACAACCGTCGTTGTCGAGTTCGCCGCCGTGACGGCTTCTGCCGCCGCCGACGTGTTCTGCGCCGCCATCGTCGCGCCCGCGCCAATCATCGCGCAGGTCAAGCCCAGTGCAATACAGCCCATCATTTTCCGGAATTTCATAACTGCTGTACCTCCTTCAGGTTCAAAAATCGAATTTCATGCCGCCGTTCGCATTTCCGGCGTCCAGTCAGTCTTTCCAACTGGCTATGCTTTTATTATATCCGCCTTTTTTGTCTTTGTCATGAACGATTTTTGAACATTCAGTGGAATTTCGTGAACTTTGCGTGATTGCAGGAGGCAGATGAAAAGGGATGAAGTCGCCCCTGCTCCTTCCGCGCGTTTATCCACAGGTTACTCACACAATACATAATCCATCAAAAACTCCCCCGCCCACATCACGTCGCCATCCAGCGTATTCTTCGCTTCCCCATCAAAGAAGAACCGCACCCGCCGTACCGGATACCGCTGCACCAGCGCGCCCGTCAGCTGATACGCCATCATGCGCTGATTCAGCCTGCTTGTGCGAATCGCATCCGCCATATGCGCCGAGAAATTCACCAGTACCGTATCGTCCGCAATCGCGACGCCTAACACATCATCTTCCGTCAGCCCCGCCGGGAAGCCCTCCGTCGCCAGCACAGCCGTCAGCAGTGCGCGCGGCGAGCAGGCAGCTGATGCCGGGAGATTCAGCCTTCCTTGGCGCAGCTTTTCGCCGTTCGAGAGATAGCAGACTGCTTCGTCAGTCAGCAAGCCGCCGAAATTCGCGCGCGTCATCATGCCGCCGGGCAGGACAATCGTACCGTGGATGGTGGAATACAAGCTGGTCAGCGCGGAATCACCGACGCGGTAGACAACCTGCTCCAGCGAGGGAATGTAGGACGTGAGCGTCATCGTCAGGGCAGCGAAGAAGCACACCGGGTCGATACCCGCGCTGGAAATTCTCTGAAGCGCATCGGGGACAAGGTTAATGGCGGCGGACGGGCGGCCGCTGGAGAGCGTCGTGACTTCCGGCGCCATCAGGAGCATCGTGCGCAGGTCGGGCATATCCGGGACGTTCGCGGCATCAGTCGCCCCGGCGGAGAGTGCATCCAGCAAACCATAAACCAGCTGCTGGGCGTTCTGACCATCGAAGGAAAGCTGCCTGACTTCACAGGTGATGCCGCTGCCGCTTTTCAGGGGAAAATACAGCACGGCTGCGCTGCTCAGCGGGGTCTGCGCCGCAATGCCGCCCGCGCCCGTGCGCTGCGCGACGAGCTGCTCCCAGCGGGTGACGAGGTTCTCCCCTTCTGCGGAGGAAAGCGCCCCCAGGGGCAGCAGATTCTGCACATCCATCGCGACCGGATTGCCCGCGACGAGGATATTGACGAACCGCACATCCGGCAGCGCGCAGAGCGTGGTGGCAATGGACAAACACACCATGTACAGCTCGTGGATGCCCATTTGCAGCGCGGCGGAGGACAGATTGACCGTGCAGACGTGTCCGGCAGTTGTGACGGCGCTCCCTTGCGCAAGCGACACGCTGCCGTAGTCCTTCAGCGGCACGGCGCTCCCGTCGCCCTCCTCCTGCAAGAGCAGCTGCAGCACCGCTTCAGCGGGCATCTGGTCGTAGCGCAGCGCCGCCGTGCGCCAGAAGCAGAGCATCGTCTGCCCGTTTTTCGCGGGGAGGTAGAGGGCGACGTCCTGCTCATAATCCAAGCCGGTATCATCTGTCGGCGCGGCGTAGGGGGCAGATGGCGGCGGCAGCGTCTCGGCGGGAATCAGGCTGCTTTCGCGGCTGCAAGAAGTAAGTGTCAGCAGCAGCGCCATCATCAGCGCCATCAAGCGAAACTTGCTTTTTTTCACGGCGTTCCCTCCACAATTGCGGTCAGCTGGCTCATGCTGATGCACCACAGGCCGCCCGTTTTCATCAGGTGGACGCTTCGCCCCGTAAACTTCTGCGATACGCCGTCCGTCAGTCTCGTTCCGCTGACGGTGAACACCGCCCGCGTGCCGGAGGCGCTGCCGCCGGAGAAGTCAAACGCGGTCAGCGCGGGATATTCCGTCCATTTGGATGCGAACGCTTCATATTCCATGCGCGCTTCGCCGGTATCCGGGTCGCTTTGCGCAAGATAGCGGTAGAGGCGGCGGATATCGCGCTGCTGGATGCAGGTCAGGATCGTCCGCATCGTGCCGGAAGCGGTCAGCAGCAGCGATTCATCCCGCCGAAGCGGATCGGCGAGCGCGTCGTCCGCCGCGTTCAGCGTATAGTATTTTTGCCGCAGCCGCATGGAATCCGTCGTTTCGCCGCGCTGCTCCAAGAGAATGACGACCTGCTGGGCAGTCGTGTTTTCCGTCACCGTCGCGGCAATCGCCTGCATCGCCAGCCTCCGGCGGAGCGGCACTTCCTGCGCCCACGCAGTGTCCGAACGCCAGTTGCTCGGCTCGTCCGAATAGCCGTTCATCAGCTGATACGACAGGGTGACGAAGAGCATTTCACCCTGCCGGGATGTCGAAATCACGCGCGTACCCGCCGGGAATAATCCGCGCAGCGCGGGCGCATCCAGGCTTGGCCCTTCCAGCAGCAGCCGCAGCAGCGCCGTCTCATACGGCTCATTCGGCAATCGCGAAACCGTCCGCTGCTCCGCCACCAGCATTGGTTCGTCGCCATAGCGATACCAGATGAGGGCGGATGTGTCTGTCGCTGCCGCATCGTCGCCATCCGCGCGGGGGATTTCGTCCTCCTGCGGCGCGGCGGTCACGGAGAGCGCTTCCATCGAATTGCCGGACGGTGCACATGCCGTCAGCATCATCATCAGCATGAGCAGAAGCAAAGTCAGCCGAAGCCGCTTCATGCCTTTTCACCTCGCTTTGCATCCATCGGCAGGGTGACGGTGAACGTCGCGCCCTGCCCCGGCTGGGATGACACGCTGACCGTGCCGCCGTGCATCGCCGCCAACTGCCGGACGATGGAAAGCCCCAGCCCCGTTCCGCCCGTCGCGCGGGAACGTGCCTTATCGACGCGGTAGAAGCGCTCGAAAATGTGCTTCTGGTCTTCCTCCGGGATGCCGATGCCGTCGTCTGTGACGGCGAACAGCACGTTTGCGCCGCTTTGCGCAAGCCGCACGGCGATATGCCCGTTTTCCGGCGTGTACTTGATAGCATTGTCCGTCAGGTTGTAGAAGACCTGCATCAGCTTGCCTGAATCGCCTTCGAGGGTGATGCCGGGCGCAATGTCTGCGGCCAGCGTCTGTCCCTTCTGCTCGGCGGCGATTTGCAGTGTATGCACGGTTTCCTCCGTCAGTGCGGACAAATCTACTTTTGTCACGCGCAGGGGGGACGAGTGGCTGTCCATCTGCGTCAGCGTCAGCAGGTCCGTGATGATGCCGCTCAAGCGGTCGATTTCGTGGTTGATGTCCTGCATGAACTCCGTGCGCAGCTCCTGCGGCATATCCGGCTGATAGAGCATGTTTTCCAGCAGCAGCTTCATTGTCGCCAAGGGGGTTTTCAGTTCATGCGAGGCGTTGGCGACGAACTGACTGCGGCTCCTGTCGAGGTGCTCAATCTGCTCCGCCATCGCGTTGTAGCTTTCCGCCAGCTCCTTGAGCTCGCCGGATGTGCGGACGTTCACACGCGCGGACAGGTCGCCCTTGCCCATGCGGCGAATCGTCTGCGTCAGCGCCTTGACCGGGCGGGTGAGCATCCCCGACAGCATCAGCGCCGCCGCCATCGCCGCGCCCGCGACAATCAAGAACACCGTCATCAGCTGCCTTTTGACCGTTTCCAGCGCGCTTTGCAGCTCATCCACCGGCAGGGACAGCACGAGTGCGCCCCGCGTCTTGCCGCTGACCTCCATCACGGCAGACGCGACCGCCACATACGACACACCCGATTCCGAATCGACGCGGTGAATGCCGAACGCGGATTTCTCCCCGTGCAGGAGGACGGCGACCGTCTCCGGAATACTGAGCCGCTGCCCGCTCCTTGCGCCGAAGGTATCCGCCTGCACCTTGCCGTCCATATCCACCGCCAGCAGCCGCCCGCCGAGTTCACCTGCCTGTGCGGTCAGGAGTTCGGACAGGCTATCCATCTGCGCCGACGCCAAAAAAGGCGCAGCCGACGAAGCCAGCTGCTCCAGAGAGCGGGTGGCCTGACGGGTGCGCTGCTGATATAAGGTGCTGCTGACCATACCGGTCAGGATAGATGCCATGATGGCGAAGGAAGCGCCGATGACCACCAGAAACGTGAGCATCAGCTTCCAGCGCAGCGACATTGCGCCGCGCACGAGCGCCGCAAGCGGCTTAGTCCTTGTCGGTGAAATAGTAGCCCACCTTCCATTTCGTGAAGATAAACTCCGGTTCATCGGGGTTGCGCTCAATCTTCTCGCGCAGGCGGCGGATGTGCACGTCCACCGTGCGCGCGTCGCCGGTATAATCGTCGTATTTCCACACGGCTTCCAGCATCTCCTTGCGGGAGAACGGGCGGCCGCGGTTGGTGATGAACATTTGCAGGAGATCAAATTCCTTCGCGGTCAGGCGCACTTCCTCTCCGCCGAGGGTGACGGTGCGCTTGACAAGGTTGACCTCCATATCATGCACGCGGATGATTTTCTGCTCCTGCACGACGTGTCCCCCCGCGCGGCGCAGCACGGTGCGAATCCGCGCGCGCACCTCCAGAATGTTGAACGGCTTGGTCATGTAGTCGTCCGCGCCGTATTCCAGACCGAGGATTTTGTCCATATCCTCGCCCTTGGCGGTCAGCATGATAATCGGCACACTGGATGTTTCGCGGATGCGCTGGCAGACGCTGAGTCCGTCCACCTTCGGCAGCATCACGTCCAGCAGCACAAGATCATACACCCCGGAAAAGAATTTGTCCAGCGCTTCCTGACCATCCACGGCGGTATCGGTTTCGTAGCCGTCCTGTTCAAGCGTATATTTCAAGCCTTTCAAAATAAGCGGCTCATCATCCACCAGCAGAATGCGTTTTCCCATGATGGTTCACCTCAGTATAATTTGCCGCGAACGGCTGCTTGTTTATTGTACCCTGAATTGTGAAAAAAATCAAGTCAAATTGCAATCAAATTGTCATAGTTTTTGGAGAAAGGACACGAAAAAAACGCGGCAGACAGGCGGAAATGACTGTCTGCTGCGTATCAGATGGGTGTGCCCTCACTCCGTCAATAATTCCGTTAATTGTTCCTCATACACCTTGAAGTCTGCCGCATCCCAGTCCTCCGCAAGGGCGAACACCGCGTCCATCACGCAGTCCGCCATCTTGCCGCGATGCCCGCAGACCTGCAGCAATGCAATCAAACGCATTTTCGCCTGCCGCACATCCTCCGGCGCGTCGTCCAAGCGGCGCAGGTCGTAATCTGCGTTCTTCCCGCAGGGGCTTGCGCACGTCGCGCAGTTTGGGCTGACCTCAAACTTGTTTTGCTGGATGCGCTCGTTGAGGGCAATCAGCTGCTCCGGCGTCGCGGAAACAGCATCATCCGAGAGGTGCAATCCAGCGAGAATCAGACCGGGCGTCGTCTCCGTCGGCGGACGAGTCGTGCAGGTGCGCGCCAAGCCGATGACACTGCCCAGCAGCGTCCGGCGAAGTGTCTGCAAATCCGCCATTACTTCTTGAATCCTTCCGGGAAAACGACTGTCAGCACCCATTTGAACGCTTCGGGCGCGGACACGGCGTGCGGCACGTTCGCGGGCATCACCAGCACTTCACCCGGATGCACAATGTATTCCTTGCCATCCACGGTGAAGCAGCCTGTGGCTTCCAGCACCTGCACCATGGCGTCACCGGTGGATTCGTGGGTGCTGATTTCGGTGCCCTTGTCGAACGCGAACAGGGTGATGCTGACCGCCTTGTTCTGCGCAAGCGTACGGGAGACAATCTGCCCCGGCATGACGTTCACAAGCGCCGTCAGTGCCTGCACCTTTTGATGGTCGATATTGCTGATATACATGTTTTCCCTCCAATAATGTTCGTTGGGAGGAGCGGAAAAGGCGCAGGCAGATGGCGTAGGTGAATGCAGAAAATAGTATTATTTAAGGCACCACCGCACAATTCGGCGGCGCGTCTGGCGATATCTTTTCCGCCATCTGCGGCATGCAAATTCCTCGATTTACCTCCAGTAAACCTTCGAAATTTGCATTTGCATCTGACGAAAAATCCATTCCCCAGCCGACCACCTCATTTGTGCGGTGTTACCTTAATTGCAGTATGCCACGAATGATTCGAAATTACAACAGCAGGTTACGCCTGTTTCGCCTTCCACGCCGTAAACGCATCCGCCAGCCGCGCAAATTCCGCCAGCGTCAGCTTTTCGCCGCGGATTCGCTCATCCAGCCCGGCAGTCTGCATCAGCGAGGCAGCGTCGGCGCGCTCCATGTGGAACGCGGCGCACAGACCGTTCGTCATCGTCTTGCGGCGAAGTGCGAACGCTGCCTGCGCCACGCGGAAGAAGTCAGCTTCATCCTGCACCTGTACCGCCGGCGTTTCCCGCCACGGCAGGACGATGAACGCGCTGTCCACCTTCGGCACGGGCGTAAAGCACTTTGCCGGTACATCCATGGCCAGATACGGGTCGCAGTAGAACTGGCTGCGAACGCTGAGCATCCCCCAGCCATCGTCGCCGGGCTGCGCCAGCACCTTGTCCGCCACTTCCTTCTGCACCATCAGCGCCATCCGCCGAATCGGAATCGGGCTGGCAAGCAGCATGGTCAGGAGCGGGGTGGTAATATAATATGGGATATTCGCGACGACAGAGAGCGGCTTGCGCAGGTCTTTCGTCATGTCGGCGAGGTTGAGCGTCATCACGTCGCCCTGCACGAGGGTGAAATTATCGCGTTCAGCGAGGAACGCCGTCAGCAGCGGAATCAGGCGTTCATCCAGCTCGATGGAGAGGACATGGTGTGCCGCATCACAGAGGTATTTGGTCATACTGCCCGCGCCGGGGCCGATTTCCAGCACATCATCGTCCTTGGTGATTTCGCTGGATGCCACCAGCGCGGCGAGAAGATCCTCGTCATAAATAAAGTTCTGCCCCAAGCCCTGCTTGTAGCGGAGATTGCTGTCGTGAATGCGTTCCTTGGTCTTGCTCATGCGATGCTCCTTCCGGATGGATAAATCCGCTGACATTATACCATAGGGCGTTTACGGAAAGCAAGAGGGAAGATTTTGCGTTCACGCTGCTTGATTTTTATCGTTGCAGAAGGTTTCGCCTCTGCGGATGCGACAAGAGGGCAATGAAAACAGACGAAGTCTGCGGTCGCCCCCTTGACCCCTTCGCATTGCACACCCCCATGTTTTTTTGGATATTGTTGCAGAACCGACCTCATCCGCCTACGGCACCTTTCCCAGAGGGGAAGGTTTGGGGACGCGCGACATCCTTATACTATTTCCAGATAAAAATGCACCAAGATGCGCCGCGTTATACTATTTCCAGATAAGAATGCGCCAAGATGCGCCGCGAATTTTTCATTCTGGCTAACGTGAATGAAACGCAGCGTAGCAGCGCTACGCTAAGTGGAATGAGCGGACGCCAGAAAGGAAAAGGCGCAAGCAGATGGTGCAGTTGAATCTGGAAATAGTATTACCTCCCCCCTTCCACGCAAAAAGGAAGTCCGCCCACATTGAACGAACTTCCTCTTGTATTACTTCACACTGTTCACCAGCGCGACGCAGGCTTCGTGAACCTTCTGCGCGGCAGCGGCGCTGATCGCGGTGGCGTTGTCGGGGTCAGCCTTTAGCTGATTGTAGACTTCGTAGCATTCAGCCTGCAAATCCGCCAGCGTCGTTTCAACCTGCGCCTTTTCTTCGTCCGTCAGCGTGCCGTACTCGTAGAGGTTGGACAGCGCGTCCATCGTCCAGTAGACGGAATCCGCCCAGTTCTCCGGCAGGACGCAGAAGCCTTCCACCTTCACACGCTCGCCGTTCTCGTTCCGCTTGTTCTTCGTCGTTGCGTAGTACACGCCGCTTTCCGGCTGCGCTTCCACAAAATCTGCCGCTGCGGTGCTGAGCTGATAGCCAGCGTAGGTATCCGTGGTCAGCATCGGGTAATACGGCACGAAGACGCTCAGCGCCGCGTCGTCCATCGCGACCCATTCCACGGTGTCGGTGATGCTGTCTTCCTTGGCGACCTGGAAGATGTGCGTTTCAAGGTTGCGCGTCGAGCCGATGCCCGCAATGTGATAGTAGCCGACAACATCCGCGACGCTCCATGCATGGTCAAGCGTGATATTGGTATACATCGGCACAATGCTGCCATCCGCCGCGACGTTGGAAATGGCGAAATCCGCATAATCAGGTTCTTCCTTGGCGGTTGCGGCGTTGAAGTACTTCAGCGCGTTCACCATACGGGAGCCGACACCCTGATCCGCGTTGTAGGAAGCGGCATAGTCGATGGTGTTGGCTTCCTTGTCGCCGACATAAGAGCCAGCCTGTTCCGCCACGGCAATCAGGTTCGCAGAGGCCATCACGTTCTCGGTATCATCGAGGTCAATCAGACCAATCACCGACATGTTCGGCTGTGAAAACGCCATCGTCGAGGTCAGCTTGACGGCAACATACTGCGTACCGGAAGCGTTTTCGACGTACCACACTTCCTTGTCGTCCGCAATGAAGATGCCGGAGCCGCCCGCCGCGCCGACAGAATCGTAAATGCTCAGCAGCAGTTCGACTGCTTCCTTCGCCGTCGCGGATTCGCTCAGCAGTACGGTCGTGATTTCGGCCTCTTCAATGCCCTCGTCCGTGTACGGATCAACTTCATACATCGCATCGGAGCAGCCGATGGTTTCGGTCGCGCTCACGCTTACGCCCATGCTGTTCGTTCCGCCTGCCTCATAGGGCGTATGCGCATGGGTCTGACCGCAGTCCGGGCAGACGCCATCCTTCGCCGCGCCGTTATCATCGCGGAACGCCGTGTAGGCGTAGCTGTCCTTGGTAAAGGTGTAGGTGAAGCCGTAGCAGCCGTTGTACACCTCGCCGGCAGTATGGACGCCAGCGGGAATCGCGTAGAACAGCTTGTTGTAGCTGTTGGAAATATCCTCCGAGCGGGCGAACATCGTCGTGCCGTCCGCGGTGAGGTCAGAACCAACATAAACAGCGGTGCAGGCAAGCGCATTGACCGACGTCAAGCAGAGTGCCAGCGCCAAGAAAAGCGGGAAAAGTTTCTTTGCATTCAGGTGAGCCATGATTGCCACCATCCTTCCTTGTGTTTGACGGAAGGCATTATACTGCATATTTATTAGCTTGTCAAGCGATTTTATGAATAAATATACTGATTTCGCGATAAAAATTTGCACATGGTGAATATGGCAGAAAAACGGACAAATCAGCAGGAGATTTCCATCTGCGTGGCGAATCTTACCAGCAGAAAAAGCGGTATATCTGCCGCATAATACTATTTCCAGATGAAAATGCGCCAAGATGCGCCGCGAATTTTTCATTCTGGCTAACGTGAATGAAACAGCGTAGCAGCGCTACGCTAAGTGGAATGAACGGACGCCAGAAGGGAAAAGGCGCAAGCAGATGGTGCAGGTGAATCTGGAAATAGTATAAAAGGAGGAGAATCCCCATGAAACGAATGCTGTCCATCCTGCTGATGCTCATGCTTGTGCCGTGCGCGGCACTGGCTGAGGAGGAAGCCGAACCCGTGACCCCGATGCATGAGCTGACGATGGCGCATGGCTTCCGCTTCGGCGGCGCGCTGTCCTACATGCAGCTATGGGACGCGAACTACCTGAACTTCCTGAAAACGCACTGCAACAGCATCACGGCGACGAACGAGATGAAGGCGTACTCTCTGCTTGACCAGAGCAAAAGCCGCGCCAGCAGCGACGGGATGCCGCGCATGAATTTTAGCGCGGCAGACAAGATGGTCGCTTGGGCGCAGGAGAACGGTCTCGGCGTGCGCGGGCATGTGCTGGTGTGGGATGCCTATATGACCCCTTGGTTTTTCCACGAGCAGTACGACGCAGGCAAGCCGCTTGTCAGCCGGGAGGTGATGCTCCAGCGTCTGGAGAGCTACATCACGCAGGTCATCACCCACTTTGAAGAGAAATTTCCCAGCGTGGTGTACTGCTGGGACGTGGTGAATGAAGCCGTCGGCGAAGGCAGCGAGTTCGATCCGACCGACCCGCGGCACATCCGCACCACCCGCAGCGGCGTGAGCAACGTGTTCTATGACACCATCGGCAGCGACTATGTGGAATATGCATTTCTCTACGCGCGCAACACGGTGGATGCGCTGGGGGCGGACATCCGCCTGTTCTACAACGACTACAACACGTTCTACGCCGAAAAACGGGATGCCATTATCGCCCTGACACGGAGCATCAACAGCTTCGCAGTGGATGCGGACGGGAACCCGCGCAAGCTCTGCGACGGCGTTGGGATGCAGGGGTACATCGGCGGCTACGGCACGCAGGCGGGCTGCATGAATGTGAATGACCTTGCGCTCATCAGCACCGCCATCAAGACTTATGCGGCGGAAGGGCTGGAAGTGCAGCTGACGGAAATGGCAGTGCGCAACTTTGACGCGGCGAAAGTCGAAGAGCACGCGGATTTCTACGTTCGTCTCTTCAAGGTCCTCTGCGCCGTGAACCGCGGCGGCACGCAGCCGCTGACGGGCGTATCCGTCTGGGGCATGTTCGATTTCCCGAACGACCAGCCGACTTCCTACACCTACAAGATGAACGGCACGCACAGCGGGCTGCTGAACGAGAAGGGAATCCCGAAAGATGTTTTCTGGCAGATTGAAGAGATGTTGAAGGAGTGACCCAAGGGGCTTTGCCCCTTGACCCCACCAGAGGCTCTGCCTCTGGACTCCGCAAGGGAGTTCCTCCCTTGACCCTTCCGCGCGATTCAGTTGGTGACACTTTCATACAGTACCCGCGTGTTTATCCAGCGAACCTACGGTTCGTATTAGATGCTCCGGTGTAAACTTCCGACGCAAATCAAGCCGCATAAAAAATTCCCCCTCGTCTGTATTAACACAGTGTGAGGGGGAATATACATATTGATGCAATCACTTGTTGTCCACAATGATTTCCTTCAAATCATTCACCACGCTCGCCATCGACGGGTCGTTCTTGATGGCGTTGGCAATCTGGTTGCAGCCATGCAGCACCGTCGTGTGGTCGCGGTTGCCGAACACCTGCCCAATCTGCGGCAGGGAGAGGTTCGTCAGGTCGCGCGTGATGTACATTGCGATCTGGCGCGGAACGGCAATTTCGCGGCGGCGCGTGGGGCGAATCAGGTCATCCACCGTGATGGAGTAGTAGTTCGCCACCGCCTGCATGATAACCTGCGCCGTCACTTCCTTGCGCACCTTCTTGGCGAAAATGTCGTGCAGCGCTTCTTCGCACAGCTGCACGGTAATCGGGCGATTCGTCAGCTGCGCATAGGCGACAAGGCGGGTCAGGCTGCCTTCCAGTTCACGGATGTTGGATTCGACGCGCGTCGCAATGGCCTCGTACACGTCCTCATCCATCGTGATGTTTTCCTGCCGTGCCTTTTCGCGCAGGATGGCGATTCGTGTTTCCACGTCCGGTTTCTTGATATCGCAGGTCAGCCCCCACGCAAAGCGGCTCTTCAGGCGATCCTCAAGGCGGGCAATTTCCTGCGGCGGACGGTCGGATGTGAGGATAATCTGCTTTCCGGCGGTATGCAGGGTGTTGAAGGTGTGGAAGAATTCTTCCTGTGTGGATTCTTTGCCGGCGATGAACTGAATATCGTCCACCATCAGCACATCAACGCTGCGGAAGCGGTTGCGGAACTGAATATTCCGCCCCTGCTGGATAGCGGAAATCAACTCGTTGGTGAAGGTTTCACCGGGGATATAGAGGATGCGTTTGCTGGGGTCATGCTCGCGGATGAAGTTGCCGACGGCGTGCATGAGGTGCGTTTTGCCAAGGCCTACACCGCCGTAGATAAACAGCGGGTTGTAGGAATGAGCCGGGTCAGTGGCGACGGACAGCGCGGCGGCATGGGCAAAACGGTTGCCGCTGCCGACGACGAACGTCTCGAAGGTGTACTTCGGGTTCAGGGCGACCGAGCTTTCCAGCACCGTCTCCTGCTCCTCCACCGCCTTCTGCTTCAGCTGCGGACGCGCCTCGATTTCCTCCTGCGTCAGGATTTCCACATCCATCTGATGGCCCGCCACTTGGCTGAGCGCACGGACAATCGTCGAATACCACTGGTTGGTAATCAGCAGCTTCAGATTGTCCATCACCACGCGAAGCACAAGCGTATCGCCGTCAAGCAGCGCCGGAACGAGGTTGTTGCTGCCCAGCAGAGAATTGTACACTACGGCGTTGACTTCCGCGCGAAGCACCTCGCGTGTCTTTGACCACAGCTCTTCCATGTCCATCAGGGGATTCCTCCGTATTCTTTGCGCGGACGCATTGTCCGACCGGCTTTTTTGTCCGCGTTGGGGACGCAAGGGGGCGAAAAAGGCGCACGACCGACCTGCGGCCGTGAGCCTGTGATGCTTTTGCATTCATGTCCATTCGCATCCTTTTGTATCATACCACAGGTTCGCCAAAATCGCAAGCATTCCGATTCCGTCATTTTTGTGCATGACCCATGCCGTTTTGCAGCCCGGCGGAACAAAATCTTGTGGAAAGAAGCTATGTTCTCCACAAGTTCCTGTGGATAATTTCATGCGGCGGCGTATTTTATGCTGAATCCTGCATATTTTTCTGGGAATTACCGCCCGAAAAAAAGTGCAAAAAAAGTTTGGAAACAAGGGATTTTGCCTTTGGATGTCGAAATGAAAAGGGCGGGGATTCTGCATCTCCCCCAAAGGAGGACAGGCTATGGCGATTGCAATTCCGCTTGACCGGGTGCAGCAGGTGCTGGCGATGCGAATCGGGACAGCGCTGGCGCATTCCGGGGCCGGAACACATGCGGCAGAACGGCTGCGGCACTACCGCGTGGGCGACGACCTTTCCGCCTTGTGCGAAGCGCTTCGCGATGGCTTGTTCCGCGATTTATACGCCATTCTCGGCCCGCAGATGCGCGTTTCCATGCCGGACGGACGAACCCGCCG
>FR899901.1:31500-33591 GCA_000437595.1 Faecalibacterium sp. CAG:74 | reverse complement strand
GGAATGCCGAAGGACACGCTGATGGCGTTCGCCATGACCTCCGGCAGCCTGTGCGCTATGCGGACGCTGATGCAATTTTACCCGCTGTCATCGGCGGAAAAAGCGCTGCTGGAGCGGATCCTTCGGGAAAACGCGCCGCAGGCAGCCACTGCATCCCCCAATCAACCACTGTTTTAGGAAGGAATCATCATCACATGAAAACCAAAAAGCTGCTTGCAGCCCTTTTGACGCTGCTCATCTTCCTCTCCCCCACCTTCGCGGCGGCGGAAACCGTCGTCACGTCGTTCTATCCCATCTACCTCTTCGCCCTCAACCTCACGCAGGGCATCGACGGCATCACCATCCGCAACCTTGCCGCGCCGAACACCGGCTGTCTGCATGATTATCAGCTTTCCACCGGCGATATGAAGGTGCTGAACAAGGCGGATGTATTCCTCATCAACGGCGCGGGCATGGAAAGCTACCTCACCCGCGTGATGGACACGTTCCCGAAGCTGCCCGTGGTGGATGCGTCCGCCGGCATCACGCTGCTGACCGAGGACGGCATGGACGAGTATGTGGACGACCATGACCATGACCATGACCACGAGGAGGAAGACGCCGACGACCACGGGCATCACCACGCGGGCGAAGCGAACGCCCATATCTGGCTTGATGCGCAGAACGCCATCCAGATGGTGGACAATCTGGCAGACGGGCTTATTAGCGCCATGCCGCAGTACGAAGCGCAGATTGAGCAAAACCGCGCGGATTATGTGTCGCGCTTGACGGCGCTGGATGCAGAGCTGAAAGAGACGCTTGCAGCCGTGCCAAACAAGAACATCGTCACTTTCCACGAGGCATTCCCGTATTTTGCGCGGGCGTATGGCTTGACAGTCGCCGCCGTCGTCAACCACGAGCCGGGCGACGCGCTGTCCCCCGCGCAATTGGCGGAGCTGGTGCGCACTATCCGTGAGCTGAACAATCCGCCGCTGTTCACCGAGCCACAGTACGATGATATGGCGGCGCAGACGATTTCCCGCGAGACGGGCGCGCCGATTTACACGCTTGACCCCGTTGTGACCGGCCCGGAAACCGACGTGCCGCTGACTTACTATGAGGATCGGATGCGCGAGAACATGCAGACGCTCTTGGTCGCGCTGACCCCTGCGGAAGGAGAATAACCATGCACTTTCTGATTGTGAACGATGACGGCATCAACAGCCCGTTTCTGCCGATTCTGACGCAGGCGGTCAAGCGTGCCGGGCATCGGGTGACGGTCTGCGTGCCAGCGACGCAGCAGAGCGCAAAGGCACATGCATTCAGCATCGAGCAGCCGATTCTGGCGGAGAAGCGCGAAGTGCCCGATGCTGATGAAGCGTGGGCAATTTTCGGTACGCCGGTGGACAGCTGCCGCATCGGAGCAATGAACCTTGCGCCGGACGCGGACGCCGTCATCAGCGGCATCAATTTGGGCTACAACGTCGGCATGTCGGTGTATGTGTCCGGAACCGTCGGCGCGGCGCGGGAAGCGACATTCCTGCATAAGCCGGGCATTGCCGTATCCGCCGAGAAGCAGACGCCGCACGACACGCTGGCGTATCTGTCCGACTGGGCCGTAGAGATGGCGGAGAAGCTGGTCACGCGCGGCGCGCCGGAACTGACGGTGTGCAACCTGAACGCGCCGCCGATTCCCCGTGCGGAGCTGAAAAGTCAGGTGCTGTGCCCGGCCCCCCGGGGGGGAGAAAAAAAGTGAGGGGCGGCCCCCGCTGAACCGCGCCGGCTACCGCGACAGCTACGAGCAGCGCATCAGTCCGCGCAAGCAGACGTACTTCTGGCTCTCCCCGATGAAGCAGGATCCGCCGCTGCCGGGCAGTGACCAGGCGTACCTCGATGCTGGGCATCCGACGTGCACGTTCCTGACGATTGACGGGCAGTCGCAGGAAGAATTTGCGGACTGGCTGAAATAATATCATGACAATTGAAACCCCATACAGGGCATTTGCGCACCCTGTATGGGGTTTTAATATATAGCCGGATTACCTTCTACGCTTCGGGCGGTGCGTTCCAACCAGCAGGGACGCCATCACACCCGCCCCAATGCCCCCGTCC
>FR899901.1:2563-31495 GCA_000437595.1 Faecalibacterium sp. CAG:74 | reverse complement strand
CAGCAGGAACGCCATCACGCCTGCCGCAATGCCGCCGTACAGCTTGATCTCGTGGCTCCAGCCGTATCCGGCAATCACCGCTTTTGCCTGCAGGCGCTGAGCGAAGTTCAGCTCCTTCCCCAGCAAATCGGACAGGGAGACATGCCCCAAGCCCGGCAAATCAACGCCGCCATCAATCAGGGCATTCAGCGAGAAGTTAAATTCACCGACACCGGGCAGGTTGCCGTCCACATGAATCGCCATCATATCCTTCACCGTGTCAGGGTCAATGTCGTGACCCACGGCGGTGCGGAAAACGGGGTTCAGCACGCGGTAGTAGTCGCTGGTTTCAAACGTATCAGCGGCATAAAAGCCCAGCGCACACGCCAGCACACCCAGAATCAGGATAAGCGCAAATAGTTTTCTCATTTGCTTTATTCCTTATCTGTTGGGCATGTTATAGTGGGACATGAAGTCCTTCTTGATGGCTTCCAGTTTCGCCTGATCCTGCGCACGCTGCGCGCGGGCGCTCTCCTGAATCTTCTTCGTTTCGTCCAGCCCCGTCATAATGGTGCGCCAAGTGGTTTCCAGCGTATCCGCCTTGATAGAACTGCCAGAGGCAAGGCGCGTGGTGATTTTCGCCTGCTCCACCGTGTTGCGGGCGTTCTTCAGCAGCATTTCGTTCGTCCGCTCATCCAGTGCGGAAATAGCATCCGCCTGAATCTTCTGCCGCTTGAGCATAATCGCCTGCGCAAGCGCCTGCTTAAAGACAGGCAGCGTGACGATAAACGCCGAGTTAATCTTGCGGACAAGGTTCATGTTGCTGAACTGAATCGTCTTAATCATGGGGATGGACTGCAAAGCGACGCTCTCCGCCGTGCGCAGGTCCTGCGTGCGCTGCTCCAGCATCGCCAGCGTCTGCTGAAGCGACTGCAATTCAAACGTGATGGACTGGTCGCCCGTTGCTTCCATCTGCTGCTGAAGCTGGGTCATGTAGTTCTGAATTTCCTGACAGCCCTGATCGCCCGCGACAATGTACTTCTCCAGCTCATGGAAGTAGCCCACGTTGGCTTGGAACATCGTCTCCAGCTTTTGATTCGACTGCTTGATTTCCCCTTCATACTGCTTCAGCTGGACGTAGATTTTGTCCACCTCGTTGCCCATCGTGTTGTACTTCGCCAGAATCTTGTCCAGCTGCTTGCGCAGGTTGCCGAACAGCTTGCCAAACAGCGACGGGTTGTCACGAATCTCATTGATATCAAACTGATCCATGATTTTCGCCAGCGAATTGAGCATCTTGCTGGATTCATCCAGCTGGCTCATGTTCATGCTGCGCAGGACAACATCCGATGCCTTGGAGATTTCTTCCGCCGAGTGGCTGCCGAAGGTAACAATCGTGTTCAAGTCGTTGACGTCGATGCCGGCGGTCAGCGACTCAATTTCAGGCGAATGCGCAAGCTGCTTCTGCGTCGCCTGCTGATCCGCAATGATGTCATAGGGCTGCACTTCCATCAGCGCCGTTTCCGGCTTGGCAGCGACGGCCGTGGTCGGTGCGCCTGCGGGACGGTTGAAATTCATTGCCATTGTCAGTTACCTCTTTTCAGTATGTTTTCAAGCCACGAATGTTTGACTGGGGTCAGTGCGTTAAAATCCGGCACTTGCAAATCGTAGACGTATTCGCCGATTTGGTGCTCCACCGGATAATTTCCATTGAGGTAGCGCTCAATCGTCTGATACCCGGTCGGGACAAAGAGCGCAATGTCAAAGCCCACCAGATTCAGGAATGTCATCAGGATTGCATCCTCCAGCGAACACGGCTGCTCGCCCGTACACAGCACGACCATCTTGGGATTCTTCTTCGTAAAATCGAAACTTTGCAGCCGCCGGACGATATCGCGGTTCATGTTCAGCACCGTCGCCAGCACCGTGTATTCCGTGCCGTTGGTGAACGTGCCTTTGATCATCCGCTCATCCAGCATCAGCTGAACCTTGTCAAACATATGCTCCTGCAGTTCTTCGCGCAGCAGAGCGAACGGATATTGGCGGTCTGCCTTGATTTCCTCGCGCTTCAGCCTGCCGTTTCGCAGCGTTTTCACCGCCAGCGGCTGAAACTGGTTGGCTGCGCCGGTTACAACATAGGGCAGCGAGGGAATCAGCATCGTGTCATCTCCCAGCAGAAGTTTGATTTTCTGCCAGTATGCCTCCACCTTGCCATCCTCCACGCCGGAAACCTTTGCATACACCACGGGCATGTTGACCACTTGATTCACCGTGCTGAAATTCGCGCGGTATTTGAGTTCCTGACTCCAGAGGATGAACACCTCGTCGTAGGTGGTTTGCAGCGTAATCGCGTCCGCCCGCGAGAACTGCCGATTGCGGTAAATACCCGAATCGGTGTAGAGAATCGACGTTAAGTCCTGCTCAGCGTTCGAGGCCATTGTGCGCATCTGAACGTTGCCGCCGTCGCGCGGGAATTTCGGCACGGGCATGGAGTCCTTGCCCGTCAATTCCAGCAGCTGGTCGCTCTGCACGGTGCACGGGCAGCTCAAATCGCACGCGAGAATCAGGATATCCACGGGGAGCTGGGCAAGGTACTGCACAAACAGCGCGTCATGCTGATTTCTGCACCCGCCCATCAGCACAAAGCACGGAATTTCGCTGCCCTTGTAGCCCTGAAACAGCGCCGCCTGATACTGCCGAATCCAGCAAAGCAGATACACGGCGGAAATCAGGAGGCGATTCAGGTTCGGTTCGGCTTTTGCCGCCGCCATCATCGTCCGGACGAACGCCTGCTGCATCAGCCGCTGCAGCTCCACATTCGCACACGCGGGCAGATTCCCGGCAATGTCGATTATCAGCTCCTCCTGCGAGCGGTACGGGTGACGGCGGATTTGCGCCGCTTCCTCCGGGCCGGGCAGGGATAATCCGTCGTCGACAACGGCGATTCTGCGCCCCGTGCTGCGGAACTTCTGGTAGAACTGGAACAGGTCGCTGATGTACGTCTGCTTGTCCGGCACGCCTTTTAAGCGGATGAACGCATGGTAGAACAGGCGGAAGTCGTCGCCGCGTTCCGCAATGGGGGTCAGGATTTCCTCATAGGATGCTTCCTTCATCCACGCATTCGTGCACGCCATCCGCGACGGCTTCGGGAAGTATGTTTCGGGGTCGCGCCGCTGCGGCACAGCGGGCGGCGGATGTGTCGGGGCCGCGCCGCGGCGGCCCGGCGGGCGGCGGTGTCCGCATCGGCTGGTTCGGCGCTATCGCCGGACGCGGCACAGCGGGGGCCGGCTGGCGCATCGGCTGCGCGGATGTCACCGGGCGCGGCGCAGGCTGCGACGGCTGGCGCATGTTTTCCGCCGCTGCCGCCGCCATTTCCTTGCGGAACTGCTTGAGTGTGAAATCCTTCGCGAAGGGCATCCCCTGCACGCTTAGCAGCTGCGACCATGCCGAGGCTGCATCCTGCTTCAAGTACGCCGCGTCGCCCTGCGGCTCCAGCAGCAGTATGTCCGTCCCCATCAGCGACAAAATGCGCAGGAGAATCAGCTCATGCGCCGTAACCGCATTGCATTCGTAGAGAATACGGGGCGGATTGTCGTCGCCCAGAAAGGGCATCAGGCGCTCGAATTTGTAGTACAGCCAGCACATCACCTTCATGTAGATGTTCCGGATGATGCTGTCCGTTTTTCCCTTCCGCTTCAATTCATCCATCTGGTCGCACATTGCTTCGGCAAACGAAACGCGATTTGCCTGACTCATGCGCGGCATCCACTTTTGCAGCGCTTGGGTAATGAACGCCGGATTCGGTTCAAACGCGCTGCCCAGCATTTCCGTCAGGTAACTCAGCTGCCGCTCATCCGGATTGCCGATTTGCCCCTCAATGATAACACCCTTTGCGCGCGCCGCTTCGTGGTAGCGCCAGAGAAAATCCTTGATTTCCGGGCTCCATTGGCACAGGCGCACAAAGTATACCCCCGGCGCATTTCCTCTTTGGCGCATGGGAAGGAGCAAATCAGAAAGATTGCTTGCGTTGATTCTGTTAGCCATGGCTGCCTCGTTCATAACGGCTCATTTTATACTTGTTCATCACAAATCCCAGCACCGAGCCGATCATGCCGCCCACGATATGCGCCATCTGCGAGATGTTATCCGCCGTGAAAAGCCCTTGATACGCCTGCTGCCCGATGTAAATCGCGGCAACAAGAATGAACGAAAGCGGAATCGTATGCTCTTCCGTGATGGTAATGGATGAGAGCAGAATCATCGCGAACACGATGCCGCTCGCCCCCAGCAGGCGAATGTTCGGGAAGAAAATCAGGTTCGCAAGCCCCGTCGCCAGTGCCGTCACCAGCATGATGAACACCATGTTGGATGTGCCGTACTTTTCCTCCAGCATCGGCCCCAGAATCAGGATATACATCATGTTGCCCATCAGGTGATTCCAGTTTGCGTGGCCAAAGACGTGGCAGACGCATCGCAGATACGCCAGCGGATCAAGAAACGAGGAACGATAGACGCTGAACACAGCCCGATTGCTTGCCCCTTTTGTCAGGACATTCAGCAGCTGCACCGCAAAGCAAATCAGGACAAAAGACAAGATAGCAGGGGCGTTGTAACTAATCCGAAGGCGTTTGCTGTTCTTCATGCTCCTATTTTCCTCCGCAGACGCGCTGTATTTTGAAAAAAAGAGGAGGAAACGGGGTACGTCTCTTCCTCTGTCAGGCTATTTCCGCACCGTTATACATTCACGCCGAAGTTGATGCAGAGTGCTTCGAGTCCGCCCTGGAAGCCGCTGCCGATGGCATTGAACTTCCATTCACCGTTGTGGCGGTAGATTTCCGCAACAACAATCGCCGTTTCAATGGAGAAATCCCTTTGTGGGGGTAGATTTCCGCAACAACATTCGCCGTTTCAATGGAGAAATCCTCCTCCAAATCGTAGCGAATCAGCTCCATACCCGTGGATTCATCCACAACGCGGACGTACGCATTGCTGACCTGTCCGAAGTTCTGGCGGCGCTCGGCGGCGTCGTAGATGGTCACGGTGAAGTCAATCTTCTCCACGTTCGCCGGAACAGTAGCGAGGTCAACGAAAATCGTCTCGTCGTCGCCCTCCCCAGCGCCGGTTCTGTTGTCGCCGCCGTACCGTACCGCGCCGGATGGATCAGCCGGGTTGCTGTAAAACACGAAGTTCGAATCGTTCGCAACCTTGCCATTCGCGCCCAGCAGAAATGCAGAGGCATCCAAGTCAAAGTCATGTCCGCCGTCGTAGCGGTTCACGTCCCAGCCCAAGCCGACCATGATTTTGCTCAAGCCGGGGTTGCCCTTCGTCAAATCAACCTTCTGACCCTTCTTCAAATTCACTGCCATGATAATTCCTCCTTTTTATCGTCCGATGTCAGACCTTCTCTTTCAAGCAGCGCGCCGTTCACCGGAGAACATCATTCTGCTTTCATTATACACCTTTATTTCCATTTTTTCAAGCAATTCAACAGCTATTCCGAAAAAAGAACGACGCAAAAAACGGGCAGGCGTATGTGCCTGCCCGGAGAAAATTCGCGCCCAACGCGCCGCCGAGTTGTGCGATGTCGCCTATACCCGATTATCCTTCCGCTCTTCCCGTCCCGCTGTGATCCGTCGCGAACGTGACCTCTTTCACCTGCTTTTTCCTTGAATGCAGGCGTTTTTCCGCCAGAAGCCGCGCAAATTCGCCCTCGTCAATCGGCAGGGACACGGGCTTGCCTGTCCACGAGGAAAGGTGCATGGCGTTGGACAGCATCAGCGCGCGGATACCCTCCGCGCCGTCCGCCACCAGCGGCGTGCCGTGCAGGATATGCGCCGCAAAAGCGTTCAGCACACCGACGTGCTGCGGATTCTCCCCGTCCAGCGGCAAAATCTCCACCTGCACCTCAGCATGGGGGTATGCGGATGCGCTTCGGCGGTAATAGGCGGATTCGCTCTGCGGCAAGCGCCATAGCGTCAGCTGACCGTTTTCGCAGACGACTTTGCCGCGGTCACAGGCGATTTCCAGCCGATTCGTGCCGGGCAGCTCCCCGGTAGAGGCGATAAAAACGCCCGTCGCGCCGCCCGGAAATTCCAGATAGGCGGTCACGTCGTCCTCCACCTCAATGTCGTGCCATTTGCCCTCGTGGCAGAACGCGCGCACCGTTGTCGGCAATCCGCAGAGCCATTGCAGCAAATCCAGCTGATGCGGGCATTGGTTGAGCAGCACGCCGCCGCCCTCGCCCGTCCACGTTGCGCGCCAAGCCCCGGAATCGTAATACGCCTGTGAACGATACCAGTCCGTCACCACCCACGTCACACGCTTCAGCGCGCCTAACTCGCCGGAATCCAGCAGCGCTTTCAGGCGGCGGTAGACGCAGTTCGTGCGCTGGTTGAACATGAGCGCATACGTCCTGCCCGTCTCCTGTGCGGCGGCGATAACCGGGTGCAGCTGCGCCGTGTAAACACCCGCGGGCTTCTCGCTCAATACATGCAGTCCTGCCCGAAGCGCCGCCTCCGCAAGCGGCGGATGCAGCTCGTGCGGCGTGGCAATCAGCACGGCGTCGCACGCATGGGCGCGGATGAGCGACATGCCGTCGGCATAGATGCCCGTTCCGGCGGGGAGCGTCTGCTGCGCCCAGTCACGGCGGTCTTGGCGCGGATCAGCAACGCAGGTCAGCGCAATTTCCGGCGTTTGCCCGGACAGGATGAGCCGGCAGTGCTCCGAGCCCATGTTGCCAATGCCGATAATACCGAGGCGAATCTTCTCCACGCTGATTTCCTCCTTGGAATAGGTTACTTTCTCGTGCTTCCAAAGCTGCCGGAAACGTCGATGGCAGCATCCACTTCGTCCTTGTGGCGGGATGTCCTGCGTTTTTCATTCAGCAGCTTCAAGAACAGTTCTTCGTCAATAGGCAGCGAAACGGTCTGATTCGTCCACGAAGAAAGGTGCATGGCGTTGGACAGCATCAGCCCGCGGATACCCTCGCGCCCGTCGGCAACAAGCGGCGTACCGTGCAGGATGTGCGCTGCGAAGGCGTTCAACACGCCCGCGTGCTGCGGATTTTCGCCGTCCGTCTGCACGATTTCGTGCTGAATATCCGGTACGCCGAACGGCTCTTTGCACACGGGGCACCAGTCGCGCTCATCCACGCTGAGCGTATCCAGCGTCAATTGGTCGTTCTCGATGCGAATCCGCGCGCGCGTTCCGATGATTTCCAGCCGGTTTTCACCCAGCGCGTCCCCCGTGGATGCAATGAACGTGCCCGTTGCGCCATTTGCAAATTCCAGATAAGCGGTCACGTCGTCCTCCACCTCGATGTCGTGCCATTTCCCCTCATGGCAGGCGGCGCGCACCCGCACGGGCAGCCCACAGAGCCATTGCAGCAAATCCAGCTGATGCGGGCATTGATTGAGCAGCACACCGCCGCCCTCGCCATCCCACGTTGCGCGCCACGCCCCGGCATCGTAGTAGCTTTGCGTGCGATACCAGTCCGTCACAACCCAGATCATGCGCTTGATTTCGCCCAGTGCGCCGCTGTCAATCAGCGCCTTCGCCTTGCGGTAGACGCAGTTCGTGCGCTGGTTGAACATCATGCCGAAGGTCAGTTCGGGATGCTTATCCGCCTCCGCGATCATGTCCCGCACCTGCAAGGTGTACACGCCCGCCGGCTTTTCGCACAGGACATGCTTTCCATGGCGGAACGCCTCAATCGCCAGCGTCGGATGCTGATAGTGCGGCGTTGCAATCAGCACTGCGTCGCAGGTATCGGACGCAATCAAATCGCTGCCCTCGCAGAAAACCGCAGCGTCCGGCACGGTTGCGCGAATCCACTCTCGGCGGCTTTCCTTGCGGTCTGCCATGGCGGTCAGCTGCACTTCAGGGCATTTGCCGCTCAGGATGTTGTGGGTATGCAGGCTGGCAATGCCGCCCGCACCGATGATTCCAAGTCGAAGCATACCGAAACACTCCCATCATAGAGCCAAGCAGACTCTTTGTCAATTTCAATCAGGGAAAAACAGAAATATCAGGAGGGTTATTCCGAAAAAAAGGACTGCGTCCAAGACGCAGCCCCCTTTTTGTGAAGTTTGCGTGCGCTTATTACTTCTGCGCCATCGGATAGAAGCCGCGGTATGCGCCTTCCTGATACGCTTCGCGCTGTTCGTCGATAATCTGCTGACCGCCGGCGGAAAGAATTTCGTTGATGTACTTATCCCACGTTGCGTCGAAATCTTCCGGCTTGCAGGTCACAACCTGAACCAGCAGTTCCGCTTCCTTGGAAACGATGGTCGTGCCGTAGTCAATGCGGGACTGGATGGTGCGGGTGAAGCTGACGGGTTCGTAAGCACCGTCATTGGAAATCACAAGGCTGTCCGCCACAACATCTTCGTAGCCGGGGAAGCCCATAGCGGTCGCGGCGTAGTTCAGTTCGTCAGAACCGTAGTAGAAGCCGTTGCAGATCGGCGCGCCGTCGGTCGCGTGCATCTTGTGCGCGTCGTCGGTGTCGTTGATGTTCTTCAGGTCGGTCGGAATGTTGTTTTCGTTGACGGTGGTGTAGTTGTAGCCCTTTTCGCCGTTCTGGAGCGCGTACAGGGATTCCGGCTTGCACATCCAGTTCAGGTACTTAATCGCGGCAACCGCAACCTTTTCATCCACAGACGCGGGGATGAAAATCGCCTGACCAGCGGCGGTGTAGGTTTCGTGCGGGGTCGTGCCGTCTTCGGGCTTGAAGGGGTCGCACGCAATCCAGCTTGCGCCGGGGACATTCTTCGCCAGATCCTGCGCGTAGGACTTTTCCATGCGCCACGGCGCGTCCCAGTTGCCGACCCAGAAGCCGTCATAGCCGTTCACGCGGTCGCTGTCGGTCTGCTTGGAGTTCTCAATGCCGAAGTAATCGGAAACCAGACCCTCATTGAAGAACTTGTTCATCCAGCGCAGCGCTTCCTTCGCGCCGGGCAGCATGTAATGGAACTTGAAGTTCGCCACCCAGTCTTCTTCGGTAATCTGGCTGTAATCAAGGAACGCATCCATCTGGTAAATCCAGCCGTAGAAGGGGTCAGCCGCGTACAGGTCGGAGGAATACGGAATGGTGTTGTCGCCGCCCAGCTTCTGCTCCTTCGCTGCCTTCAGGTAGGCATACAGTTCTTCCACGTTCGTGGGAACTTCCATGTTCAGCTTTTCCAGCCAGTCCTTGCGGATGAACATGCTCTGCGTCGCGACGACGATGCGGCGCGCAGGCAGGTAATACTGCTCCTTGCCGTCGCCCACGTCGTACTGACCGTACTGCAGCACTTCGTCGCCGAGGAATGCCGTCAGTTCCTGACCGTATTCCGCCAGCAGGTCATCCAGCGGCATGATGCCGCCCATGTCGATGTACTGCTGCACCAAATCCGTGCCGTAAGTCATGCAGATATCCGGCGCGGTGCCGCCCGCCAGACGGGTGGAGAGGATCGTGCCTTCCTCCCAGCGGGAGACGGGAATCCAGTTGATCTTGATGTGATTCGGATCGCCGAAGTTCTCCTGAATGTAGTGCAGCTGCCAGCAGTCCTCCACGTTGAAGCCTGCGATGGAGCGGTCATACATTTCGACGTTGAGCGTTACCCAATCGTCATCCGCCGCCAGTGCCGTCAGCGGAAGCGCCGTCAGCAGCAGGCACAGGGTGCAAACCAGAGCCAGAATCTTTTTCATAAGGGTACTCCTTTCTATCTTGAACGGCTTTTGCCGCCCGTTCCAATGGGAATGTGGGATGATCATCCCTTGACTGCGCCCATCGTAACGCCCGCCACGAAGTAGCGCTGCACAAACGGGTACACAATCAGGATGGGGAGCGTCGCGAAAATGATGGTTGCGGACTGAATGGATTCGGACACGCTGGTGCTCAGGTCATTCGAGCTGCCCTCCGTGACGGCGACTTCCACCGACTGGCTGCCCTTGATGAGGTTGTACAGCTTGAGCTGCAAGGGCTGGAGGTCACGCGAGGTGATGTAGTACAGCGCATCGTTGAAGCTGTTCCATTTGCCGACTGCGTAGAAGAGGGAAAGCGTCGCCAGCGAGGAGAAGCTCAGCGGCAGGAAGATGCGGGTGAGAACCTGGAAGTCCGTCGCGCCGTCAATCGACGCCGCCTCCACCAGCTCATACGGCAGGGAAGAAAAGAAATTCTTCAGGATGATGACGTTGAACGTGGAAATCAGCCCCGGAATAATCAGCGACCACATGCTGTCAAGCATTCCGAATTCCTTTACGTTCAGGTAAATCGGAATCGTGCCGCCAGAGAAGTACATGGTAAAGACGATGAAGAACATGATGACGCGCTGCCCCTTGAGGCGACGCATGGACAGCGGAAACGCCACCAGAATCGTCATTACCATCGCCAGCACGGTGTAGATTACCGTCAGTTCGATGGTATAGAGCAGGCTGTGCCACATCGAATTGTCGCTGACGATGAGCTTGTAGGCATCGACGTTGAATTCCACCGGCCAGAACGACACTGCACCGCGCAGAATCGCAGACTTGGAGGACATCGACATGGCAATGACGTTGATGAAGGGCAGCGTGCAGATCAGCACGAAGAGCATCATCACGATGATGAGGATAATCTGCCCTACACCGAGTTTCTTTTTCTTCTCAGGGCAAATATGCGCCTGTGTGGAAATCGCAGTCATGACAAATCCTCCCCTCTTACCAAATACTCTGTTCGTCGAACAGGCGGGAAACGGTGTTTGCGCCCGTAATCAGCACCAGGCCCACGATGGACTGGAACAGACCAATGGCGGTTGCGCGGGCGAACTGGCTGTTGGTAATGCCGGCGCGGTAAACGAAGGTGGAAATGACGTCGCAGTAGTCCTTGACCTTGGTATTGCCGATGATAAACGGGCGGTCAAAGCCGATGGACATCATGCGCCCGATGTTCATAATCAGCAGAACGACGATGGTGGAACGGATGCCGGGCAAGGTGACATGCCAAATCTGCTGGAGCTTGTTCGCGCCGTCAATGCGCGCCGCTTCAAAGAGGTTCATGTCCAGGCCGGTAATCGCCGCAAGGTAGAGAATCGTGCCCCAGCCCATCGACTGCCACACGCCGACCAGCACATAGGTGAACGTCCACGTCGGGCCATCCGTCAGGAAAGGAATGTTCTCGGAAATCCAGCCCCAGCGCAGAAGCGTGGAGTTGATGACGCCCGACGTCGGCGCAAAAATCTGCAGCACCATGCCGCCGATGATGACCCACGAAAGGAAATGCGGCAGGTACAGCATCGTCTGCGAAAACTTCTTGAGCATGGGCGTTCGCATTTCGTTGAGCAGGATGGCGAGGATAATCGGGACGGGGAAGCCGAAGAGCAAGTCCAGCCCGTTGAGAATCAGTGTGTTCTTCAGCGCGATGCCAAAGTCGCTCATGCCGAAAACGAACTTGAAGTTGTCCAGCCAAATCCACTTGCTCTTGGCGGGATTGAACATGTTATACTTCTGGAAAGCAATTTGAAGCCCCGCCATCGGCTTGTAGCAGAACAGAATGTACCAGACAATTGGAATCAGCAGCATCAGGTACAGCCGCCAGTCGCGCTGAAGCCAATGCTTCCCGCGCTTGCGGCGCGGTTGCACCGGTGCAGGGGCTTTCGCAGGATTCGTCATAAGCAAAAACCTCCATTTCTGATAAATTGTGGTTTCCGTAGGGTGTTCAAAAACAAGCCTCCTTTGCGGAAAGCAAAGCAGAACCAATGCAAAACACCTGCTTTTTCAGCAGCATCAGCCGACATTTGACCGGCGCTGCCAACGGGAAACCACTGGAGACGCTGCACGAGGCAGCCTGTTACGGGAACGTCACGCTCCGTTTCCGTATCGTTGCTTTGATTATAGCCGACACAAGTTGCACAATCAATGTAAATCCTGCTTGAAAATATGTGAATCCTGCTGTATAATCAAAATATCCGAACCCAAAAGGAGCTGAAACGATGAAATTTGCGGAGACCATCAACGGCTACAACGCGATGGGACGCGAAGACGCGGAGTACGAAGCGTGCTATGCCATAGCGGAACACCACACCGTCGGCGGGCTGCATTGCCACGATTTCTACGAATTTTATATCCACTATCAGGGTGGCAAGGTCTACTATGTGGACGGCAGCGTGTTTCCGCTGCAAAACAATCAGCTGATTATCATGCCGCCGTTTCGGATGCACGGGCTGGTGGGCGGCAGTTCGCTGCAGAACTACGAGCGCGGCTTCCTGTATCTGCGCCCGGAAACGCTGCGAAAGCTTGGCTTCGGGCAGATTGACCTCCAGCGTTACTTCGACAGCCGTCTGCAGTCCGGAAAATTCTACTATGAACTGCCGCAGGCGGATGCGCTGGCGTGCAAACAGCTGCTGATAGACATCTCCGCGCAGCAGGACATGCCGGACGAGATGGTGCAGTTCCGCAATTACGGGCGCATCATCGACTTCATGGTCATGGTCTGCCAAGCCGTGCAGGGAACAACCGCTCCTATTCAGCCAAGCGTTGTCAACGATGTGATTTTCGATGTGCTGCAATACATCAACGACCACTTCACCGAACCGCTAAAATTGGAAGACATTGCGCGCCGCTTCGCCATCAGCGTATCGTACCTTTCGCACGAGTTTACAAGCTACGCCGGGCGCAGCGTCTACGAATACATTCTCTACCGCCGCGTGCAGCTGGCGAAGGAGAATCTGCTGACGGACATGAGCCTGAGTGAAGTAGCCGACCGCAGCGGATTCGGCGATTATTCCGGCTTTCTGCGCAGCTTCCGGCGGATGACGGGCATGGCTCCGAACGCCTACCGCAAGCAGCGCAGCGGCGGACACTAATTGCCGTTTTGTCTGATTAGGACGACAATCTGCCAAATCCGCCGAATTGAAAACAGGATTCGCATAGAAATCTTGATGTCAATGTGCTATCATGCAGATAACGCATCACGCAGCGTTGAGTATTGTAGAAGGAGCGAATGCCATGATTCGGATTGCCATTGTGGGCACGGGCAACATTTCCCACGCCCATGTGGAAGCCTACCTGCGCTTCCCGGAGCGCTGCAAGATTGTGGCGCTGGTGGATATTGTGCCGGAAAAGGCGCAGAAGATGAAGGAGGATTATCACCTGACCGAAGCGGAGGTCTACGACGACCACCAGAAAATCCTTTCACGCAAGGATATTGACTTGGTGGACGTCTGCACGCCGCCGTACGTCCACGCCAGCATTTCCATCAACAGCCTGCGTTCGGGCAAGAACGTCGTCTGCGAAAAGCCGATGGCGGCATCGCTGGAAGAATGCGACGAAATGCTCCGCGCCCGCGATGAAAGCGGCAAGAAACTCGCGATTATCGCCCAGAACCGCTTCCGCCAGCCCATCAGCAACCTGAAGAAACTGCTGGACAGCGGACTTGCGGGCAAAGTGCTGTGCGCATCCGTCACATCGGCATGGTGGCGCGGTCACTGCTACTACGACCTGTGGTGGCGCGGCACATGGGAGAAGGAGGGCGGCGGCTGCACGCTGAACCACGCCGTCCACCATATTGACATGCTGTGCTGGATGATGGGTCTTCCGCAGGCCGTGACGAGTGTGATGGCGAACGTCGCGCACGACAACGCCGAGGTGGAGGATTTGTCGCTGTCCGTGCTGCAATATCCGGGCGCGCTGGCGCAGCTGACAGCCTCCGTCGTGCATCACGGCGAAGAGCAGGAGCTGGTCTTCCAGTGCGAGAAGGCGAAAGTCGCCGCGCCGTTCAGCGTGTACGCGTCCATCTCCAAACCGAACGGCTTCCCGATTGAAAATACGGAGTTAGAGCAGAAAATCCGCGATTTTGTGGATGCGCAGCCGCAGCTTCCCTACGAAGGGCACGCGGGCGAATTGGAAAACGTCCTCTCCGCGCTGGAGAACGACACCCTGCCCGCAATTGGCGGCGAGGATGGCCGCCGGACGATTGAGCTGATTACAGCCGTCTACAAGTCAGGCGCAACAAAGCAGACAGTCACGCTGCCGCTGCAAAAGGACGACCCGTTCTACACGGTGGAAGGCATGATGCGCGCTGTGCCGCATTTCTACGAGAAAACCACGTCTGCCGCGTCGCTTGACGGCACGATTACGCTCGGCAGCGATTATCAGCAGAAATAATTGGAGGATGCAGTCATGAAAGTATCAGACGGCATGAATTATGCGCCCAAAGGCAAGGCGCAGCCCGTCGTGAAGCCGGGTGAATTTATCTTTTCTGCCGCGCACCTTGACCACGGGCACATCTACGGCATGACAAACGGTCTGCTGGAGGCGGGCGGCACGCTGAAGTACGTCTACGACCCCGACCCGAAGAAGGTGGAAGCGTTCGTAAAGGCGTACCCGCAGGTGAAAGTCGCCCGGAGCGAGGAAGAACTGCTTAACGACAAAGAAACGAACATGGTCTGCGGCGCGGCGATTACAAACGAGCGCTGTGCGCTGGGGCTGCGCGCCATGCAGGCGGGCAAGGACTACTTCACCGACAAAGCGCCCTTCACCACCTTGGAGCAGCTGGACAGCGCCAAGAAGATGGCGGCGCAGACGGGCAAGAAGTACATGGTCTATTACGGCGAGCGGCTGCATGTGGAAGGCGCGGTGCTGGCGGGCAACCTGATTGAGCAGGGCGCCATCGGCAAGGTCATCCATGTGGAAGGCTTCGGGCCGCATCGGCTGGGCGCGGCAGGGCGGCCGCAGTGGTTCTTTGAAAAGGAGAAGTACGGCGGCATCCTCTGCGATATCGGCAGCCACCAAATCGAGCAGTACCTGTTCTATGCGGGCGAGGAGGACGGCACAGTCTCCCGCAGCCGCATTGCCAACTACGCGCATCCGCAGTATCCGGAGTTGGATGACTTCGGCGACTGCGCCATCAACGGTGCAAACGGCACGACGTTCTACTTCCGCGTGGACTGGTTCACGCCGGACGGCCTGCGGACGTGGGGCGACGGGCGCACCATCATCATCGGCACGAAGGGGTACATTGAAATCCGCAAGTATGTGGATGTCGGTACGGAGCGCGACGGCGGCAACCATGTGTTCCTCGTCAACGACCAAGGCGAGCAGTACATCAACGCAACCGGCTTGACGGGCTACCCGTTCTTCGGTGATTTGATTCTGGACAGCCTGAACCGCACGGAAAACGCGATGACGCAGGCGCACGCCTTCAAGGCGGCGGAACTGTGCCTGATTGCGCAGAAGCAGGCGGAAATGGTGTATCAAGCGAAATAATACTATTTCCGGATGAAAATGCGCAAGCAGATGACGCAGTTGAATCCGGAAATAGTATAAAGCAAGAAAGCAAGCCCGTCGGCTGCCTGTGATTTGTACAGGCGGTCGGCGGGCTTGCTTGGTTGTATACAATTGAGGGGACAGGGAGTTGCATGGGGTGATGCGCTCCTGATTGGATGAGAATGCAATGGATGATTAAATTTGGCGGATGAACCGTTCAGGGGTCACCCCTTATCGCGGGGCGGCTCAAAGACAATGTCCCCGCCGCACATCTTGCACTTGATAATCATGGTGCGCCCCTTGCTGATAGCATCACCTAAAATGGCATAATTCGTTATGTCGTGTGTATTTTACCACACTTGCAGACATTCGGCAAGGTGAAATGTCGAATTTTGTGGAGAATGCACTCGTCGCTTGAAATACAATGGTGTTACGTCCGCAAAAGCATCGGCAATGTCAGAAAAAATCACCCGAACGAGTGCCATCCCCTTCCCAGCACATGACTGCATACAAAACGCCCCGTGACTGCCATAGCAGCCATAGGGCGCAAAATCCTTGGTATAGAAGGGCACTCAGCGCCTGCTGAATGCAGTGCGCGACGAGCGGCTTTGAGACCGTATTAAGCATCTCTATGGTGCGTTTTCCCCTGATATTACGGTTTCTTTCGCATTTTCTGCTGTCAGTTGTGACAGCAGACTGTCCATTCCCGCCAATCCAACGGAGGACACCCTTCGGACAATCAGAAGAAGCTGATTTGTCCGGATGGCGCCTTTTTTAATGATTTCATTTTTCGTTCGGTGACCTTGTCGCCCGGCTCAGCCTGGCCGATCAGGAAAGGAGAAGCCGGGTCGTGCCGAGCAGAAAGGGTTTCGACGGTCTTTGCATTGAAGGTGGCATAGCAGTAGCGGCATCCATGCCGGCAGGTGTTGTACTGGCCGATGTCAATGCTCTCCAGGCAGCCGCATTCCGGGCGCTGGTTCGGGTCCTTCTTCGCTGCCATCGTCCAGCCGGTCAGTTCCGCGATCAAATCCCCGTCCACGCAGCAGCCGTGGGCGATGCCATACCGCTGCAGATCCACCTTCTCCGCACAGGTGCGCAGCCGGAAGCCATTCTCGCGCGCGATGGCAGCGAAAGCGGCCGCAATCCGATCCATCTCCCCGTCTGAGCAGATCCGGACGCCCAGCCCCCGGAGATTGGCCTGCACCTTGTCATACAGGTCGACGAAGCTGAACACGCAGTCACGGGCGGAGCCTTTCAGGGCATCTGCCATGGCGGCGAACTGTTCGATGTGCCAGTCCGCTGTATATTGCTCCGTCAGCATAATGGGATCGTACCGCCACACCACATGCTTTGAGCCGAACTGTTCCGCGATGGCGCAGGCACTCGCCAGCCGCTGTGCCAGCGGCGGCAGCCCCGGTTCCAGATCCCTGCCATATGGATTCAGGGTATATTGAATGTAGAATGGATACTGCAATGCAATCTCCCCGAGATGCGGCGTCAGGGGCATGGCGTTCTTTGTCCAGAACACCATGCAGTCGATGACCTCCGGTGACAGGGACACGCGGCTTACCTGATGGTAATTCATAGGGTTGCGCACCATGACATAGCCTTCTCGCAGCCGATTCATGAACCAGGGCATATAGAAAGCCGGAATATCGGTGCGGCGGCTTACGCTGAGGATCATGGGGATACCTCCTGCTTCTTGGTCAGAACAGTATAGCGGAACCTGTGACAATCCTTTTCCAAGGGATGGCGAAGCCCACAGGCGACCGCTTCCTGATAAAGTCTAATGCCGGATACGTCGCACGCGGCGCTCTCGCTCTTGGGCTCCATCACGCCAAATCCACAACTTTTTTCAGCCAGACCGGCCAACTGGACGAGGAAAGCAGCCGTCTCCTCATCCGCAGGCTCGATTGCGATGACTTTACCGCTGTATACCAGCGTGCGGTTCATGTCATGGAGCAGCCCGTTCAAAAGTCTGCTCTCCACATGCTCGTTATGGTTGAGCATATTGCTCTCCAGGATGAGATCAAAGCTGTCCGCCTGGCAAGTATGGAGGAATGCAAAAGCATCGCTGATCTGCATCGGTTTCATGCATATATGGAGATTGGCAGGCAGTGTGGAAAGCATTGCGGCGGTCAGCGCTTCAAAAATCGGTCGGAATGCCCGTTCGTACTCTACCGGCAGGTATTCCAGATGGATCTCCAGTGACGGGTTTGCTTCTGCGATCTTCGCATAGAAAGATAGCAGACCTATGGTGGCTGTACCCGGGCCGGCACCCATCTCAAGAATCCGGATAGGATGCGCACCATCGGGGTATTTGAATTCATCCAACAAAGGAAGCATCTCGTCGCGCAGGAGTTCTATCAGTGGTTGCCATACTTTGTGCAGATTCACCGGGAGATATATCAGTGCATACTCTGGCGCACAGGCAGCATAGTCCACTGCTTTCGCCGCAATCGCCTCTTTGGAGAACAGGTAGCCTGTTTTTTGGCGGATTTTTTTCAACCTGTTTGCATCCAGCTCTTTGAGCTGCTGTACAGAAAACAGCCGCAGCAGTGCCTTTTCCACAGGCAGCGGCAGATCCGGCGCTGTCTCTGTTTCCGGAACCGGGCATGACACTGCTTTGTTCAGAAACCGGTTCGCTTTCCGCCATGTCGTGCATCTGCGGTATACAGGGCAGGAATACCCTTCGACGCCCGCCTTCTCATATTCCCTGTGGATACCTGGCGTTTTTCCTCTCCGAACGGCAAAGTACGGAATGCCCATTGCTTCCTCGATCTGCTCCTCAAGCGCGTCATCCGCAGCCAGTTTTTCCACTGGGATATTCGGGTTGTCCCGCAGCATCTCATGAATGAAGGGGCTGGGTGCCTTTGGGCTGCTGCTGTTCAATCCATTTACCACGATTCGCAGATCATGCCGGGCACGAGTGGCTGCCACATAGAAAAGTCTGCGTTCTTCTTCCACATGATCTTGCCAGGAGGCATGCCAGAAAGGCAGCGGTTTGCTGGGATCTCCCGGCATCAGGTCTTCCACAGCGTCGATAATAATCACATGGTCGTATTCCTGTCCCTTGGCGGAATGCATGGTAGACAGCGTAACAACAGGGTGCTTGTCTGCGTTATGCTCGTCCCATTTTCGCTTTGTCCGCAAGGCAAGCATCGCTTCCACAAAAGATAATATGCTGTCGTACAAGGACGCAATCCGAATCAGCGCCATGACAAGAAGCTGCACGTTTTTCTGCTTTATGGAGCCGTTTTTGTTGTATTCCAACTCCTTCAACATTGCCATGATGGCAAAATCCGGTTTGTCCTCCGCTTGGATTCTTTGAAGAATTGTCCATATTTCCCCGATGTGCCGTGCCTTATCCATCTCGCCCAAAGAGCGAAGGAGAGCCTGAAGCTTAGGGAGGATGGGCCCGCCCGAATTTTCTTCACCCATCTGTTTTCGCAGATTCTCGACTGCGGTTTCTCTGTTCAGAAACAGCCCGTGATAGTGGTTCCATACTGGATATGCGCTGCTGTACGCTTGGAAGCTGTCTGGCTCCAGAACAAAGCAGAGAAACGCCAAAATATTGATGGCAGTCCGGCTGTACAGAAGGGTCAAAACATCGAACACCTTATTGCCGACGAAGGGAACGTCGTTTTTGAAAAAGTAAGCCAGTGGCAGTAAGGCGGAAACGTTGTTTCGGTACAGGATGGCAAGGCTCTCCGGATTCTCCCCCCCTTCTTGTTTCTTGCAGAACCGGCGTGCCTGATCCAAGAGGAACTGCCCCTGCATCGCAGCGGAGATGTCGATGATTCGAATCTCTCCAGGCTGTTTCGAGAATGCTTCCATTGTTTTTTTTGCACGCGCCTTATTGCGCTGGATCAAGCCATCGCCGGAAAGAACGATTTGCTGATCACTGCGGAAATTCACACCCATCCGGTGGACAGCGGCATCCTCATAGCGCCGATCAAAGGCCAGCATGGCTTCCGGCATCGCGCCTCGGAAAGCGTAAATGCTCTGGTCGTCGTCTCCCACCATGAACAGGCTGTCCCCAGTCCGGTGAAGCTTTTGAACAATCGCGTGCTGGAGCAGAGAGGTGTCCTGTGCCTCGTCCACGCAGACATACGGATACTTCCGCTGCCAGAAAGCCTGCATGTTGGGATTATCCAGCACTTCCAGCGCGTGAATCAGCATATCGTCAAAATCCATCTCAGGCGGCTGATGTTCCGCCAGTTCCTTTTGATAAGCTTCGTATACCGGCCAAATGCTAACCCGCTTGTCCGCTCCCATGTTTATAGGTAAAGGCCGCAAGATTTCCTCATCCGTCATCATCCGGTTCTTCAGGCAGCCGATGACAGTAGCTGCCTGCTCGGCGAAAGTCCGGGCTTCGGACTGTTTTTTGCAGTATTCAAGCTTCGTCAGAATCTTTTCAAGCAGGTAGATTGGACTGCGCGGATTTGCGTACCGGTTTCCTTTTTTCTTGTCCTCCCGCTTTGTTCTGCCGGAAGGCACTTCATCCGGGGATTCATCCACGATCCACGCGTTGGCAGTCTCACCGTCCATCGCCTCAGGCACCGGGTCATCTTCCTCGTCGACAATCAGACTATACTTCTTGATCAGGCCCTCTGCCTCCGCCTGCCGGATTATCCGATAGCAAAAACTGTGGATTGTGCAAAAGAACGGCACCGAAAAGGACGGGAATCGCTCCCGAAACACATCCGCCATGTGTTCGGCAGCTTTCTTGCCAAAGGTCATGATCAGGATGTTTTCCGCAGGAATCCCGCAGTGAATCATCCAGCCGGCACGCGCGGTCAGAACGGCTGTCTTGCCGCTGCCGGGAATGGCATAGAGCAGATGCGCCCCTGAAAGCGCCTGAATGGCCGCTTTCTGATCGTCGGTAAAGCGCCTGTCCGGGTAATACGCATGAAGGAATGATTCCAGTTTCTCGTCCCGATGATAGGGCACAGAGGGAGCAGATGGAGAAAAAAAGACGTTTTCCGTCGCTGGCGCTGCAGGCGGCTGCGCTGGCGTCTCCTTCGCGGCAACGTGTGCCTCCCCATAGACCACTGACATATCTTCTTTGAAGGAAGTCGCTTCTTTGATGGTAAAATCAGATTCAACGACAAACAGTTCATGTGTCCGCATATAAGCGTCGGCATCTTCCCAACTGGACGTTTTCAGATAACCGGTCGAATAATCGTAATTCCGTATGCCTGTAATTTGTTTTTCAGCGCCGTATTCGCCGTACCAACCCCGGTAAATACCCGGTTTCCTGCCGATTCGAACGGCATAATAGAACTGATCCGAACATTTCCTCGACATCACGAACCACATCCATGCTTATATTATACTGATATCCACAGCGTTCTTTTTGACTTCATTCTTCTTCCGGTCAAGCTTATCCACCAGCGTGAAGCGAACGCGCTGGTCAACAATGGGTTTTTGTTTCCCGTGCGTGTAATCTTTGGCGTTGAAATAGTATTGTCCGCCCCGCTCGTCCTGGATAAAGCCCGAGCCGCCCTCGGGAAGGACTCTAATCACCACACCGGTAAGATAGCTTTTCGCCGCCGACCGCCATTCCTTCCAGAGCGGCTTCAGCGTTTTTAGGATCTCCGCTTTATCCATCGCGCTCACATCATCAAGATTCGTCCAGCCGAGATGTTTTTGCTTCAGACCCCAGTTGTTTTCCTGACGAATCAGAATGACCAGCCGCCGGTGGAGCGCCGCCTCATGGGTGAGGCCCGACTGCTCAAGATAATCCGCGAAGTCCTCATAAAAGCTGACCCGCATTTCATGGCTGGGATCCGCAAGGGCGCATTCGGCACCCAAAGCCAGTGCCGCTTGATGCTCTCCGCCATTTCGTTCAATTTCAAACAGCACCTGAGACAGGCACCAGTGATGCGCTCCTCGCGCCTGCGCCTCGCTGATGCACCGCTTCGCATCGTCTGGTTTTCCAAGCGCCAGCAGGCATTTTGCTTTGCGGTATCGAAGCCAGCTATCATTGCTGTAGTGGAATCCCCTGAGCTCCCGCAAGGCCTCATCACAGCAGGCCATGCACTCCCCATAGCGCTGCAGTTTCAGTAATGCTTTGGCTCGGGCGGCATACCAGATTTCCCGATCCGGAGCCTTGGCACGTCGGTTTCCCTGCTGATCTATGTACTCAAACTCTTCTCTGCCCAGCGTGGAAGGGTTCATCGCGTCCAGATATCGGATAATCAGTTCACTCGCATTGTCGACAGCCAGTTTTCCTTCTTCTGCTGCACTCACGACAAACAGGGCGGCTTTCCCCTTCACGGAATAAGGGCTGTCTGAGGAATGAGCAAGGATATAATCCACCTGTTTGAACAGTTTGCTGCTGTCCCCCTGCCGGAAGTCAAAGGTTTTGACATGGGCATAGTACAGCGCCCTGCACACAGTATCCTCGATGCGCTGCCATAGTTCGGTTTCTGTCGACTCGTCCCTTTTCGCTCGCAGCAGCTTGTATGCATCCAGCGTCTCCTGATACCGTTTCTGCTTGTTGAGGCTGAGGAGGACGTACCATTTATCCCAGTCAGTCATCCTGTTTCTGGACTCATCGTTCTGCCAAAGGGCAAGAATCTCCTCGTATTTTTCCTCTTTGAACAGTTTATTCGTGGAAAACAGCTCCATGGCTGGCTCTCCTTTCTTCTATGCATGTGCTTCACGATGCCGGCGAACAAGCTCAGTTCTTCAGCATTTGTCACCCGCTGACGATTCCGGGGCTTCTGTATGTTTCACCGCGCAATCCAGACAAACCCTGATTTTGCGGAACGCTATGTTCATTATACAAGATCGCTTCACGTTTGTGAAGATGTTTTTTCTCTCTGTCTCGTAAAAACTTCTGAATGATCACATCGGCAAACACGTCTTTTATCTTGCTCTCACCATCAAAGACAGTGTTGCCTGCCCCAACTTGTCGCTGATCAGGCTCATCGTCAATTGCTTCTTCACCTCTTTATTATACCCCTTTCCCGACCTTTTTGCTGTTCTTTCTTTGTGCGGGATTGCCATAAATGAATTCGGACATCATCGCTCCCCGTGCGGGGAGTGTGGATTGAAATGTCGCTTGGTGAAGTCGGTCCCCTGCGGCTCAGCGACGTGGACTGGAAGCGCGGCACCATCGACATCAGCCACGCCTTGAAGTACACTCCGCAGACCGGCAGCTTTGAAGGCCCGCCGAAAAGCGAAGCTGGGGAGCGAATCATCGCGCTGCCGGTCGGCATGATGGCGGTGCTGGATCAGACCCGCGCCTATCAGGAGGATTGCAAGCGCGCTGCCCCGCATCTCTGGGTCGGCGAAGGCTGGATTGTCCACGCATGGAACGGCGCGCAGCTGCATCATGACACGCCCAGCCGATGGTTTCGCCACTTTGCGGATGCGCACGGCTTTGAAGGTGTACGCTTTCACGACCTGCGGCACACGCACGCCAGCACGCTGCTTGCCAACGGCATCGACGCGGTAGCTGTTGCCAGCCGCATGGGGCATGAGGATGCCAGCACGACTCTCCGCGTCTACGCTCACGCGCTTCGCCGCCGCGACGACGATGCCGCCCGCGTCTGGCAATCCTTCCTTGATGCCGCATTCGCGCAGCCAAAAACGCCTGAACCCGTTGAAAATGACGGCTTTGCGCCCTCACCCGATGCGCAGTAAACCTTTCACCCCTTCTCTACCCAATTTTCCTCTACCCATGCTATCCACAACCTGTCCCACACCTGTGCATATTTGCGAAAAGCGCACAAAAAAAGCGGCTTGCTTTATTGCAAGTCGCTTCGTTTTTGGCGTCGAAGTGGCGGGATTCGAACCCGCGGCCTTTTGGTCCCGAACCAAACGCGCTACCAAACTGCGCTACACCTCGAAAAGCGAGCCAACAGAGGGACTCGAACCCTCGACCTGCGGTTTACGAAACCGCTGCTCTACCGACTGAGCCATGTTGGCACGGCTGAAACGATTCAGCTTTATTAGTATACCAAATGACAGGCAGTTTGTCAAGAGGGTTTCGGAAAAAATTCTGATGGATTTAGCGATTTTGCGGGGAATCTGCAGCTTGCAGGCAGAAAAAACGTTTTTTCACGGAATCTTATGGGAAGAGCAGCTTGGAGGCGCGTCTGCGGACGCGCAAAGTTACTGGCAGGGACGCTTCGCTGTCTGCGCCTTTGTTGGCGACTTCCTTGGGATTGGTCGGACGAGGAACAGTTGGGGCGGTGCCCTAAACCCCACAAGGGATAGACGAAAAGGGACGAAGTCCCCCCCTTGACCCTGCAAGGGGCAGATGAAAAGGGACGAAGTCCCCTCCCTTGACCCCTCCGCGATTGAGTTGGTCGCGCTTTCATGCGCCTTCCGCGTGCAGCTTTTTGGTGCTTCGCCGAAGCCTTTGTTTGCTCCCCAAACTTTCCGTGAAGAACCAAAAAAGCCCCCGAATCGTGCGTGATTCGGGGGGGGACAATGCTTACCGTTCGCCATTGCGGCCGCGGCTGCGGTTGACGCGGCGGACGGGCTGTCCGGCGCTTTTCTTCGCGCTGGATGCGTTCGTGCGGGCGACAGGCTTGCTCGCCGGGGCGCTCTCGACGCGGATGGGCGTGCCGCCAAGGCGCATCTTGCCGTCTCTGCCGATGACGACAGGCTGACCGCTGCGTGCTGCGCGCTGCCCGCTGGCAGGGCCGAAGCGCGGCACGGGATTTTGCTGATGCTCGCGGCGGATGACCTGCATCTCGCGCGGGGCGGATTTCGCGGCGCGCTTCTCCACGGACACCTCGCGAATCGGGGCGGATGCGGCGAGTTTGGCGGGTTTGGCGCTCATCGGGCGATTCGCCTTGCGCTCCGGCGCGGCGTTGCCCTGCATCGTCAATTTTGCCGGGCGGGGCTGACGCGGCTTCGGCTCGCTGGGGGTGGTGATTTCCATCGGCCACTCGCTTTCCTTCAGCGGCAGACGCTTGCCAATGAGCTTCTCCACCTGCCCTAACTGCTTCACCTCGTCGATGCAGCAGAAAGAAATCGCGGTGCCGTCGCGGCCGGCGCGGCCCGTGCGCCCAATGCGGTGGACGTACGCTTCCGGCTCCATCGGCATGTCGTAGTTGATAACGTGGCTCAGACCCGCGATGTCGATGCCGCGGGCGGCAATATCCGTCGCGACGAGGACTTTGCACTCGCCGGTCTTGAATGCGGTCAGCGCGGCCTGACGGGCGTTTTGGCTCTTATCGCCGTGGATGGCGACCGCGTCGATGCCCTCGCGCTTGAGGTCGCGGACGATGCGGTCTGCGCCGTGCTTCGTGCGGCTGAACACGAGCGCGTTTTCCACGTCCGGGTCGCGCAGGATTTTCGCCAGCAGATGCTTCTTGTTCGCCTTATCGACATAATACAGGCACTGGTCAATCTTCTTGACCGTGGAGGACACGGGGTCAACCTTGACGGATTCCGGCTCATGGAGCAAATCCATCGCCAGCTTTTCAACCTCCGGCGGCATCGTCGCGGAGAACATCAGCGTCTGGCGCTTTTCCGGCAGCTTTTCCGCAATGCGGCGGACGTCGTGGATGAAGCCCATGTCAAGCATTCGGTCTGCCTCGTCCAGCACGAACGTCTCCACCTTGTCCAGATGCACAAAGCCCTGATTCATCAAGTCCCACAGGCGGCCGGGGCAGGCAATCACCACATCCGCACCGCGGTGGAGGGCATTCACCTGCCCCTGCTGATTTACGCCGCCGAAGATGACAGTCGGGTAGACGGGCAGCTTTTTGCCATAAAGCACGAAATTATCATAAATCTGCTGGGCGAGCTCGCGGGTCGGGGTGAGGATGAGGGCGCGGATGGCGCGGCTCTGCCCGAAGCGGGTGGGCTTTTTTGCCAGCTGCTGGATAATCGGCAGGGCGAACGCGGCGGTTTTGCCCGTGCCGGTCTGCGCGCAGCCCAGCACATCCTTTCCAGCGAGGACGAGCGGGATGGTCGCCTGCTGAATCGGGGTCGGGGTTTCATAACCTGCCGCCTGCACATTCTGCAGGAGCAGGGGCATCAGTTTCAAGTCATCAAAACGCATTCCGATAGTTCCAATCTTTTCAATCTATGGCGCAAACAGAACGCGCCAAATGCTATTATATCACAATTCCGGGGATGATACAAGGAAAAATTTCAGCCGAGCGCGGGAAAATAGCGCAAAATCAGCCGATTCGCGGGATGATTTCGGCTGACGGCGGCGCGGCAGTCGGTTTTCGCGAAATTTCGCTTCCTTTATTATATAGGATTAGACGGGATGCGCGCGGGACGTTTTGTCCTTTCGGTGTTTTTGCCTTGCGAAGCGGCTTGCAATCTGGTATGATGAAATCAGCAGAAATCGCGTTTTGACCCCTTGACAAATCTGCTATTTCTGGTATAATTCATTGCATTAGCGCTTTATCGCGCTAAATCATCAAAATTATGACAGGAGGCGGCACAATGGAGCGTCGCAGACTGCAAATTCCCAGCGGTATGCAGGATACCCTCCCCGGCGAATGCGCGGGCAAGCGCCGCTTGGAGGACAAGCTGCGCCGTCTGTTCACCCTCGGCGGCTATCAGGAAATCGAAACACCGATTCTGGAGTATTATGACGCGCTGGATGATCAAACATTCGGCTATCGCCCGGAGCAAGTGTGGAAGACGTTCGACCCGCAGGCGCGCATTCTCGCCGTCCGCCCGGATTCGACGATTCCGGCGGTTCGGCTGGCGTCGGGGCGGCTGAAAAACGCGCCGCTGCCGCTGCGTTTATGCTATGTGCAGTCCGCGGCAAAGTTCCACTCCGAAACGCTGTCGCTGCTTTGTGAGGACACGCAGGCAGGCGTGGAGCTGATGGGCGAAGGCAGCGCACAGGCGGACGCGGAGGTCATCGCGCTGGCGGTGGAAGCCCTGCGCGCCGCCGGGATTCGCGACTTTTTGATTGAACTGGGACAGGTGAAGTTCGTCAGCGGATTCTTGGAAGAAGCCGGGCTGACAGAACAGCAGTGCGCGGCGCTGCGCGACATGATGGCGCACAAAAACGCGCTGGATATGCAGCTCTACCTTGACCGCCTGTCCATTGAGGCGGACGTATCGCGCCGCCTGATGCGTCTGCCGCAGCTCTTCGGCGACGCGGCGGTGCTGGATGAAGCGGAGCAGCTGACGAAATCGCCGAAGTGTTTGGGCGCGATTGCGCATCTGCGGCAGGTGCTGTCCATCCTGCAAGACTATGGCTGTGCGGACTGCGTGAGCATCGACCTTGGGCTGACGCAGCAGGCGAATTACTACTCCGGCGTGGTGTTCCACGGCTTGGCGGCGGAGCTTGGGCAGCCGCTTCTCTCCGGCGGGCGCTATGACGGGCTTCCGGCGCAGTTCGGCCGCCCGATGCCCGCGACGGGGTTCGCGCTCTCGCTGAAACTGACGCTGATGGCGCTGGAGCGGCAGGGCGAAACGTTCGCGCCGCCCGTGCCGGACGTCATCCTCTCCTTCGCGCCGGGCGGACTGCGCTCTGCCATCGCCTACGCGCATCAGCTGCGGGACAAGGGCGTTTCAGTCGCCCTGCTGTACGGGCTGACCGCCGAGGAGCTGCACCAGCGCGTCGACAGCGGGGAAGCATCCGCCGCCGTGTACCTGAACGGCAGCGTTTTCGAGCAGTACGGAAAGGCGGTGTTCTGATGGAGCAGCCGGTCATCACCTTCGCGCTGGCAAAGGGGCGGCTTGCGGAGCAGGCGTTCGACCTCTTGGAGCAGCTGGGCATTGACTGCTCTGAACCGCGGAATCCCGGCCGTCAGCTGGTGCTGTGGGACAAGGAGCAAAACGTCCGGTTTATCCTCGTCAAGCCGTCGGACGTGCCGACGTATGTGGATCACGGCGTGGCAGATTTAGGCATCGTCGGCAAAGACACGCTGCTGGAAGCCGGGCGCGAACTGTACGAGGTGCTGGATTTAGGCTTCGGCAAGTGCCGCTTGTGCATCGCGGGCTACCCCGGCGAGCAGGGCGGCAGCGTCAACCGCGCGACCTTCCGCGTCGCCACGAAGTACCCGAATATCGCCCGCAGCTACTACGACAGCAAAGGGCAGACGATTGAAATTATTGAACTGCACGGTTCGGTGGAACTTGGCCCCGTCATCGGGCTGAGCGACGTAATCCTCGACATTGTGGAGAGCGGCTCGACCCTGCGTGCCAACGGCCTGACGGTGCTGGAAGACATCTGCGATGTATCGGCGCGCTTAGTCGTCAACCGCGTCGCCATGAAAACCAAGCGGGAGCGCATCCGCCAGATTATCGACGGACTGGGCGCGCTGCTCGCCGTGAAACAGGAGGGACAGGCATGATTCCGATTCTGCGCGCATCCGACGCGGGTGAACTGAAACGCCGCGTTATGAACCGCTCTCAGCTGCAAAACGAGGAAGTTTCGCGCATCGTCAAGGAGATTGTCGCGCGCGTCCGGCAGGAGGGCGACGCCGCCTTGTTCGACTACACGGCGAAATTCGACCATGTGACCATGACCGCCGAAACCGTGCTGGTGACGAAGGACGAAATCGCCCGCGCTTACGCCGCCGCTTCCCCCGAATGGCTCGACGCCATGCGCGAAGCTGCCCGCCGCATCACTGCCTTCCACGAGAAGCAGAAGCAGAACACATGGTTAAATTTTGACCCCGCCATTTCGCTGGGGCAGAAGATTACGCCCCTCAAGCGCGTCGGCGTGTACGTTCCCGGCGGCACGGCGGCGTACCCCTCGTCGGTGCTGATGAACGTGCTGCCGGCGAAGGTCGCGGGCGTAAAGGAGATTATCATGGTCACGCCGCCCGGCCGGGACGGCTCGGTCAGCTACCCGCTTGCCCTTGTCGCGGCGGATTTGGCGGGTGTGGACAAAATCTACAAAGTCGGCGGCGCGCAGGCCGTTGCCGCCCTCGCGTTCGGCACAGAGAGCATCCCCCGCGTGGACAAAATCACCGGGCCGGGCAACATTTTTGTCGCCAACGCGAAACGGGAGGTTTTCGGTCATGTCGGCATTGACATGGTCGCCGGGCCGAGCGAAGTGCTGGTGATTGCCGACGACAGCGCGAATCCCCGCTACGTCGCTGCTGACCTGCTGTCACAGGCGGAGCACGACCCCCTCGCCGCCGCGATTCTCGTCACGGACAGCGAAACCCTCGCCGCTGCCGTTCAGGCGGAAATCGCCCGTCAAACCGCCCTTCTCCCCCGCCGAGACGTCATCGAAAAGAGCCTGACCGCCTACGGGACGATCGTCGTCGCGCCGACCCTCCCCGACTGCGCGGACATCGCGAACCAAATTGCGCCGGAACACATGGAGCTGTCCGTCGCTGACCCGTATGGGCTGCTGCCGCTGATTGAGAACGCGGGCGCGATTTTTCTGGGGCACTATTCGCCCGAACCGCTGGGGGATTATCTGGCGGGGCCGAACCATGTGCTGCCGACGAGTGGGACGGCACGGTTCTTTTCGCCCTTGTCGGTGGATGATTTCGTGAAGAAGTCGAGCTTGATTTGCTGTTCAAGGGCGGAATTGGAGCGGGTGTCGGAGCAGGTGATGCTGCTGGCACGGCAGGAGGGCTTAGATGCCCACGCGAACGCGGTTGCGATTCGGTTCGGTAAGGAAATAAAAGCCTAAGGAAAAAAGTAGCAAGGGAAGCGCGCCCAAGCCGGGCAGCCCAAAACGGGTCAAGGGGCAATGCCCCTTGCAGGGTGCAGGGACAGCGTCCCTGCTGGGGTTTGGGGCAACGCCCCAACTGTTCCGCGGGCGCT
>FR899901.1:0-2532 GCA_000437595.1 Faecalibacterium sp. CAG:74 | reverse complement strand
GGCGACCAGTATGCCAAGCGCGCCCAACAAAGGTGCAGGCAGCGAAGCGTCCCTGCCCCTAACTTTGCGCGTCCGCAGACGCGCCCCCAACTTGCTCATTCCAACATCTATGCTGTGTCGCGCCAAATGGGCGCGACCGGATAGCTCCGCCCGCACACAGCGCACGCCCAAATCCACCAAGGAGGTATCCTCATGCGCACTGCCGTCATCACCCGCACGACCCGCGAAACGGACATTACCCTCACGCTGACCCTCGACGGCAGCGGCAAAACGTCGCTTTCGACCGGCATTGGCTTCTTTGACCACATGCTGGACGCGCTGTGCCGTTTCGGGCAGCTGGATTTGGCGCTCACCTGCCGGGGCGATTTGCACGTTGACGCGCACCACACGGTGGAGGACGTAGGCATCTGCCTCGGCCGCGCCATCCGCGACGCGCTGGGCGACCGCGCAGGCATCCGCCGCACCGCGAGTGCCTATATGCCGATGGACGAAGCCCTTGCGTTTGCCGCGCTGGACATCAGCGGCCGCCCGTATTTGGTGTTCGACGCGGAATTTGCCGCCCCCATGTGCGGGCAGTTCGACACGCAGCTGGCGGAGGAATTCTTCCGTGCGTTCGCCGTAAATGCGGGCTTGACGCTGCATCTGAAGGTGCTGTACGGTAAAAACGACCACCACAAGCTGGAGGCGCTGTATAAGGCGCTGGGACTGGCGCTGCGAGACGCGGCGAGCATCGACAATCGGATTGAGGGTGTGCTGTCCACAAAGGGCAGTCTGGATTAAGGAGGCGCAGGGTGGTGCTGCCCCTTGACCCCGCCAAAGGGTCTTCGACCCTCTGGACTCCCTTTCGCGCGATTGAGGTGGTGACTTTTTCAGGCTTCTTCCGCGTGTTTATTGGGGAAACCCAGGGTGGTGCTGCCCCTTGACCCCGCCAAAGGGTCTTCGACCCTCTGGACTCCCTTTCGCGCGATTGAGTTGGTAACTTTTTCAGGCTTCTTCCGCGTGTTTATTGGGGGGAACCAAGGGGCGCTGCCCCTTGATCCCGCAAGGGACTTCGTCCCTTGACCCTCTCGCGCGATTGCGTTGGGCGCACTTTCATGCTATGCTCGCGTGTTAATTTTCATCCCCCAAAGGAGGGTTTCCCATGCAGCTTTACCCCGCGATTGACATGCTCGATGGCAATGCCGTGCGTCTCCGCCAAGGCAGGCGCGACGACGTGACCATCTTCGGCAATCCCGTTGACCTTGCCGCGAAATGGCGCGAACAGGGCGCGACGTACCTCCACCTTGTTGACCTCACCGCCGCGTTTGATGGCCAGACCAAGCACCTCCCGCTGATTCGCGAGGTCATCCGCGCGTTCGGGGGAAACGTCGAGCTGGGCGGCGGGCTGCGCACGATGGCAGACATCGCCCTGCGCATCGAAGCGGGCGTGACGCGGTGCATCATCGGCACGGCGGCGATTGAACATCCGGAACTGGTGAAAGAGGCGTGCCGGGCATTTCCGGGGCAAATCGCCGTGGGGCTGGACGCGAAGGACGGGTTCGTCGCGACGCGCGGGTGGGTGGAAACATCCACGCTGACCGCCGCCGAAGTCGCCCTGCGAATGCGGGACATGGGGGTCAGCACCCTCATCTACACCGACATCAGCCGCGACGGGATGATGCAGGGCCCGAATTTCGCCGCAACGAAGCGCCTGATTGACAAGACGCAGATGGACATTATCGGTTCAGGCGGCGTGAGCAGCATCAGCGACCTGCTGAAATTGCAGGAAATCGGCTGCGCAGGCGCGATTTTAGGGCGCGCAATGTACGAGGGCGCGTTCACCGTGCCGGACGCGCTTGAGGCCATCCAAACCGCGGACAAAGGAGAATGAATATGGACTTTTCGCAGTTGAAATTTGATGCAAACGGGCTGATTCCCGCCATTGCGCAGGATGCGCGCACCAATCAGGTGCTGATGCTGGCATACATGAATCAGCAGTCAATTGAGCAGACGCTGGAAACCGGATACGCGACGTACTTCAGCCGTTCCCGTCAGGCGCTGTGGAAGAAGGGCGAAACCTCCGGGCACACACAGAAGCTCGTCGCCATGCGCTACGACTGCGACCACGACGCGATGCTGCTGACGGTGGAACAGGTCGGGCCGGCGTGCCACACGGGCGCAAAAAGCTGTTTCTTCAACGACGTATATGTGGATGAGGACGCGCCCGCGACCGCGAATGTCCTTCAGGAGGACTACGCGACGATTGCCGATCGCGCCGCGAACCCCGTGGAAGGCAGCTACACGAACTACCTGCTGGACAACGGCGTGGAGAAAATCTGCAAGAAGGTTGGCGAGGAAGCCAGCGAGACGATTATCGCCGCGATGAAGGCGAATAAAGAGGAAGTGACCTACGAGGCCGCTGATTTGCTGTACCACCTGATGGTGCTGCTCTACCAGCAGGGCGTGACACTCGATGATGTGTGGGCGGAAATGGCAAGAAGGCGGTAAGGTAATTCGGAATTATTGGGCTGCGGTGCGTTCGTCATTCTAAAG
>FR899900.1:233288-256275 GCA_000437595.1 Faecalibacterium sp. CAG:74 | reverse complement strand
CCTTTTCGCGATTGAGTTGGTCGCGCTTTCATGCTCCTTCCGCGCGCTCGCAGCGGACAGTGAACCCGCCCGCGTCCGCCATCCACTGCGCAACGGTCGCCTCCATCGCCGCGACGGTCGCGTCCCAGAGTTCCGCTGCGCGTTCGCCGGAGAGATACCGTTCGCGGCAGGAAACCCGTTCATCCTCCAAAACACGCTGCAAGTCGTTGTCGTCCAGATATGGGTACAGCGCCGAATCGCGCGTGATGTCCGCTGGCGTGAGGGAGTCCAGCAGCAGCTCCGGCGCGGGCAGCGTCAGCGTCAGCACAGACCCGTCGCGCGCCATGGTCACCTGCTGCAAATCAATGCCGAAACTGCCCTCATAGGTGTAATCGGCGTTGATGCTCGCCACTGTGCCGAGGAATGCCGCCTTGACTTCGTAGTTCAGCGCGCTCTCTTCGGTGACGTGCAGCGTTTCCAGCTTCGCGCTCTGCTCCAGCTTCTGCGACAGCACGACGGATGCGCGAATCGCCGCGGCGGACTCATCCGGCATGATGCGCGCAATCCACTTCGCGGCGTATGGCAGCAGCACAATCACCAGCACGAGCGTCAGCGCGGAGGTAATCAGCCCCAACAGCCACTTTCCGATGCGTTTCACAGGCGACCTCCTGTCCAGATGTGCAGCTGAACGAGCAGCGGCACAATCAGATAGCGGAAGATTTCCACGGCGACGAACGCCACGCCAATCAGCGCGAAAACGTACAGCCAGACGCGGCGATGGCGGTGCTTTTCCCGCTTGCGGCGGCGCGGCGGCTCATCGGGCGGCGGCTGGGGAATATAGGTGCTCTGCGCGGGCGGCGTCTGCTGTCGGAAACGGCGGATTGTGCCGTCCGGACGCTGCTCGTAGCGTTCGTCTTGCGGTAGTTTGGGCTGCATGAGCGTCATCTCCTTCCGTGGCTGCATTGTGTGATTACGAAGGGCAAAAAGCGCGGATTCCCACGCAAAACCGACGATGTTGGTCGTACCCCTTCCTTATTATACGACAAAATCAGCAAGTTTTCCTGCATTTTCGGAAGAAAAAGCAAAAAAGCAGGAAAAATACAGACGACACGGATTTTCCTGGAAGACAATTGACATGCCGAAACATGTGTGGTAAAATAAGCAAGGTGGTTCAGGTGATTTTTGCGTACGATTCGTCGGACAGAAGATAGCGTAAAAATTTGCCGACCGCAAAAGCAGTGGCGGTGGATGGGAGGTGGATGGCGGCGATGACGGAAGCAACGGTACAGCAGCCGGCGACGACCACGCGCGAGCAGATTTGGCTCAATCATGAACAGGTGCGCAAGGAAAAACCGGTCTATCGGGCGCTGAAGCGAGTGCAGGATGTGTTTTTCTCCCTGCTGGCGCTGATTGTGCTTTCGCCGCTGCTGCTGATTGTAGCGCTCGCGATTGTCATTGATGATCCGAGCGGTTCGCCGATTTTTACGCAGGTGCGCAGCGGCATTGACGGCAAGGAGTTCCGCATCCACAAATTCCGATCCATGTGCGTGGACGCTGAGGCGAAGCTGGCGGATTTGAAGCGCAGCACAGAGATGAACGGCCCGATTTTCAAGCACAAGGATGACCCACGCATCACCCGTGTGGGGCGTTTCATCCGCAAGTGCGGCATCGACGAGCTGCCCCAGTTGTGGGATATTCTGGTTGGCAGCATGAGCATCGTCGGCCCGCGTCCGCCGCTGCCGTGCGAAGTGGCGGCGTATACGGATTACGAGCGCCAGCGCCTGTATGTCCGTCCCGGTCTGACCTGCATTTGGCAGATTCAGCCGAACCGCAATGACGTGACGTTTGACGAGTGGATGGACATGGATATGCGCTACATCCGCGATCGCAGCTTCCTGCTGGACTGGAAGCTGATTTTCGGCACGGTATGGACGGTTTTTGCGGGCACGGGCGAATAAAAAGCGTGCATAAATATGCCGCTGGATGAAAATACTGCAAAGAAATCATCGGAAGCGTGTGTGTGCCAAGGACGTCACCACGCTTTTTTCGTGTTCCATATTATCCTGTTTTCAAATTCGCGGCGTAGCTGGGTGCATTCTCATAAGGCGACGAACATTGCTACACTCGGAAATATATAATAGGAAGAAAAGCTGATAAAACTGCATTTTCCACAAAATTAATCGAGATTTACTTGCCAAATAACGGTTTGCATGGTATAATGGAAAATGCTTGATGGGTATGTACCTGTCGGCAGCTGGTTCGCCGCAATGTATGCATGACGAACTTTTTTTCAAAAACGAGACGATGGAGGGGACAGCATGAGAGCCTACAAGATTGCGGTTGCTGGCGCAGGCTACGTCGGCATGGCGATGGCGGTGCTGCTGTCCCAGCATCATCAGGTGACAGTGGTGGATGTTGTGCCGGAAAAAATCAGCATGATTAATCGCCGCGAATCGCCTGTGCGGGATGACGTGATGCAGCAGGTTTTGTCGCACACGCCCCTGCAACTGAGCGCAACGCTCGACGCCCAAGCCGCCTATGCCGGTGCGGACTTCGTCGTCATTGCCGTCCCGACGAATTACGATGATGTTACCCAGCGCTTCCAGACGGCGGCGGTGGAGGAGGTTATCGGGCTGGTCACGCAGTGCAATCCGGATGCGGCGGTGGTCATCAAATCCACCGTCCCGGTCGGGTACACCGCATCGGTGCGCGAGAAATTCCATAACAGGAACATCCTCTTCAGCCCGGAGTTCCTGCGCGAATCGCACGCAATGGAGGACAGCCTGTACCCAAGCCGCATCATTGTCGGCACGGACATGCAGGATACGCGCCTGACCGCATCCGCCCGCGCGTTCGCTGCGCTATTGCAGGAAGGCGCGGAAAAGCCGAACGTGGACACGCTGCTGATGGGCTTCAGCGAGGCGGAGGCGGTCAAGCTGTTTGCCAACACCTATTTGGCGCTGCGCGTGGCGTACTTCAATGAGCTGGACACCTACGCGGAGAGCAAAGGCTTGAACACACGGAAGATTTTGGATGGCGTGTGTCTCGACCCGCGCATCGGCAGCCATTACAACAACCCGTCGTTCGGCTACGGCGGCTACTGCCTGCCGAAGGACACCAAGCAGCTGCTGGCGAACTACGCCGATGTGCCGCAGAACATGATTTCCGCCATTGTCGAGAGCAACAAGACGCGCAAGGACTTTATTGCCGACCGCGTGATGGCGCTGACGACGGAAAATCATCCCGTTATTGGCATCTACCGCCTGACGATGAAGCGCGGCAGCGACAACTTCCGCCAAAGCAGCATACAGGGCGTGATGCAGCGCCTGAAGGCGAAAGGCGCATCCATCGTGATTTACGAGCCGACACTGCCGGATGGTGAAACGTTTTCCGGCAGCAGGGTGGTCAACGACTTGGCGCAATTCAAGGCAATGAGCCGCATCATCGTGGCGAACCGCTACGACAAGGCGCTTGATGATGTGCAGGATAAGGTGTATACGCGCGATATTTTCCAGCGCGACTAAGTACGACTGAATAAGGGAGCGGTAATCATATGCAGCATGGACTACCAGAACAGGCGATAGAACCGACAGCATCCCGCACGGGCGCGAATAAACTTGGCTATCGTGCCGTCAAGCGGGCGTTCGACCTGACGGCGACGGCAATGGCGGTTATCGTACTTTCGCCGCTGTTCCTGATTCTTTCCGTCATTGTCTATCTGGGTGATCCCGGCGCTGTCATCTACGGGCAGGTGCGTATCGGCAAGAATGGCAAGCCGTTCAAAATGTGGAAATTCAGGAGCATGTACCGCAATGCTGATCAGATGATTGACCAGCTGAGCGAGGAGCAGAAGCGCCAGTATCATACGGAGTTCAAAATCGATAATGACCCGCGCATCACGCCGGTGGGCAATTTCCTGCGCAAAACGAGTTTGGACGAGCTGCCGCAGCTGTTCAATGTTCTTGCGGGCGAAATGAGCCTTGTCGGACCGCGGCCGCTGCTGAAATCGGAAATCCAGCAGTATTATGCGGATTCGGCGGATGTGCTGTTGTCCGTCAAGCCGGGCGTGACCGGCTATTGGCAGGCATACGCGCGCAACAATGCGACCTACCAGAGCGGGCATCGGCAGCAGATGGAGATGACATACATCCGCCAGGCGTCGATATGGCTGGACTGCAAGATTCTGCTGAAAACCGTGGTTGCTGTCCTCCACAGGGACGGCGCGAAGTGAGGGCGAAGCAATGAATTGCCTGATTTTCGGCGGCTCCGGCTTCATCGGCACACACCTGATTCACCGCTTGAAGGATGCGTGCGTAAAGCCCGGCGACTGCATTTACGATTTGGATTTGGTCATGCCCGGCGAAGAAGGCGTTGTGCCCGGCGTCGTGGAGAAAAACGAGGGGGTCGTCTATCGCCGCGTGGATGTGCGCAAGCCGATTGCCCTTGATTTCACGCCCACGCCGGATGATGTGATTTTCAACCTTGCGGCGGTGCACAGGACGCCGGGGCATCCGGATTACGCCTACTTCGAGACGAATATTCGCGGCGCGGAGAATGTGACCGCCTTTGCGGAGCAGCACGGCATCCGCAAAATCCTCTTCACCAGTTCCATTGCGCCCTACGGCGCGGCGGAGGAGCTGAAAACGGAGGACACGCTGCCTACGCCAAACACGCCATACGGCATCAGCAAGCTGGTGGCGGAGAAAATCCATCAGATTTGGCAGGCAAAGGAAGCAAAACGCGAACTGACGATTGTACGGCCGGGCATTGTGTATGGCAAGGGTGAGCATGGCAATATGACCCGCCTGTACAACAGCCAGAAGAAGCACTATTTCTTCTATGCCGGGCGCAAGGACACGGTGAAGGCGTGCATTTATGTGAAGGAACTGGTGCGTTTCTTCCAATATCGGATGATTGACCATGATTTTCCGGGTGTGGATGTGTACAACTGCACGTTCGAGCCGGCGTACACCATCGAGCAGATTTGCAGCGCCATGCAGGCGGCGACCGGGATGAAGCGCCATATTCCGCTGATTCCGGGCGGCCTGCTGATGACCGCGGCGACGATTCTTGGCCCCATCGGCGGCAAGAAAGTCGGCATTCACCCGGCGCGCGTGAAGAAACTGATGGTGAGCACGAACATCAGCGGCCAAAAGCTGGCGGAGAGCGGCTACGCGTTCCACGCGGGGCTGGAGGACACCTTCCGCGACTGGTTCGAGGACTGCGGCAAACAAGGCTTGTATTGAGCATCCGACGCAATGAGGAGGAAAACGATGAAAGTTGTCATTCTTGCCGGCGGCTTCGGCACACGAATTTCCGAGGAATCCGCATTCAAGCCCAAGCCCATGATTGAGATTGGCGGTATGCCCATCCTGTGGCATATCATGAAGACATATTCTGCCTATGGCTACAACGAATTTGTGATTTGCGCGGGCTACAAGCAGCACGTCATCAAAGAGTGGTTTGCGGATTACTTCCTGCACACCTCCGACATCACGTTCGATTACACGCACGGCACGAACGAGATGATTGTGCACAACAAGCACGCCGAGCCGTGGCGCGTGACGGTTGTCGACACTGGCTTAAATACCCAGACAGGGGGGCGCGTCAAGCGTATCCGCGAGTATATCGGCAATGAGCCGTTCATGCTGACCTATGGCGACGCGGTGGGCGACGTGAACATTGCGGAACTGGTGGCATTCCATCAGGCGCACGGGAAAATCGGCACCATGTCGATGTACAACTTCGGGCAGAACAAGGGCGTGGTGGAAGTCGGTGCGAATAGCGTGATTAACGCTTTCCGCGAGAAGTCGGACATAGACGGCGACCTCATCAACATCGGCTTCATGGTATTCCAGCCGGAGCTGTTTGACCTGATTGAGGGCGATGAAACCGTGTTTGAGAAAGGCCCGCTGACCAAACTTGTCGCACAGAAACAGCTGGTGGGGTACATCCACCAAGGCTTCTGGCAGTGCATGGACACGCTGCGGGAGAAACAGAAGCTGGAGCAGCTGTGGGCGTCGGGCAATGCGCCGTGGAAGGTGTGGGAGAAATGAAGCAGTTCGATTTGTCGTTTTATCAGGGCAAGAAAGTGTTCGTGACGGGACATACCGGCTTCAAGGGCTCGTGGCTGTGCAAGGTGCTCGCCAATGCCGGGGCGATTGTTACGGGGTATTCACTGAATCCCCCTACGTCGCCGTCCTTATTTGAAATCGCTGATATTGCGCAGGATGCGCACTCGGTTATCGGCGATATCCGCGATTATGCGACGCTGAAGGCCGCGTTTGACGCCGCACAGCCGGAGATTGTGCTGCATCTGGCGGCGCAGCCCATCGTTCGTGACAGCTACAAAAATCCTGCTTACACCTATGAAACGAACGTCATGGGCACGGTGAATATTCTGGAGTGCGTGCGAAACAGCAATTGCGTCAAGTCCTTCCTGAATGTGACGACCGACAAGGTGTACCTGAACAAGGAGTGGGCGTGGGGCTACCGCGAGAACGAGGAGCTGGACGGCTTCGACCCGTACTCCAATTCCAAGTCCTGCTCGGAGCTGGTGACGCACAGCTACAAGAACAGCTTTTTTGCTGATGGACGCGTGGCGATTTCGACGGCGCGCGCGGGCAATGTCATCGGCGGCGGCGACTTCGCCAACGACCGCATCATCCCGGACTGCATCCGCGCGGCGATGAAGCAGGAGGATATTGTGGTGCGCAACCCGTTCTCCACCCGCCCGTATCAGCATGTGCTGGAGCCGCTGTATGCCTACCTGATGATTGCCGCCATGCAGTACGAGGACGGCAAGTACGCTGGCTATTATAACGTTGGCCCGGATGATGTGGACTGCTTCCAGACCGGCGCGTTGGTGGATTTGTTCGTGCGCAAGTGGGGCGAGGGCATGAAGTGGGTCAACCGCTATGACGGCGGCCCGCACGAGGCGAACTTCCTGAAGCTGGACTGCGCCAAGCTCAAGACGACGTTTGGCTGGAAGCCCCACTGGAATCTGGACACGGCGATTGAGAAAGTTGCCGAATGGAGCAAGTGCTATCTGTCCGGCGGCGATGTTCGCGCGTGCATGGACGAAGAAATCACGGCATTTTTGTCGGCAGGAGAATAAGATGGAGAATGTAATCGTTACCGGTGCAAACGGTTTTATCGGCAAAACGCTGGTGAATGCGCTGCTGGCAAAGGGCTGCCGTGTCACGGCACTGGATGTCCGCTTTGATGATGTGCTGGCGGATGACCCGCGCGTCACCTGCATCAGCGTGCTGAACAAGGACGTGCCTGCCCTTGCGAAGGAGATTCCCGCGGCGGATTATCACTGCTTCTTCCACTTGGCGTGGGCGGGCACATCCGGGCCTGCGCGCGCGGATTATGATGTGCAGCTGTCGAACGTCAAGCTGACGTGCGACTACATCAAGCTGTGCGCCGAGGTGGGCTGCAAGCGTGTGGTGTATGCATCCAGCATCAACGAGATGGAAACCTACGAGTATCTTCAGTCGGATGATATTGACCCGGCGGGCGGCTACATCTACGGCACGGGCAAGCTGGCGGCGCACCTGATGGGCGAAACGGTCGCCAAAATGACCGGTGTGGAATTCATCCCGGTCATCATCACCAACATCTATGGCGTGGGTGAAAAATCCGCGCGGATGATTTACACCGCCATCCGCAAGCTCATCCACAAAGAGCATTGCTCCTTCACGGCGGGGTATCAGACGTACGACTTCATTTATATCACCGATGCCATCAACGCCATCATCGCCGTGGCGGAAAAAGGCAAGCCGTTCAACCGCTACTACATCGGTTCTGGTGAGCCTAAGCCGCTGCGGGAGTTCCTGCTGGAAATGCGGGATTTGGTTGACCCGGCGGCTGAAATTGGGCTGGGGGATTTGCCCTTCAAGGGTGTGAACGTCTCCTACGACCAGTTCGATTTGAAGAAGGTTGAACGGGACACGGGCTATGTCAATCAGATTCCGTTTGCGCAGGGCATCAAGATGACGGCGGATTATATTCGGGAGGAAGCATAAAATGGTGCAGAAGTTTGATTTTCAGCCGCTGGATTTGCAGGGTGCGTACCGCATCAAGCCTTTTTATGCCACAGACAACCGCGGCGGCTTGATTAAGGATTACAATGTTGACACCTTCCGCGCGAATGGCATTGACCACGATTTGAAGGAAGTGTTCTACACCATTTCCAAGCGCGGCGTGATTCGCGCGACGCACTTCCAGCTGGTCAAGCAGCAGGCGAAGCTGGTGCGCTGCATCTCCGGCCATGTGTATGACGTGATTGTGGATTTGCGCCCGGATTCGCCAACGTTCGGGCAGTGGCGCGGCTTCCACCTCACGGGCGAAAACACGGAGATGCTGCTTGTGCCGCAGTATTTCGGGCACGGCTATCTGGTCATCGAGGATTCGGTAGTCAGCTACAAGTGCGCCGAGGTGTTCTATGGCGAGGGCGATTCCGGCATCATGTACAACGACCCGGATATCGGCATTGAATGGCCTTTTGAGTTGATTGGCGGCAAGGAGAACCTCATTATCAGCGAAAAGGACTTGCACCTGATGAGTTTTGCGGACTACAAGAAACTGTAAGGGGAGTCGAGGATGGATATCGTCTATTCTTCCAGCGACAGCTACTGCGAGATTGCAGGAATTTCCATACTGTCGCTCTTGGAGCACAACCGGAACGTCAAGGAACTCAACCTCTACCTGATAGACAACCAGATTTCAGCAGAGAACAAGCAGAAGCTGGAGAACATGATTGCCTCGTTCGGCCGCACACTGACGTATCTGGCGCATCCGGACATTGAGAAGCGCTCCGCCACTGAAATCAACGTCGGCCGCTGGAACATCAGCACGTTCTACCGCCTGTTCCTGCCCTCCATGCTGCCCGAAACAGTGAAAAAGGTGCTGTTTATTGACTGCGATACGCTGGTCATGCAGGACTTAACGCCCCTGTGGGAAATGGACATGGGCGACAAGTGGCTCTATGGCGTGGATGACTGCCGCGGTGCTGCCTACCGCACCAATTTGGGGCTTCAGCCGACGGACAACTACATCAACAACGGCGTTCTGCTGGTGGATTTGGACGCGTGGCGCAAAAACAACGTCGAGGATATGTTCCTGCGCTACATCCGGGAGAATCAGGGCGATATCACCTTTGTGGATCAGGGCGTGCAGAACGGTGTGCTGAGCAAGCTGGGGCGTTCGGGCATCCTGCACCCCAAATATAACTGCATGACGGTCTTTTTCGCGTTTGATTACAAGAACCTCATCAAGCTGCGCAAGCCGCCTGTGCCGGGCGACCCCGCGCAGTACCGGGAAGCGGTGGAGAATCCAGCGATTGTCCACTTCCAGTCGTGCTTTCGCATGAGCATCCGCCCGTGGGTGGAGGGCTGCAAGCACCCGTATGCCAAGACGTATCTGGCATACAAGGCGAAAAGCCCGTGGAAGGATACGCCGATGAAGCCCGACGACCGCACCGCGCCGCAGAAGGTGCTCAGTGCTGTCACGAGCGCCATGCCGGAGAGGCTGATGGTGGACTGCATCTCCTTCGTTCACACCAAGATTTACCCGCTGGCGAGAAATTTGAAGCAGAGGATGAACCGAAAATGAGCATACAGTCAAAGGTACATTTCTGGCGCTTTACCTTGCGTCGGCGGTGGATTTTGATGCGGATGATCTTTTGCGGAAATGGCGTGGCGCGGGCAAAGATTCTGAAAAAAAGTGGCGTGTTCGGGGCAATGGGGGATAACTGCTGGTACGAACCGCACAAATTGCCGAGCGAACCGCAGCTGGTTTTCATGGGAAACAACGTCAATATTGCGGCGGATGTGGCAATTTTGAACCATGACATCATGGCGGCGATGATTAATCGCATGGACGGTATGCCGAAATGCAATATTCGGGTGGGGGGGTAACCATCGGGAACAATGTGTTCATCGGTGGGCGCTCGATTATTCTGTATGATGTGAACATCGGCGACAACGTTATCATTGGGGCGGGCAGCGTGGTAACGCGGGATATTCCCAGCGGCAGCGTGGCTGTCGGCTGTCCGGCGAAGGTTATCGGGAAATTTGAGGATTCGGTGGAACGCTACATTGCTGCTAATCGGAAAAAGTGAGACAGCGAAGGCAATTCAGCCGATAGGAGAACACGATGCTTGATTTTGATTTGCTGAAAGACTGCTACGGCTGCGGCGCGTGCGTCAACGTCTGCCCGCGCGGCGCGGTGCATATGACGCAGGCAGCGGATGGCAGCTACATCCCCGAAATTGACGAGGCGCGCTGCATCGGCTGCGGCAGGTGCGACCGCGTGTGCATCCATCAGCACGCGGACAAAAATCATACGCCGCTGGGCAAGGAAGGCTGCTATGCGGCGTATCAGCTGGATACGCAGGCGCGCAAAGCGTCGGCATCCGGGGGCATGTTCTTCCCGCTGGCGCAGGAAATGCTGCGGCAGGGCGGCTATGTGTGCGGCTGCGTGTGGAATGAGCAGATGGACGCGGTGCACATCGTCTCCAATAAGCTGGAAGATGTTGAACGGATGCGCAGTTCCAAGTATGTGCAGAGCGACATCGGCAATTGCTTGGCGACGGTTCGTGGCCTGCTGAAGGCGGGGATGCCCGTCATGTTCTGCGGCACGCCCTGCCAGTGCGCGGCGTGCGCGGCAGTGACGGGCAATCCGGAAAATCTGCTGCTGGTTGCGCTGATTTGCGAGGGCGCACCCACGGCGGGCGTCTGGCAGCGCTACCGGGATGCGAAAGCGGCACGGTACGGCGAGAAAATCCGCAATGTGAACTTCCGCAGTAAAACGCCGGTCGGCTGGACGATGCCGTATTTTGTGCTGACGACAAAATCGGGCAAGCGGCATCAGGAAATGAGCTATCGGCAGAATCCGTATGTGCTGGCGATGCTCCAAGGTCTGACGTACCGCCAAAGCTGCTATCACTGCGAGTTCAAGGGCGATCACGGCAGCGCGGATATCGTCGTCGGCGACCTCTGGAAGGCAGGGGAACGGCTTATCCAGCAAAGCGAAAATCAGGGAATTTCCGCGCTGATTGTCAACACTCAAAAAGGCAAAGATTGGGTGGATAAAGCCGCAAGCGCGTGGTTCATGGAGGAATATCCGCTGGAGCGGGTGTGCGCCAACAATTCGATGCTGGTGCGCGCGGGCAAGGAAAATGCGCATCGGGCGCAGTTTTTTTCACAGCTGGATGTTACGCCGATTGAGACGAACCTGAATCAGTATATTGTGCATGAAAATGGCATAAAGCTGCGCGTAACGCAAGCGCTGGTTGCCGTTGGGCTGTACAAGCCGCTGCGGAACGCGGTGCGTAAGCTGCGCCGGAGATAAGGAGGCGCGGCATGAAGATACTGCTTGTAAACAAATACTTTAATATGCACGGCGGGTCAGAAACCTACTTTTTCGGTTTGGCGGATTTGCTGCGGCAGGCGGGGCACGAAGTCATCTTTTTCGCCATGCAGGATGAAAAGAACCTGCCCTGCGAACAAAGCGCGTATTTCGTCAGCAATGTGGAGTTTAACGGGGAGTTAACCGCCGCGCAGAAGCTGAAAGCCGCCTTCCGCATGGTGTATTCCTTTGAAGCAAAGAAAAAAATCTCTGCGCTGATTGAAAAGGAAAAGCCGGATATCATCCACATCAACCTCTTCCACCGCGTGCTGACCGCTTCCATCGTTGATGCGGCGAAAAAGCACGGCATCCCGGTCGTCCTCACCATGCACGACCTCAACTGCGTCTGCCCGAATCATGTCATGCTCGACCACGGGAAAATCTGCGAAGCGTGCCTGCACGGGAATTACTGGAACTGCGTCAAGCGTGTGTGCTTCAAGGATTCGCGGGCGAAGTGCCTGATGGCCGCCATCGAGAGCGATTTCAACAAGCGCAGTGGGCTATACAGGAAAATCGACCTGTTTATTACGCCGTCCGAGTGTTACAAGAACAAGCTGGAAGCGTCTGGACTGACAAAATCGCCCATTGTGCATATGAAAAACTTCCTTCCGGCGGATACAAAGTACGCCGTGCAGGGCAAACGCGGCGATTATGTGCTGTATTATGGGCGGCTTTCGGCGGAAAAGGGTATCCTGACGCTGGTTCGGGCAATGGAGAAGCTGGAAAATGTTCCACTTATCATTGTCGGCACTGGCCCGGAGGAAGATGCCATCCGCGCGGAAATCGAAGCGCATCATCTAAACCAGCGGGTAACGATGGTCGGCTTCCAGTCCGGCGAAAACCTCTGGCAGTATGTGCGCAACTGCGCCTGCGTGGTCGTGCCGTCCGAGTGGTACGAAGCCAGCGGTTATACCGCGTGCGAAGCGCAGGCGATGGGGAAGCCCGTTGTTGCGACAAACGCCGGTGGTCTGCCGGAGAATATTGTTGACGGCGAAACGGGTTTCATCAGCCCGATGAAGGACGAAGCCGCACTGGCGAATGCTATCGGGCGTGTGATGCGCTTGAGCGACGAGGAATATCAGCGGATGGCAGAAAAATCCGTCGCCAACGCGAAAAAACTCTTCGATGCGTCCGGCTATGTGGCGAAACTGCTGGTTTTATACGCAAACCTGAAAAGAAGAGGAAATTGATGATGAAAGTATACACACAAACGTGGTATCGGGGCAATAATTACGGCAGCGTACTGCAGGCCTACGCGCTTCAACATACCATCAGCGACATGGGGTATGCGTGCAGCGCCCTGAATTATAAGCCCACAAAGGCGGATATGTGGAAGCTGAAGTTCATCAATCACAGCCTAAAAGAAACCATACAGTACAAAATCAACGAATATCTGATGAAGAAGAACGGCGCGTCCGAAGCTGTCAACAACCTCTCCTTGTTTGATGATTTTCGTGCGCAGCATATGCAGATTACGCCGCCGTGCTCCACTGCGCCAGAAATTGCTCGGATTTGCGGTGATGATGCCGTATTCGTCTGCGGAAGCGACCAGATTTGGAATCCATACCTCTATGATCCTTACTATTTTCTGGAGTTTGTGCAGGATAGCCGCCGCAAAATCGCGTACGCGCCCAGCTTCGGCGTGATGGAAATCCCGCACAGATGCCAGCAGCGGCTCCGCAAGGCGATTGCTCCGTTCCGCTACGTCTCTGTGCGGGAAAAGCGCGGGGCGGAAATCGTGCGTGAATTGACCGGCAAACAGGTGATGGTGGCGGTTGACCCCACGCTGTTGGTGAGCATGGCGCATTGGCAAACGCTTGCGAGGCCGATTGACAGCGAACAAAAGTACCTGTTCTGTTATTTTCTCAGTGAAAATGCGCGATATTTGGAAACCGCAGAGAAAATTGCGAGGGAAAAGCATCTGACGATTCGGATGCTGCCGATGGTCGCTGCGGACTTCAAGAAGCCGGGAACCGTCAAGGAGCCCGTCGGCCCGCGCGAATGGCTCGGACTTGTGGAAAATGCAGATTATGTATTAACCGATTCGTTCCACTGCACGCTGTTTTCGATTCGCTTCCATAAGCAGTTCAACGCCCTCCAGCGGTTCAAGGAGGGTGACAAACGCGGGCAGAACAGCCGCATTCATACGCTGCTGCAAACGGCAAATATGCAGAATCGGCTGGTTGTGCCGGGCGAGGATGCCACAACGGAAATCATCAGCGACGGCTGTTTCCAAACCGCGGATGCGCGGATGGCGGCACAGGCAGCAGATTCCCGGCAGTGGCTTGAACAAGCGCTGCAGTCGTGTGAAGGCGCGGGCAATTCGGCGAATTGACAAAAATCAAGATGGAATGTGAAGCAGCTTATGAAGATTCTGCATATTACCTATGGGTTTAACGGCGGCGGTGTTGGATTCGTGATTGCAAACTATTGCGCAAACCAGCCGATGCCGGGCATAACATTTGACATTGTTGGCGAGAGCATCGGCAAGCCGCATCTTTTGCAGGAACGGTTTGAAAAAGCGGGCTTTCACACGTTTTATGTCACGCCCAAAAAGCAAAGCCTGCTGAAAAATATCAAGGAAATGCGCCGGGTGATTCAACAGGGACACTACGACGCGGTGCATGTTCATTTTGAAGAATGGTCGTTTTTGTACCTGTGGATTGCCAAGCTGTGCGGCGTGAAAGTGCGCGTTTGCCACGCACACATGGCGTATATGACCGGCGCTTCGGCCAAACCGCACTATCGGCTGTTCCGCGTGCTGCTGAATCGCTTTGCGACGCTCCGCCTGGCGTGCTCCAAGGATGCAGGTGACCACCTGTACGGCAAGCATCCGTACACCGTGCTGAAAAACGCGATTGAGGCAGAGAAATACGTCTATCATCCGGAAACGCGCCGACACATCCGGACGCAAATGGGGTTGACAGACAAGTTTGTGGTGGGCGTGGTCGGGCGGCTGACGTATCAGAAAAATCCGCAGTTCACCGTGGAAATTTTCGCGAAAGTTAAAGAAAAAAGACCGAACGCGGTGCTGATGTTCATCGGGCAGGGCGAATTGGAGGAGGAAATCCGCCGCATGGTGCAGGCGAAAGGGCTGACGGATAGTGTGCTGTTCCTCGGTCTGCGCACCGATGTGCCGGATTTGATGCAGGCGATGGATGCGTTTGTGCTGCCGTCACGCTTTGAGGGATTGGGCATTGTCTATATTGAAGCGCAAGCCGCAGGCTTGAAAACTTTTGCGACAGCGGAGGTTGTGCCGCAGGAAGCGTGCGTTGATGAATCGCTGTTCACCTATCTGCCGCGAGAGGCAACCGCGCAGCAGTGGGCAGATGCGATGCTGGCGGCGGATACCACCCAGCGGGAGAACAAGCTTGAGGTGATTCAAAGCCACGGCTATGACATCCATCAGGAAGCTGAAAAACTGAGAGCCCTTTACCTGAAAGGTAAGGCAGAAGGGGAAAAATGAGGTACTTCAGAAATCCGAATTTTATTTCGTTCTGTTTTTTAATCCTGATTAAGCCCGGCTGCATCAGCGGTATCCCCGCGCTGGGAATACTTGACACGCTGCTGAACATGATTCGCATCATGCTGGTGCTATTTACACTCATCGTATTGTTCAAAAACGCGCAATTACTTCCGGTTAATCGGCTATTTGGCGTAACAATGCTGGTGGTTGCGTCGATTCTCTGGGAGCCAATCTCCACGCTTACTGGTGGCGGCAGCATTGCGGATTTCGGCGCGCTGATGAATGACTTGGGCATCGCACTGGTGTGCTATATTGGGCTGCGCGCGGGATACGATTCCTTCATCGAAGGTGTCGCAAAAGTTTCGGGCGCATATGTGCTCATCAACTGCCTGACCGTGATTTTGTTCCCGGCAGGGATGTATGCAACAACGAAGTATTCGCAAAACTTCTTCCTGAGTTACCGGACAGCGTGGTTCGTCATTTACCTGCTGGCGTTGACAACCACGCTGCTTTGGAATGCAAACGTTGGTTCGCGCTTCACAAAACGGTTTGCGATTGCCGTGGCTGTCGCGGCGACTCTGTCGATGATCTTGCAGTGGACGGCGACGGGGCTGTTCTGCTTTAGCATCGGCGGTCTCGTGCTGCTCTACTGCACATGGAAAAAAAGGAATCCGTTCAAGATTTCGACGGTGATGCTCACGGAAGCGGCGGCGTTCTGGGCAATCGTCATTGCCCGCCTGATGGACATGTTTTCGTTCCTTCTGGTGAACATTCTGCACAAGGACGTGACGCTGACGTTCAGAACGCGCATCTGGGATAACGCACTTGCAGCCATCCAGCAGAATTTACTAACAGGGGTTGGACGACTGGACGCAGCGCAGATGGAAGCTATTCTCGGCTATGGCGTGTCACATCCGCACAATCGATACTTGTATGTCACCCTTTGCTTCGGCATCATTGGGCTGGCTTTATTCCTTCTGATTGTTTACTATGCAAACAAAGGCACAATCAACCCGCATAGGGTGCGTGAAGGCAGAATTATGATGGCTGCCTTCATTGCTCTGCTGAGCGCTGCGCAGGTGGAATCGCTCTCTGCCACGGGCGGTTATGCGATTCCGCTGTATCTCATTGCTGCGGCGCTCCATTGCAGGGAAGGCAGAAGAAAGGAAATGGGGGAGATTCCGCAGCACATGTTGACGGCGCGCGGAAAAACAACTATTTATAGTAGAAAAATCTAAGTGCTGAGACGGGATGCGCGTCGTGAAGGGAAATTAATATGGAGAAGAGAGTAACTTCCGCATTTGGCTGGAAGTTTTTTGAAAGGATATCCGTACAAGGAACTAACTTTCTGGTTACGTTATTGCTTGCCAGACTGCTTACACCGTCCGACTATGGAACAGTGTCAGTTGTGACAATTTTTATTGCGTTAGCAACGACATTTGTTCAGGGCGGATTTAACACAGCGTTAATTCAGAAGAAAGACGTTGATGGCAATGATTATCTCACGATTCTCATGTTCTCTGAGATTGTCGCAGCGGCGCTGTATCTTGTGATTTTTTTCACTGCGCCTTTTATTAGCAATATTTATCATACATCGGAGTTAAGCAGTCTCCTGCGCGTTATGGCAATCGTTCTATTTCCGGGGGCGTTTAATGCGGTGCAGGTTGCCTATGTAACAAGAGATTTGCGTTTCAAAGTGCTGACCATTTCAAGCTTTGTGTCCGCTTTGCTGGCGGCGGCTGTCGGAATTGGCTTGGCGGTCGCAGGATTTGGCGCATGGGCGCTGGTGATACAGCAGTTGGTGAACCAAACCGCGACCTGCTTTGTCACATATTGTATTGTTCGGTGGATTCCTAAAGGAAGATTTTCAGTCCAGAGCCTGCGGCGACTTTTGCCGTTTGGCGCAAAAGTGTTCGCATCCAATTTCATTGTCGCCCTGTTTCTTGACATAAGAAGCTTGCTGATTGGCCAGATTTATTCATCAGAAGCTCTTGGATTTTTCAATCGCGGCAAGCAGTTTCCGCAAGCCGTTATGGAAAGTGTGAATGGTACGATTCAGACGGTGTTACTTCCCGTTTATTCCCAAAAGCAGGATTCCGTTAGTAGTGTCGCGAAAATGGTTTCCAAAACGGTGAGAATATCCAGTCTCCTGTTGTTTCCTATGATGGTTGGATTGGCAGCGGTTGCTGAACCGTTGGTTTCACTGCTGTTGACGGACAAGTGGCTGGAATGCGTCCCGTATTTGCAGATTTTCGCTATTGGATACCTCTTTCAGGCGATACAGCTGGCGATTATTCAAGCGATTAAGGCGATTGGCGACAGCGGCACACCGCTAAAGCTGGAAATCATCAAAAAATGTGTGGAAGTCTTTTTCCTGATTGTTACGATTCGGCAAGGCGTGCTGATTTTCGCGTCTTCCTTGCTGATTTGCAGTGTGATTTCTCATCTGCTGAATATGTTCGCAGCCAAAAGAATTCTAAACTATACGGTTAAGCAGCAATTGATAGACATTCTCCCGGCCACCCTGTTTTCGGCAGTGATGGCGGCTTGCGTCAAGTGCGTTACTCAGCTTTTGAATGGCGCATTTGTAAGCCTTGTTGCAGGAATTGCAACTGGCGTGGCTGTCTACCTTCTGCTGTGCATGCTGTTCCGCGTTCCCGAAATCAAGCAGCTGAAAAATAAGCTATTCAAACGTAAGCATGCTTAAAGCGATGATGGTAGAAAGTGGCGGGCAAACGTCATGTTTCATAGCTGCCGCCACAAAATATGGGAGGAAATACGCTATATGAAGGGGATTATCCTTGCGGGCGGCTCCGGCACGCGCCTTTACCCACTGACGAAAGTAACGTCAAAGCAGCTTTTGCCGGTTTACGATAAACCGATGATTTATTATCCGATGTCCGTGCTGATGAATGCGGGCATTCGCGATATCCTGATTATCTCCACGCCGCAGGACACGCCGCGCTTTGAGAATCTGCTGGGGGATGGCCGGCAGTTTGGCGTGCACCTGACGTACGCGGTTCAGCCGTCGCCGGACGGGCTGGCGCAGGCGTTCATCATCGGTGAGGATTTCATCGGCAGTGACTCCGTGGCGATGGTGCTTGGCGACAACATTTTCAGCGGACATGGACTAAACAAGCGGTTACATGCGGCGGTACGGAACGCGGAAAACGGCAGGGGCGCCACCGTCTTCGGCTACTATGTGGATGACCCGGAACGCTTCGGCGTTGTTGAGTTTGACAAGGCCGGAAAGGCGATTTCCATTGAAGAAAAGCCGGCGCATCCGAAAAGCAACTATTGTGTGACAGGCTTGTATTTTTACGACAACCGCGTGGTTGAGTTCGCCAAAAACCTCAAGCCGTCCGCCCGTGGTGAACTGGAAATTACGGATTTGAACCGCATTTATCTGGAGGATGGCTCGCTGAACGTTGAACTTTTAGGTCAAGGATTCACTTGGCTGGATACAGGCACGCACGAAAGCCTGGTGGATGCGACGAACTTCGTGAAGACGGTGGAGCAGCATCAGCACCGTAAAATCGGCTGTCTGGAAGAAATTGCGTATCTCAACGGCTGGATCAGCAAAGAGGAGCTGATGGAGGTCTATGAAGTGATGAAGAAGAATCAGTACGGGCAGTACCTGAAAGATGTCATGGATGGGAAATATCAGGAACGTTTGTACTAAGAGGAGAAGCGCAATGACGATTATTGTTACTGGCGGCGCGGGTTTTATTGGAAGCAACTTCATTTTCCATATGCTCAAGAAGTACCCGGACGATCGGATTATCTGCCTTGACAAGCTGACGTATGCGGGCAATCTGTCCACACTTGCGCCCATTATGGACAACCCGAATTTCCGCTTTGTGAAGGCAGATATTTGCGACCGGGAAGCAGTCTGCAAGCTGTTTGAGGAAGAACATCCAGACATTGTCGTTAATTTTGCGGCGGAATCGCATGTTGACCGCTCGATTGAGAACCCGGAAATCTTCCTGAAAACCAATATTATTGGTACGGCGACGCTCATGGATGCCTGCCGCAAGTATGGCATCCAGCGTTACCATCAGGTTTCGACAGACGAGGTGTATGGCGATTTGCCGCTTGACCGCCCCGATCTGTTTTTTACCGAAGAAACGCCGATTCACACCAGTTCGCCGTACAGCAGTTCCAAGGCAGGCGCTGACCTTCTGGTTCAATCGTATTACCGCACCTACGGTCTGCCGGCGTCAATTTCCCGCTGCTCCAACAACTACGGGCCGTATCATTTTCCGGAAAAACTGATTCCGCTGATGATTGTCAACGCGCTGGCGGATAAGCCGCTGCCGGTCTACGGCGAAGGCTTGAATGTCCGCGACTGGCTGTATGTGGAAGATCACTGCAAGGCGATTGACCTGATTATCCACAGTGGCCGCGTGGGCGAGGTTTACAACGTCGGCGGGCACAACGAGAAGCAGAATATCGAGATTGTGAAAATCATCTGCAAAGAGCTGGGTAAACCCGAAAGTTTAATCACGCATGTCGGCGACCGCAAAGGGCATGATATGCGTTACGCCATCGATCCAACGAAAATCCACAATGAATTGGGCTGGCTGCCGGAAACGAAGTTCGAGGACGGTATCAAAAAGACGATACAGTGGTATCTCGACAACCGTGAATGGTGGGAAACGATCATCAGCGGTGAGTATCAGCATTACTACGCGAAGATGTACGGCAACCGCTGAACCGGAGGAAATGAACGTGAAGTTTTTCGTAACGGGCGTTGGCGGACAGCTGGGGCATGACGTGATGAATGAGCTGCTCAAACGCGGGCATGAAGGTGTCGGCTCGGACATTCAGACGGCTTACAGCGGTATCATAGACAATTCGCCGGTGTCAAAAGCGCCGTATATACCGCTGGATATCACAGATGCTGACGCGGTGGAAAGGGTCATCACGGCAGTCAATCCCGACGCAGTGATTCACTGCGCAGCATGGACGGCAGTTGACTTGGCGGAGAACACGGAAAATCAGGAAAAGGTTCGCGCTATCAACGCGGGCGGAACGCAGAACATCGCAAATGTATGCAAAAAGTTAAATTGCAAGATGACCTACATCAGCACAGACTATGTGTTTGATGGGCAGGGAACTGCGCCGTGGAAGCCGGATTGCAAGGATTACAAGCCGCTGAACGTCTACGGTCAAACGAAACTGGAGGGTGAATTGGCAGTCAGCCGGACGCTGGAGAAATACTTCATCGTGCGCATTGCGTGGGTGTTCGGCTTGAATGGAAAAAACTTCATCAAGACGATGCTGAACGTTGGCAAAACGCACGACACCGTCCGCGTCGTCAACGACCAGATCGGCACGCCGACGTACACGCTGGACTTGGCACGCTTGCTGATTGACATGAACGAAACCGACAAGTACGGATACTATCATGCGACCAACGAAGGCGGTTACATCAGCTGGTACGATTTCACGAAGGAAATCTATCGGCAGGCGGGGTATACGACGCAAGTTGTGCCCGTGACAACCGCTGAATACGGGCTGAGCAAAGCGGCGCGGCCGTTCAACAGTCGGCTGGACAAGAGCAAGCTGGAGGAAGCTGGGTTTGCGCCGCTGCCGACGTGGCAGGATGCGCTGCACCGTTATTTGCAGGAAATTGGGCAGTAAGGAGAGCGCCAAATGGGACAGATTCGAGTCGAAAAGAACGTAGGTGGCATTACGGGACTTTGCGTGATTGAACCAGCGGTTCATGGAGATGCGCGCGGCTACTTCATGGAGACGTACAACGAGCGCGACATGAAGGAGGCAGGCATCGACGTTCACTTCGTGCAGGACAACCAGTCGATGTCAACGAAGGGCGTTCTGCGCGGACTGCACTTCCAGAAAAAGTATCCGCAGTGCAAGCTGGTGCGGGTTGTGCGGGGCACGGTGTTCGACGTGGCGGTAGATTTGCGCGCCGATTCCGAAACTTATGGGAAATGGTACGGCGTCACGCTGTCAGCGGAAAATAAGAAGCAATTCCTGATTCCGGAAGGCTTTGCGCATGGTTTTCTTGTGCTGAGCGACGAAGCGGAATTCTGCTATAAGGTTAGTGACTTCTGGCACCCGAACGATGAGGGCGGCTTGGCATGGAATGACCCGGCAATTGGCATCGACTGGCATGTGCGGGGCGAATATCGCGGCAGCGCAAGTGCGGATGGCTGCACGCTGGCGGACGGCACGCCGCTGAATTTGAGCGAGAAAGATCAGCAGTGGCTGGGGCTGAAAGATACCTTTAAGTTTTAAGACGAATATTATCGTAGGAGGAAGCTATGGCAAACGGGCACTTCCTCCTTTTTATTTTGCGGCAGCGGGAAAAATCGGCCATCAGCGTGCGAAAAAAACACAAATTCCAAACGGAAAACAAAACTTTGCATAAAATGTTCGGAAAAACGCTTGACAGCGGCGGAAAAATACGGTACAATAAAGTGTACCCAAACGGCGCGAGATGTGCAGTCTGGGAAATCGGCGAAGGGGAGGAAACGTCATGACGAAGTGCAAGGGTGCTGTTATGATGGGTTCTCTTTCTTTCCGGGGACAAGCAGTTGCAGGAGCGCACCGTTCAGGGGACTGAACAGGCGGCGCTCTTTTGTTTGCCTGACGGCGAAGGAGGTTTCGACTTTCATGAAGAAAGTTGCAGTCATCATGGGCAGCGACAGTGACCTGCCGGTGCTGAAAGGGGCATTTGAACAGCTGAAAAAGCTGGGCATTCCCTTTGAGGCGCATGTTTATTCGGCGCATCGGACACCTGCTGAGGCGGCGGCGTTTGCCGCGTCCGCGCGGGAAAGCGGTTTCGGCGTGCTGATTGCGGCGGCGGGCAAGGCGGCGCACCTCGCGGGGGCGCTCGCGGCGCAGACAACGCTGCCGGTGATTGGTATTCCGGTTAAGTCCTCGACGCTCGACGGGCTGGACGCGCTGCTATCCACCGTGCAGATGCCCAGCGGGATGCCTGTGGCGACGGTTGCCATCGACGGTGCGGCGAATGCGGCGCTGCTCGCGGCGCAGATTCTTGCGGTCGAGGACGAAGCCTTGGCGGAAAAGCTGCTGGCGATGCGCAAGGCGCAGCATGACGCGGTCATCGCCAAGGACGCGGCGCTGGTTGTTGAATAACACAAAACACGAACATTCTAAATTCGCAAGCATCAACTGCTGCGGCAGACAACCGTGATATAATAGGAGGAAACAGCAATGAAGAAGCTTGAACAGCTCTATGAAGGCAAGGCGAAGAAGGTTTTTGCGACGGATGATCCGAACGTTGTGCTGGTGGACTACAAGGACGACGCAACCGCGTTCAACGGCCTCAAGAAGGGCACGATTATGGGCAAGGGCGTCATCAACAACCGCGTGACGAATTTCCTGATGAAGATGCTGGAGAAAAACGGCATCCCGACGCATTACATTGAAGAGATTTCCGACCGCGAGACGCTGGTGAAGAAGGTTCACATCGTGCCGCTGGAAGTCATTGTGCGCAATATCGCCGCCGGCTCGCTGTCCAAGCGCCTCGGTCTGCCCGAAGGCACGAAACTCAAGCAGACTGTGCTGGAGTACTGCTACAAGGACGACGAGCTGGGCGACCCGATGGTCAACGAGTACCATATTATGGCGATGGGCTGGGTCTCCAAGCCGGTTCTTGACCAGATTGCCGCCTATGCCCTGCGCATCAACGAGCTGCTGACGGCGTATTTGAAGGAAGTCAACATTGAGCTGATTGACTTCAAGCTGGAGTTTGGCATCACGAATGACGGTCAGCTGGTGCTGGCGGACGAAATCAGCCCGGACACCTGCCGCTTCTGGGATACCCGCACGGGCGAAAAGCTGGATAAAGACCGCTTCCGCCGCGATTTGGGCAACGTGGAAGACGCTTACATCGAAATCCGCAAGCGCCTGATGGGCGAATAAGAATATCTGCACCCCGGATGGCAATCGACTGTCCGGGGCGCTTGTGTGGTAATCAAACACTGGTCAGCATGAAGGAGCAATGAAGATGAACAAGCTGGAGTCAGCCTGCTATCTTGCGGAGGCGGACGAAGCGCCGTTTGACAAGCTGCACGAGGAGTGCGGCGTGTTCGGCATTTACCGCGCGGATTCCGCCAACAAGAGCGTCGTCGC
>FR899900.1:233062-233265 GCA_000437595.1 Faecalibacterium sp. CAG:74 | reverse complement strand
GAGCGTCGTCGCGGAGACGTATCATGCGCTGTATGCCTTGCAGCACCGCGGTCAGGAGAGCTGCGGCATTGTCGTCAACGATGATGGCGTGATGAAGGCGCACAAGGACAACGGACTGGTGACGGAGGTGTTCACGCGCGACGCGCTGAGCAAAATCCACGAGGGAACGATGGCGGGCGGCCACTGCCGCTATGGTACAAAGG
>FR899900.1:226824-233045 GCA_000437595.1 Faecalibacterium sp. CAG:74 | reverse complement strand
CGGTCGGCCACTGCCGCTATGGTACAACGGGGATGCACAGCCGTTCCAATGCCCAGCCGCTGCTGATTAACCATCAAAAAGGCGCGATGGCGCTGGCGCACAACGGAAATCTGACCAACGCGGCGGAGCTTCGCGAACAGCTGGAGAAGAACGGCGCGATTTTCCACTGCACGTCGGATACCGAGGTGATTGCCTACATTATCACGCAGGAGCGCCTGAAGTGCGGTTCGATTGAACAGGCGGTTTTGAACGCCATGCAGGTCATCAAGGGCGCGTATTCGCTCGTCGTCATGAGTCCGACGAAGCTGATTGCCTGCCGCGACCCGCATGGCTTCCGTCCGCTGTGCATGGGCAGAATCGGCGACGATGTGGTGTTTGCGTCGGAGAGCTGCGCGCTGGATGCCATCGGCGCGACGTTCGTGCGCGATATTGAGGCGGGTGAAGTCGTCGTCGTCAACGAAGAGGGGATTCATTCCTATAAGATGCCCGGCGCGTGCCACGACGGCATGTGCATCTTCGAGTTCATTTATTTCGCGCGGCCCGATTCCGTCATTGACGGCAGCAGCGTCCACGAGGCGCGCATCCGGGCGGGCAGCTTCCTCGCGCTTGACCATCCGGTTCAGGCGGATGTGGTCATCGGCGTGCCGGATTCCGGGCTGGATGCCGCCATTGGGTACAGCCGCACCAGCGGGATTCCCTACGGCATCGGCTTCATCAAGAACAAGTACATCGGGCGCACATTCATCCAGCCGGGGCAGAAGCAGCGGCAGGATGCCGTGCGCATCAAGCTGAATGCCATTTCCGCCACCGTCAAGGGCAAGCGCGTCGTCATGGTGGATGATTCCATCGTCCGCGGCACAACCTGCGCGCGCATTGTCCGCCTTCTGCGCGAAGCGGGCGCGACGGAAGTGCATGTGCGCCTGTCCGCCCCGCCGTTCACCGACCCCTGCTTCTTCGGCACGGATGTGGACAGCAAGGAGAACCTGATTGCCGCACACCATTCGGTGGAGGAAATCGGAAAAATCATCGGCGCGGACTCCATCGGCTTTTTGTCCCTGGAGGCGTGCGACAAGCTGGCGGCGGACAGCCACTGCGGATTCTGCAAGGGCTGCTTCTGCGGCAAATACCCGGTTGACCCGCCGCTGGTGACGGAGAAGAACAAATTCGACCAGCCCATTCACGGCGGCAAGGTGCAGGACGACGACTAACGCGACGAATGCGATAAAGGAGCAGACAACCATGATGAAGAGCGAGAGCGAAAGCTACAAGGCAGCGGGTGTTGACATTACCGCCGGTTACGCGTCGGTGGAACTGATGAAGAAGCATGTCGCGCGGACAATGACGGCGGGCTGCGTCGAGGGCATCGGCGGCTTCGGCGGCCTGTTTGCGCTGGACGCGGCGGGCATGGAAGAGCCGGTGCTCGTTTCCGGCACGGATGGCGTGGGCACGAAGCTGAAAATCGCCATGCTGCTGGACAAGCATGATACCATCGGCATTGACTGCGTGGCGATGTGCGTCAACGACGTCATTTGCTGCGGCGCGAAGCCGTTGTTCTTCCTTGATTATATCGCCTGCGGCAAGAATGTGCCGGAGAAAATCGCGTCCATCGTCGCGGGCGTGGCGGAAGGCTGCGTGCAGGCGGAATCAGCGCTCATCGGCGGCGAAACGGCGGAGCATCCCGGCATGATGCCGGAGGATGATTACGACCTTGCGGGCTTCTCCGTCGGCATTGTGGACAAGAAGCGCATCATCAACCGCGAAACGGTTCGTCCGGGCGACGTGATGCTGGCGCTGCCCTCCACGGGCGTGCATTCCAACGGCTTCTCGCTCGTGCGCAAGGTGTTCGCTATTGGCAACGGCGGCGAAAACCGCAATTATCCGGAGCTGGATAAGTCCCTCTGGGAAACGCTGCTTACCCCCACGAAGATCTACGTCAAGCCCGTGCTGGCGCTGCTGAAGGAACTGCAGCCCAAGGCAATCAGCCACATCACCGGCGGCGGCTTCTATGAGAACATTCCGCGCTCCCTGCCCGAAGGCTGCTGCGCGAAAATCAAGAAGAGCGACGTGCGCGTGCTGCCGATTTTCGACCTCATTGCCCGCGAAGGCAGCGTCCCGGAGCGCGACATGTTCAACACCTTCAACATGGGCGTGGGCATGACGATTACCGTCGCCCGCGAAGATGCCGACAAGGCGCTTGCTATCCTGCACCAGAACGGCGAACCCGGCGCGTATGTGCTGGGCGAAATCGTGGCGGGGGAAAAGGGCGTGGAACTGTGGTAAGAGCAGCTGTTCTCGTTTCCGGCGGCGGCACGAACCTGCAAGCCATCATCGACGCGAAACGGGCTGGCAAAATCCCGTCCGCGGAACTGGCGCTCGTCGTGGCATCAAACGCATCCGCCTATGCGCTCACCCGTGCGGAAACCGCCGGAATCGCCCATACCGTCCTGCGCAAGGAGAAAGGCGAAGCGCCGGAGAATTACGGCGAGCGTCTGCTGACCCTGCTGCGTGAAAACGCGATTGATGTCGTCGTGCTGGCGGGCTTCCTGACGATTCTGCCGGAGAACGTCATCCATGCGTATGACCACCGGATTTTGAACATCCATCCGAGCCTGATTCCGTCCTTCTGCGGCGATGGCTTCTATGGACTGCATGTGCACGAAGCGGCACTTAAGCGCGGCGTGAAGGTCACGGGCGCGACGGTGCATTTTGTCAACGAAATTACCGACGGCGGCGATATTATCGCGCAGAAAGCCGTTGAAGTGCTGCCGGGCGACACGCCGGAAACTTTGCAGCGGCGCGTGATGGAACAGGCGGAGTGGATTCTGCTGCCGCAGGCGCTGGAGCAGGTGGCAGGCGAAATCGCAAAAAAGCGGGAGGAAAAGCAATGAAGAAGCAGGAATTGAACGACGTGCTGAGCAATAACACCTATCCGGGGCGCGGCATCTGTCTCGGCGTGGACGAAAGCGGCGAATATGCCGTGATTGTCTACTTTATCATGGGGCGCAGCGTCAACAGCCGCAACCGTATTTTTGAGGAGACGGACGACGGCATCATCACCAAGGCGCACGACGAAAGCCTGATGACCGACCCGCATCTGATTATCTACGCGCCTGTCCGTGCGCTGCCGGGCGGCGAATATACCATCGTCACCAACGGCGACCAGACCGACACGGTCTACGACTTCATGCAGAATGGGCAGACGTTCGAGGACGCGCTGCGTACCCGCACGTTCGAGGACGACCGCCCGAACTGGACACCCCGCATCAGCGGCTTGGTGCGCGTCGCGGACGGCAAAGCATCTTACAAGCTGTCCATCATCAAGTCCGACGACGGCGACGAGAACAGCGTCCTGCGCTATTTCTATGAGTACGCGCAGCCCAAGGCGGGCGAGGGACATTTCATCCACACCTACCAATGCGACGGCAATCCGATTCCGTCTTTCGCGGGCGAACCGGAGAAGGTGGCGCTGCACGGCGACATTGAGCAGCTGGCGCTGGATACATGGATGAATCTGAATGAGGACAACAAGGTGTCGTTGTACGTTTCCTATATCAGCTTGGCGGACGGCAGCAGCGATACCATCATCATCAACAAGCATGATCAGGAGGAAGAGGCATGAAAGAGCTGGAATTGAAGTACGGCTGCAACCCGAATCAGAAGCCGTCGCGGATTTATATGGAGCAGGGCGAACTGCCCCTGACCGTGCTGAACGGCAAACCCGGCTACATCAACTTCCTTGACGCGCTCAACGGCTGGCAGCTGGTCAGCGAACTCAAGCGCGCGACGGGTCTGCCCGCGGCGACGTCGTTCAAGCATGTCAGCCCGGCGGGCGCGGCGGTGGGTCTGCCGCTGAATGATACCCTGCGCAAGATTTATTTCGTGGGTGAACAGGAACTGTCGCCCTTGGCGTGCGCCTATGCCCGTGCGCGCGGCGCAGACCGCATGTCCTCCTTCGGCGACTGGATTGCCCTGAGCGACGTGTGCGACGAAAGCACCGCGCGGCTGATTAAGCCCGAAGTGTCCGACGGCATCATCGCCCCTGGCTACACCGACGAGGCGCTGGCGCTGCTGAAAATGAAGAAGAAGGGCAATTACAATATTGTTCAGATTGACCCTTCCTACCGTCCCGCGCCCATTGAGCACAAGCAGGTGTTCGGCATCACGTTCGAGCAGGGGCGCAATGAATTTGTGATTGATGAAAATCTGCTGAACGACATCGTAACCACGAATCACGACCTGCCGGAGGACGCCAAGCGCGACCTGATTGTGGCGCTGATTGTGCTCAAGTACACGCAATCGAATTCCGTCTGCTACGCCAAGGACGGTCAGGCGATTGGCATCGGCGCGGGGCAGCAGAGCCGCATTCACTGCACGCGTCTGGCAGGGCAGAAGGCGGATAACTGGCTGCTGCGGCAGCATCCGCGTGTGCTGGCATTGCCGTTCGTGGAGAAAATCGCCCGTGCCGACCGCGACAACACAATTGACGTGTTCATCTCCGACGAGCCGGACGAGGTGCTGGCGGACGGCCGCTGGCAGCGCTTCTTCACCGAGCGCCCCGAACCGCTGACGAAGGAAGAAAAGCGCGCGTGGCTGAATCAGCAGACGGGCGTTGCGCTGGGCAGCGACGCGTTCTTCCCGTTTGGCGACAACATCGAGCGCGCGCACCGCTCCGGCGTGACCTACGTCGCCCAGCCCGGCGGTTCGATTCGCGATGATAACGTGATTGACGCTTGCAACCTGTACAATATGGTCATGTGCTTCACGCATATGCGCCTGTTCCACCATTGATTGCATTCAGAAAGGTCAGGGAAGCAAGATGAAGGTACTCATCGTCGGCGGCGGCGGACGCGAACACGCCATCGCGCTGAAAATCAAGGAAAACCCGGAAGTGACGGCGCTGTACGCCGCGCCCGGCAACGGCGGCATTGCGCAGATTGCGACCTGCCTGCCCTTCAAGGCAACGGACGTGGATGGTATCGTCCGCTGGGCGGCGGAGAACAAGGTGGATTTCGTCATCGTCGCGCCGGACGACCCGCTGTGCCTCGGCATGGTGGATGCGCTGGCGGAGCAGGGGATTCCCGCGTTCGGCCCGCGCAAGAATGCCGCGATTATCGAGGGCAGCAAAGTGTTCTCGAAGAACCTGATGAAGAAGTACGGCATTCCGACGGCGGCGTATGAGACGTTTGACGATTATGACGCGGCGGTCAAGTATTTGCAGACGGCGGATATGCCCATCGTCGTCAAGGCGGATGGTCTGGCGCTCGGCAAGGGCGTGCTCATCTGCCCTGACCGCGACAGCGCCGTGGAAGCCGTCGCGTCCATGATGAAGGAAGCAAAGTTCGGCGCGTCCGGCGCGCGGGTCGTCATCGAGGAGTTCCTGACCGGCCCGGAAGTCAGCGTGCTGGCGTTCACCGACGGCAAGACGGTCAAGCCGATGGTGTCCAGCATGGATCACAAGCGCGCGCTTGACCACGATGAGGGCCTCAACACCGGCGGCATGGGCACCATTGCCCCCAACCCCTGCTACACGCCCGAACTGGCGCGGCGCTGCATGGACGAAATCTTCCTGCCGACGATTGCCGCCATGAACGCCGAGGGGCGCACTTTCACGGGCTGCCTGTATTTCGGTCTGATGATGACGCCCAAAGGCCCGAAGGTTATCGAATACAACTGCCGTTTTGGCGATCCGGAGACGCAGGTGGTGCTGCCGCTGCTGAAAAGCGACCTGCTGACCATTATGCGCGCGACGGTGGACGGCACGCTGGCGGATACACCCGTGGAATTTGCGTCCGGCGCGGCGTGCTGTGTTGTGCTGGCATCCGGCGGCTACCCGGTCAGCTACAAGAGCGGCTACCCGATTTCCGGCTTGGATGAAGCGGGCAAAACCGCGACCGTCTTCCACGCGGGTACGAAGCTGGTCGACGGGCAGATTGTCACCGCGGGCGGACGCGTTCTGGGCGTCACCGCGACGGCGAATACGCTCGAAGCTGCGATTGACAAAGCGTATCAGGCGGCGGACAAAATCACCTTCACCGACATGCACATGCGCCGCGACATTGGTCAGCGCGCCTTGGCATCACGAAAGGAGAGCCATTCATGAGCGTCAAACGCATTTATGTGGAAAAGAAAGCCCCCTACGCGGTGGAGGCGAAGCAGCTCCTGTGGGAAATTCGCCATATCCTGCAAATTAAGACGGTCACGGGTCTGCGCCTGCTGAACCG
>FR899900.1:214415-226796 GCA_000437595.1 Faecalibacterium sp. CAG:74 | reverse complement strand
CCCTGCTGAACCGCTATGATGTCGAGGGTGTCGACGATGCGCTGTACCAGAAGTGCCTGCCGGTCGTGTTCTCCGAGCCGCAGGTGGATGTGATGTACACGGAACTTCCGCATGGCGCGAAGGCGGTTTTTGCGGTGGAGTACCTGCCGGGTCAGTATGACCAGCGCGCGGCGTCCTGCGAGGAGTGCATCCAGCTGGTGGGGCAGTGCGCCCGCCCGACGGTTCGCAGTGCGCGCGTGTATCTGCTGGACGGCGATTTCACGGCGGATGAGCTGGCGCGTGTGAAGAAGCACGTCATCAACCCCGTGGAGGCGCGTGAAGCCGACTTGGGCGAAAAGACGACGCTCCAGCAGCAGTACGACACGCCCGACCATGTGGAGACGCTGACCGGCTTCACGGCGATGAATGCCGATGAGGTGGATGCGTTCGTCAAGAAATATGGCTTGGCGATGGATGACGATGACCTTGCGTTCTGCCGGGATTATTTCGCGTCCGAGCACCGTGACCCGACGCTGACCGAAATCCGCATGATTGACACCTACTGGTCGGATCACTGCCGTCACACGACGTTCCTGACGACCCTTGACGCGGTGGATGTGCGCAAAGCGGCGGTTGAGAAGGCGTTCCAGCGTTATTTGGCGGCGCGCAAAACCGTCTACGGCGACCGCGAGCGCCCCATGAACCTGATGGACATCGCGACCATCGGCGGCAAGTACCTGAAGAAAATCGGGCAGACCCCCAACATTGACGTGAGCGAGGAAATCAATGCCTGCTCCATCAAAATTGATGTGGATGTGGACGGCGTGAAAGAGCCGTGGCTGCTCATGTTCAAGAACGAGACGCACAACCACCCCACGGAGATTGAGCCCTTCGGCGGCGCGGCGACCTGCATCGGCGGCGCGATTCGCGACCCGCTGTCCGGGCGCACCTATGTCTATCAGGCGATGCGCGTGACCGGCGCGGCTGACCCGCTCGTTCCGGTCAGCCAGACCATGCCGGGAAAATTGCCCCAGCGCAAGCTCGTCACCACGGCGGCGGCGGGCTATTCCTCCTATGGCAACCAGATTGGACTGGCGACAGGGCTGGTGGACGAAATGTACCATCCGGGCTATGCCGCCAAGCGTCTGGAAATCGGCGCGGTGGTGGGCGCTGCGCCGGAGAAGAACGTCCGCCGCGAAGTGCCTGCCCCCGGCGACAAGATTGTCCTCCTTGGTGGGCGCACCGGGCGCGACGGCTGCGGCGGCGCAACGGGTTCGTCCAAGTCCCATAAGCTGGAATCCATCGAAACCTGCGGCGCGGAGGTGCAGAAGGGCAATGCCCCGACCGAACGCAAGCTCCAGCGCCTCTTCCGCGACGGCGAAGTCACCCGGCTCATCAAGCGCTGCAACGACTTCGGCGCGGGCGGCGTGTCCGTGGCAATCGGCGAACTGGCGGATGGCTTGATGATTGACTTGGACAAAGTGCCGAAGAAGTACGACGGTCTGGACGGCACGGAGCTGGCGATTTCCGAATCGCAGGAGCGGATGGCGGTTGTGCTTGCGCCGGAGGATGTTGACGCGTTCCTTGCGGCGGCAAACCGCGAGAACCTTGAAGCGACCGTCGTGGCGGAAGTGACCGCCGAACCCCGTCTGCGCATGACGTGGAAGGGCGTGACGATTGTCGATTTGTCCCGCGAGTTCCTCAATTCCAACGGCGCGGAGAAGCACACGACTGCATCTGTCCCGGATGATGATGTCAAGCCCTACGAGTTCGCGGGCGATACGGTGACGGAGAAGCTGGCGGACATGCTTGGCAACCTCAATATCTGCTCCAAGCAGGGCTTGAGCGAGCGGTTCGATTCTACCATCGGCGCGGCGACGGTCTTGATGCCCTTCGGCGGCAAATATCAGCTGACCCCGAACCAGACGATGGTTGCAAAGCTGCCGGTTCTGCACGGCACGACGGACACCGTGTCCGGCATGGCGTACGGGATGCACCCGGAAATCCTGTCGCAGTCGCCGTATGAGGGCAGCTATCTGGCGGTCATCGAGAGCGTGACGAAGCTGGTCTGCGCGGGCTTTGACTACAAGCAGGCGTATTTGACCTTCCAGGAATATTTCGAGCGCATGGGCACGGATCCGACGCGCTGGGGCAAGCCGTTCGCGGCGCTGCTGGGCGCGCTGGATGCGCAGCTGGATTTGAACATCGCGGCGATTGGCGGCAAGGACTCCATGTCCGGCACGTTCGAGAAGATGGACGTTCCGCCGACGCTCTGCTCCTTCGCGATTGCCCCCGGCAAGGCGAGCGAGGTCATTTCGCCCGAATTCAAGGAAGCGGGGCACGCCATCCGCCTTGTCTCCTGCGATCCGCATGACACCGCCGCGCTGACCGCGGATTATGACGCTGTCCTGTCCGCCATTCGCGCGGGCAAGGTGGTTTCCGCGTGGGCGCTGGGTCTGGGCGGCGTGGCGGAAGGCCTGTTCAAGATGGGAATTGGCAATCAGATTGGCACGCGTATCGACGATGATTACGACGGCAATCTCTTCGCGCAGCAGATCGGCGCGATGCTGCTGGAATGCACCGAAGATATCGACCTCGGCGTGAAGGTGGGCGACACCGTGCCGGAGTGGGTGCTGGAGTACGAGGGCGAGCGCATTGATTTGACCGCCATGCAGGAAATCTACGAGGGCAAGCTGGACAAGGTGTTCTCCTACCGCGGTCACACCGGCGAAACGACGGAGAAGTTCTCCTATTCGGCGGAAACCTACCCCGTGCCCGCCGTCAAGACGGTCAAGCCGCTGGCGTTCATCCCGGTTTTCCCCGGCACGAACTGCGAGTACGACACCGCGCGGGCGGTCGAGCGCGCAGGCGGCGCGGCGGAAATCCTCGTCATCAACAACCTGACGCCTGAAGCCATTACGCAGTCGATTGCCGAGGCCAGCCGCATGATTGCGCGCAGCCAGATGATCGTTCTGCCCGGCGGCTTCTCCGGCGGCGACGAACCCGACGGCTCGGCGAAATTCATCACGGCGTTCTTCCGCAATCCTGCCATGAAGGACGCGGTGCATGATTTGCTCCAGCGCCGCGACGGCCTGATGCTGGGCATTTGCAACGGCTTCCAGGCGCTGATTAAGCTGGGGCTTGTGCCGTATGGCGAAATCATCGACACGTCCGATCAGTGCCCGACGCTGACGTTCAACGAAATCGGCCGTCACCAGTCGATGCTCGTCCGCACGCGCATTGCGTCGAATAAATCCCCGTGGTTGTTCCGCTGCAAGGTGGAGGACATCCACACGGTCGCCATCAGCCACGGCGAAGGCCGGTTTGTCGGCCCGGAAGCGCTGATTCGCCAGCTTGCGGCGAATGGGCAGATTGCCACGCAGTATGTGGATTTGTCCGGCGCGCCGTCGATGGATATGCGTTTCAACCCCAACGCCAGCTATTTCGCCATCGAGGGCATCACCAGCCCGGACGGCCGCGTGCTGGGCAAGATGGGTCACACCGAACGCAGCGGCGAAAATCTCTACAAGAATGTACCCGGCGACAAGTATCAGCCGCTGTTTGAGAGCGGCGTGGACTACTTCCGCCTGTGATACTATTTCCTGCATTCGCCTGCGTCGTCTGCTCGTGCCTTTTCCATTCTGTCGTCCGCTCGTTCCACTTAGCGTAGCGCTGCTACGCTGCGTTTCACTCCCGTTAGCCAGAATGAAAAATTCACTTCGCATCTCGGCGCATTCTCATTTGGAAATAGTATAAACTGCAGCCCTCCTGTTGCCTTTTGCCGCAAAATCTGCTATGATAGAGGGCAAACGGCGGCAGGAGGGAATCACCATGCTTTTGACGGATTTTGATGCGTCGCGCCAAGCGGTCATCAACCCCGATATGCTCTTTTCGCCTGTGCCGGATTTGCCGGAGACGGCCGTCAGCTGCTTTTCGCACGTCACGTTCGAGCGGATGCTGGATATGGCGGCGGATGTGCGCGTCCTTGCCGAGCTCGGCGACGCAAACGCGAAATACCCCATTTACCGCGGTTTGTGGCAGGGGACACTGCTGACGTTTGCGCTGGCGATGGTCGGCGCGCCGTCCTGCGTGGCGATGCTGGAAGAGCTGCACGCGCTGGGCGCAAAGCGGTTCGTCGTATTCGGCAACTGCGGCGTGCTGAATCAGCAGATTCGCGACTGCGGCATCATCATCCCGACCGCCGCCGTGCGCGACGAAGGCACGAGCTTCCACTACGCGCCGCCGTCGGACGAGATTCCGGCGAATCCGAAATACCGCGGGGCGTTCGAGGCGATTCTGCGCGAAACGGGCGTGGACTTCACCGAAGGAAAAGTGTGGACGACGGACGCCTTCTACCGCGAAACCCGCGCGAAGTTCGAGAAGCGCAAGGCACAGGGGTGTGTTTGCGTGGATATGGAGTGCTCGGCGCTGATGGCGCTGGCACAGTTCCGTGGAATCGACGTGTTCGAGTTTTTCTACGCGGGCGATAACCTTGACCGCGAGCAGTGGGATCCGCGCAGCCTGTCCACCCATGCCAAGCTGGATGAAAAAGACCGCGCGGCGTATCTGGCGCTGGAATTGGCGCGGAAAATCACCCTTTGAAATGAAATCGGAGGAAAGCATTATGCCTCATGACAGCTATATCAGCCCATTTTCGACCCGCTATGCCAGCAAGGAGATGCAGTTCATCTTCTCCGAGGACAACAAGTTCCGCACCTGGCGGAAGCTGTGGATTGCGCTGGCGAAGGCGGAAAAGAAGCAGGGGCTGGACATTACCGACGAGCAGATTGCCGAGCTGGAAGCCCATGCGGAGAACATCAACTACGACGATGCGCAGCGCCGCGAGAAGGAGTGCCGCCACGACGTGATGAGCCACGTCTACGCGTACGGTCTGCAGTGCCCGAAGGCGGCGGGCATCATCCATCTGGGCGCGACGTCCTGCTATGTGGGCGACAACACCGACGTGATTATCATGCGCGAGGGCCTGCAGGTCGTGCGGCGCAAGCTGCTCAATGTGATGAACCTGCTGGCGAATTTCGCGGATAAGTACAAGGCAATGCCTGCGCTGGCGTACACGCATTTGCAGCCTGCCCAATTGACGACGGTCGGCAAGCGCGCGACGCTGTGGCTGAATGAATTGTACATGGACTATTGCGAGCTGGAACACCGCCTGTCCTCCCTGGCGCTGCTGGGCAGCAAGGGCACGACGGGCACACAGGCGTCCTTCATGGAGCTCTTCGGCGGCGACAGCGCGAAAATCAAGGCGGTCGAGCAGGATATTGCCACGGCGATGGGCTTTGACAAGGTCGTGCCGGTGTCCGGGCAGACGTACTCCCGCAAGATGGACTATCAGGTGGTTTCCGTGCTGAGCGGCATTGCGCAGTCCGCGAGCAAGTTCGCCTATGACCTGCGTCTGCTGGCAAATTTCAAGGAGATGGAGGAGCCGTTCGAGAAAAGCCAAATCGGCTCGTCCGCCATGCCCTACAAGCGCAACCCCATGCGCTGTGAGCGCATCAACGCCTTGGCGCGCTACGTCTGCGTCGATACGCTGAACACGGCAATGACGTCCTCCCTGCAATTCTTCGAGCGCACGCTGGATGACTCCGCGAACAAGCGCATTGCCGTCGCGGAGGCGTTCCTCGGTGTGGATGCGATTCTGAACATCATGATGAACGTGTGCGACGGGCTGGTGGTGTACGACAAGGTAGTGCGCGCGCGCGTGATGAACGAGCTGCCGTTTATGGCGACGGAAAACATCATGATGGACGCGGTGAAGAAGGGCGGCAATCGTCAGGAGCTGCACGAGAAGCTGCGCGTGCATTCGCAGGCGGCGGCGCGCGTGGTGAAGGAAGAGGGCGGCAAGAACGACCTCATCGACCGTATCTGCGCTGACCCGGCGTTCATGATTACCCGCGAAGAAGTGGAAGCGATTCTGCGTCCGGAGCAGTTCACGGGCCGAAGCTGCGAGCAGGTGGAAGAGTACCTGCGCGACGTGATTCGTCCGCTGCTGGCGGAAAATGCAGATTTGCTGGGCGAAAAGCAGGAATTGAGCGTCTGAACATCGAATATTTCATCCGAAGCCCTGCTTGCAGGGCGGAAACGGCGATAACGCCGATATGAATGAAAGGAACTGTTATGCCTTACATAGAAACGACCTCCAACGTGTCCATTCCCGGACGAAAAGAGCAGGTCATCAAGGATCGCATGGGCGATGCCATTGAGAAAATTCCCGGCAAGACGGAAAGTTGGCTGATGCTGTCTTTCCGCGACAATGCCGCAATGTACTTCAAGGGCACGGACGCCCCCTGCGCCATCTGCCAAGTGAAGCTCTTCGGCGGATCTGCGACGGAGGAGGATTACGCCGCGCTGACCGAGGCGCTGACGGACATCCTGCGCGAAGAACTGGACATTGACAGCGACCGCATCTATGTGACGTATGAAGAAATCGGCTTCTGGGGCTGGAACGGCGGCAATCTGTAATCATTTCCGCCCTGAAGAGGGCACGGTAATTTGGGGAAAGGGGAAAGTATGCCGTCAAAACGGCTGCTTTTCCCTTTTTTCATGTTTTTTCCGCCCATCGGGAAGAAAGTGGCTGCTTCATTCGTTATCTGCACTGTGGGGTGTTCTGAATGTTTACGGATGCTTCACGGAAAATTTGTGAAAAGGCATTCATATTCGCGGCAATTTGTTGTATAATGGAGAAGCAGAACGCATGAAATCATTCAAGATGCTAAAGGAGGCGGAGCTGGCGTGACAACGTTCTTGCAGACGCTGGAGACCTTTTTCTGGAATGACAACGTTCTTGCAGACCGTGGAGACCTTTTTCTGGAGCGTGCTGAACCGCCCCGGTCTTTCCGATATTGCTGATATTCTCATCGTTGCCATTATTATCTATGAACTGCTGATGCTCACCCGCGACACGCGGGGCAGCGCCGTTTTGAAGGGGCTTGCCATGCTGCTGCTCATCGTCGGCATCAGCAACCTCTTCGGACTGACGGCACTGAACTGGCTGCTGATGAGCGTGGTGAACAACGGCGCGCTGGTGCTGGTCATCCTCTTTCAGCCGGAACTGCGCAAGGCATTGGAGCAGATTGGCCGCGGCGCGCGCATTGAGACGAAGCGGCGCGACACCGATAAGGATGAGGCGACGCGCATTATCGACGAAATCATCCGCTGCCTGCAGGATTTGAGCCGCCGCCATGTGGGGGCGCTGATTGTCTTTGAGCAGAAAACGGGCCTGCAGGACATCATCGAGAACGGCATCGGCATCGACGCGCGGATTACCTCCGGCCTGCTGGAAAACATCTTCGAGCCGAACACGCCCCTGCATGACGGCGCCGTCGTCATCCGCGGCGAACGTGTGATGAGCGCAGCGAGCATCCTCACGCTGACGGAAGCCAGCGGCATCAGCCATGACCTCGGCACGCGCCACCGCGCCGCTATCGGCGTGTCCGAAACGACGGACGCGATTGTGCTGATTGTCTCCGAGGAAACAGGCATCATTTCGATGGCGAAGGGCGGCAAGCTCACCCGCCACCTTGACGCGAAGTCGCTGCGGACGATTCTGGAGGGCATCTATGTCCGCAAGCCGCATCAGCGCCTGCTGTCCATGCTCGTGCGCCGCAAGGGAAAGGAGGGTGCCAAATGACGCAGACCCCTTCCGCAAAGCCGCAGAAGAAGCGTGACCCACGCCTGACGATGCTGCTGGACGGTCTCAAGCGGATTTTCATCCACAATTGGCCGACAAAGCTGCTCGCGCTCCTGCTGGCCATCATCCTCTGGGGCGGGCTGATTACCCAAGACCCGACGCTCACGCGCGAAAAGCACTTCTCCAGTGTCAGCGTGTCTGTTTCGGGCGAAGAATCCGTCAAGCGCAACGGCTTCATTGTCACCAGCGATTTGACCAGCCTCCTTGGTGACGTCTCCCTTACCGCTGACGTGCCGCAGATGCAGTACGCCAACGCTAAGGCGACGAACTACAACGTCCGCATTGACCTCTCCCGCATTTCGGCGGCAGGGAAGCAGGAAATCCGCATTCTGTCCACCAATTCCAGCACTTACGGCACGGTTTCTTCGATTCAGCCGTCTACCGTGACGATTGACGTGGAAGAGTACATCACCCGCTTCCGCATCCCCGTGTCCGTGCAGACGGTCGGGAGCGCGCCGGAGGGCTACTACGCGGGTGCGGCGACACTCGACCCGCCGACGGTGACGATCAGCGGCCCGAAGTCGATGGTGGACAAAATTGTCCGCGCCGAAGTCGTGCTGGAACTGAACAACCTGCCCCAGCGCGAGGGCACGATTCGCAAGGCGCTGGCGTATACGCTGCTGGACGAGAACAACAACGCGATTGAAAGCGACCTGCTCGAAGTGACGAGCGAATCGGTGCTGCTGGACAGCGTGATTGTGGAGCAGACCATGTACGCCATGAAAACGCTCGAACTCTCCCAGACCGGGCTGATTCAAGGCACACCGAAGGAAGGCTACGAAATCAAAAAAATCAGCATGACGCCGGAGAACATCACGGTGGCGGGCTGGTCAAGCGAGATGGCGGAAATCGACGCGCTGTTTACGGATGCAACCATCGACGTGTCCGGCTTGTCCGATTCGGTCAAGCAGCGCGTCCGATTGAGCAGCGTGCCAGAACTGAAATACGTCAGCGCCACCTACGTCAACGTGACGATTGAAATCGGGCCGGTGCTGAAGTCGAAGAGTTTCACGAACCTGCCGATTCAGATTGAAGGCTTGGAAGCGGGCTACAACGCCTCCATGAGCCGCGTGAATGCCTCGGTGATGATTACCGCGCCGCAAAACTGGCTGAACGCGCTGCAAAGCCGCGATATTCGGCTGGTATGCGATGCGTCCGGGCTTGCGCCGGGGACGTACAGTCTGCCTGTGCTCTGCCGCATTGATGCGGACGAGGACGAGGAAATCTCGGTCGAGGTCGTGCCGGGAAATGTGAGCGTTACGATAACCGTAGAGTAACACTATTTCCAAATGAGAATGCGCTAAGATGCGCTGCGAAGGCAGAAAATAGTGGAGGAGGATGACCATTGTGGGCAGTTTCATCAACGCGCTGTTCAATTTCCTGCTGGGGTGGATTCGCGGGACAGCGCAGTGGCTCTGGAACATGGTGACGAGCGACAGCCACGGCGGCCTGCTTGGCTGGGCGATGCGCAACTGGCTGCCGCTGGTCATCCTCCTGTGCATTTTCGGCGTCGTGATGGACTTTCTGGTCTACCTGATCCGCTGGCAGCCGTACCGTGTCTGGGGAAACTTCTGGACACGCTTCCTGCCTAAGCGCGCGCGCCGCACGCCGACGGGCCACCACCTGATTTACGCTGACGGCACAATGATCGAAGAGGAGCAGGTGGTGCAGCACAAGCCGAAGCCCGCGCCCAAGCGGGAAGGCACCGCAGCGACGCGCCGCAAGCGGGTGATTCCTGCCCGACGCGCACATTTCGGCACAACGCAGACGGAGCTGACCCCGCCGCCGCTGACAATTGCGCAGGACAAAAATCAATATCATGACAATATACCGGGGGGACAGGCATGACCGAGCTTCCACAGGCGTTTTTATCCCAAATGGCGGCACAGCTGAAAGGCGAAATGGCCGCCTTTTTGCGTACATATGACGAGCCGTATCAGCGCGGTCTGCGCGTGAATCCGTGGAAGCGCCCGACGCTGCTGCCGGAGGACTGCGGCGAAAGAGTCCCGTGGGAGGAAAACGGGCATTACCTCGCACTGACCTCGACCGCCGGCGCGGACGTGCTGCATGAAGCGGGCGCGTGGTACTTGCAGGAGCCGAGCGCGATGCTGCCCGCCGCCGTGCTGAACGCGCAGCCGGGGGAGCATGTGCTGGACTTGTGCGCCGCGCCGGGTGGAAAATCAACGCAGAGCGGCTTGCGCATGGGCGGACAGGGCGTGCTGGTGTGCAATGAGCCCGTCTGGGAACGCGCGAAAATCCTCTCTCAGAATATCGAGCGCATGGGCATCCCGAACGCCCTCGTCGTCAGCGCCTATCCCGACCAATTGGCGCAGCGCTGGCCGGAGGCGTTCGACGCGATTCAGGTGGATGCCCCCTGTTCCGGCGAAGGCATGTTCCGCCGTCATCCGGAAACACGCGCGGAATGGTCGCCCGAAAGCCCCGCCGGATGCGCTAAGCGGCAGGCGGAAATCCTCGACCGCGCGGCGAAAATGCTTCGTCCCGGCGGACGCATAGTTTATTCCACCTGCACAATGAACCGCACGGAAAACGAGGATACGGTGGATGCATTCCTGTCGCGCCACGCGGATTTCTCGGCGGAAGCGTTCTCCCTGCCCGGAGCGGATGCGCCGGACGGGATGCTGACGTGCTATCCGCACCGCATGAAAGGCGAGGGGCACTTCGTCGCCCTCCTGCGCAAGCACGGCGACGCACCCTGTAATTGGCAGAAAGCGCCAGAGAAGGATGCGCCGAGCAAGGACGCATTGCAAGCCTTGCGCGCCTTCTGCCCGACGGCAAACGCGAATGTGATGCGCACCGGCAGCGGCAAGCCCGGACGCAGCCGCGACGAATCAGTGACGCTGAGCTGCCTGCCCGACCGTCCGGCCTGCGACGGCATTCAGGTCGTCCGCTGCGGTTTGCAGCTTGGCACAGTGCAGAAGAAGCTGTTTGTGCCCGATCATGCGTGGGCGATGAGTATCTTTCCGCCGGATGTGCCGCGTGTGGAACTCACGCGGGAGGATGCGCGCCGCTATCAGGCGGGTGAGACGCTCCCGGCGGATGGCAAGGGCTGGGCGCTTGCGTGCTGCGACGGCATTCCGCTCGGCTGGGGCAAAATCTCCGACGGGCAGATGAAGAACCACTATCCCAAGGGATTACGCCGCCCGCTTCGCTGATTGCAGCACGGCGGCGTTCCAAATCACGCGCACAAGGCTGCCTGCCAGCATCGCCAGCACCGCGCCGAAAATCCGCACGCTCGGCATCGGACAGAGGGCGCTCATGACCACCAGCGTCAGCGCGGAGGAAACAATGGTACCCGTCATCGCGCGCCGCTGAACGCCCAAGCCTGTCACCAGCCCGAACTGCACCTGCTGGATAGCAAACAGCATCGACAGCGGGGAGAGCGCCATCAGCACACCCGTCAGCGCTGGTTCGCCATAGAGCAGCATCGAAATCGGCTGCGCGAAGAGAAACAGCACGCACGAGGACAGGCAGCCAATCAGCCCCGCCATCAGCAGCAACTGCCGCATGGTGCGTTTCAGGCGGACGCGGTTGCTTTCCTGCCGGGACACGGCGGGCGCGGCGACCATGCACATGGCGCTGGTGATGACGCCGGGCGCCATGATGAGCGGCATCGCCATCCCGCTCAGCAGCCCGAACTGCGCGGTCGCGGCGGACGCGGTCAGCCCGGATTGCCGCAGGCACAGCGGCAGCAGCACTGCCGTCAGCATCCGCAGGCACGTCTGGCAGAGACGCGAAACGGCGGTTGGGGCGGATAACGCCAGCAGCTCATGGCGCAAATCGGCGGATGGCACACCCGGCGGCAGCGGCGCACGGCGGCGGAACATCATCCAAACGCAGATACCCGCCAGAATTCCGGCAAAACCCGGCAGCGCGGCACGGATGGACAGCGGCGACCGCGTGAAAATCAGCAGCAGCACAAGGCTTCCGACGAACCGGACGACCTGCTCGCTGCATTCGCACTGCGCGGGCGTGAGCATGTCGCCGCGGCCATAGAACCACCCGCTGTACACGGCGCAGCAGCCCAGCAAAAACACGGCGGGGATGCTGATGAGAATCGCGGGCAGCGTCCGAAAGTCGCTGAGCAGCCACGCCATCCCCGGCGCAAGCAGGAACAGCAGCGGCATCATCACCAGCGCAATCCGCCGATTGAGTGAAAGCCCCGCGCGCAGGACGGCGCTTTGATCGGCGTTCGGGCGCGCGGTCATGCGGCTCATGGCGGTCGGCAGTCCGGCGGTTGCGGGTGTCAGCGCCAGCATCGCGGCGGATGCGGAAAGCTCCATCACACCGATGGCCTCCGCGCCCATCAGCCGCGCCGTCATCAGGCGGAAGAGAAATCCAAGCCCGCGCGTGAAGCCGTTCGCAATTGTCAGCGTAAGCGCCTGTTTTTTGAGGGTCTGGGGCATAAAAACGCCTCCTTTGCCCGCAAACTTATGCGCCGCCGCTGAAAAACTTGACAGAACCCGCGAAAGCCGATATAATGGGGAACAAACATGCAGGAGGAAACGAGTATGGACAAGTGGGACAGCCGATTTATGGAAATGGCGCACGTCATCGCTGGATGGACAAGCTGCTACCGTCCGGGGCGGAGCATCGGCTGCGTCATTGTGAAGGACAAGCGCATCATGACGACGGGCTACAACGGCGCGCCGGCGGGCCTCAAAACCTGCCGCGAG
>FR899900.1:200890-214348 GCA_000437595.1 Faecalibacterium sp. CAG:74 | reverse complement strand
TCGGCATTCAGTCTGGCACGCGCGCCGAACTCTGCTACGCCATCCACGCGGAGCAGAACGCCATCATTCAGGCGGCGAAACTTGGCGTTTCCATCGACGGCGCGACGCTTTACTGCACGCACCAGCCGTGCAGCGTGTGCGCGAAGATGATTATCAACGCCGGCATCCGCCGTGTCGTGTATCAGGAGGGCTACCCGGACTCCTTCTCGCTGGATATTTTTGAGGAAGCGAAGGTTCAATTGGAGCGCTTCGACCCGGAAAACGCGCCGGAAATCAATCCGTAACAAAAGCATCCCGTCTGGAGAAAATCAGGCGGGATGCTTTTTGTTAATGCAAAGATGCTATTAATCAGTTTTTACTTTCTGCAGCGGGTTAATCCCCTTGATATTCATTCAGGGCATCCGTGTCCATTTCTTTAATTTCAAACGTTTTTCGGGTTGATACGCAGAAATTGTGCTCAATCATCAAATTAGCAAGTTTTTCACCGTCTATCAGAATAATGTGATGTGTATTGGCGTAATCCTTCGCTTTTTTTGAGAACGTAGCTGTTGTTACGAAAAGTCCATCGCCATGTTTTCCTGCAATCGCACCTACAAAGTTCTGAATTTCCGGCTGACCAACAACCCTGTCCGGTGCCCATTCTTTCGCCTGCATATAAATCAGGGAGAAGCCGAGTTTGTCTTCCATGATAACGCCATCAATGCCGTCATCGCCGGAAGCGGCAGTTGCGTGACTTCCGTAAGCAACAGTTCCGTATCCCATTTTTGACAGAAGGTCAATCACGAACTTCTCAAATTTATATGGCGAAATCATTAGAATTTCACTCAATAAATCGGAAGCAAGGGTCGTATTTATCTGCTTATATGCATTTTCGAGCTGGTCATCTGGCGTAAGATCAGGCGACCTTGAAATCATTGGTGTCAAATCACTTTCATTTGCTGAATTGGAAAGTGAAATAAAGTGAGCAAATGATGGAAACTTCTCCAGATATTTAGAGTCGATTTTGTCGGGGTTCTCGGCGATAACCTTCTTGCCAGCCTCTGTAATGACAATGGTTGCGCGCGCCGGGCTGTCAAGAAGTCCGGCTTTTTTTAGATAGGTCTTTGCCCATCCGACCCTATTTTTATACACGGTTTGTCTGCCACTGGGCAGCATTTCCGCGAGGTCTTCTGCCGATAAATTTAACTGCTGCGCTAATGCGGCATTGGCATCTTTGATTTTGTAGACCTGACCGTCTTTTACTGCCATCAGCAAAGGCTTCATTAACTCGTCATATTTAGGAACAGGCATAGAAATCCTCCTCTCTTGTTTTAACAAAATCGGAAGTGCTTCAATATCACTTCTCTTCCGGATTCGGCTCTTTCCCGACGCACCAGCCACGCAGCTTGTTGACGCTGCGCTCCACCGCGTCGCGGCTGTCCTTCCACGGCTCGGCTTGAAAGCGGTAGTCGAATTTCTTGATGAACCAGCTCACGTCGCCCTGAATGCGGTCGAATGCTTCGGTTTCCAGATTGCAGATGAGGTCGGCAAAGGCGGATAATTCGCGGCTTGGCAGCTCCTGCGGCGCGAGTTTGAGCAGCTGCACCGCGTGGGGGAGGCAGACCCCCTTGCTCTGCGCAAAATGCTTGCGGAATTCCGAATCGTTCTGGTAGAGGTGGAAAAATGTGTGCAGATAGCGGTTCATGTTGTCCTCAATCGCGTTGCAGACGATGCAGGTGCTGCACAGCGCGTCAAGCTCCTGCACAGCGGCTTCCATCGCCTTGGCGGGTGACGGCGCTTTGCCGGACAGACGGTCGAGAAAGGACGAATTGCCGCTGGCGGCTTTGCGGATGTCGTTGAACGCTTTGCTTAATTTGCCACGCGTCTCCGTCAAGTGCGATTCGAGCATCAGCGCGTGGCCGAGCCGATTGTCGCCCTTGAACAGCATCCGCTGGTGGTGCTGGCAGAAGCCCTTTTTGTTCACCTGAATACGCACGTCCGGCTCCATGACCGACGCGCCGAGCGAATATTCAATCTGCTGCAGTTCCACCCGGCGCTGCAGGGCGCAGAGCAGGCACTCGCCGTCAATTTTCGCCGCGTCCCAAACCGGAATGGTGTCGATGTGGTATCGCATGTGCTGTCCTCCTGTGGATTCTTGCTTCGATTCTTGCTCCTATGGTAGCACATTTTGCCGAAAAGCGCAAGTCATTTTCGCTTCCGCGCGGGCATATCGTCTGCCAGACCCAAGAAAGTGGAGGCGAAGAACATGGGACGCGTGGAACAGCGGCTTTACCGGCAGCAAATGGCGCGCAGGCGGCTGGGGCGCATGATTGTACTGACGCTGCTGATTTTTGCGGCGGGTGCGCTGACTCTCTCTCGCAACGCCGCGTCGCACCTGACAGCGGAGACGATTGCGCAGCCGACCGCCACGCCGATTGCCGCCGCCTATGACCAGACAGTCGTCTCGCGGGAGATTACGCTTGCGGCGGAAACGTGGTACGCCATCCAGACCGGCGTTTTCTCCAACGAGGATGCCGCGCGGGAGAAAGCGGAACTGCTCACCGACCGCGGCGCACCGGGCGCGGTTGTCGAGGACGGCGAAAAGTGGCGCGTGTTCATTGCCTGCTACGGCACGGAGACGGATGCTGCATCCGTGCGGCAGCGGCTGGGCGAAAATCAGCGCATTGAAACGTACCTCTATCGCTGGACATGCCCGGAATTGCAGCTCCGGCTCAAAGGCATGGCAGGTCAGGTGGATGTTGCCGAGGCGGGGTTCACGCTGCTGCTGCAAGCCGCGCGGACGCTGCGGGACACCGCGTCCCTGCTGGATGCGGGCGAACTGACGCTGACGGAAGCGCAGGAGCAGATAACGGCGCTGGGCGGTCAGCTGACGCTCTGGCGGCAGACGGCGCAGGAGCGCTTCAGGCGCAATCCGCCGTCGCCGATCAAGGAGCTGCTGGCGCTGTCGGACGCGTGGGCGCAGATCAGGGGCAATCTGGAGAATCAGGACAGCAAAACAGCCCTGTCCGCCCAGCTGAAACTGGAGGGAATCGGGCTGTTCGGGCGGATGCTTGCGCTTCGGCAGGGGATGGGCGCATAGTTACCGCTTGCGGATGACGCCCGGCACGTCTTCGCCAAACACGATGGCGCGGATGGCGGCAGCCACGCCTTGCGCATCGTTCGTTAGCGTCTCGAACCGCGCGGATGCCCTCACACGCTCGTTTGCGTTGCCCATCGCGACGGAAACGCCCGCCGCTTTGAGCATACTCAAATCGTTGTCGCTGTCGCCGAATACCATCACTTCGTCCATCGGGATATTCAGCGACTTCGCGAGCGCCTGAAGCGCGCTGCCCTTGCTGGCGCTGCGCGGTACAATCTCAATGTTGTCCCACCAGCTGCTCGTCACGTCCGCATCGGGGCACCTATCGCGCACGAACGCACGCAAATCATCCAGCAGCGGCAGATTCTGCGAGAAAACGACCACCTTCACGCAGTCCTGAATCACCGCGTCGATGCCTTGCTTCTGGTTGCGGAAAGCGGTGCGCCCGCCCGCGCGGTTCAGGAATGTGCCGATGAGCACCTGCGCGCGGGAAAGCGGCATGTCGTTCGACGCAACCACCTCGTGAACGCCGAACACCGCGTACTGCACGTTTGCTTCGTCCAGCCGCGCCGTGATGCGATGGACAGTCGGCTGCGGCAGGTGGTGCGCCTCCTGCACGTCGCCCAGCGGCTTCACCAGCGTCACCGCGCCGTTGAGCGCAATGACGTGCATTGGCAGCTTCGCGTCCACGGCAAAAAAGCTCGCGTCGTCCGGCAAACGCCCCGATGCCAGTGACAGCACGATGCCCTTTTCCGCCGCGCGGCGCAGTACATCCGCCGTTTCCGGCAGAATCAGCGGTTCATCCGTCAGCAGCGTGCCGTCCATGTCGGTGGCAATCAGGCGAATCGGCATTTGTAAATTCATAAAATACCTCTCCTGTCAGAACGGGCACTTTACGCGGAACGTCCGCCCGTCCAGCTGCGGCAGCGCGCCGCCCGTGTCCAGCGTCAATTGCGCCGCGCATAGGCAGAGCTTGCCCTGCATTTTCATTTGCCGATTGAACGCGCGGTCGCCGTACACGTCGTCGCCCAGCAGCGGATGCCCCAGCGCCGCCATATGCGCGCGGATTTGGTGCGTCCGCCCTGTAATCAGGTGGATTTCCACGCGGCTGACCGCGCCCTGTTCCAGTGTTTCATACGCCGTCACAATCGGGCGCGCGCCGGGGACGGCGCTGTCGTGGATGGTGACATGCGCGGCTTTCGCGTCCTTGAGCAGGTAGGCGCGGCAGGTGGCTTTCGGCGGCTTCATCATTCCGCGCACAAGGCAGATGTAGCGCTTGTCCATTGTGCGGTCGCGGAAGGCGCGCTCCAAAATGCCCTCGGCCTTCTCCGTCTTGGCGAACATCAGCAGCCCGCACGTCTGGTTGTCCAGCCGATGGCACGCCTTGGGTGCGCGCGCGTCGGGGGCTTGCTGACGAACGTGCCGTGCGGCCAATTCGGTCAGCGTCACGCCGCCCTTTTTGTCCGCCTCTACGCTGATGCCCGCCCGCTTGTTGACCAGCAGTACATCCGCATCCTCGTACACGACATCCAGCAGCGGCGCGGTCTGCTCCATGCAGAATACTTCCACGCATTGCCCAGCGTGCACGCGCATATCCGGCTTGACGCGCTTGCCGTCGAGTTTCACGTCGCGATGGGAGAACGCCTCCTGCGCCGCGCGGGAGGGCAGTTCCGGCAAAAAACGGCGGATGCAGGCGTCTATGCGCAGCCCCTCCGCCGCAGAATCGGTTTGAAATGTGTATTTCATGATAGCTCCTGTTATTGCACCAGCGCGGCGCGGTATGTTCCCCAGCGCGGTGTGAAGGCGTACAGGCGATGCAGGCACGCTGTCAGTTCCTTCGTTGGCGGAATCGGCAGCATTGCCCGCACAACCTCCATCAGCTCTGACCACGTTACATGCTGCTTGACCAGTATCCGCAAATCGTGCGCGCTGCTTTCCTCCGCCGTTTCCAGCCCCATGCAGCTGTCCAGCAGAGCCGAAAGCTGTGCGTCTGTCTCAAATTCCTCTGGCAGCAGGTCGCGCGACGCCATCAGCGCCCGTTCGCTCGGCAAATCCGGCTGATACCCCATCGGAAAGCCGCCTTCCCGCAGGATTTTCTCCGGGTCAGCCAGCCCCGGATGCAGCAGAAACAGCTCCCCGGCGCGGTTGTAGTAGAAATCGTTGCCCGCCTTCAAGTAGCGCAGCGCCAACGCTTCATCGTTCGCGTATGAATCGTGCAGCACGCTTTCGTAGAGTCGGGAAAGCGCCTGTTTCGCGCTCAGCATCCCGGACAGGTAGAGCGCCGCCTTCGTGTCCGTGTCGAAGAACAGCAGGCGACTGCGCAGATCCTGATGCCGCTGCTCGCGCAGGGTCAGCGAAAGCGGGGTCATCAGTTCCCGCGGCAGGTGCAGCAGAACGTCCTGCTCGTCCACCTCCAGCGTACACCAAAGGCGGCGCAGCAGTGATTCAGCGGCGGACAGCTCCTGCCAGCCGTCGATGCGCACCTGACCTCCGCAGAGAATCAGCCGGACAATCAGCGCATGTTCCGTCTCTGTCAGCAGCGCGGCTTCCACGGGCAGGCGCGCAAGCACATTCGCCCGCATCTCCCGCAGTGTGTGCAGCACGGACGATTTTGGCGATTCCTCCGCGTCGTAAGAGCATTGCCACCAGCATTCGGTCTCCCGCTCGTCCTGCAGCGTGAAAATCGACTCGGTTGGGTAGCTCAGCAGACGCGTCTCGCACGCTTCCATCTGCCTTTGGTGGAGCATGGACTGCGTTTTGTCCGCCCAGTGCATCCTTTGCAAATCAAATTCGCGGAGCATGAAGCCTCCTGATACACAAATAATAGGGGATAGCAGCCATTACAGCTCATCCAGCAGCGTTTCCAGCGAGATGGGGACAAGCAGAATGCCCGCTTCGGGCAGGGCAACCGTGTTTTCCAGCAGATAGAACACCGGGTCGCCGTTTTCATCCAGATAGAAATCCTCTTCCGGATAGAACGCGGCTTCCAGCTCCTCGAACGTCAAGCCGTCATAGAACGGCACGTCGCCGGATTTCATCATCCGCTCGATTTCCGCCCACACCAGCTCGCGCACGCAATTGTCCGCCTTCGCCGTCTGACGGTCTTGCAGCCAAGTGTCCACCTTGCCGTCCTGCGTCAGAATCCCCAGCAGGTAGGGCAGACTGATAATTTCACCCGCGCGGCTGCCCGTCAGCGCGAACACATGCCCGCTGATGGTGGTGGACTCGCTGTCCGGGCGCTTTGTGTGCTTCGTGATGAGAATCGAGAGGTAATCCGCCGTCTGGCAGGTGACTTCATACGTCACGTCGATGATGGTCGCCTGCGCCGCGCCGTCGGTCAGCCCCGCGTTCATCGGCGCTTCAAAGGCAAGGGTGTCGTCGGCGGTGTAGGCATAGGTTGTGTTGAACATCGCAGCGATTTCGTCGTCGCCGGCCAATTGCGGATAGCGGTAGCGGTAGATGTACGTCGCGGTGGATTCGTCCGAGCCCGCCGGGTAAAGGTATTCGCCCGTCAGGTCGTCGGCAAATTCGTAGCCGTCCGCCAGCGCGGGCAGCGTCAGCAGCATCAGCAGGAGAAGCGGCAGCAGATACCGGAATGCCTTCTTCATGCGCGTGCCCCCTTGCTCAAATCGGCGGATGCGCTGATGGCGGCAACGTTGCCCTCGCCGACTGCCTTGGCGATTTGCAGCGGCTGACCCGTGCAGTCCCCGCAGGCGTAGACGCGCGGCAGATTCGTCGCCATCCGCCGGTCAACGGGGATGAACGCGCCTTCGGTTTTCAGCCCCGGCAGCAGCGTGTCCGGCGATACGGCAGGGCGGAAGATGAAGATGCCGTCGTAGCGGTATTCGCCCGCGTCCGTCTTGAGCACCAGCTGATTTGCTTCGTGCCGGATGGACTGCGGCTTGCCCTCGCACAGGCGGTACGGCGGATTTTCCGGCTGCGCGTGCTGCGCCAGCAGGTAGTAATCCACCTCGGATGCCAGTCCGGCGAGAAATTCCGCTTCTTCGATGCCGCCCGTCCATGCCGACAGCACCGCCACCTTTTTGCCGCGGTAGAACATGCCGTCGCATGTGCCGCACCAGCTTACGCCGCGCCCCAGCAGCTCTTCTTCGCCCGGCAGCAGCTTTGGACGTGCCGCGCCCATCGCCAGCACAATTGCGCGGCTTTCGATGATGTCGTTGCCGACCAGTGTCATGTAGATGTCGCCGCTTGGCATAATCTGCCGCGCCAATTGCTCGATGATGATAACGCCCATGTCCGCCGCCTGCGCCCGGAAGCGTGAAAGCAGCTCTTTGCCGCTGATTTGCGGCAGACCGGGGTAGTTGTCGATGCGTTCTGCGCGCTGAAGCCAGCTGGTGGCGGACTGCGCGCACGCGACCGCCGTCGTCAATCCGCGCTGACGGGCGGTCATGGCGCAGCTCCACGCGGCGGGCCCCGCGCCGATAATCAGAAGGTCATAGGAAGCCATACTGTTTCCTCCCCAGGGTTATTGATAGGTATAGCGCGCAATCAGCCACGGCATGGCGCTGTATGTGCCGTATGCGTCGCAGTAGATGCGCAGGTAGTCGCCCACCGCCCAGTCGGTTTTCGACTTGTTCTCAATGACCACGGGGCGGCTCTGACCGTCCTCGCCCGTGTAGACGATGGCTGTCTGCGGCTTGGTGGAGATGATTTCGGCAATCGTGCCGACGACCAGATACACCTGCGAATGCTCGGAACGGTAGGTGATGTTTGACATCAGCTCGGAGTATTCGGCGGAGTTGTTCAGCGGCCACGCTTTGCGGGTGTACACGTCCTGATTCGGAACGTAATAGATGGTGTAGTCCACGCGCGAAGTCTTGCTGCCCGGATAGGAGGACGTGATGGTAATCGTGTTGTCGCCGATTTTATCGAAGATGGCAACAAACTTGAATTCGCCCGTCTTATCCAGATTCGTAATGTCAAGGTCGGAGTGATTCGTCAGCACGTCCACCGTTGCGCCGGGTTTGGTCGTCGCGGAGATTTCGAGGGTGGATTTGCTCGTTGATGCGTATGTCGTCACCGCCAAGTCCAGCGGAATCTCCTGCACTTCGCGGTAGAGGGTGAGGTCGAGCGCGTTTTCGCGGCAGTACGGCGCGCGGACGCGGAATTTGAACACATTGTCGCCAATGGGCTGAACGGTTGCGTTGTAAATCAGCAGACCATCCTCGCTCACCGTGTCGGAAATGTCCACCTCGTTGACCGTCACCGTTGAGCCGGGACGCACTTGCAGCTGCACGGAGTACATAGCGGTCGTTACTTCCTGCCGCATGGATTCCGGTGAAACCAGCGCAATTGGGCTGAGCGGAATGGAAATGTCGTACTCAATGGGGTCAAGCGCCTTCTGCCGGCCGTTCGCGGTTTTCAGGAACGCCTTGAGCGTCACATGCATCGTCTCGTTTTCCACACCGACGCTCGGCAAGTCGCGATACCAGAGGTAATCCGGAATCTCAACCGTCGCGAAGCCGTCCACCACGGGGTACGTTGCCTGCATCGGCGCGCCGACGTAAATCTGCTGCCCGTCCTCGCCGGGGATGAGCACCGTGTGCGCCGCCAAATCATCCACAATGCTGGACGTGATGGACGCGTTCGACCCACTGGAGGTGTTCAGCAGCCCCAGATGGGACAGCGCGAAGAATCCGCCGACGCCGACCAGACCCACAACCAGCAGGATAATCAGCACCCGCAGCGTCACCCGGAAGCCCTTGCCGCGCGTGCGGTAGGATTTCATTTCGTTCATGCGCGGCGGGGCGGATGGAATCGTGTTCTCCTGCAGCATGGTAACGAGCGGGTCATATCCACGGGTGTCCTGCCAGATTTTCGGCTGGGGGACGACGTTGTCCGCCATCGCCGCGCTCTGCGCAGACGCATTGCGCTCGTCTTCGTGCCCGACCATGCGGACGCGCCCAACGTGCGCATTCATCAGCGATTCGCGCGAGGAATGCATGTGGATGGTGGTCGCGCCGGAAGGGGCGGAGCGCATCGCGGCTTCTTCCTTCATCCGCTCCAGACGGCGTGCGCCGCGTACTTTGCGCTCTTTCAGCTCCGTCATGTCCGTGGCGAGTTCATCCCGTCGGTCGCTGGATTCGTCAACGGCGCCGTCCTCGTCGACGTGGATGTACTTCTTCGGCTCTTTATCTTCCTTGCGGAACTGCTCCTGCCACGCGGGCGTTTCGGCGCTTTCCGGATTCAGCGGCGCGCCGCAGCGGATGCAGTTGGGCAGGGAAGCACGGTTCCATTGACCGCATTGGGGACACTTCATGGCGGAAACTCCTTCTTATGTCAAAACTTTGAGGGGTTAGAAATCAATCGGGTCGTCCTCGTCGTTGTCGTCAATGACGAGCCAGCCGCTGGAGAGGAAGTTCGACATATCCTCGCGGCTCATCACCCAGTCCACTTCCTGCACCGCCATACCCGCGTAGCTGATGGGGTGCACCGCGTCGTCCTGCGGGATGCGCAGTTCCTCAATCACGCAGGTGCGCAGCTTCAGCGCCTGCTCCATGGCGGCAATCATGTCGTCGAGCGTCATGTTCGTCTGAAGATTGTTCTTCATGATGACGTCCACAAGGTCGCGCGCCTGATCGTAGGTAAAGGTGCGGCACTGGTCTGCCAAGGTGGACATGACCGTGCGGGCGCGCTGTGTGCGCATGAAATCGCCGCCGCCGCCCGCCTTGCGGATGCGCATGTAAATGACTGCCGCGCGCCCTGTGAAGCGGTAAGTGCCCGCCTGCGCCATCGTCGGCTCGGTCTGACCGGGGTCAAGCGGATAGCGACGCAGATACGCCGCCTCCGACGCGTTGACTGTGATATCCACGCCGCCCAGATAATCAATAATGTTGGCAATCATCTGGAAATTCAGCAGAATGTACTTTTCAATTTTGATGCCCAGGTGCTGGCTGATAACCTTGCACAGCGCTTCCGGCCCGGAATTGCGCGCGATGTAGTTGATGCGCCCAATCACGCCGTCGGGGCGCTCCACCAGCGCGTCGCGGATGATCGACGTGAGCATGATGCGGTGCGTCACCGTGTCCAGTGTGACAATCACGATGCCGTCGGTGTTCACGAGTTTGTTCGTCCACTGGTCGGAGCAGAGCAGCAGATAGTGGTGCAGCCCTTCGCGTGGTTCGGGGATGCTGTCATAATCAATCGTCGGAATCGGCTTCGGGGTGTCCGCCAGCGCGGGTGCGGTCAGACAGGGGATGAGCAGACAGAGCATCAGCAGCAGACTCATCAGGCGTTTCATCGTGATTCGCTCCTTTGTCAGTAGGTTTCGGCTGCAATGCAGCTTCTTCATTATAGCATTCCTTTGCGCGAAAAGGAAGGGACAAACCGCCCTCCCGCGGATTTTTACATTTTTCATTGCGCGCAGTGACGCGAAAAAAGCTCTCTGCCCTTGCGACAGAAAGCTTTTTCGGGATAAGCTGAACTCACAGCGCCTTTTTAATCAGGTCTTCCAGCGCCGCCTTCGGGTGATAGCCCACCAGCGTGTCCACCACCTGACCGTCCTTGAACAGAATCAGCGTCGGAATGCTCATCACGCCGAACTGCTGGGCGAGTTCGGGACACTTGTCCACATCCACCTTGCCGACGACGACGTCATCCGCGTGCGCGGCGGAAACCTCCTCCACCACCGGCGCGAGCATCCGGCACGGGCCGCACCACGTTGCCCAGAAGTCCACCAAAACGGGCTTGTCCTGCTTCACAAAAGAAGAAAATTCACTGCTCATAAGTTCCTTGGCCATAAAAACACATCCTTTCTCAATGGTAATGTCAGTTTTTGAGCGCGTCTGCGGCAGAAATCACGCGCAGCAGCTTCGGCGCATATTCTCCGGACTGACTGCGCTTCTTTTCCGTCGCCGTCAAGCCGATGAGCGCCGCCGCCAGCCCGATCACACCGCCGATGGCACTGCCCGCCGTCTCGCTCTGCGGCGCAACCAGCGCGCCCAGCAACATGCCGATGAACAGCCCTGCCAGCGGCAAGAGATACGCCAGCGCGGAGGCCTTGACAACCGTCTGTTCGGGCAGTGACACCACTGCCGCGTCGCCCACATGCCCTTCGCCCTTCACCAGCAGTACATGCTTCTTTTCGCCGCCGATGCAGGCGTGGCATTTTTCGCAGTCGCCGGGGCGGCAGAAGGTGACTTCCAGCGTGTCGCCGGAGACCGCGGTAATCGTTCCTGTTCTTTCCATGAAGTTATCCCTCCTTGCAAGAGATGCTTCATTATAGCACAGGAATGCGGCCGCGTCAATCCACGCTTTCCTGACAGAGACAGTATACCCCGCTTTTTGCAAAGTGAAACCGGCTTTTTACGAAATTCACTGTGCCGTCATGATGCGCACGCCTGACGCGGGAACGCCTGTGTGCACCTGCACGAGTGTCAGCACCAGCGCGGTGTCCTGCTCCGTGATTTCCTGTTTTTCCGTCACGATGGTGACGCTCCCGTCCGTCACCACAGCGCAGCACGGCGCGAGCTCCGAGGTCAGCAGCGCCCCTTCCAGCGCTAACTGCGCCTGATGCAGCGCAACGTAGGCTTGCAGTTCTTCCGCCGCGCTTTGCCGCGCAGCGCGGTCGGTGTTTTCGCTGCTGATGAGGGTTTCCAGCGCCGCCATGTCGCGCTGATAGGCGCTGTCTCGGCTGATGCGGAATGCCTCCAAGGGCGATGCGCTTGATTCGGCGGATGTCATAGGCAGCGTCACACGCTGCGCCTGCGGGGATGACGGGCGCAGCAGAAGCGCTGCGGTGAGCGAAAGCGCCAGTGCCGCCATCAGCAGCCAGTTCTTTCGGCGGACAAGGAATGTCGGCAGGGATTGCAGCTTCATGGGGCGTTTCCTCCTTTTCGCGGATACACGGCGACGCGGCTGCTGTCCAGCCCAAGAAGCGTCGTCACGGCTTCCTGCAAGCGCAGGCGGACGGCAATGTCCTCCGCACCGGACGCCACCACCACCGCGCCGCAGGGTTGACTGTCCTCTGTGTAGATGGTTACGCTGACACTGCCCGCCCCCGCGATTTCGGACAGCACGCGGGCAATGCGGGTTTCCTCGTCGGGACTGCTGCCGCTGATTGCACTCACGGACAGCGCCAGCACCACGCAAAGCGCGATTGCTGCATACAGCCAGCCGTCCCGCCGAAGCAGCTCCCGGAAGCGGGTCATGTTCATGGGGCATCCTCCTGCGCGGATGGCTGGCGCGACAGGGCATCCACCGCATCAGCAAAGGAAAAATCAGCCGTTTCAGACAGGGGAGACGCGGCGGAAGCGCTGCTTTCCGGCTGCGAAAACCGTGTACACAGCGTTTGCAGCGCCGTCAGCCACGAGAGCAGCAGCAGCAGACTCGCCACCAGATGCACCGTGCTTTTCAGCCTCGTTTCCGGCAGCAGAGACAGCAGGAGCGAAGAGAGCAGCGACAGCACCGCAAACCCGGTCAGCGCTTCCATCGTCATTCACCTCGTTATCGCAGCATCATCGTGAACCCGCTGACGGCAATCAGCTGCGCAATCAGCATCAAATACATGGCAGCTGCGGATAATTGCAGCACGAACAGCAGCATCAGCACCTTCGCGAAATCGTGGATGCACCCGGCGAGCGATCCGTCGGATACCGGCTGCATCAGCGCGGACGCGAGCTTGTAGAGCATTGCGGCGGCCAGCGTTTGGCAAAGCGGCAGCACCGCGCGGGACGCTATGACGATCAGCCCCGTCACGCCGAGCGCACTCTGCACCAGCATCCCGGAGCCGACCAGCGTGTCCACTGTGTCCGCGAACAGCCCGCCGACGAACGGCACGAGGTTGTTCAGCGCGTACTTCGCCGTGCGGAGCGTCACGCCGTCAATTGCTGCCGCCGTTACCGAGCGCGTCGTCAGCACGCCGATGAACACCGTGAACCCGATGCCCAGCGACCACACCGCGCATTGCTGCGTAAATTCCGCCAGCCGCTGCACGCGGATTCCATCGCCCAAATGGCAGAGCATACACAATACCCCCGACGCGACCGCCAGCGGCACGGTTATGCCGGAAATCAGGCTTGTCATCGCGCTTGCCGACGCCACTACTGCCGGCTGCATCAGCGCCGAACCCGCGCTCCCGCCAACTGCCGCCATCATCGTCAGCAGCATCGGCAGCAGCCCCTGCATCCCAGCGGAAATCTGCTGCACCGTCGCAACCGCCAGCGTGATGTGGTCGCTCAAATCCTGCGTGAGAAACACACACACGAACAGCTGCACAACGATGCGTCCGCATTCGCTGCTTCTGCCGCTGAACTGTTTCAGCAGCGCCCAGAGCAGCGCGGGGGCAATCAGCCGCGTCAGCCGCCAGAGACTTTGCCGCACGGCAGAAAAGAACTGCCGCGAGAGCAAATCGGCGGGGT
>FR899900.1:133720-200811 GCA_000437595.1 Faecalibacterium sp. CAG:74 | reverse complement strand
GCGGTCAGCGTCTGCCGGAAACCGCCGGTTTGCGCGAAGGGGTCGTCGTCGGAGAGGGCGGATTCCAGCGCGGCGCTGTCCAAGGCGGATACGATGGTGCTGATGCCGCTGGAAAGCGATTCCGCCTCGCCCGATTCTGCGGATGCGCCTGCCGTCAAGACAGCGGCAAGGACACAAGCTGCGACAACAGCGCCTGCAAGACGGGCAATGCGCTGGAGAGCAGCAGCACCCGCCCGGCGAACTCCACTTTCAGCGCAAGGGCTTCCTCCTGCGCGTCCCGGCACGTCTGCGCCGCAAAGTCCAGCAGGAGCGACAGCCCGGCGATTTTGAGCAGCTGCTGCATGAAGCTGTCGTCCAGCCCGCTCATGGCGGATAAAGACGCAATCCCGCGCACCAGCGCCGAGAGCGCCGGAAGCGCCGCCAGCAGCACGATTGCGCCCGCGCCCAGCGATACGCCCCACCCGGCTTCCGGCCGCAGACGACGCAGAATCAGCGCCACCAATGCCGCGCAGACCGCAAAACCCGCCAGTTTTCCCGCCGTCTCCATCCCGCGCCCTCATCCAAGCTGGAAAATCGTCCGCACGTTGGTGAACAATTGCGACAAAAGCGACACGACCATCAGCAGCACAATCGCCAGCCCGGCGACCGTCGCCAAATTCGCCAGCTCACTGCGCCCGGAGCTGTTCAGCACCGACGCCACGACCGTCGTGAGGATGCCGACCCCGGCAATCTGAAAGAGCAGGTCAAGCTGCATGGAACTTTCCCCCTTACATCAGGATAAGCAATAGGCACAGCCCGCCAATCCAGCCCAGCGTCTGGTACAGCCGCGCGTCCTTGTCCGCCTTGCGTGCCGCTTTCTCGTGCATCAGCGTCACCTCCTGCCGCGCGTTTTCGACCGCCAGCAGTCGACTTTCGAGGCTGCCGCGGCTGAGCAGGTGCATCATTCGGCTGATGATGTCCTTTTCGCTGATTGCCGGACACAGCCTGTCCGTCAACGCGCCCGGCGAGGACAGCGGCGCACGTTCCAGCGCGTCCGCAAGCTGACGCAGTAGCGTATCCGGCGGATGATTCCCGTCCGCGCACAGGCGGAACGCTTCCGGCAGCGAGTATGCGCACGATGCCATCAGCAGGTGCAAATGCGGCAGCACTTCGCCCCAGCGCGCCAGCCGCTGCTCCTCCTGCCGCAGGTGCGTGGACAGGTGCAGCCCCGCCAAGGTGGACAGCAGCGCCGCGCAAATCGGAAACAGCAGGCGCGTCATGACAAGGGAATCGGGCTGCCGCAGCGGTCGTGCAGCGCGGTGATTTTCCCGCCGCCTTCGCTGGAAAGCAGCACATACAGGTCGAAGCACCGCCGGGAGAACAGGGGCGATAATGCCGGGCGATTCGCCGTTTCCGCCAGCGCCGTTCCGTGCACCGTTGCCAGCACCGACGCGCCGCACGCCCACGCGTCCATCACGCACGCCGCGTCCTCCGCGCCGGAGAGTTCGTCCATAGCAATCACGTTTGGCGCCATTGAGCGGATTAACCATGGCACGCCTTCTATTTTCGGCAGCCCGTCCAATACGTCGGTGGATGCGCCCACGTCCAATTGCGGCACACCGTCCACGCACGCCGCCAGTTCGCCGCGCTCGTCAATCAGCGCCGCTTGAACCGACATTGTATCCGCCATTTGCCGCGTCAGGTCGCGCAGGAGCGTTGTCTTGCCGCTGCCGGGTGCGCCGATGATGAGCACCGACGGCGTTTTGCCCGGAAACAGGGCGGGGAAGCGGCTGATGAGACCATCGGCACAGCCGCGCCATTCGCCCGCAATGCGGATGCACACGGACGCAATGTCCCGCAGCGTGCTCTGTCCGTTTTTGCGCGTGATGTGCCCGCACAGCCCCATGCGGTGGCCGCCGCGCAGCGTCAGGTAGCCGCGCCGGGTCTCGTCTGCGCGCGCGAACAGGCTATGCCCTGAAAGCGCCTCCGTCAGCGCCTCTACCTGCATTTGACCGGGAATCCAGTCGAGCTTCGCCGTCCGCGTCGCTGTTACGAACACGGCGGGGCGCTCGGCGCGGATGCGGATTTCGCGCAGTTCGCCCGGCAGCAGCATCGCCAATTCATCCCGGATGCACTCCGGAAAGCAGGGGGAGAGAAAATCGCGTGTTTCATCCCAATTCATGGTATCCCTCCTATTCAAACAGCGTCAGCCCTAATTTCTGGTACAGCGCCCAATCTACCAGCCCGTTCGCTGAAAGGCTGAATGTTTCGCGCGCTTTATCCACCGCGCGCTGCGTCGCCGAGCCGAAAATGCCGTCCGGTGTGCCGAAATAGAAGCCCAGCGCGCGGAGCTTCCGCTGCACGGCACGAACCATGCTGGAGCGGTCGCCATTTTTCAGCGTCCGCAGACTGCCGCCGAGTTCGCCGTACGCGCCGCATTCAATGACGACGACCGTTCCGTTGGGTACGCGCGCATAGAGAGCTTCCGCATCGGCGACGCGCATTCGGATGCACCCGTGGCTGGCGTTTGTGCCGATGGACTCCGGGCGGTTCGTGCCGTGAATGCCATAGTCGCCCCACGGGACGTTCAAGCCCAGAAAGCAGGTGCCGAAACCGCCCATCTCGCCCGAAAAGCGCCGGTTGATGCGGAATACGCCCAGCGGCGTCGGCGTATCCCGCGCGCCGGTGGCAATCGGGTATCGCGCGGCGATTTCACTTCCGCAGAACAGCGTCAGCATCTTCTGCTCCACATCAACGTGGATGGCGCAGGCGGTGGAGGCGCTCCGCACGCGCCCGGCAAAGAGCGGAAAAATCAGAACAATCAGCAGCATCAGCAGCGAAAGGAGTCTGCGCAAGGGTGAACAGCCTCCTTCCGGGCGCATCTGCGCTTGCAGAAAGAGCATATGGAGCGCAGTGGACAGATAGAACGCAAAGTTTTTACGCAAAAATGATGAATAACTGCTTGATTTTAACACATCACATGCGTTATAATGAAGATAAAGACAGGGAGGTCTGTCTGGACAATACGATTAGGAGGAAAACCGAATGAAGAAGTTTCTTGCGGTTCTGCTGATGCTCGCCATGCTGCTGTGCGGCGTTGCTTTCGCGGAAGACACAGCCCCCGCGCTGACCAAGGACGTTGTGGTGCTCTTTACCAGTGACGTTCATTGCGGCATTGACCAGGGCTGGGGCTACGCGGGTGTGGCGAATATGCGCAACAGCCTGCAGGCAGACAACCATGTGGTGCTTGTCGATGACGGCGACGCGATTCAGGGCGAAACCATCGGCACACTGACCAAGGGAAGCGCCATCATTGAGCTGATGAACGCGGTCGGCTACGACATCGCCATCCCCGGCAATCATGAATTTGATTACGGCATGGAGAACTTCCTCGAACTGACCAAGCAGGCGAAATTCCCCTACATCTCCGCAAACTTCACCTGCCGCGATGAGTTGGTTTTCGCGCCCTACGTCATCAAGGAATTTGACGGCGTGAAAATCGCCTTTGTCGGCATGACTACCCCGAACACGATTACATCCTCCACGCCAGTCTACTTCCAGGACGATGCGGGCAACTTCATCTACGGCTTCATGCAGGATGAAACGGGCGATAAGCTCTACGCGGCGGTGCAGTCCGCGGTGGATGCGGCGCGCGCGGAAGGCGCAACGTACGTCGTTGCCATGGGGCATATGGGCATTGAGGAAAGCTGCTCGCCCTACATGAGCACCGAGGTCATCACGCATACCACGGGTATTGATGCGTTCCTTGACGGCCACGCGCACGAAACGATGGCTTGCAACGAAGTCAAGAACGCCGAGGGCAAGACGGTGCTGCGCGCGGCTTGCGGCACGAAGCTGTCCTCCGTCGGCTATCTGCGCATCGCCAAGGACGGCAAGCTGACGACGGGCCTGTACACTTGGACGGTGGACATTGCCGCGCCGAAGCTGCTGAATCTGACGGGCGATGCGGCGGACGCAGTGGCGGCGCAGGTCGCCAAGCTCGACGAAATCCGTCAAACCGTCGTTGCGACCTCTCAGGTGCCGCTCTACGTCAATGACCCCGTCGCGGTGACGGCGGAAGGCACTCCCGTCCGCATCGTCCGCAACGCCGAAACGAATCTGGGTGACCTGTGCGCCGATGCGTACCGCGCGCTGTCCAACGCGGACATTGCGTTCGTCAACGGCGGCGGCATCCGCAAGCAGATTGAAGCGGGCGACATCACGCTTGACGACATTTACAGCGTCCATCCCTTTGGCAACACCATGTGCGTCATCCGCGTGACGGGTCAGCAGGTGCTGGACGCGCTGGAATGGGGCGCACGCGCTGTGCCGAGCGAAAACGGCGGCTTCCTGCAGGTCTCCGGTCTGACTTACGAGATTCACACGGGCGTCGCGTCCTCCGCCGAGAAGGACGAGAACGGCATGTTCACGCGCGTTTCGGGCGAATACCGCGTCAAGAACGTGATGGTCGGCGGTCAGCCCCTTGAACTGGACAAGACCTACACGCTGGCATCCCACAATTACATGCTGCTTGGCCATGGTGACGGCTACACCATGTTCGACGGCTGCGAAGTGCTGGGCGAGGACATGATGGTTGACAATCAGGTGCTGATTACCTACATCACGACCACCCTCGGCGGCGTGGTGGGCGAACAGTACGCCAACCCCTACGGCGACGGCCGCATTGTGGCGGTGGAATAAAGCAATTCTTCGGCTGGTGATTTCTGCGTTTGCAGGGGTCATCAGCCCCTTTTTTGTGTCCGGCAATTGTTTTCCCAATGTTTTTTGCTTGACAAGCGCCGGAAAAGATGGTATGATAACCGCAATTCAACAGAGACGCAAGTCTCCACAAGGCTATGAAGAGCAGCAGTAGCCGGGAAGTCGCTTTTGCAGAGAGCCGCGAACAGGTGCGAGTGCGGCAGGCGGACACCGGGGAAGAAACAGCTCAGAGCCGCCGCCCGAAAAGCGTTTGCTTAGTAGGCACGGACGGGGGAAGCCCGTGACAGCTTCGCGCAATCGTCATTTTTGACCGTTGCGGCAGAGATGCTCCGGCGCGCGCCGGGGAAAATTGGGTGGTACCGCGAGAAGTCTTTCGCCCCATGTGTTGGGGTTGAAAGGCGTTTTTTTATACCGCAAAAAAGCAAGGAGGATGACCATGAAGCGGACACATTACTGCGGCGCAATCCGCAAAGAGCATATGGGACAGACGGCGACGCTGTGCGGCTGGGTGCAGAATCGGCGCGATATGGGCGGCGTGATTTTTCTGGATGTGAAGGATCGCGAGGGCGTTGCGCAGGTCGTCTGCAATATGCAGTACCTGCCGCCGGAGGACTTCCACCATGCGGAAACGCTGCATATGCAGAGCGTGATTCAGGTGGAGGGCGAAATTCGTCACCGCGACGAAGAAACGTATAACCCGCGTCTGGCGACGGGCGAGGTGGAGCTGCTGGCAAAGCGCCTTGTTGTCCTCAGCGAAGCGCAGCCCCTGCCGTACTCGATGGACGAGGATGCAAAGGTGCGCGAGGAACTGCGGCTCAAGTACCGCTATCTGGATTTGCGCCGTCCGCAGTTGCAGAAGGCACTCCGCTTCCGGCATCAGGTGCAGATGGCGGCGGAAAAGTACCTGAACGGCGACGGCTTCACCTGCATCGAGACGCCGATGCTCTGCAAGTCCACCCCAGAAGGCGCACGCGATTACCTCGTGCCCAGCCGCGTGCATCCCGGCAAGTTCTACGCCCTGCCGCAGTCACCGCAGATTTTCAAGCAGATGCTGATGGTCGGCGGCATGGACAAGTATTATCAGGTTGCCCGCTGCTTCCGCGACGAGGATCTCCGCGCCGATCGCCAGCCGGAGTTCACGCAGGTCGATATGGAGATGTCGTTTGTGGAGCAGGAGGATATCCTCCAGCACTTGGAGCGCCTGTTTAAGAGCATCTTCCGTGACGTGATGGGACGCGAAATCGGCTATGATTTCCCGCGCCTGACGTGGCAGGAGTCCATGGATCGCTACGGCTGCGACAAGCCGGACTTGCGCTTCGGCATGGAGATCCGCGACGTGACGGACTTGGCGGCGGAATGCTCCTTCTCCGTTTTTCGGCGCGTGGCGGACGAGGGCGGCAAGGTGCGCGCGCTCAATTGCAAGGGCTGCGCGGAGAAATTCACCCGCACAACCATCGAAACGCTGACCGACCACGCGCTGGGTTACGGCGCGAAGGGCATGGCGTGGATTCTCATTCACGACAGCGGCGAGGTCAACTCCATTTTGCAAAAGTACTTCACCAAGGCGCAGTGGCAGGCGCTGCTGACCGCGCTGGATGCCCAAAATGGCGATTTTATTCTCTTCTGCGCTGATAAGTTCCAGACCGTCTGTCGAACGCTGTGCGGCTTGCGCCTCGAAGTCGGCGATATGCTGGGCTTGCGCGCCAAGCAGGATTACCGCTTCTGCTTTGTCACCGACTTCCCGGAGTTCGAGTGGTCGGACGAAGAACAGCGCTATATGGCGATGCACCACCCCTTCACCATGCCGTACGAGGAGGATTTGCCTTACCTGATGACCGATCCCGCGCGGGTGCGCTCACAGGCGTATGACGTGGTGCTGAACGGCATTGAGCTGGGTTCTGGCTCGATTCGTATCCACCGCCCGGACGTGCAGGCGCTGATGTTCCGCGCCTTGGGCTTCACCGAGGAAACCGCCCGCGCCCGCTTCGGCTTCATGATTGACGCCTTCAAGTACGGCACGCCGCCGCACGGGGGATTCGCTTTCGGGCTTGACCGCCTTGTGATGCAGCTGCTTGGCGCGGATTCCCTGCGCGACGTGATTGCCTTCCCGAAGGTGCGCGACGCATCCGATTTGATGACGAGCGCGCCGGATTTTGTCGATGCCGAGCAGCTGGAAGTGCTGCAATTGGGCGTTTCGACGGCGGCGGAGGCAGAGAAGCATCCGCAGAAAAAGCGTCCGACGATGGCGATTAAGACCGTCGCGGAGCTGGCGAAGCTGTCCCTGACGGCAGAAGAAGAAGTGACAATGGGCGAGGAGCTGAACACAATTCTTGGCTTTGCCGAAGCCTTGCAGGAAGTGGACACGACCGACGTTCCGCAGACGGCGCACGTCATTCCAACGGAAAATGTGCTGCGCGAGGACATTCCGGCGGCGCCCTTTGACCGCGATTTGCTGCTCTCCAACGCGCCGACGCGCACCGAAGACTGCGTGAATGTGCCGCAGACGTTTGATTAAGGGAGGAATCAGGCATGAAAATTACCCGAATGACGCTGCTGGCGCTGTCCGATGCCATGCAGCGCGGCGATTTGACCTCCCGCGAGGTCACGCAGGCGTATCTCGACCGCATCCATCAGGTGGAGGGCAAGGTACAGGCGTATATCAGCCTGAACGAGGAAGAAGCGCTCCGGCAGGCGGATGAATGCGACAAGAAGCGGCAGCAGGGCGAAAAGGTGTCGCCGCTTTGCGGCATTCCCGTCGCCGTGAAGGACAACATCTGCGTCAAGGGCGGCAAAACCACCTGCGCGTCCAAAATGCTGGCGGATTTCGTATCGCCGTACTCCGCCACGGTCTGGGAGAAATTGCAGGCGGCGGGCTGCGTCCTGCTCGGCAAGACGAATCTGGATGAGTTCGCCATGGGCTCATCCACCGAAAACAGCGCGTTTCACCCCACGCATAACCCGCGTGATTTGTCGCGCGTGCCGGGCGGGTCGTCCGGCGGTTCGGCGGCGTGCGTCGCGGCGGATGAAGCCCCGTTCTCCCTCGGCAGCGACACCGGCGGCTCCATTCGCCAGCCTGCGGCATTCTGCGGCGTTGTCGGCATGAAGCCGACGTACGGTATGGTCAGCCGCTATGGGCTGGTCGCGTTCGCCTCGTCGCTGGATCAAATCGGCCCGATGACGAAGACCGTTGCGGACAACGCGCTCGTGCTGGACGCGATTGCCGGCTACGATTGCCGCGACACGACCTCCATCAAACGCGGCTATACGCCCATGAACCGCGAAATGAAAGCAGGCGTGAAGGGCTTGCGCATTGGTCTGCCGAAGGAGATGTTCGGCGAGGGCTTGTCCGCTGATGTCCGCAAAGCCGTCATGAACGCCGCGAAGACGCTCGAACGCCTTGGCGCGACGGTGAAGGAAGTCAGCATTCCGTCGCTGAAGGTCGCGCTTCCGGCGTATTACGTCCTGTCCTCGGCGGAAGCCAGCTCGAACCTTGCGCGTTTTGACGGTGTTCGCTATGGGCATCGTGCGGCGGAATATGCTGATTTGGAGGAATTGTACCTGAAGAGCCGCAGCGAGGGCTTCGGCGCGGAGGTCAAGCGGCGGATTCTGCTGGGCACTTACACGCTGTCCGCCGGGTACTTCGATGCGTACTACAAGAAGGCATTGCAGGTGCGAACGCTCGTCATCCGCGAACTGAACGCGGTGCTGAAGGACGTTGACTGTCTGCTTTCGCCCGTCGCGCCGACGACTGCCTACAAAATTGGCGAAAAGACGATGTCGCCGCTGGAAATGTACCTCGGCGATATTGATACCGTCCCGGTGAATATCGCGGGCATTCCGGGCTTGTCGCTGCCTTGCGGGCTTGACCGCGCGGGGCTGCCCGTCGGCGTGCAGCTGATGGGCGCGACCTTCTCCGAACCGCTGCTCTACCGAGTCGGCTATGCGCTGGAAGAGGCGCTGGGCGAAATCTGCAAGGAGGCGACGCTGTAATGGCTTGGAAGATGATGGACGGATATGAAATGGTCATCGGCTTGGAGGTTCATGTGGAGCTGAAAACGAAGACCAAAATCTTCTGCGCCTGCCCGACGACCTTCGGCGCAGCGCCGAACACGCAGTGCTGCCCGGTCTGTATGGGCTTTCCCGGCACGCTGCCGGTGCTCAATCGGCAGGTGGTGCATTACGCGGTGCTGGCGGGGCTGGCGACGGGCTGCACGATTGCGCGTTACTCCAAGCAGGACAGAAAGAATTATTTCTATCCTGATTTGCCCAAAGCGTACCAAATCAGCCAGTATGACCTGCCGCTGTGCGTCGGCGGGCACTTGATGGTGGAGACGGAAGCGGGCGAGAAGCGCATCGGCATCACGCGCATCCACATCGAGGAGGACGCGGGCAAGCTCGTGCATGACCCGGAGAAGGGGACGCTCATCGACTGCAACCGCTGCGGCGTTCCGCTGATTGAAATCGTGTCTGAGCCGGATATTCGCACGCCGCAGGAGGCTGTCGCGTACCTGCACAAGCTGAAGGCAGTCATCGAGTACACGGGTGTGAGTGACTGCCGGATGCAGGAGGGTTCGCTCCGCTGTGACGTGAACCTCTCCATCCACAAAAAGGATGAACCGTTCGGCACGCGCACGGAAATGAAAAACCTGAACTCGTTTACGTCCGTTCAGCGCGCGATTGAGGAGGAATACCGCCGGCAGGTGGAGGCAGTCAAGAAGGGCGAAGCGATTGTGCAGGAGACGCGCCGCTTCGACCAGACCACGGGCAAAACGTTCTCCATGCGCCGCAAGGAGAACGCCAACGACTACCGCTATTTCCCCGACCCGGATTTAGCGCCCATTGTGCTGAGCGACGAAGTCATTGCCGGATGGCGCAAGGAGCTGCCGCAGCTGCCGGATGTGCGCAAGGCGGCGTACATGGCGGATTACGGGCTGACGGCGTACGCGGCGGAGCAGCTGGTCTCCAGCAAATATCTGGCGGACTACTTCGAGACGGCGGCGCAGTCCACCGCGGCGGTCAAAATGCTGGCGAACCTGATGATCAGCGAAGTGTTCCGCCTGCTGGATGGCGAGGATGCGAAAATCCCGCTGAACCCGGCGTCCCTGGCGAAGATTGCGGACATGACTGAGCAGAGCCTTATCAGCGTCGGCACAGCGAAAAAGACGATAGACGCGCTCTGGAACACGCCCGAAGACCCGGAGGAATACGTCACCCGCATGGGACTGATGCAAATCAGCGATGAAGCGGTGTTGACAGAGTACGTCCGCAAAGCCATCGACACGCACCCGGAGATGGTCGCGGGCTACCGCAAGGGAAAGCTGACGCTGAAAAACGCGCTGATGGGCGTGGCAATGGGGCTTTCCGGCGGCAAGGCGAACCCGGTGGTGCTGCAAAAGCTGATGGACGCGGCGCTGGATGCATAATGGCAGGAAGGAATTACACAATTCATGTCAATCGAAAAGGTACGCGCAGCATTCGCCGCGCAGGGGATTGCCGACCGCATCCGCGAACTCGATGAATCCAGCGCAACGGTTGCTTTGGCGGCACAGGCGCTGGGCTGTGGGCCGGGGCGCATTGCGAAAACGCTCTCGTTTCAGGGCAAGGAGCAGCCGATTCTGGTTGTTGCGGCGGGGGATGGCAAAATCGACAACCACCGCTTCAAGGAGCGTTTCGGTGTGAAGGCAAAGATGCTCGCAGCGGAGGAAGTGCCGGAGAAAATTGGCCATGCCGTCGGCGGTGTCTGCCCGTTCGCAGTCAACGAGGGCGTTGAGGTCTATCTGGATGATTCTCTGCGCCGCTTTGAGACGGTGTTCCCCGCGTGCGGCAGCAGCAACAGCGCCATTGATACTATTTCCAAATTCACCTGCGCCATCTGCTCGCGCCTTTTCCGCGCTTGCGTCCGCTCATTCCACTTAGCGTAGCGCTGCTACGCTGCGTTTCATTCGCGTTAGCCAGCGCGAAAAATTCGCTTCGCATCTTGGCGCATTCTCATTTGGAAATAGTATGAGATGACACTGCCGGAACTGGAGCGCTATTCCGGCGCGCTTGGCTGGGTGCATGTCTGCAAGGATGTACCGTAAAATCGCACATACGAAAAAGACCACGCACCGAAAATCGGTCATGCGTGGTCTTTTTCATATGCGGCAGAATCAGGGAATCAGCAGACGCCCGCAGCTTTCGCACTCCACAATCTCGCCGTTGGCAGACGTGACGCGGCTCAGCACTGCCGACGGCAGCGACATATTGCATCCGCTGCACTGGTTGTTAATCAGCCGAGCGAGCGGCGGCGTGATGCGCTTCTTAATCTCGTGATAGCGTGCCAGCAGCTCCGGCGAAATGCCCTCGCCCTTCTTTGCGACGATGGCCTTCTGTGCCTTCAGGGCAGCTTCCTTTTCCGGTGATTCCTTGTCGTACTGCTTCTTGAGATTATCAAATTCTTCCTTCAGCTTAATGGCATCGCGGCGCAGGCTGCGTTCCTTCTGATCGTAATCGTTGGCATCCTTTGCCATGCGCTTCATTTCCTGCTCATAGCTGCCAATCGTCTCCAGAAAGCGGTTCACTTCGCTCAGCAGCGCTTTCGTATCATCCAATTCGGTCGGAGGATTCTGCTCGAAGCGGCTTTGCAGGTGGCGCAGCTGTTCTTCGCAGCGGGTGATGGCATCGCGGATGGCATCCTTGCGGTCAGAGAGAATCGCCACCTGCTCTTCCATCTGCTTGTACTGCTTCTGCTTGGCGTTGAACTGCGTGCGGCAGGTATTCATCTTCTGGCGCAGCGGACTGCGGCTCAACTCCTGTTCGAGCTTGTCAGCCTTGCGGTCTTCCACTTGATACTGCCATAACATAGCAAGCTGGTCCATAAGTACCTCCTTGATAAACAGCGTGCCGGAGGGCACGGACGGTCACTCATACGCGCTGCGTTCGGAGCGCGAAATGTGCATTTTCCATTGTACTATATCCGGCGCGTTTTGTAAAGCCTTCATGAGCGCAAAAATACCGGGATTTTCCGTGGCAAAGTGTCCCGCCTCCAACAGCACCACGCCGTGGTAGGATGCATCCAGCGCAATGTGGTGCTTCACCTCGCCTGTGAGGAAAGCATCCGCGCCCATGGCGTGCGCATCTGCCCACTCGTCGCACCCGCCGCCGGAGCAGAGGCCGACGCGGTGGATGAGCGCCTCCCGATGCCCCATCACGCGCACTGTGTCGCCTAACTGCCGCGCGGCAAAATCCGCGAATGCTTCCGCAGTCATCGGTGCGGATAAATCTCCCACGCGCAGGAATCCCTCGCCGACGATGTTCTCCAGCCCCAGCAGTCCCGCCAGCGTGTCGTTCATGCCGCCGGATGCTTGGTCGAAGTTCGTGTGCGCGGCAATCAGCGATAAGCCGTTTGCAATCAGCCGAATCAGCAGATGCCCCTCGTAATCCGCCTCAGTCAGGCGCTTCCGGGCGGAAAACATCAGAGGATGATGCGTCACAATCAGGTTCGCGCCCGCTGCCAGCGCATCGTCAATCACGCGGTCGGTCACATCCAGCGCAAGGTGGATGCCTGTCACTTCCGCCTGTGGATTGCCCACCAGCAAGCCGGAATTGTCGAAATCCGCCTGTGTGTCAAACGGCGCAAGCGCGTCAATCAGCTCGTAAACCCGCTGTACCGTCAGCATAATGCACCCTCCAATTCCGTGATTTTCCGTTGATAAAAGTCGATTTCCGCCGAAATTTCGCCGCGAATCTGGCTTACGTCACCCACTGCGGATGCCAGCCCGGTCAGGCGGTCGTCCATCACCTTGATGCGGTAGCGGCAGTAGTCCAGCAGCATTTTCGGCGAATTCTGCACCCACAGCAAGCGCCCGTAGTGCACTTCCTCCGCCGTCCAGTCGTCCGCCTGCCCCGGTTCGGCGCGCCAGAAGATGTAAAAGCGCCCCGCCGCTTGGCAGAGTTTCTCCTGCACGATGTGGTAGCCGATTTCAGGCAATGTCCGGCGGACGAGCGGCTGCTCCGTATGCGAGGAAAGCACCAGTACCGCTCCGCAGAGCTTCTCTGCGCCGCTAAGCAGCACTGTGCGGATGGTTTCGCCGCCCATGCCCATCATTGACACACACCCGCAAGGTTCGGTCAGCGCATCCAGCCCGTCGGCGAGCCGCACATGCGCGCGCTTCTCCAAATGATGGCGGCGGACACTTTCTTCCGCGTGGAGAAGCGCCTTCGGGCTGACATCTGCCAGAACCATCTCTTGGCAAATGTTGTGCGTCAGCAGATAGCAGGGGAGCAGCGCGTGATCTGTGCCGATATCCGCGCCCAGCGCACACGGCTCGTACAGCTGCGCGGCGAGGGATAGTCTTTCGTCGAGCATAACGCCTCCCAAAAACGGCCCTGCCGCCAATTAGTGGACAGAGCCGCAAATGTTATTCCGTATAGTAGTCGCGCAGTTTCTTGGAACGGCCGGGGTGGCGAATCTTGCGCAGTGCCTTTGCTTCAATCTGCCGGATGCGTTCGCGGGTGACGTTGAACTCCTTGCCAACTTCCTCCAGCGTGTGCGCCTGTCCATCCTCCAGCCCGAAACGAAGGCGGATGACCTTCTCCTCGCGCGGGGTCAGTGTGTGCAGCACTTCCTGCAATTGTTCGCGCATCATGGCGTTGGACGCCACCTCCGCCGGCGCGGGCGCGTTCTCATCCTCGATGAAGTCGCCCAGATGGCTGTCCTCTTCCTCGCCAATCGGGGTTTCCAGCGACACCGGCTCCTGCGCAATCTTGATGATTTCGCGCACTTTGCTCTCGCTGATGCCCATTTCCTTCGCGATTTCCGCGGGTGTGGGGTCGCGCCCCAGCTCCTGCGCCAGCTGACGATTGACGCGAATCAGTTTGTTGATGGTCTCCACCATGTGCACGGGAATGCGAATCGTGCGCGCCTGATCGGCGATGGCGCGGGTAATCGCCTGCCGAACCCACCACGTCGCGTAGGTAGAAAACTTGTAGCCCTTGGTGTAGTCGAATTTCTCTGCCGCTTTGATTAAGCCGAGGTTGCCCTCCTGAATCAGGTCAAGAAACTGCATTCCGCGCCCGACATAGCGCTTGGCGATGGACACCACAAGGCGCAGGTTCGCTTCACTGAGCTTCTTTTTTGCCGCTGCTTGCTCCTCTGGCGTGCCTTCCGCAATCTGCTTTGCCAGCGCAATTTCTTCCTCGGTGGTCAGCAGGGGATATTTGCCGATTTCTTTCAAATACAGGCGGACAGGGTCGTCGGAACTCACACCGTCGGGGACGGACAGGTTAATCGTGTCAAGGGGGGTGTCCTCGCTGGACTGCGCGGGCTGCGGGTCGTTTTCATTGATGACGGTCACGCCGAGCGCTTCGAGATTCTCCAGCACCTTGTCCAGCTGATCCGGCTCGATGTAGAGATCCATCAGGCGTTCCATAATCTCCTTGTAGGTCAGCGTGCCCTTCTTCTTGCCGTATTCATAGAGGTCATCAAGCCGCTTTTGGCGGCCATCCGGGGTTTGTGTCAAGCGGAATCCACTCCCTTCAGCCCAACAGGGAATCATCAATCCATGTAGTCCACCAGATTCTTGGACATGTTCGGGCGCTTAATCTTGCGCAGCGCCTTCACCTCAATTTGGCGGATGCGCTCGCGGGTGACGTTGAACGCCTTGCCAACTTCCTCCAGCGTACGCTGCTGACCGTCATCCAGCCCGTAGCGCATCCGAATGACCTGCTCTTCGCGCGGCGTCAGCATGTGCAGCACATCGGAAAGCGTCTGCTTCATCATGCTTTCCGCCACAATCTGGGAGGGCGGCGGCGTCTTGTCGTCTTCGAGGAAGTCGCCGAGGTGGCTGTCCTCCTCCTCGCCAATCGGGGATTCGAGCGACACCGGCTCCTGCGCAATCTTGATGATTTCCTGCACCTTGCTCACGCTGATGCCCAGTTCCTTTGCGATTTCCTCCGGGCGCGGCTCACGCCCCAGCTTCTGCTGAAGCTGGCGGTTCACGCGCACGATGCGGTTAATTGTTTCCACCATGTGCACGGGGATGCGGATGGTACGCGCCTGATCGGCAATCGAGCGGGTGATAGCCTGCCGAATCCACCACGTCGCGTAGGTGGAGAACTTGAAGCCCTTGGTGTAGTCGAACTTCTCCACGGCCTTCATCAGCCCGAGGTTGCCCTCCTGAATCAGGTCGAGCAGGCTCATGGAGTTCTTGCTGCGCCCAACGTACTTCTTGGCAATCGACACGACAAGGCGCAGGTTCGCTTCGCTCAGGCGGCGTTTCGCCTCGTTGCGGATGGCGGGGTCGTCGCTTTCCAGCTGCTTGGCAACTTCAATTTCCGCTTCGCTCGTTAGCAGCGGAATGCGCCCGATTTCCTTCAGATACATGCGCACCGGGTCGTCGGCGGAAATGACATCAGCTTCGCTCAGGTCGTCGTTCAGCGCGGGATCGGGCACTTCCATGGCAGCGGGGGATGTATCCGGGATTTCCGCGGAATCCACCACGGTCACGCCCAGACTCTCCAGCTTGTCCAGCACCTTCTCCAGCTGATCGGCCTCAAAAAAAGTATTGCCCAGACGATCGGTCACTTCCTGATAAGTGATCGTGCCTTTGTTTTTTGCGTATTCGTACAGTTCGTCAAGCGGTGACGGACGGCCATTCTGCGAAAGCGTCAAGTTGAACTCTCCTTCTTGTGATACAGCCGGGTTTTCCGGCTCGGTAGCGATAAACAAATTGCAATTTCCATAACGACTGCATTATTTCAGTCGGTTGATGGTGGCAGTCAGCTGCTTTGCTTCATCCAGCGCCTGCATTTTTTCTGCGCCGGAGAGCGTTTTGATGCGCTTCATAATCTCGTCATACTGCGCGCGCGCTCGTTTCAAGCGCATCCGCGATAGGCAGTCGTGCGCCATTTGCAGCATTTGATCCGTGCTTTCGCCGCTCTGCGCCATCAGCAGATGACTGACGCGGGCGCGCACCACCTCGTCGCTCTGGCTTTCCACCAGTGACGCGGCGGACACACCGCTTTGCAGCTGCAGAAACAGCTCCTTGAGCAGCGGGTCGCGGAAGTCGTCCTCCTGCGCTAAATCTTCCGGCAGACGCGACGTGGCAATCAGCGAAAGCAGCAGCTCCTCCGCGCGTACATCCTCGTCGGCGTTTTCCGGCTCCGGGACAGGCGTCGCAGGCGGACGAGCGATTCGCGCGGGCAGGGGAGGCGCAGAAGTGATGTCCTTCGGCGGCGTCATGCCGATTTGCGCAATCAGCACATCGCGGCTGAAGCCCGTCTGCACGATGAGCTCCTGCAGGGCGTTCTCCATCTCCACCGGCTCCAAGTTCCGCAGGATCGCGGCGCACGCCTTCGCGTAGGCGGTTCGCCCCTCCTGCGTGGTCAGGTCGTGTTCCGCGCGAAGCCGACGCATCCGGTAGGCTTGCGGCGTCAGGGCAGGCAGCTTGTCGAAGCCTTCTTTCCCGTCGCGGCGGATGAATTCGTCCGGGTCAAGCCCGTCAGGAAAATCCAGCACGCGCGCCGGAATGCCTTCCGCCTCCAGTATATCCAGACCGCGCAGGATGGCGTGCTGCCCCGCGCTGTCGCCATCGTAGGACAAGTATACCATCGGCGCAAAGCGTTTGAGCAGCTTTGCCTGTTCGTTCGTCAGCGCCGTGCCGAGTGTCGCGCAGACGCCGGTCACGCCGAACTGCGTCAGCGAAACGACGTCCATGTACCCCTCGACCAGCACCACACGCTCCAAGTGCCGCTCTTTGCGCAGAAGATTTGCCGCGTACACGCCCAAACGCTTGTTGAAAATGGGGGTGTCGGACGTGTTGAGGTACTTCGGCTGCACGTTCTCAATTGCGCGCCCGCCAAACGCCAAGACGTTGCCGTATTGGTCGATGATGGGGAAAATCGCGCGGTTGCGGAACATGTCAAAAGCGCGGCGCGAGCGCGCAGGGCGATCCGCCGTCGCTTCCTCCGCATCTTTGATGACAATCAGCCCAGCCATTTGCAGCTCTTCGGTGGTGTAGCCCTTTGCCTGCATCGCGCGGGTTAAAGCATCCCAGCTGTTCGGCGCTGCGCCCAGACCGAATTTGCGGATGACGCCGTCGGATACGCCGCGGCGCTTCAAATAATCCAGCATCGGCTGCCCCGCGGGGGTGAAGAGCGTTTCGTAGAAGAAGTGCGCCGCATCCCGATTGCACGCCAGCAGTCGCTCGCGCTGCGTCTGCCGCCGCTGATAATCCGGGTCGGCCTCCATCTGCGGCAGCGGCATGTGCAGCTGATCCGCCAGATGCTTCACCGCTTCGGGAAACGGCAGATGTTCAATCTCCATCACAAAATGGATGACGCTGCCGCCCGCCTTGCAGCCGAAGCAGTAGAACAGCTGCTTTTCCGGATCCACGGAGAAAGATGCGGTTTTTTCTCCATGGAAGGGGCATAGCCCCCAGTATTTGCGCCCATTCTTTTTGAGCTGGACGTACTGCCCAACGATCTGAACGATGTCCGCACGCGCGCGGAGCTCATCCAGCCATGAAGGCGGAAAACGCACGGCACCGCTCACCTCCCTCAAAAAGCGTTCTGCCAAGGAACACAAAAAGTACACCCGGAACCAACAGGAACGGGGAACACAACATGTTATTTGGATGGCTTGCAGGGCTGTCTCTGCTCATCCATCAGTTTAATTCGCCAAGAAATCGAAATTTCCTGCTTGTTTCAGCCTTGTGTTTTTGGAATCTTCGGAAAAAAAGCGGGAAAATGCGAAGAACGCTTGTTATATTGCCGAAAACCCGCTCGGCACGAACAGCTGCTGATAGGTGCGGATGGCGTAGCGGTCGGTCATGCATGATACAAAGTCGCACACAGCGCGTGCCGTGCCTTCCTTGTAGCCGATGAGCACGAACTCCTCCGGCATTTCGCCCGGATGCTCGCTGTAATAGCTGAACAGCGCTTCCACAACGTGCTTGCAGCGTGCTTCTTCCGCCTGCCGCCACTGGTCGCGGTACACGCGCGCGAACATGAACTCCCGCAGGCCGTCCATCGCCTCCTGAACCAGCGGCGACATGGTCAGTTCGGGCTTGTCCGCGCTGCACGCCACAATGTCGCAAATCATGGTGTTGATGCGCTCGCCGTGCGTCTGCCCCAGCACCTTCAAGCAGTCCGCCGGCAGTTCAAAGGGCTGCAAGACCCCGGCGCGCAGGGCATCATCCAAATCGTGATTCAGATACGCGATTCGGTCGGCGCGGCGGACGCACTGCCCCTCCAGCGTTGCGGGAAACTGCTTGCCGGAGTGACAGAGGATGCCGTCTCGCACCTCCCACGTCAGGTTCAGCCCGTTTCCGTCGTTCTCCAGCGCCTCGACGCAGCGCCTCGACTGCTCGTTGTGCCGGAAGCCTTCAGGTATTAGTCTGTCCAGCGCGTGCTCGCCGATGTGCCCAAACGGCGTATGCCCCAAATCGTGCCCCAGCGCAATTGCTTCCGTCAAGTCCTCGTTCAGCCGGAGACAACGCGCCAGCGTCCGGGCAATCTGCGCCACTTCCAGCGTGTGCGTCAGCCGCGTGCGGTAGTGGTCGCCTTCAGGCGCGAGGAACACCTGCGTCTTGTATTTCAGGCGGCGAAACGCTTTGCAGTGGATGATGCGGTCGCGGTCGCGCTGGAAGTCCGTCCGCATTGGGCAGGGGACAATCGGCTTTTCGCGCCCGCGCGTGTCCTTCGCGCAGACCGCCCGCGGTGATAGACGCTGTGCCTCCTCCTGCTCCAATCGCTCCCTGATGGTCATCGTCGTTTCCCTCCTCTCATTGCATTATAATTACAACATCGAGGGGCAAAAATCCTTGCGAAATCACAAATTTGACGCGAAAAATTCACACTTTACAAATCTACGTTTTTATGCTATGATACTTAACTGTATCAACAAATTCGCAACGGGAGGAAAACTGACCCCATGAAGAAGAAATCAACCGCGAAGAAAGTATTGCTGACCATCCTCGGCGTCCTGCTGGCGCTGGTGATCGTGCTGGTGGGCACGGTCTACGTCATCTGGCACGACGAAATCACAACGCTGCTGTCCTTTCAGCAGGTGACGCAGCGCGATGAAAGCCATAAGGATGGCTCGGTGTATGTGCTGAATGTCTCCGGCGGCTACCATTTCGATGAGTTCCTGGCGCAGGGCGGCGCGTCCAATGACACGGAGCTTATCTCCTTTATCACGAACAGCATCACCAAGGGCATTATCCCCATGAGCATCAAAACCTCTGAAATCGCCTGCTCCGCTTTCACCGCGGATACGGCGGACGGCGACCGCGTTTTCGGCCGCAACTACGATTTCCACGAGACGAACACCGTCATCGTCTACACGAATCCGGGCAACGGACGTCATGCTTCCTATTCCACGGTGGACTTGCAGTTCCTCGGCTTAGACAGCACGAAGGACGTGACCACCTTCGGGCAGAAGATTCTCACGCTTGCCGCTCCTTTTGCGCCGCTGGATGGCGTGAATGACGCGGGCGTGGCGTGCGGCATCTTCATGTCCTATCAGGGCGGAGAGAAGGTCGCCGCGACGAATCAGCAGACCGACAAGCCGGATTTGACCTCGACCACGATGCTCCGCATGGTTCTGGACTACGCCGACTCCGTTGAAGAAGCGGTCGAACTGGTGGAAAAGTACGACCTGCACGACTCCGCGAAGACGAGCTTCCATTATATGATTGCGGATTCCACGGGCAAGAGCGCGATTCTGGAGTGGGTGTCTGACAGCAGTGACGACGATGCGGACGGCGCGAACCGCCACTTGAACGTCATCTGGAACGACGCTGATCCGCTCTCCGGCGCGACGGACTGGCAGATGATTACCAACTTCATCATCACGCCGGATTACTACACGGCGGACGCGAACAAACCGGGTCTTGACCGCTACGAGCTTCTGCGCGACCGTCTGGCGGAGTTGAATGGCGTCGTGGCGGACGAAGAAGCGGCGATGGGTCTGCTCGATGCGGTCAGCCGCCGCGACTGGGGCAATCCGGGCGATTCCAACTCGCTGACGATTCACTCTGCCGTCTATAACCTCACGGACAAGACGGTGCTGTGGGTTGGCAATGAGCATTACGGCGAAGAAGGCTACACGTTCCGCTTCAGCCTGAATAAATAAGGATACAAAACATCCCCGGAAGCGTCATGCCTCCGGGGATAAATTTATTTTTTTGGGGGGATGAATTACTTGCCCAGCATCGCCGCGCCGATGATACCCGCATCCGGGCCGAGCTTCGCCAGCTCAATGCGCGCCGACGGGAGCGTCTTGTACAGCACATAGCGCCGCGCTTCCGCACGAACAGCGTCCAGCAGGAAGTCACCCGCTTTGCTTACGCCGCCGCCCAGCACGATAACCTCCGGGTCAATGCAGTTAACCAGGCTGGCAACCAGCTGACCCAGATACTTCACATAGCGGTGGAACACCTTGAGCGCGATTTCGTCGCCGTTCTTCGCCGCGTCGAAAACAACCTTCGCGTTCACGCGGTTCAGGTCGCCCTCGCACACCTTCACGATTTCGCTTTCCGGGTGCACCGCGCAGAGCTCACGCGCCATGCGGATGATGGCGGTCGCGGAGCAGTAGCGCTCGACGCAGCCGTAGTTGCCGCAGGTGCACGGCTCGCCGTCAAGTTCGAGAATCATGTGACCAATTTCGCTGCCGACGCCGTGGAAGCCGTTCCAGACCTTGCCATTAAAAACGATGCCGCCGCCGACGCCTGTGCCGAGGGTGATGAACACGCTGCTGTCCGAACCCGCGCTCACGCCCGCAACGCTCTCTGCCAGCCCTGCGACCGTCGCGTCATTGCCGACGAAAACGGGCTTGGCAATGTGCTTGTTGAACTCCTGCACAAACGGCACGTCCACCCAGCCGAGGTTGGTGCAGAACGCAATATTGCCCGTGCGGGGGTCGGTTACGCCGGGAACACCCGCGCCGATGGCCTTCACGTCACCCAGCGTGTAGCCGCCCTTGTCGATGGTGTCCAGCACGCAGTCCGCCATCGCTTTCACCTGCATGTCGAAGGGAATATCCGTGCGGGTGACGATGCCGCCCTTGCACAGAATCTTGCCGCTTTCGTCCACCAGACCGACCTGAATGCCCGTGCCGCCAACGTCAATACCAACATAAATCATGGGAAAAAGCCTCCTGTATATTGTAATTGTGAAAATACGTTAGTCCTAATTCTGCGCGTCGGGATTGGAACGCTTCATGATCATTTCGTTCATGCGGCGGTCAAGCTCCCGTGCGGCGCTGAAACCGAGCTTCTTCATGGACAGGTTGCGCGCCGCCACCTCGATGATGATGGCGAGGTTGCGCCCCGGCCGCACCGGCATGGTCTGGCTGGGTACTTTCACGCCAAGAATCGTGATGTACTCGTCATTCAGCCCAAGCCGGTCGTACTCCTTGCCCTCGACCCACTTCTCCATGTGAATCACAAGGTCGATGGACTTGCTCTGTGCGACGGCGCCGATGCCGTACATGGCGCGGATGTCGATGATGCCGATGCCGCGGATCTCCATGAAGTGGCGCACCATCTCCGGGCATTCGCCGGTCAGACGGTTGTCCGACACGCGGCAGATGTCCACCACGTCATCCGCCACCAGCTGATGCCCGCGGCGAATCAGCTCCAGTGCGGCTTCGCTCTTGCCCACGCCGCTGTCGCCCGTAATCAGCACGCCCATGCCGTATACCGATACCAGAACGCCGTGGCGCGTTACGCGCGGAGCGAGGCAGCGGTTCAGGTAGTTGATGGCGGTGAAGAAGAACTTCGTCGTCACCATTCCGGTCTGATAGACGGCGATATTGCGCGCGGCGGCGGCTTCCAGCAGCTCTTCCGGCGGATGCATCCCGCGGCAGATGATGACGCAGGGAATGTCGAAGGAGAAGTACTTTTTGAGCATTTGACGGCGTACTTCCGGTTCAAGGTTCTCCAAATACGTCATTTCGACCTTGCCGATGACCTGTGGACGCTCAAATGGGAAATATTCATAGAAGCCGCAGAACTGCATACCCGGACGATTCAGGTCGGTGGTGCGGATATCCCATTCCGTCTGCGTGGAAGGGGACAGCACCGTCAATTGAAGCGTCTTGGCAAAGTCGGCTGCCTGTACCATAGGAAACCTCCTAAATACTATGCAAAATCAGTCAAAAAGAATCCGCTGGATATACCGCGCCACGCCGTCCTCCTGATTCGTCCCGCAGACGGCAAAGCCCATGCGCTTCACGTCCTCGCGCCCGTTGCCCATGCACACGCCGTGCCCGGCGGCGCGCAGCATCGACACGTCGTTCAGGCTGTCGCCGAACGCCATGCACTGCGAAAGTGGGAAGCCCATTTCCTCCGCGCAGACGGACAAAGCGTGTCCTTTCGTTGCCAGCGGGGGATTGACCTCCAGAAAGTACGGCTTCGAGCAGGTCAGCGCGACGGATTCGCCAAACTGCGCCTGTGCCTCCGCCAGCATCTGCACAACCTGCTCCGGCGGCGCCATCATCAGCAGCTTCGTCGTCGGCGCAGATAGATGCTGCTCCAAATCGCCGACATACACGCCGCGCAGGGACGAGCTTTCCGCATATGCGCGGGCATAATCCCCCTGCTGATTATAGTAGAAGCAATCGCCTGCGTACGTCTGGCAGTAGCATCCGCGCTCCTTGGCGAACAGGGCGACCTGCCGTGCGATGTCCGCGGGAATCGTCAGTTCATGCAGCGTTGTTCCGTCCGGCTGGGCGATTACCGCTCCGTTGGCGCAGATGACCCGGCTCGCGCACCCGATGCGTTTTGCAAACCCCGCCATGCTGCAATAGGTGCGTCCGCTGGCGGGCAGAATCAGGATGCCCGCTTCACTTGCGCGGCGCAGGACGGATACTGTTTCGTCCGAAATCGTGCGGTCGTCCCGCAGCAGCGTATCATCCAAATCAAACGCAATGGCGCGAATGACCGGCTTCAACTCTCTCACCTCACAGCAGAAATCACTCTCACGTTCTATTATAGCAAAGAATTCGAGGTTGCGCCATAGCGTTTTGCAGAAAAAGGTCGGATTTCGTGAAAATTTTTGTGCGAAATCAGCAGGAGTTTTTGCTTTTTGGTGGAAATGTACATGAGAATCCCTTGGAAAAGGAAAGGAGAAACGTTCCGATGATGAATCGTGATGAAGCACGCCGACTGGCACACGAGCTGGTTGCGCAGATGACGCTGGAGGAGAAGGCCTCCCAGCTCCGTTTTGACTCGCCTGCCATTCCGCGGCTGGGCATTCCGGCGTATAACTGGTGGAATGAATCCCTGCACGGCGTGGCGCGCGCGGGCACGGCGACGGTGTTCCCGCAGGCGATTGGTCTGGCGGCGATTTTCGACGAGGACTTCCACGAAATGGTGGCAAGCGTCATCAGCACCGAGGCACGCGCGAAATACAACGGGCAGTCTGCGCATGGCGACCGCGACATTTACAAGGGCTTGTCCATGTGGAGCCCGAACATCAACATCTTCCGTGATCCCCGCTGGGGCAGAGGGCATGAAACCTATGGCGAAGATCCGTATCTTACCAGCCGACTGGGCGTACGGTTCATCAAGGGCTTGCAGGGCAATGGCAAGTACCTCAAGGTCGCCGCGTGCGCCAAGCATTTCGCGGTGCACTCCGGCCCGGAAGCCATCCGCCATTCCTTCGACGCTGTGGCGAACCCGAAGGATATGAACGAGACGTATCTGCCCGCGTTCGAGGCGGCGGTGAAGGAAGCAAAGGTGGAGAGCGTCATGGGCGCGTACAACCGCGTCAACGGTGAACCTGCCTGCGGGTCGAAGACGCTGCTGGTGGACATTTTGCGCAATAAGTGGCAGTTTGAGGGGCATGTGACGTCCGACTGCTGGGCAATTCGCGACTTCCACGAGCATCACCATGTGACCGATACCGCGCCGGAATCGGCGGCGCTGGCGCTCAAAAACGGCTGCGACGTCAACTGCGGCAACACCTACCTGCATATGCTGACCGCGTATCAGGAGGGTCTGGTGACGGAGGAGGACATCACGACCGCCTGCGAGCGCATGTATACCTCCCGCTATCTGCTGGGCTGCTTCGCGGACGACTGTGAGTACGACAAAATCCCCTATACCGCCAACGATACCGACGAGAATGACGCGCTGGCGCTGGAAGCAGCGGAAAAGTGCATGGTGCTGCTGCGCAACGATGGTGTGCTGCCGCTGGACGCGGGCAAAATCCGCACGATTGCCGTCGTCGGCCCGAACGCGGACAGCGTGCCTGCTTTGGAAGGCAACTACAACGGCCGTTCCAGCCGCTATGTGACGTTCCTCGAAGGCATCCGCGCTTATGCGGAGGAGCACGGCATCCGCGTGCTGTTCAGCGAAGGCTGCCACCTGTTCAAAGACCGCGTGCAGAATCTGGGTCAGCCGAACGACCGCTTGGCGGAAGCTGAACTGGTTGCGGAAAATGCGGATGCTGTGATTGCGTGCGTCGGTCTGGATGCGACGCTGGAGGGCGAAGAGGGCGACACGGGCAATGCGTTTGCGTCCGGCGATAAGATTTCGCTGAATCTGCCCGAAAGCCAGCAGAAACTGCTTGATGCGCTGGTCAAGACCGGCAAGCCGTTGGTCACGGTCGTCGCGGCAGGCTCTGCGCTGAATGTGCCGCAGGGCAATGCGGAGATTATGGCGTGGTATCCGGGTCAGGCAGGCGGCACGGCGCTGGCGGAAATCCTCTTCGGCGAGGTCAACCCGTCCGGCCGTCTGCCGGTGACGTTCTATCATGATCTGTCTGAACTGCCGGAATTCACTGATTATTCGATGAAGAACCGCACTTACCGCTACTTCGAGGGCAAGCCGCTCTATCCGTTCGGCTACGGGCTGTCCTACACCACCTTTGCGCTGGATAACGAAGCGGTGGATGCCGAAATGGGCTGGGTGACGGCGACGGTCGAGAACACGGGCGACCGCGACGGCGAGACGGTTGTGCAGGTGTATGTGCAGGACGTGGACACGAAGTGGGAGACGCTGCATCCGCATCTGGCGGGCTTCGCGCGCGTGGCGCTGAAGGCAGGCGAGAAGCGGCAGATTGCTGTTCCGCTGGATAAGAATGCCTTCACCGTCGTCAACGATGCGGGCGAGCGCGTGGCGGACGGCAAGGTGTTCGACGTGTACTGCGGGCTGTATCAGCCGGACGAGCGTTCGGCGGAACTGACCGGGCAGACGCCTGTCAAGATGACGATTCGCTTCGAGTGATTCATAGAAAAGCAGGGGAATGCGCGGGCATTCCTCTGTTTTTTTGCGATTTGCGCTGCCGGAACGGTTGAAAAATCCCTTTTCAGCAGGTATAATAGAAGGGAGATTCCCAAGGAGGCTGCATGATGTTTATCGGATTTCCGGAGGCGACGATTCAGTTCTTTCTGGACATTCGCTTCCATAACAGCATTGACTACTTCGAGGAGAACCGCGCGCGCTATGAGCGGGACGTGAAAGCGCCGTTTGAGGCGTTCATTCAGGAACTCGCGCCCGCGATGCTCTCCATTGACCCGCAGATGGAACTCCGCCCATACCGCTGCATGGCGCGGCTGCGGCGTGATGTTCGTTTCACGAAGGACAAAAGCCCCTTCCGCGACCATCTGTGGGTACTGTTCCGCCATGCGGGCGAACCGCGCGAGGGCAGCGTGATGTATTGGTTTGAACTTGCGCCGTCGGGTATGAACTGGGGTGTCGGCACATGGGGTGAAAATCGTCAGATGATGGACATCTTGCGGCGGAGGATTGTCGCCGACCCGGACGGAGTGCGGAACGTCATCAAGCAGTGTCACCTGACGGAGCATCACATGCTCGTCGGCGGCAGCTCCTTCAAGCGGCTGGAAGTGCCGGCGGGTGTGCCGGATGACCTCAAGGGCTGGTATGCCCTGCGCGAGGTGTACATTTCGCCGGAAAGCACTGCCGCGGTGGATGTGCACAGCCCGCAGCTGACGAAGCGCGTGCAGGAGGATTTCCTGAGCCTGTCGCCGCTGTATCACCTGCTGCGCGGCGCGTATGAGGCGGTTCCGCCGGAAGAAGTGGACAAGATGGTTCAGAAAATGCGTAGATAAACGAACAGAGGAGGAAGAGAAGATGGATTGGATGAAGCTCAAGAGCGGCTCGGACGTACGCGGCGTGGCGGTGGGCGAGAATGCCCCGCTGACGGAGCATGTGGCCATGTGTCTTGGCATGGCGTTCGCGCGCTATGTGGCGAAGCATGTCGGCAAGCCGGTGACGCAGGTGACGATTGCCATTGGGCGTGACAGCCGCATTTCCGGCCCGGCGCTGCTGCACGCGGCGGCGGAGGGTGTGAGCAAAGCGGGCGCGTCCGTGCTGGATTTTGGCATGTGCACGACCCCGGCAATGTACATGTGCATCATCACGCCCGGTTTCCAGCCGGACGGCTCGATTATGATTACCGCAAGCCATCACCCGTATGACAAGAATGGCCTGAAGTTCTTCTTGGCGGAAGGCGGCGTGGAAGGCGACGTGGTGGAGGAACTGCTCAAAACGGCGAGTACGCTCGAACCCGAAGACACCCCGCTGGCAGGCACGATTGTTAAGAAGCCGTTCCTGCCGACGTACAAGGAGCAGCTTGCCGACCGCATCCGCCGCGGACTGGGTACGGACGTGCCGAAGCCGCTGCTGGGGCTGCACGTCGTGGTGGACGCGGGCAACGGCGCGGGCGGATTCTATGCGCAGCTGATGGAAGAACTGGGCGCGTGGATTGAAGGCAGTCAGTTCTTGGAGCCGGACGGCATGTTCCCCAACCATATCCCGAACCCGGAGAATGAAGCGGCGATGGCGTCGATTTCCGCGGCGGTGAAGCGCGTTGGCGCTGATCTCGGCGTGATTTTCGATACCGACTGCGACCGTGCCGCCGTGGTGGATGCCGACGGCCGCGAAATCAACCGCAACCGCCTGATTGCCCTGATTTCCGCGATTCTGCTGGACGAAAAGCCCGGCGAAACGATTGTGACGGACTCGGTGACGTCCTCAGGCCTCAAGAAGTTCATCAACGACTGGGGCGGCGAGCATTACCGCTACAAGCGCGGCTACCGCAACGTCATCGATGAAGCCATCCGCCTAAACAAAGAGGGCATTTCCTGCCCGCTGGCGATTGAAACGAGCGGACACGCCGCCCTGCGCGAGAATCACTTCCTTGATGACGGCATGTATCTCGTCACGGTGCTGATTGTCCGCGCCATGAAGCTCAAGCAGGAGGGCAAGACGCTCGGCAGCCTGATTGCCGACCTGAAAGAGCCGGTCGAGAGCCGCGAAATCCGCCTGAACATCACCGCCGATGACTTCCGCGACGCGGGCAAGGTAGTCATTCAGCGCGTGCTGGATTATGCGAACGCGGCGGAGAACTGGCATATCGCGCCGGATAACCGCGAGGGCGTGCGCATTTCCTTCGACCTTGACGGCGGCATGGACAACGGCTGGTTCCTGCTCCGCCTGTCCGTGCATGACCCCGTGTTGCCGCTGAATGTGGAAAGCGACGTGCCCGGCGGCGTGCAGCAGATGCTGGAGAGCCTGCTGAAGGTGCTCAATGACGCGGAAGGCATCGACCTCACGCCGCTGAAAAAGGCAGTGGAAGAGGCATGACCATGCGCAGGAACAAACAGGCATTGTGCCAAGAAGAATGCGAGCAGGTGCTTCGCCGGGCGACCAGCGGTGTTTTGTCGCTGATTTCCCTTGATGGCTTCCCGTACGGCGTGCCGCTGTCCTATGCGCTGGTGGATGGCGTGATTGTCTTTCACGGCGCGCTCGAAGGGCAGAAAATCGACTGCATCCGCCGCGATAACCGCGCGTCCTTCTGCGTGATTGACGCGGACGACGTGATTCCGGAGAAGTACACGACCGCGTACCGAAGCGTCATCGTCAAGGGGCGAATCGCCATCGTGACGGACGAAAAGCAGAAGCATGACCTGTGCATTGCGCTGGCGAAGCGCTTCTATCCGGATGAATCCGCCGCCGAAGTGGAATATACGCAGTTTGCCAGCCGCCTGTGCCTGATGGTGCTGACGCCGGAGCAAATCACGGGCAAAATGGGGCTGGAACTCATGCAGCGGAAGGAGCAGGCGCAATGAATGTCGATGATTATCAGCAGGAGGCCATGTCCCTGCTTAATCCAGCGCTGAATCCGCAGGATGTGTTGGAAAACGCGCTGATGGGGCTTTGCGGCGAGAGCGGCGAAGCGATTGATTTGCTCAAAAAGCACCGCTTTCAGGGGCATCCGCTGGATAAGGAGAAGCTGAAAAAGGAGCTTGGCGACGTCGCATGGTACTTGGCGGAGGCGGCGCAGGGGCTGAATGTGCCGCTGAGCGAAATTTTGCAGGGGAATCTTAACAAACTGCATGGGCGCTATCCGAACGGCTTTTCGTCGGAGCGCTCCATGCACCGCGAAAACGCGGAGTAACGGGAGGAAGCATCACATGCGCAAGGGTGACGAAACGAAACGGGAGATTCTGCGGGCGGCAGAGCAGCTTTTCTGCCAAAAGGGCTACGAAGCCGCCAGTATGCAGGAAATCGTCCGTGCGGCGGGCGTCAGCAAGGGCGGCATCTACCACCATTTCGCCAGCAAGGAAGAAATCATGACGCTGCTCAGTCACCAGCACGCGCAGGAATCGGCGGAACGTGCCGAAGCCCAATTGGCGGATGCGCCGGATGACCTTGCGCGGCTGAATCTGCTGCTGTCGGCGTGTCTGCCGATGCGCGATGAAGACGCGGCGTTCACGGCGATGCTCCTGCCGATGGCCACTTCGCCGGAAGGACGCGCGATGGCTTTGACGTACTTGGACGCGCTGTCCGACCGTTTCCACCCGCTGCTGGAACAAACGATTGCGCAGGGTGTCCAGAGCGGCACACTGTTCACGGAGATTCGCGGCGTGGCGGGCATCGTCCTGCACCTGCTGGGTGACTGCTTTTTCGATTTGGCGGGGCAGCTCATGCAGGCGAAAAACGACAAGCAGCCGTGCGATTTGCCCGCCTTGGTGGATTTGCTGACGCGCTACCGCCGTGCGGTTGAAGTGCTGCTCAACGCGCCGTTCGGCTCGATCACGCTCCTGACGCTGGAAGACGTAGAAAGCATGGCGCAGCGGCTGTTGCAATAATTGAAAAAACCGCCCTCGGACAGTCGAATTTGACTGCATCCGAGGGCGGTCTTTATGCAATTAGTATCCTCTCCGTTGACGGCGGTTCTGCGGCTTTTCGCTGTTTTGCTGCCGCTTGTCGGGGTGGCGAATCGCCTTGCGCGCGTGCGCTGGATTGTCGCCCGGACGCGTTGGATAGCGATCGTCCCGCATATCGCGCTCCGGCGGCACAAGGCATTGCTTGCCGTAGCCAATCAGGTCTTCGCGCCTCGCAATCCGAAGCGCCTTGCGCACCAGCGGCTGATTCTGCGGATTCTTGTACTGCATCAGCGCGCGCTGCATCGCCTTTTCCTCCGGCGACCGCGCGACGAAAACGGGCTGCATGGTGCGCGGGTCAAGCCCGGTATAGAACATGCACGTCGAAAGCGTGCCGGGCGTCGGGTAGAAGTCCTGCACCTGCTCCGGGTAGAACCCCGTGTCGCGCAGGTAGCACGCCAGCTCAATCGCGGCGTTCAGGTCGCTGCCGGGGTGGCTGCTCATCAGGTAGGGGATTAAGTACTGCTTTAAGCCCAACTGCTCGTTCACCTGCTGATACCGCGCGACGAATGCGTCGTACAGCTCGCGGCGCGGCTTGCCCATGCGGTCAAGTACATACGGGCAGACATGTTCCGGCGCGACTTTCAGCTGCCCCGACACGTTGTACTTGCAGAATTCGCGCAGGAAGCGCGTCGGGTTCTTGTCGGACATGATGTAGTCGTAGCGCAGGCCGCTGCGGACGAACACCTTCTTCACCTTCGGCAGCTCGCGGAGCTGCTTGAGGATGGACAGAAATTCCTCGTGATCAACCTGCAAGTTCTTGCACGGCTGCGGGAACAGGCACTGCCGATGCTTGCACGCGCCGACTTTCAGCTGATTTGGACACGCAGGCTTGCGGAAATTCGCCGTCGGGCCGCCGACATCGTGAATATAGCCCTTGAAATTCGGCAGCTGTGTCAGCAGCTGCCCTTCGCGGAGGATGCTTTCGGGGCTGCGGCTCTGGATGATGCGCCCCTGATGGAACGTGATGGCACAGAAATTGCACGAGCCGAAGCATCCGCGCGTGGAGGCAATCGAGAATTCGACCTCCTGCAGCGCTGGGATGCCGCCTTCCGCCTTGTACATCGGGTGATAAGTGCGCGTGTAGGGCAGGTCGTACACCGCGTCGAGGGCTTCACGGCTCAGCGGCAGGCACGGCTGATTCTGTATCAGATACCGATCCGTGTCCTGCTGCTGACACATGCGCTTGCCGCGAATCGGGTCCTGCTCGTCGTACTGGATGACGAACGCTTCGGCGTACTTGCGCTTGTCGGTACTGACCTCCTGATGGCTTGGCAGCTGAACGCACGTCGGGTCAGGCGTCTTGCTCATGTAGCAGATGCCGCGCATTTTCGGCAGTTCTGCCGGATTCATGCCGTCCGCCACCCAGTTTGCGCATTCGATGATGCTCGTTTCGCCCATGCCGTACATCAGCAGCGTCGCACCGGAGTCCACCAGAATACTGTGGCGCACCTTGTCGTCCCAATAGTCATAGTGGGAGAAACGGCGGAGGCTCGCTTCCACGCCGCCGATGAGAATCGGCACATCGCGGTACGCCTGCCGGATTCGGTTGCAGTAGACGATGGTCGCGCGGTCGGGGCGCATGAAGCCTTTGCCGCCGGGGGCGTAGGCATCGTCGTGGCGGCGCTTTTTCGCGACGGTATAGTGGTTGACCATGCTGTCAATCACGCCCGCGGACACCAGAAAGCCAAGCCGGGGCTTGCCGAACTGCTTGAACGCGGAAGCATCCTGCCACGGCGGCAGACAGAGCATTGCCACGCGATAGCCTGCCTTCTCCAGAATGCGGCTGATAATCGCCAGCCCGAACGACGGGTGATCTACATACGCGTCGCCGCAGACATACACAAAGTCGGGCGCATCCCAGCCGCGCGCGTGGCATTCGTCCAGCGTCACGGGCAGAAAAGTCTTGTTAAGAGTATTCATGGGTCACTCGCTCCCTTATATCATACGCTTCTATTGTATAGGAAGTCGCCGAAATTGTCAAGCGCGCTTCTGCTTTGCGAAGATTCGCGGCATCGGCAGGGCAATCAGCAGCATCGCCAGCGCGACGCTCACCCAGCCGAAGCCGTGCTCATACAGCGGCAGCGCGTGACAGAGGGTGCCGAGGATGCCCAGTGGCAGGTGCAGTGTGTCCAGCGCGTACAGCACGCTGACGACGCCCGTCCCGGCGACAACAATCGGGTAGACATAGCGGTTCTTTGCCCACACGCGGTGCGTTATGCCCAGCAGAATCAGCACAATCGCAATCGGATAGATGGCGTTCAGAATCGGGATGGAAATGCTCAAAATGACCGTCAGACCCAGATCGCAAATCAGGAAGGAAAAGCCAATAATGAGAAAGACCCACTTGCGGTAGCTGATGCGGGAGAAAAGGTGCGAGAAATACTGCGAGATGGAGTTAATCAGCCCGACACACGTCGTCAGGCAGGCGAGCGTGAAGATGGCGGCGAGCAGATACGCGCCGGGTTCGCCGAAGAGCTGGAAAACGATGCACCGCAGCGTCCACGCGCCGTTCTCCTGAATGTCGTACACGCCGGAGGAGCACATGCCCATGTAGCTGAGCATCATGTAGACGGCGGAGAGAATCAATCCGGCGAAAAGCCCAGCCTTAACCGTGTGACGCAGTACATCCTTGCGCTGCGTCAGCCCGAAGCTGCCCAGCGTCGTGGCAATCACTAAGCCGAAATTCAGCGCGGCAATCGTGTCCATCGTCTGGTAGCCTTCGGAGAAGCCTTTGAGGAACGGGGCGGCGCTGTATTCCGTCTGCGGCGCGGCAATGTTGACCTGACCGCGGAACAGAAAGCTGATGAAGAGAAACACGAGCAGAATCAGCAGCGACGGCGTGAGAAAATTTCCAATGCGGCTGACGAGTTTGCCCGGCGTCATGCACAGCCACAGTGCAACCAGGAAGAACACCAGCGAATACACCACCATCCACACGCGGATGTTCGCGTCCTGCGGCAGATACGGCGCGACCGCCATCTCAAACGGCACGGATGCCGCGCGCGGAATGCCCAGCCCCGGCCCAATCGACAGGTAGATGAGGACGGTGAAAATCAGGGAGAACTTCTTCCCCGCGTGCTGTGCGAGCTGCTCCAGCCCGTCGAACCGCGCCACAACGATGACGCCCAGCACTGGCAGAATCACCGCTGTCGCGAGAAAACCCAGCATGGCGCTGACAGTGCTGCTGCCCGCGTTCTGCCCTAAAAAAGGCGGGAAAATCAAATTTCCCGCACCGAAAAAGAGTGAAAAGAGCATGAAGCTGATGAGCAGCATTTTCTTCCGGTCGAGTTTCATGGGCTGCATCCTCCCTGCGCATGACAAATTGGCGAAAAACAAAGAAAAAACATACGCGGATGTTCCAAAGTATAACACCGTACCGACTGCGTGTCAAGATTGCAATGCGAAAAAGCTGAAGTCGCGCAAATACGGGAAACTACTTGCAAAGTGCGGCGGGACGTGGTATAATAAATTTTCTGAAGGGGAGGGATTGCCGGATGCAGAGCATGACCGGATATGGCAAGGAGACATCTCGCCAGGGCGACTGGGAGATGACAGTGGAGCTTCGGGCGGTGAACCATCGCTTTCTGGACTTGTCCATGCGGCTCGGTCGCGGTCTGACCTTCCTGGAGGAAACGATTCGCAAGACGCTTGCGCCGCTTTGCCGCGGACATGTGGACGTGCAGCTGACACTCCGGCGCATCAGCGGTTCTGACAGCGATGTGACGGTGGATGAGACGCTTGCCGCGGCGTACATGCAGGCGGCAAATACGCTGCAAGCGGCGACGGGCGCGGCGAATGACCTGACCGTCAGCCGCCTGATGCAGCTCGACGGCGTGACGACTGTGACGGAACGTGCGCTGGATGAAGAAGCACTCACCGCACAGTGCCGCGAAGTGACGGCGCTGGCGATGCAGCACCTCACGGACATGCGCATCCGCGAAGGGACACATCTGCGGGATGATTTGCAGGTGCACCTGGATGCGGCGGCGGCGCTGCGGGAGCAGATTGCGTCGCGTGCCCCGCAGGTGGTGGAGGAATACCGGCTGCGCCTGACCGAACGGCTGGCGCGTCTGCCGATTGAACCCGTTGACCCGGCGCGGCTGGCACAGGAGGTTGCGCTGATGGCGGACAAATGCGCCATCGACGAGGAATTGTCGCGCCTCGAAAGCCACATCGCGCAGATGCATGTGTATCTGGATGTATCCGGCGAAACGGGCAAGAAGATGGATTTCCTGATTCAGGAAATGAACCGCGAAGCCAACACCATTGGCAGCAAATGCTCCGACGCGCAAATGGCGCAGAACGTCGTCAATCTCAAGAGCGAGATTGAAAAGATGCGCGAACAGATTCAAAATGCGGTGTGATACCAGCATGAAGGGGAATGGCAACATGAGTGAAGCACGAAAGGGTATGCTGCTGGTCATTTCCGGCGCGTCCGGCACCGGGAAGGGCACCGTCATCAAGGAATTGATGGCGCATGACGATTCACTGGTTTTTTCTGTCAGCGCAACGACCCGTTCGCCCCGTCCGGGCGAGGAAAACGGGCGCGAATATTACTTCATCAGCGAAGAGGAATTTGCGCGCCGCGTCGAAAACGATGAGTTCATTGAGTATGCGCCGGTGTTCGCTCACCACTACGGCACGCTCCGCAGTGAGGTTAGCCGCCGCTTGGCGCAGGGGCAGAATGTCGTACTGGATATTGACGTGCAGGGCGCGGAGCAGGTGATTGCGCGCGAGAAGGACTGCGTGAGCATCTTCATCCTGCCGCCGAGCATGTCGGAGCTGCACCGCCGTCTGGAAGGGCGCGGCACGGAATCGCCGGAGCAGATCGCCATGCGGCAGGAAATCGCCGTGCGCGAAATCGCCCTCAAAAATCACTACCGCTACAATGTCATCAACGATGACGTAGCCGCCTGTGCTGCGCGGATTGCAGGCATCATCGAGGCGGAGCGCTACAACACGGCGCGCTACACCGTTGAAATCCCGGAGTAAGATAAAAGCGTTTCCTGCCGCAATTGCGGCTGAACATAAAAGGAGGAACACCCTATGTCGATTGTCGAACCCTGCGTTCTGGAGCTGCTCAAGCACGCTGATTCCCGCTATACCCTCGTGGTGGAGGCGAGCAAGCGCGGCCGTCAGATTATCGGCGGCAGCAAGCCCCTGCTGGACAATGAAGGCATGAAGCCGCTTAAGACGGCGGTGGAGGAAATCAACCGTGGTCTGATTACCTACGACGAACCGAACGACGAAAACGAGGATCAGGACGTCGATGTGCTGTGAACTTCCCGACGTGCGCGGGCGGCATGTGGTGCTGGGCGTAACGGGCGGCATCGCGGTCTACAAGAGCTGCGAAATTGTCTCCCGTCTGCGCAAGCTCGGCGTGGAGACGCACGTCATCATGACGAAAAACGCGGCGCAGTTTGTGCAGCCGCTGACGTTTGAAACGCTGAGCAACCATCCCGTCGTCACGGACACGTTCGCGCGCCCGGAGACATGGGAGGTGGAGCATATCGCGCTGGCGAAACGCGCGGATGTTTTTGCCATTGCGCCCGCGACGGCGAATATCATGGCGAAGATGGCGTGCGGCATTGCGGACGATATGCTGTCCACCACCGTCTTGGCGACGAAAGCGCCGATTCTGCTTGCCCCTGCCATGAACACCGGCATGTGGACGGCAGCGGTGACGCAGCAGAACGTGCAGACCTTGAAAGCCCGCGGCGTGCATTTTGCAGGGCCGGAAGCGGGCTTTTTGGCGTGCGGCGATACGGGTGCGGGCCGCATGAGTGAGCCGGAAACCATCGTGCGCGCGATTGTCTCCCTGCTCTGCCCGAAGCGCGATTTCGCGGGTCTGCGTGTGCTGGTGACAGCAGGGGCAACGCGCGAACGCCTTGACCCTGTGCGCTACATGACCAATGATTCCTCCGGCAAAATGGGCTTTGCCCTTGCTGAGGCGGCGAGAAACCGCGGCGCGCAGGTGACGGTGATTGCGGGCAGCACAACAGCGCCCGTGCCGGACGGCATTGACATCCGCCGTGTGGAAAGCACGCAGGATTTGTTCGACGCGGTCACGACGACTGCGCCCGACATGGACGTTGTGATTCAAGCGGCGGCTCCGGCGGATTACCGCTTCGCCGTGACGTATCCGCAGAAGCACAAGAAGGCGCACGACGGACAGCCGTTCGTTGTCGAGCTGGTGGAGAACCCGGATATTGCGGCGGCGGTCGGTGCGGCGAAAAGGCCGGGGCAGGTGCTTGTCGGCTTCGCGGCGGAAACGGAGAACCTGCTCCAAAACGCGCATCGGAAGCTGGAAAGCAAGCATCTTGACCTGATTGTTCTGAACGACGTCAGCCAGCCCGGCGCAGGATTCAATGTTGATACGAACATTGCCACGCTCATCACGCCGGACAGCCAGACCGAGTATCCGCTGCGGACGAAAAAGCAGCTCGCTGAGGATATCCTCGACGCGGTGCTTGACATTCGCAAGCAGAAAAAAGCATAAGAAAATGGACTGCTCTCAAATGCGGAGCAGTCCATTTCTTTTACATAATCGGCGTCGTCAGAATCCGCTTCTTCATCCGCACGGTTGTGCCCTGACCGGGAGTGGATGTAACGCGCAGGTCGTCCATGAACGTCTGCATGACGGCAAAACCCATGCCGCTTCGTTCCTGTTCGGGGTGCGTGGTAAAAAACGGCTCCATCGCCTGCGGAATGTCGGCGATGCCGCGTCCCTTGTCGGTGATTTCAATGGTCAGCAGCGTGCCGTCAATGCTTGCGCGCAGGATAACCGTGCCGCGCGTGCCCTCGTAACCGTGGACGATGGCGTTCGTGACAGCTTCGGAGACGGCGGTCTTGATGTCGGCAATTTCGCTGACAGTCGGGGAGAGCTGGACGGCAAAGGCGGCAATCACGACGCGCGCGAAGGCTTCGTTTTCGGGCAGGGAGAGAAATCGGATTTCCATTTCGTTGTGATGGCTCATGCTTGCGCCTCCTGATGCTTGTCCAGCTGGCGGATAATCCGGTCAAGCCCGGACATGTGGAATAGCCGAGCGATGTGCGGGTTCATGCCCACAATCGCGACGTGCCCGCCCCGGTCGCGCAGCAGCCGATAGCGCCCCAGGACAACCCCGATGCCGGAGGAGTCCATGAACGTCAGCGACGAGAAGTCCAGAATCAGCGTGCGGACGGAGCGGTCAAGCAGCAGCGCGTCTAAGTCGCGGCGAACGCTCTGTGCGCAGAAGTGGTCGAGCTCGCCGCCGATGCGCACAATCAGCCGATCGCCATCGCGGATGGATTGCAGCATAAAAAGTACCTCCTGTTTTTCTGCGCAGGAGGTTTCGCCATTTGATTGCCTGTTTCCTGCGAAGAAAAATGGCTGTGTTTGTCGCATGGGTCAGAAGCGTTCGCGGAAAATCGCCCGGAATCCTGCTGATTTCCGCGCGTTTGCCGTATCACGTCTTGATTTTCATCAGGATGACACCGCCCACCATCAGCGCCACGCCGACCCACTTCTCCCACGAGAACGGCATTTTCTCCGCGCCCAGCCAGCCGAATACGTCAATCAGCGCGGCAACGGTCAATTGTGAGAGCAAAATTGCGGAAATTGCGACCGTCGGTGTCAGGCTGCCAATCGCCCACATCACTGTCAGCGTGATAACCGGCGCGAGTACACCGCCCAGCCACGCATACCACGGCGCTTGCGGCAATAGTCGGATGTTGCCTTTGCCGAAGAAAACCGCGATGAGCAGCGCCAGCAAAAAACCGATCAGCTGCACAAATGCGTTCGTCTCCAGCGTACCCACCTTTTCGCCAAGGCGCGTGTTCATTACGCCCTGCACGCTCATCGCCGCGCCTGCCAGAATTGCAGAAAGAAAGCCCAGCATCAAACGACACCTCCTGTTGATACGGATAGTATGGCTGATTGCCGGGCTTTTATGCACTTTTTACTCGTCCCGATAACGGGTCATCATCGCTTTGAACAGTTCCTGTGCGGATGGCGGCGTAAACGTAATCGCGTTCGCGCCTGCCGCAACCGTCGCGGCGATGGTATCTGGCTTATTGCCGCCGGTGGCGATAATCGGAAAATCCGGGTACTCCGTGCGAATTTTTCGCACAATCGCCGGGGTATTCGCCCCGCCCGCGACGTTGAGAATCGACGCACCGGATGCAATCCGCTGTCCAATGTCGGTCACTTCGTCAATCACGGTGATGATGACAGGAATGTCCACCGCCTTCGAGACCGCGAGCAGATTCAGGTTCGATACGGGCGCATTCAGCACAACGCCCATTGCCCCCTGCGCTTCGGCATCCTTCGCGAGCGAAACGGTGCGAAGCCCCTGCGTCGTTCCGCCGCCCACGCCGCAGAAAACGGGAATATAGGACGCTTTGATAATCGCATCGCTGATGGACTGCTGCGGCGTGAATGGATAGACGGCGAACACCGCGTCCGCGTCGCAGTTCTTGATAATCGCCAAATCGGTCGTAAAAACAAGGCTCTTGATGCGGCGCCCGTAAATCACGATGCCGCTTGCCTTGCGGATTTCTATGGGCATTTCAAGGATACTGTGCCGCAGACGGCTGTCCACCTGCGGTGGCAGTTTCTTCGGGTACTGTTCCATGTCTTCACCTCTGGAAATCATATTATGTGGCGTTGTCACTGCGCGCGTCGCTCAGCTCGTCCACCTGATCGTGAATCGCCTGCATCCGCTGGTCAAGGGATGCAATGTCCGTCGCGACGCGCTGCAATTCGTCGGAAATGTGCTGCGGAATGTACTCCTGCGCCTTGTAGCGGAGCGAATGCTCCAGCGAAGCCCAGAAGTCCATGGCAATCGTGCGAATCTGCACCTCGACGGGTACAAGAATCCGCCCTTCGGAGAGAAAAACAGGAATTTCAACAATCAAATGCAGACTGCGGTAGCCGTTCGGTTTCGGCTCGCGGATGTAATCCGCCATGCGAACCAAATGCACGTCGTCTTGGCTGACCAGCAGGTTCGCAATGGTATACACGTCCTGCACATACGAGCAGATAACGCGGATGCCGGCAATATCCTGCAAGTTTTTGACGGCGCTGTTGATGCTGACTTCGTAGTTCTTGCGCTTTAGCTTCTCCAGCATCGACTGGATGGTTTTCAGCCGGCTCTGCATGTGGTGGATGGGATTGCGGCGATGACGCATTTGGAACTCGTCATCAAGGATTTCGAGCTTCGTCTGAATCTCCTTGATTGCGGCGGAGTAGCGCGACTGCACCAGAAAAAATTCCTCCACCATGCGCTGAAATTCCTCGCTGACCTGCTGAAGATGCTGCGAATCGGTGTTCATGGGCTTTTACCCTCTCTTTCGCCAGTGTGTGCGGCCTCATCATATTTGGGCCGGAAAGGGACGTGGATGCGGAAGGTGGAGCCTTCGCCGGGGCGCGAGTCAACCGATACTGTGCCGCCAAGCATATCCAAAATCCGCTTGACGAGGCACAACCCTAAGCCGACACCCTCCTGCTTGCGGGATCGGTCTGCCTGATAGAAACGGTCGAAAATGCGCTTCACGGTCGCGTCGTCCATGCCGATGCCGTGGTCGGTAATCTCAACGGTCGCCGTATCTGTGGCGAACACGCGCACCTCGATAACTGCATTCTCCGGCGAAAACTTGATGGCGTTTTGGATGATGTTCATCCAGACGTGGCTGAGCAGCTCTTCGTCCGACACGACGGTAACGCTGTTCAAATCCAGCTGCCAGCTGATGCCGCGCGCGCTCCATGTCGGTTCTAAGCGCAGGATGACCTGACGAAGCTGCTCATCCAGCGAAAACTCCTTCAGCGACGCGGGCGCGGACTGCTGCTCCAGCGCGGACAGGCGCAGCAGCGTCTGCGACAGGCGCGACAAGCGGTCGCTTTCCTGCGCAATTAAGTCCACATATTCCTGCCGCTGCGCCTCGGTCAAGCCGGGCATTTGCAGCAGCCGCGCAAAGCCTCGGATGGACGCAATCGGCGTTTTGAATTCGTGGCTGATGGAGCTGATGAAGTCTTTCTGCAGGTAGGACGTTCGGCTGAGCGCGTCGGTCATGGCGTTAAAGGAACGCATGAGTTCCTCTATTTCGCCCGGCGCGTGGGCGGCATCCAGTTTGACGGTGAAGTCGCCCTCTTTGACCTTGCGAGTCGCATTCGTGATTTCATGAACGGGCTTGGAAATCCAGGAGGATGCCAGCGTCACCATCAGCGCAAAGACTGCCAGAAAGCTGGTTGAGCCGAAGATAATGCGCGCAAACGCGATGCCGTAGCTGCTGCCGTCGCCGCCAGCGGTAATTGCAAGGACGCCTGTGCGCATCTGCACATACGTTACCGGATTTCGCTGCGATTTCCACGTCGTCGATTCGTAGGCAATGCCCGCGCGTTTCAGCTCCCGCTGCGTGCCCGCGGACAGGGCAGCGACATCCTCGTCCGACAGCACAGCGACTTCGATGCCGTTCTGCTCCACCAAGCGGGCTAATTCGTCTGTTCTCAGCTCCGTGCGCTGTTCCAGTTCCATCAGGTAGATGGCGACGGCGCGCTCACGCACTTTCAGTTCCTGCAAGAGGTTGATGTGCGTCACGCAGAAGGCGAGAAACAGGCTGATGACGGTTGCCAGCAGCGAGCCAATCATCAGCGCCGCAATCATGCGCCCGCGGAAGGAGTACGGTTTGCGGATGATGCGGCGCTTATCCATTCTTGACCGCCTTGTAGCCCAAGCCGCGCACTGTCACGATGCTGAAATCAGGGAAAATCTCGCACTTTTCGCGCAGACGCTTGATGTGTACGTCCACCGTGCGTTCGTCGCTCTGCGCATCCATGCCCCAGATTTCGTCCATCAGCTGCCGGCGCGTGAAAATCTGCATCGGGCTGGACAGGAGCTTGAAGAGCAGGAAAAACTCCTTCTTCGGCAGCGTCAGCAGCGTGTCACCGCGCTGCACGGTCAGCGAATCGTAATCCAAGTGCGTCTGCCCGATGGTCAATTGGTGGCTCGTCATGGCCTGCGACCGCCGCAGCAGCGCTTGCACATGCAGCAGCAGCTCGTCCAAATCGACCGGCTTGGTCAGGTAGTCATCCGCGCCGGAGGTGAAGCCCGTCCGCTTGTCCTCAATGGTGTCGCGCGCCGTCACCAGCATGATGGGCAGGCGCGGATAGCAGCGGCGCAGTTCACGCGTCAGTTCCCAGCCATCCATCACCGGCATCATCACGTCGGCAATGACCAGATCGGGCATCACCTTGTCGATGGCGTTCAGCGCTTCCTCGCCGTTGGCAGCCCCGACGACTGAAAAGCCGTTCAACCCCAGAAACGCGCTCATCATCCGCTGCAGCGGCGCGTCATCCTCAACCACCAGAATCGTAAACATGGCGGAAACCTCCTTGTGCTGATGCTTCTATTATATCACATCGACCGCAAAGCATCAATAGGATTCAGCCGTGAAGCCTTGCGCGCGGGTGCCCAGCCGAACAGAATGCCGACCGAGGCGGAAAACACGAACGCCAGCGTGATTGCGCCTGCGTTGAGCTGGAAGGTAATATCCAGCGCCATTGCAATCATCCACGAGACGAGATTGCCTACCAGTATGCCGATGAACCCGCCCATGAGCGACAGCATGACCGATTCCATCAGGAACTGCATTTGAATCAGCCCCGGACGCGCGCCGAGCGCCTTGCGCAGGCCGATTTCCGTCGTTCGCTCGCTGACGGAGACGAGCATCATGTTCATAATGCCGATGCCGCCAACCAGCAGGGCAATCGACGCAATGCCCGCCAGCATCGTCGTCATCATGCCGGTGATGCTGTTCATCGTATCCAGCAGGCTGTCCAGATTGATGATGGAGTACGCGCTGTCGCGGTAGTTGAACGCGCTGTCCAGCAGCTGCTTCACATTGTCGACGGTTTCGGAGGATAACGACGAGTCCTTCAAGTACAGCGTCAGCGACCGCACGGTGTTTGAGCCGCTCAGCCGCATCGCCGCCGGATAGGGGACAATCGCCTTGCCGCCGTCGCTGCTGGCAGACATGGCAGCCATCAGGTCGCTTCCGCTGTCCTCGCTCAGCACGCCGACGACGGTGAACTGCTGCCCGTGCAGAATCAGCGACTGCCCCAGCGGGTCTTCGTTCGGGAAGGCAGCGGACGCCAAGGTCTGGTCGATGATGCAAACATGGCTCGAACGATCCATGTCAATCGCCTTCAGCGCCCGACCGCGCCCAATCAGGTCATCCTGCACGGAAAAATAGTCGTTGCTGCGCCCCTCCAGCGTCACATCCTCCACAAGCTGACCGTCCTGCGCGGCATAGGTGCGCAGGGAGACATTTGGGTCAACACCCGCCACATTGTCCAGCGCAGCAATGTGCGCGAGGTCGCTTTCGTTCAGCCCATGCTTGATGGCTGTGCCGCTGATGCTTACGCTCACTTTACCTGCGCCCAAGGCAGAGAATTGACTCGTGATTTCGCCCGTTGCGCTGCCGACCGTCGTAATCAGCGCGATAATCGCTGTCACGCCGATGATGATGCCCAGCATCGTCAGGAAGGTGCGCATTTTGTTGCCGCGGATGTTCTGCCACGACATGCGAATGCTCTCTTTAAGCATCTTCCACCACTCCTTCACTGATTTCCCCATCAAGGATGCGCACAATGCGCCGCGCGTGGCGGGCAATCTCAATGTCGTGCGTAATCATGATAATCGTGCGCCCCTCGTCGTTCAGGTCATGGAAGAGGCTCATCACCTGCCGTCCCGTCGCCCGGTCAAGCGCACCCGTCGGCTCGTCCGCCAGCAGAATGGTCGGGTTGTTCGCCAGCGCGCGGGCAATCGCGACGCGCTGCTGCTGTCCGCCGGAAAGCTGGTTCGGAAAGTGGTGCATCTTGTCCTTCAAACCGACGCGCTCCAGCATTTGCTGCGCCCGCGCGGCGCGCTCGTGGCCGCTCATGCCCGCGTAAATCAGCGGAAGTTCCACGTTTTGCAGCGCGTCCTGACGCTGAAGCAGCTGGAACGACTGGAAGATGAACCCGATTTCCTTTGACCGCACGCGCGCCAGCTCCGATTCGCTCAGCGCGGATACGTCCCGCCCATGCAAGTGGTATGTGCCGGATGTTGCCGTGTCCAGACAGCCAATGATGTTCATCAGCGTTGATTTGCCCGACCCGCTGGGGCCAAGAATGGCGACAAATTCGCCCTTGTCCACCTGCAGGTCAATGCCCTTCAAAACCGTCTGCTGTTCATCGCCCATTTTGTATGTTTTGACGATGTTCTCCATTGTCAGAATATTTTCCGCCATGGTGAATGCCCCTTTCCGTCAATAATGCATCATGGGCATTTCCATTGTGTTCTTCACGGGAATCAACACCGCTTCGCCCGTGCGGATGCCGTCGACGATTTCGACAATCGAGCCGTTGTTGATGCCCAGTGTCACGCGCTGCTGTACAATATCGTCCTTGCGGTCGTAGCAGTAGACGAACGGCTTGCCGTCCGAATCGTACTGAATCGCGTCAATCGACACGGTCGTAACGTTCTTCACGCTCTGGTACAGCACGCGGATTTCGCAGCTCAAGCCCATGGCGAGCGTTCCGTCCTGCGGCACGGTCATCGTCACCTCGTAGTACGCCAAGTCGCCGGATACGGTTGCTTCCTGCGCAATGCGGGTGATGGTGCCGGTGAGCATCTTGCCAGTGGACAGCACGGTCACATCCGCCGCCTGCCCGACGGAGAGCGCCGGACGGTCGTATTCATCCACGTTGAACACAATCTGCGGATTGCTGTAATCTGCGACACGTAGCAGCTGCTGCCCCATGGTCACCTCGTCGCCTTCCTCGACGTAGAGGTTCGAGAGCGTGCCGTCCATCGGCGCGCGTGCCGTGCCGCCGCTTGAAAATTTGAGGATAATGTCGTTCTTCTTCACCGCGTCGCCCTCGGAGAACAGGCACTCTTTGACGGTTGTTTTTGCGGTGGAGGTGACGATTTGGCTGTCCTTTGTCGACAGGTTGCCGGAAAAGGTGTAATAGGTGCTGATGTCCTGCGTGCGGGCGATTTCCTCGCTGTAAGCCGCATTTTTCCGTCCACCCGCAAAAAGGAAAACGCCGCTCACGACGAGCGCAAGCACGACGATGATGGCAATGATTTTTCCAGTCTTCTTCATAGTTCCTCTGACTCCTTCCATCTCATGGATGTTCCGGAAGCAATTATGACACAATTGGATGAAGCCAATGTGAAGTTACGAGGAAGCGAAAATGAAGTTTGCCGGGAACAAAAAAGCCCGTGACGATTTTACGTCGCCACGGGCAGGGGATTCAAGGATTAGAAGTCCAAATGCAGTTCCACCGGACCGCCGATGAGGTTGCCATCGGTATCCATCAGGCGGAAGATGATGAGGTTCACGGTGTGCTGTCCATTCAGCGCGTCCGCGGGGACGGTCAGCGTCATCTGCGTGCCGTCCGCATTCCACGCGGTTTCCCACGCTTCGGCAATGTCCATGCCGACAGCGTATTCACCCGTGCGCAGCGCTTCGGAGAAGGTCAGCGTGATGGTCAGCGCGGTGTCCGACAGTGCCGCTTTGCCGGAGACGGTCGCGTCAAAGGCGGTCACGGTCTTTTCGGGCGCTTCGGGGCGGGTGATGGTTTCGCCGCGTTCAAGCGCCTGCCGCTCTTCCAGCGTATCCGGAATCGCGGGCCACACCTGCGAGAAACCGTTGTTGTAGCGCTCAGCGTTCCAAGAAATCGGCTTGGTGAACAGCGCAGCATCCTGCTTGCCGTTGTTTTCAGCGGAAGCGGCAATGTCCGCCATCGAGAACTCGAAGGTGTATTCCGGCATGGAGACAAACTTCAGGTTCTTCACCTTGAAGGTCTGCGAAGCGTCCCAGCCAGCGTTTGCAATGCGGATAAACAGCGCGTCGTGGAACAGAATGCCGTATTCCAGCAGGCTCGTGTCTTCCGGCACCACACGTTCAGGTGTGAAAATCATAGAAGCGGGTTCGGTTTCGCTGCCGATGTAGACCAGCGGGGGATTCTCCTTCGTGTTCGCCAGACGGGACGCGAAGCCCAGCACGCGGTTCTCTTCGCCCTCGTCGCCCTTCGTCGTGCCGTGACGGAGCGCATCCGCCAGCGAAACGGCGGAGAAGTAGACGCTGTGCGCCGCCTTGTCCGTGCCGACGGTGCGCAGTTCGTAGCGCCCGTAGACGGACTGTTCGGCAGTCAAGGTGAAGGTGAACACGTCACCCTCGTGCGAAGCGGCGGCGACTTCCCTGCCGTCCGGCAGCACCAGCACCACGTCGGGCGCGTCGGAATGCGCGGTAATGGTAACATTGTGGTTCGTCAGGAAGGTTTCCTGCGCCGTCCACAGCGTGTACTTGCTTTCGGCAGACCACGGGATGTAGGAAGAATTGATGTCAAACGGGTAGTCGTTCAGTTCGCTGATGGTTGCGTAATCCGCCGCCGGGTAGGACATGCCGGAAATGCCAGTGCCTTCCGGGAACAGATCCTTCACATGCAGCAGCTTGTCGTCCGTCTGCTTGAATTCGCGATCCATAATCGCCAGCGCAAAGCAGAAGTCACGCGGGTAGAAGACGTGGTCACTCTGGCGGGCACGAACAGCAATGTTGTTTTTCTCGATTTCCGTCGTGCCGACGAAATCGTAAACCTCTTCTGCTGCAACCATGCTGGCGACAGCGCCTTCATTGCCCAGCCAGTGGGTGTCAATGCCTGACACGGTGAAGAAGGGGCGTGGCGCAACCAGCGCGATGATTTCCACCGGGTCAAACGGAATCTGGTTGTCACGGGCGACGAACATAGCAGCCGTCTCCGGGAACCAGCTGTTGCCCTTGCCGTAGGACACGGTCGGCACTTCGGTCTTGCCGTAGACACGGTCAGCCTTGGCGTAGGCGGAGGTGTTGAAGTTGAAAATCTTGCCTTCCACCTTGTAGCGGTAGCTCTGGATGCCCGAACCGCCGCATTCGCTCGGCACGCAGATGCTGATGCGGTCGTCAAACGCCGAGGTGAACATGGCGGCCTTGCCGTAGCGGGAATGACCCGTGATGACGGTCTTAGCCGGGTCAAGGCGAACCAGCTCGCCCAGCGTCAGGCTCGTGCCCTCTGCCTGGTTTTCCAAGGCGGTCACAATCTGACTGGCCGCCCAGCTCCACGCCATCAGTGCGCCGGATGCGTGCTTGTAGTCGTTCGCGTCGTAGGGGTAGAGCGTGGTGTACACGCCAGCACGGTCAATGCCGTCATCCGCATTGGAGTCATCGGGGTAAATGTCAGTGGCTTTGAACGTCACCAGACCGTAGCCCTGTCCGTTCAAGTTCGCAGCAGAGAATGCGGAGGTACCGCCGATATCAATCACGAACGGTACTTGATCCTTCTCTTCGCCCCAAGCCGCCAGAATCTGCGCATCCGTGGGCACATTCAGCTTCGCGGCGAAGCTCGCCTTTGCGCCCGTTTCCGGATTCGTGATGGTAATGACCGCCTGATACACGGGGCGCACACGGGCGGGGATGGTTTCCGCGGTAATCGCGCCGGTGGTGTTCACGAACACCGCGTCGCCTTCCGTGCCCCACGGCGGTTCGCCAATGTAGTGGACGGAGTAGCCCGCGTTCCACGCCTCGATGGCAAGCTGCTTGGCTTCCGCCTTGGTGGATGCAGGGCCGAACGTCTTGTCGCCCACCGTCACTTCACCTTCCAGCAGCGCAGCGGACAACTTGCGGAACTCGTCGCCGAGGTTGAAGACGCAAGTGCCCCAAATTCCATAGAAGCCGCCGTAGGACGCGGTGTTGTCCTCGTAGACAATCTCGTACTTGCCAGACACGTCCTCCGCCGCGGTTTCCCAGCGGTAGCCCAGCCAGTAGTGCTGGATCAAATCGCGGATTTCGGTGCGGCGCGCTTCCCATTCGGTGATGTCGGTCACAATGCCGTCGCCGTTCGGGTCATTCTTCACGTCGAAAAACTCAAATGGATTGTTGATTGTGTCGATGGCGGGCAGCTCATCAATGCCGGGATACCCGTCCAGCGGCGCTTCAGCGCAGGCGCTCATCAGCGGCAGCAGCCCGATGATAGCAGCGAGCAGCAGCAGGAAAAATCGTTTCATAGAGATCCTCCTTTTCTCTTTCAGCCGAACCTTTGCACATTGTCCGGGAGGCGACGGCTGCATTACCTCATCCGGAAGTTACCCTCATTATAGCGGAGAAAGGGCGGCGCGTCTATGCAAATTGTCCACACTACTATGCAAATCGTGCAGATATATCTGGGAAAAAATTATCCGTATTCGACAATGCAAAAGCTATTTGCCAAGATTTCGCTGGAAATCCGTCGGCGAAATGCCTGCTGTTTTGCGAAAAGTGCGCAGAAAGGAGGAGTACGAATTGAACCCGCTCTGGAATGCAGCATCCGTCAGCGATACGCCGGAGGCAATCAGCAGCTTCGCGCCACAGATGCGCCGGAACTGGATGTACTCGTACACCGACGTGTTCGTGTAACGGACAAACTCGTGTGACAGGTACGATTTGCTGATGAAGAACGCGTCCGCAATTTCCTCCAGCGTCAGCGGCTGGGCGTAATGCTCGTTGATGTACGCCATCACGCGCTGGATGGTGTCTGGCGAGGGCTGGGCACTCTGCAGCATTGGCGCTTCCTGCGTCACGCGGAGGATTTGCAGCAGAAACTCGGTCATCGCGGCATAATCCGCCAAGCGCGATTCGGGACGCTCGTCGCCTGTGTTCTGCGCCACACGGTCAATGCACGTTGTACACAGCGAAAGCGCCGCTTCATCCAGCTGATAATGATACCCGGTGCGGCGCGTGCAGTCCAAAAGGCGCTGCTCCAGCGGCAGAAGTCCCTGCCCCAGCTGGTGCAGCATCCCGGAGGAGATGAACAGCACCACTCGCTCGTAGTTGCGGATGGTGTCCTGCGAGATTATGCCGTGCATGACGAATGGCGGGAAAATCATCAGGCTGCCGCGCTGGAGCGTGACGATTTTGTTGTCCACATACAGGCGGGGAAAGCCGTTTAGGTGAATATACAGCTCAAAGAAATCATGCGTATGGATTTCGCGCAGGTGGATGGCGGGCGACAGCGTGTGAAACGCTTCATAATCCGAGCGCCCTTGCCCCATGTTGCTTGTGCGAACCAGCACATCTTCCTCAAGCTCATGTGCTGGATGTTTCCTTGTCATATGCCTTTCTCCTTGTCCCGGTATTTATGAAAGCATCATAGCAGGAAAGCTGATAAAGGTCAAGCAAAAACCCGAAAACTGTTCTGAATCAGAACGATTTCCGGGTAAAATCGGTTATTTGCTTTCGCTGTCCCACGCACGGTAGGATTCTTCCTCCAGCAGCGTCTCAATGCGCCCGTCGGTCACGCGGGTCAGCGTGTCCAGGACAGATTGCGCGTCCGTCTGGCGAATCAGCAGCGTGAAGCCGACGGCGGTCGTGAACTCGCTGCTCAGCAATTGCACGGGCAGGCTTTTCAGCGCGTACTGCACCTTGTCCCACAGCGGATAGGCGACTTCGCACAGGTATTGGCAGGAGGGGAGCATCTCGACGACTTGCGCCGCCTTGAGCGCGACGACCGCCCCCTGCGTGTACGCGCGCACCAGCCCGCCCGCGCCCAGCAGCACGCCGCCGAAATAGCGCGTGACCACGCAGCAGCAGTTGACTACGCCCTGATGCTTCAATACCTCCATCATCGGCAGCCCCGCAGTGCCGCCCGGCTCGCCGTCGTCGGAATAGCGCATGATGCCCGCGTTCTGCCCGATGATGTAGGCATAGCAGTTGTGCGTGGCGTCCTTGTGCTTTGTGCGGATGGATTGCAGAAACGCAAGCGCCTCCGCTTCCGTTTCGCACGGCGCGGCATAGCCGATAAAGCGGCTTTTGTTGATGATGAACTCGTCGCTGGCGAACTGCCGGAGCGTCCGATAGGGGTTCAAGGCACTCATGCGAGGAACAGGCGGCGGAAATTCTTTTTGCCCTTCTGAATCAGCAGACCATCTGCGGGGACGTCGCTCTCCGCCAGCGTGGCGTTCAGGTCATCCACCTTCTTGTCCGCCACCAGCACTGCACCCGCCTTCACCTGATTGCGCGCGTCGCTCTGGCTCTTGCACAGCCCGGACTTGACCAGCATGGTCGTCACGCGGCTGTCGGCGGCGAATTCGTCCTTCGTCAGCGTGAAGGAGGGGACATTCGCGGCAGACGCACCGCCCGCGAACAGTGCGGCAGCGGCATCGGCGGCCTTCTGCGCCTCTTCTTCGCCGTGCACCAGCTTCGTCACCTCGAATGCCAGCACCTTCTTCGCCTCGTTGATTTCGCTGCCTTGCAGCGCGCCAAGACGGCGCACTTCATCCATCGGCAGGAAGGTCAGCAAGCCAAGGCACTTTTCCACGTCCGCGTCATCAACGTTGCGCCAGTACTGGTAGAAATCGAACGGGGAGGTCTTGTTCGGGTCAAGCCACAGCGCGCCCTTCTCGGTCTTGCCCATCTTCTTGCCGTCGTGGGTCAGCAGCAGCTGGAACGTGCAGGCGAACGCCTTTTCACTGTCCTTGCGGCGAACCAGGTCTGCGCCGCCCAGCATATTGCTCCACTGGTCATTGCCGCCCATTTCCAGCCGGCAGCCGTAGCGGTGGAACAGCTCCAGGAAGTCGTAGGACTGCATGAGCATGTAGGTGAATTCGAGGAAGGACAGACCGTTGTCGGTCGCCATGCGCGTCTTGTAGCAGTCAGCGGTCAGCATCTTGTTGACGGAGAACATCGCGCCGATGTCGCGCATGAACTCGATGAAGTTCAGGTTGCGCAGCCAGTCCGCGTTGTTGACGATAATCGCCTTGTCGTCGGAGAAATCAAGGAAACGGCTCATCTGCTGCTTGATGCACTCGACGTTGTGGTCAATCGTCTCGACGGTCATCATCTTGCGCATGTCGGTCTTGCCGGACGGGTCGCCGATCATCGCTGTGCCGCCGCCCATCAGCGCAATCGGGCGATGCCCCGCGCGCTGCATGTGCGCCATCGCCATAATCGGGATGTAATGCCCGATGTGGAGGGAATCAGCGGTCGGATCGAAGCCGACGTAGAAGGTGGTCGGCTCTTCGAGCTGCTTGTACAGTTCGTCCTCAAAGGTGGTCTGGGCGATGAAGCCGCGCTCTTTCAAAACGTCAAGAATGTGCATGGGGAACCTCCTATATATTAAGTAGTAGGGGAAACAGTGTCATTTCGCCAGCGCCTGCGCGAAAATCTCCCGCAAGGTGCTCATGCCCTCGTGAATTTGCGCGATGCTGGAGTTGGAGAAGTTCAGGCGCAGCGTATTCTCATGTCCGCCGTCGCAGAAGAAGTGCGTGCCGGGGACGTAGGCAACGTGGCGCTCTACCGCTTGCTCCAGCAGCACTTTTGCGTCAATGCCCTCCGGCAGCGTTACGAAGATGAACAGACCGCCGTCCGGGCGCGTGTACGTCGTGCCTTTGGGAAAGGTCGAAAGTTCACTCAGCATAGCATCCAGCTGCGCCTTGTAGCTGCGGCAGATGCTTGTGATGTGGTCGGGCAGCAGACCGCGCCGCAGGTACTGATCCACGATCGCCTGTGTAAGGTTTGCCGTGTGGACGTCGGTGGACTGCTTGCCGACGGTGCATTTGCGCAGGATACCCGCGTCGCCCGCCATGAATCCGACGCGCAGACCGGGGCTGATAATCTTGCTGAATGAGCCGAGGAAAACGACCCAGCCATCCTTGTCGAAGGATTTGATGGATGGGCACGCTTCTCCGGCATATCGCAGGTCGCGGTACGGGTCATCCTCCGCCACGACGACGTGGTACTTCGCGGCGAGTTCCGCAATGGGCTTGCGGCGGTCGGCGGCCAGCGTGATGCCCGTCGGATTCTGGAACGTCGGGATGGTGTAGAGCAGCTTCGGGTGATACTGGCGCATGGCTTCTTCCAGCTTTTCCGGGATAATCCCGTTCTCGTCGCTCTCTACCGGCACCAGCGTTGCCTGATACAGCCGCATACACTGCATGTTGCCCAGAAACGACGGGTTCTCCACCAGAATCACGTCGCCGGGGTCAATCAGCGCCTTGCAGAGCAAATCCATCGCCTGCGTTGAGCCGGTGACGGGCAGCACTGCAGGCACGGTGCACCCAAGCTGCTGTTCCACATAGGCGTGCAGGCTTTCCAGCAGCGGCGGATACCCCTCTGTCGCGCCATATTGCAGGATGCGCTTGCCATCCTTTTGCAGCACGTCGCGGGCGATTTCGGCGCATTCCGCATCGGGCAGCGCCGATGCCGCCGGATTGCCGCCCGCGAAGGAAATCATGCCAGGCTTGGCAATCATCTTGAAGATTTCGCGAATGGCGCTGCCGCTGATCTGGTCGAAGCGGTGCGCGAAACGCAGGGAATCAAGCGCCATAATCCAATCACTCCTTACTACTTTCAGAGAATAAGAATAAAAAACACCTTCTCCGGACAAACTCCGGGGAAGGTGACAAAATGCCACGGTACCACTTCCGTCTGGCTGCGAACAGCCCTCAAGGAGGAACAGTCATTCCTCGCACGCTGTAACCGGCGCACCGGATGCCGCCTACCCGCCGCGCAGACGCGGTTTCAGCGGATGGCTCGGAGCTGTACGTCACCCTATGCGCCGCCTGCTTCCTCACACCGCCCGGAAGCTCTCTGCCTGCGCCGCAGAAGCGGATGACCCGTCTCCTCATTGCCCTGATGGGTGCATGATAGCACGGTTTTTCCCGCTTGTCAAGGGGAAAATTTTTGGTCAGGCGGTATCGCAAAGGCGGGAAAATCACACAATCTGCAAGAAATGTTCACGAAATCGACACATGTCGGCGCTTTTTCTGGAATTTCTGGCGGCATTTTTGTGAAACGGGCCGAAAAAGTCTTGCCATTTCCGCTAAAATCCTGTATACTATACTCTGACCCAGCTATGGGTGCATTTATCGTGTCCGCGAGGACAAAAGCTGGGAAGCCCCTGGATGAAGGAGGTCGACTACTATGGATTGCAAAATCAAGAACGACATCGGAACAATCTATATTACGGAGGATGTCCTGCTCAAAGTCGTGGGATACGCGGCGCTGGAATGCTACGGCATCGTCGCCATGTCCTCCAAGCGTGCCAAGGATGGCATCGTCGAATGGCTGGGAAGGGAAAACCTCTCCAAGGGCGTGCAGATTCGCAGTGTTGGCGATATGCTGGACGTCGATCTGTTCATCATCGTGGAATACGGCATCTCCATTGCCGAGGTGTGCAAGACCATTGTCGATACCGTGCGCTACAAGCTGGAAAGCATGACGGGCGTGAAGGTTCGCAAGGTCAACATCTCTGTGGAAGGTATCCGCGTGTAATGCAGGAAAGCCACACGGCAGCAGCTCCAAGGAGCTGACGCCGAAAGCAGGTAGGAGGAATTTACCTTTGATACAGCATAAAACCATTGACGGGCTGCTGCTGCGCGACATGGTCGTCGCGGGTGCGGCACTGCTCGAAAAGAACCGGGAAGCGGTGGACGCGCTGAACGTTTTCCCTGTCCCGGACGGCGATACGGGGACGAATATGTCCCTGACCATGCAGAGCGCGACCCGTGAGGTCAATGCGCAGGAGTACCTGCGCGCGGACGAGGCGGCGGCTGCCATCTCGAAGGGTGCGCTCAAGGGCGCGCGCGGCAACTCTGGCGTTATCACGTCCCAGCTGCTGCGCGGCTTCGCGACGTCCTTGAAGGGCGTGGAGAAGATTACCCCCGTGCAGTTTGCGCAGGCATTGAAGGCGGGCTCTGACAAGGCGTACAAGGCAGTCATGAAGCCCAAGGAGGGCACGATTCTGACCGTCGCGCGCGTCATTGCGGAGGATGCCATCAAATACACCGAGAGCAATCCCGATGACTACGATGGGCTGATGAACGTCATTCTGACCAGCGGCGAGGCAATTTTGAAGCGCACGCCTGACATGCTGCCGCCCCTGAAAGCGGCGGGCGTGGTCGACTCCGGCGGACGCGGCCTCATGCTGATTTACACCGGCTATGCGGCGGTCATGCGCGGCGAGGAAATTGCTGACCCGGCGGCGCTGCTGGCGGGCGATAGTCAGGTGGAGGAGGATATTCACGACCTGTCCGGCGATCTGCCTTATGCCTACTGCACGGAGTACGACATCGTGAACTTCCGCGAGGACTGCACCGAGGGCGACGTGGATTCCTTCCGCCGCCGCCTGAACCGCATTGGCAACTGCGTCAAGGTGACGGGCGACCTGACCGAGACGAAGGTGCATGTGCACACCAACGACCCCGGCAATGCTATCCAGTATGGCATTGAGCTGGGCGAACTGGTGAATGTGAAGGTGGACAACATGCTGGCGCGCAAGCGTGCGCTGGAAGCGGAAAAGGCTCCTGCCGCCGTGGAAGCCCCTGCCGAACCTGCGAAGGAATTTGGCATGGTGGCAGTGTCGCTGGGCGACGGCTTCTCCAGCATCTTCCGTGATTTGACGGTGGATGTGGTGGTCGAGGGCGGTCAGACGATGAACCCGTCGGTGGATGACATTCTGAACGCCATCAATCAGGTCAACGCCAAGTGTGTGTTCGTGTTTCCGAATAACGGCAACGTCATTTTCGCGGCGAATCAGGCGGCGGAACTGGCGGAGAAGGAAGTGCACGTCATCCCCACGAAGAACGTGGCGATGGGCATTGCCGCGGCGGTCGCGTTCCAAGATGACGTGTCCGGCGAGGAGAACGCCAAGCGCATGGCGGAAGCGGCGGAGCACGTCAAGACCGGTACGGTAACGTATGCGGTGCGCGACAGCGAGTACAACGGCGTGCAGATTCACAAGGGTGACATCATCGGGATGCACAACGGCAAGATTGAGTATTGCGGCAATTCTGTGCATGACGTTGTGCTGGACATGATGAAAGCGGTTGTGACGGATGATGCGGAGCTGATTACCGTCTACTACGGCGCGGATACGACGAAGGAAGACGCGGAGCAGGTGGCGGCGGAAATCGCCGATCAGTATCCGAATTGCGATGTGGACTGCCTGCTGGGCGGTCAGCCGCTGTATTACTATCTGATTTCTGTGGAGTAAAAAGCAAATGGAGCTTTCCGCCATCAAGGGCATTGGCCCAACCCGGCTGGAATCCCTTCGCGCAGTGGGCGTCTGCTCATTGCGCGATTTGTTGTATTTTCTTCCGCAGCGCTACGAGGACAGAACACACCCGATTCCCTGCGCGGACGCAAACGGCGGCGAGGTGCTGGTGATGGGCGTTGTGCAGGACGCACCGAAGCTCAGCCGCTTCAACGGCTTGACGCGCGTGACGGCGTATCTCTGGGATGACAGCGGAAAACTGCCGCTGGTGTGGTATAATCAGCCGTGGATGATGCAGAACCTGCCGGTCGGGCAGACCATCATGCTCTTCGGGCGTATGGGGCAGAGCCGGGGAAAACCCGTGCTCCAAAATGCGCAGCGGGTGACGGAGCCGTGTATCCTGCCGGTGTACCGCGCTGTGAAGGGGATTCCGGCGAAGTCCTTCCGCGAAATGATGCAGCAGGCGCTGGAACAGGTCGATGACTGCTGCCCGGAGACGCTGCCGAACGACCTGCGCATCCGCCATCAGCTGTGTGAGCTGAATTTTGCCATCCGGCAGGCACATTTCCCGCTGAATGTAGAAAATCTGCGGCTGGCGCGGCGGCGGCTGGCATTTGAGCAGATGCTGATGTATCAGGCGGCACTGGGGCTGCTGCGCGGACACAAGGCGGATGGCACGGCACTGCCGATTCCGCCGGATGCGCCGGAAAAATTCTGGCAGACGCTGCCGTTCCCGCCGACCGGGGCGCAGAAGCGCGTCTTGGAGGAAATCGCGGCGGATTTGCGGTGCGACCGGGCGATGAGCCGCCTCGTGCAGGGCGACGTCGGCTGCGGCAAAACCGCGCTGGCATTCGGGGCGATTGCCATGACATGCGCCTGCGGATACCAGGCGGCGATGATGGCGCCGACGGAAATTCTCGCGTGCCAGCACTACGAATCCGCCAAGGCAATGCTGGAACCGCTGGGCATCCACTGCGGCCTGCTGATTGGCTCGATGCGTCCGAAGGCGAAGCGGGAGGCGCAGGAGGCTTGCGCAAACGGGGAGTATCAGGCAGTGTTCGGGACGCACGCGCTGATCAGCGAAAAGGTGGCGTATCAAAAGCTCGGACTGGTTGTGACGGATGAGCAGCACCGTTTCGGTGTGATGCAGCGCTCGACCTTGCAGCAGAAGGGTGCGGACGGCACGAAAGCGCCGCATGTGCTCGTCATGTCCGCAACGCCGATTCCACGCACGCTTGCGCTGATTCTCTATGGCGACCTTGATGTGTCCATCGTCGATGAGCTGCCGCCGGGGCGCACGCCGGTCAAGACGCGAGTCGTGCCGGAAGAGAAGCGCGCCGGGATGTACGGCTTCCTGCGGCAGGAGGTGCTGAAAGGGCATCAGGCGTATGTGGTCTGTCCGCTGGTTGAGGACAGCGAGATGATGGAGGACGTTCGCAGCGCACAGGCGACGTTCGACGCGCTGAAAAACGGCGAATTGTCGGGACTTCGTGTCGGATTGACGTGGGGCGCACAGCCCGCGGACGAAAAAGCGCAGGTGCTCAGCGAGTTTTCCGCCGGGAATCTCGATGTCCTCGTGTCCACGACGGTCATCGAAGTCGGCGTGAACGTGCCGAACGCGAGCGTCATGGTGATTGAGAATGCCGAGCGCTTCGGGCTCAGCCAATTGCATCAGCTGCGCGGGCGCGTCGGGCGCGGATCAGCGGAAAGCTGGTGCTTCCTGCTGGCAGCGGAAAATGAGCGATTGCGCATCCTGACGCAGACGAATGACGGCTTCATCGTCGCGCAGAAAGACTTGGAGCTTCGCGGGCCGGGCGACCTGATGGGTACGCGGCAATCTGGCGAAATGATGGCGGATTTCCTGCTTGATGGTGACGTGAAGCTGCTGGATGAAGCTGCGAAGTGCATGAAGCGACTGCGGGAAAACCCAAAATTGGCGGCGGAGCGTCAGCAAGTGGAAGCGGAAGCGCTGCGCAATTATCGCGATAAATTGGCAGATATTGCAATGAACTGATGGAAAGGGGCAAAATAGGATGGACAACATGCTGACTTGCACGGAAAACCGAGAGCTTTCGTGGCTGCGGTTCAACGAGCGAGTACTGGAAGAAGCGGAGGATGAGCGCGTACCGCTGTGCGAGCGTCTGTCGTTCCTCTCGATCTTCCAGAGCAATCTGGACGAGTTTTTCATGGTGCGCATCGGTAGCCTGCATGACCAGATGCTGCTGGATAAGGAGGCACGCGAGAACAAGACGAACATGACCCCCGGCGAGCAGATTGACGCTGCCGTCAGCCGCATCCGCACGCTGTGCGACCGCCGCGACCGGACGTATGCCGATGTGCTAAAGAAGCTGGAGGACGAGGGCATCAGCATCGTCAACTTCCGCCAAATCAGCTCGGAAAGCGAGCAGTATCTGGCGAAAATCTTCCGCGAGGACTATTTGCCATTGCTCTCGACTTATGTCGTGGGCAAAAAGCAGACGTTCCCGTTCCTCAAAAACAAGGAGATTTATGCCGTCGCCGTCCTGCGCACGGGCAGCGAGAAGGAAAAAATCGGCATCGTTCCGTGCGGGGAGAACATGTTCCCGCGCCTGATTGAGGTGCCGGAGCGCACGGGCTGCTATATCCTCTCTGAAGAGCTGATTCTGCACTATCTGCCGCTGCTTTTTGGCAGCTACCGCATCGCAAGCAAGACGCTGGCGCGCATTACCCGCAGCGCCGACATTGACGCGGACAGCGTATACGACGAAGACCTCAACTATCGCGACCACATGGCGGAAGTCGTGCGTCTGCGCCAGAAACTCTGCCCGGTGCGCTTGGAACTCAGCCGAAAAATCGGGCACGACATTATCGAGAAGCTGTGCGACCAGCTGAAACTGGACACCGCGCGCGTCTACGAGTACGATACGCCGCTGGATATTAGCTTCCTGTTTAATATTCAGGATAAACTGCGCAGCCACGCGGAACTGTTCTACGCGCCGCGTCATCCGCAGGCAACGCCGGATATCGTGGACAATCGCCCGGTGATGGAGCAGATTCTGGAAAAGGATGTGCTGCTGCACTATCCCTACCAGAGCATCCGCCCGTTTCTGCGGATGCTGTCCGAAGCGGCGAATGACCCGCAGGTCGTCTCTATCCGCATGACGCTCTATCGCCTCGCGCGCGACTCGAAGGTTGTGGAAGCACTGGTGGAAGCCGCCGAAAACGGCAAGCAGGTGGACGTGCTGGTGGAGCTGAAAGCCCGCTTTGACGAGGAGAACAACATCGAGTGGAGCCGCCGTTTGGAGCGCGCAGGCTGCCACGTTATCTACGGTGTGGATAAACTGAAGGTTCATTCCAAACTTTGCCTGATTACGCGCAAAACGGATGAGGGCATCCAGTACATCACGCAGATTGGCACGGGCAACTACAACGAGAAGACCAGCCGCCTGTATACCGACCTGAGCTACATCACCGCGCGCGACGAAATCGGCGAAGAGGCATTGCAGGTTTTCCAAGCGCTGATGCTGGGCGAAACAGTAGACCACATGTCCGTGCTGCTGGTCGCGCCGCACTGCCTGCAAGATAAGCTGATTGACATGATTGACGGCGAAATCAGCAAGGCGAAGGCGGGGCAGAAGGGTCTGATCCGCCTGAAGATGAACAGCCTGACGGACAAGATGCTGATTGACAAGCTCGTCGAGGCGAGTCAGGCGGGCGTGCAGGTCGAAATGATTGTGCGCGGCATCTGCTGCCTGCGCGGGGGCGTGCCCGGCTTGACGGACAATGTGCACATCATCAGCATCGTCGGGCGCTTCCTCGAACACAGCCGTATTTATATTTTCGGCGATGGCGACGCAGCCCGCTACTACATTGCTTCGGCGGACTGGATGACCCGCAACACCCTGCGCCGCGTCGAGGTGGCAACCCCGATTCTGCAGGACGACGTGAAACGCCGCATTGACCACATCTTCGACGTCATGTGGCATGACAACGTACAGGCACGCGACCAGCAGTCCGACGGCAGCTACACCCGCCGCTATCCCGGCACGCAAACGCCGCTGGCGAGCCAGAACGTGCTATATGACGAAGCCTACCGCATGGCAAAGGGCATCAAAGAGCAATAAGAAAAAAACCGACCATCGGTTTGCTTCGATAAAATCGGCAAACAAAAAGACCTCCGGTCGGGAAAGCACCCTGCCGGAGGTCGTCGGTCAGTCATCCATCAATTCCACAAGAATCGCATTCTGCACGTCCATCCCGCGACGCGTCAGCGACCATCGGTCGGTTTTGTGCTGAAGCAGTCCTTCATGCTCGAACTTCCGCAGCTTCTCGCCGTACAACGCGTCCAGCGAAACGCCGTGCCGCTCCTGAAATTCCGTTTCGCTGACGCCGCGGGTCATTCGCAGCCCAAGCATCAGCGTTTCAAACCGACCGTCGGTTTTTGAGACGAACTCCCGCTCTCGCAGCGAATCGTCCTGCGACTGCACCATCCGCAGATATGCGGGCAGCGTGCGCGGGTTCGTCAGGCGAATCATCCCGTTCTTCGCGGGCAGATACGACGCCGCCGACACGCCCAGCCCGATATACGGCTCTTGCTGCCAATAACCGATGTTGTGGCGGCATTCGCAGCCGGGGCGCGCGAAATTGCTGATTTCGTACTGCCGAAAGCCTGATTGCGCCAGCAGATCAAGCGTCAGGTCGTACATGCGGCGCTCGTCGTCCTCGTCCGGCAGGGTCAGCTGCCCGGTCTGCAAGTCACGGTACAGCGGCGTACCTTCTTCAGGAATCAACCCGTAGCAGGACAAATGCTCCGGATTCAGCGACAGCGCCTTCTCCAGCGTCTCACGCCACATGCTGACTGTCTGACCGGGCAGCCCGAACATGAGGTCAAGGCTGATGTGCTGGAATCCAGCGTGCCGCGCGAGTTCGACGCTCTGCTGCACCTGCGTAAAGTCGTGGATGCGTCCCAGCATCTTCAGCAGTGCAGGCTGGGCCGCCTGCATTCCCATTGACAGGCGATTGATACCGCAGTTCAGCGCCGCATCAAGCCACGCATGGGTCAGCGTGCCGGGGTTCGCCTCGGACGTAAATTCCGCACCGGGCGCAAGGGGAAAATGCGCTGCAACGCCCTCCAATAGCCGCGTCAGCAGTTCTGGCGGCAGAATCGACGGCGTGCCTCCGCCTAAATACGCGGTTTCCATGATGCTATGCGGGAGTTTCGCTGCCTGCGATGCGGCTTCGGTCAGCACCGCATCCACATAGGCACGCTGTGTAGATTCCGCATGGGGGAAGGAAGCAAAGTCGCAGTAGCGGCATTTTTGGCGACAATAGGGAACGTGCAAGTAAATTTCCATTCAAATCACCTGTAAAGGACTGTTCAAATGCGGAAAAATCCGCTACAATAGAAAAAGTGGCAAAGGAGGTGTACGAAAATGGATACCATCATCAGTTTTCTGGAAAAACTGGTACATTATTCAGCAGAATTGGGCATTGTGCTGGCGGAGCTGGCGGGCATCGCTATTCTGATTATCACGGCGGTGAAGGGCGTCGTCAGCTACTTCAAGCACAATGAGCATCTCCGGCTTGAATTGGCGCAGGGCATTGCACTTGCGTTGGAATTCAAGCTCGGCGGCGAAGTGCTGCGCACGGTCATCGTCCGCGAATGGACGGAACTGCTGATTCTGGGTGCGGTCATTGCGCTGCGCGGTGTGCTGACGCTGCTGCTGCACTGGGAAATCAAGGTGGAAGAAGAGCATGACGAGCGCCTGCTCAAGCTCAAAGCGATGGAGGAAGCCGAAAAAACGGCAGAGACATCAAAACCGTGATAATACTACTTCTCATCTAAAGCATGTCATTCGCACAGCATCTTTTCCGCCCCGGCTTTGCTTCGTTCCGCTCGCGCGTACCTCCAGTACGCCTCGCTTCACTCAGCTTTGCCGGAACGAAAAATCTGCTATGCTCGATGCCATGTTTTAGAATCGAATTAGTATAAAAAGCAGGGGAAACAAGCATTCCCCTGCTTTTTTCATACCTTTGCTTTCTGAATCAGGCGCTCGCAGTCGCTGGCGATTGCCAAATTCAGCAGCGGAAGCCCCTCCTGCATGGCGTAGAGCGCGGTGTACATCGTGCCGCCCTTCTGCCGATTCAGGTAGCAGACGCAAAATGCGCTGTTGTCCACCATGTACCGATTCCGCATGTACATGCAGCCCTCATAGTAGTGGCTGGAGAGGACAACTGTCTCGTCGGCGGCATACAGCAGCTGCTCGTAAATCAGGCAATCCGACGCTTTCCATCGCGCGGACTGCGTGCTGCACGGAATCGCCAGCCGAAGCCGAACATCCGCATGGTGCGTCCGCATCAGCAGAATGCGCTGCGCTGCCAGCGTGTCAAATCCCAGCGCGCCGCCGCAGATAAAATCCCGAAACCCGTGCTGATACAGTGCTTTCAGCACCCGGTCAAGCCGCTCTGTCAGCGCAGGAAGCTCCTGCGGCGGAATCGCCCGATGCCCCGTGAAGCAGACGGAAATGTCCTTTCGCCCGTTCTCCTGCGACGCAAACACGTCGGCAATATGGCTGCGGGAAATGTAGGAAAGCGGCTGATGCAGCGCAGTGGGCGCTTGGAGCGGCGCACGAAGCCAGCGGTCGCTGACCTGAGACTTGCGGTACAGCATGTTTTTTCCTCCTGACAGCGTCAGTTGCTGTCCATCTTCAGCACGGCAAGGAATGCCTCGCTGGGCACTTGCACCGTGCCGAACTGCCGCATTCGCTTCTTGCCCTCTTTCTGCTTTTCCAGCAGCTTTTTCTTTCGGCTGATGTCGCCGCCGTAGCACTTTGCCAGCACGTCCTTGCGCATCGCCTTGACGGTTTCACGCGCGATGACCTTGCCGCCGATGGCCGCCTGAATCGGAATCTCGAACATCTGCCGCGGGATGACGTCTTTGAGCTTCTCGCAGATGGAACGCCCGCGCCCATACGCCTTGTCGCGGTGAACGATGATAGAGAACGCGTCGCAGATTTCGCCGTTGAGCAGAATATCCAGCTTGACCAATTGGCTCTCGCGGTAGTCCTTGAATTCGTAGTCGAACGAGGCGTATCCGCGGCTGCGGCTCTTAATCTGGTCAAAAAAGTCGAAGATGATTTCGTTGAGCGGAATGTCGTAATTCAGCTTGACGCGCGTGCCCTCGTACTGCATGTCAAGGAAGATGCCGCGCCGGTCTTGACACAAGTCCATAATCGTGCCGACGCTGTCCTGCGGCGTGAAGATTTCCGCGTGGACGAACGGCTCTTCCATCATGGCAATTTCGCCAATGGGCGGCAGCGCCATCGGGTTGTCGCACATCAGCACCGTGCCATCGGTTTTCGTAATGCGGTAGATGACGCTCGGCGCGGTGGTGACGAGGTTCAAGTCCCATTCGCGCTCCAGCCGCTCGGTGATGATGTCCATGTGCAGCAGCCCCAAGAAGCCACAGCGGAAGCCGTAGCCCAGTGCGACGGACGTTTCCGGGTCAAAGGAGAGGGAAGCGTCGTTCATGCGCAGCTTCTCCAGCGCATCTTTGAGCGCCGGATAGTCCGCGCCGTCCGCCGGATACACGCCGCAGTAGACCATCGGCGTCACCTGCCGATAGCCGGGCAGGGGGCAATCCGCCGGATTCATGGCGTCGGTAATTGTGTCGCCGACGCGGGTTTCACGCACATCCTTGATGGAGGCCGCGACATAGCCTACGTCGCCCGCTTTCAATTCGTCGCACGGCTGATAGCTCGGCGCGAACGTGCCGACTTCCACAATGTCGAACTCGCCGCCCGTCGCCATCATGCGCATCCGCATTCCCGTGCGGATTGTGCCCTGCTTGACGCGGATGAAGCAGATTGCACCGCGGTAGTTGTCGTAGAACGCATCGAAAATCAGTGCCTGCAGCGGTGCGTTCTCGTCGCCCTGCGGCGCGGGAACGTAATTCACCACTGCTTCCAGCACTTGATCGATGTTCAGGCCAGTTTTCGCGCTCACGCACGGTGCATAGGACGCATCCAGCCCGATAACGTCCTCAATTTCCTGCCGGACTTCTTCCGGCTGCGCGCTGGGTAGGTCAATTTTGTTGATGACCGGGATGATTTCGAGGTCATGGTCGAGCGCCATATAGCAGTTCGCCAGCGTCTGCGCCTCAATGCCCTGCGTCGCGTCCACCACCAGCAGCGCGCCTTCGCACGCCGCCAGCGCACGGCTGACTTCGTAGGTGAAGTCCACATGGCCGGGCGTGTCAATCAGGTTGAGCGTGTAGGTTTTGCCGTCCTTGGCGGTATAGTGCATATGCACCGCCTTGGACTTGATGGTGATGCCGCGCTCGCGTTCCAGCTCCATGCTGTCCAGAATCTGCTCCACCATCTCGCGCTTCTGGAAAACGCCCGTCGTTTCCAGAATGCGGTCAGCCAGCGTGGACTTGCCATGGTCAATATGGGCAATAATGCAGAAATTGCGAATCTTCGATAATCTATCGGACACGCTGAAATCCCTCCGTCAAAAGCCTTATCACAGGCTCAAAATACCACAATCTTATCATAGCCGATTTTGGTTTGATTTGCAAGGGGAACGGGCAAAAGTGACGCTTTTTTCCGCAATGAAAAACGGATGAAAAGCAAAAAAGCCGCCAGTTGATTGGCGGCAAAAAGGAAAAATCACGTTTTCGGCGGCTGAGTCGGCGCATCTGCCGCAAACGTCGCAGCATACTGCGATGGCGTCATGCCTGTTTCATTGCGGAAAATCTTGCTGAAATACGACTGGTCGTCATACCCGACGCACGCCGCCACTTCATGCAGCAGAATATCCGGATGTTCACGCAGCATCTGCTTCGCGGCGTCCATGCGGCACTGCGTTAGGAAGGTGTTGAACGTCGTTCCGGCATACTTGCGCAGCAGGCGCGACAGGTACGTCTGGCTGATGCCAACATCGGTGCAGATACGCGGGATGCTCAGCGGCTGGGCGTAGTTTTCGCGAATGTAGTTCAGCGTGTATTCGCACAGCTCGTTCGCGCTGACGTTCTTGTCACGGATGAACCCTTCCTCAAAAATCAGGGAGTACAGGCTCGCCAGCAGGTCGCCGTAGGAGGAGGCGCTGCCGTATAGTTCGTTTGCCTCGCGCAGAATCTGCTCGCGCTTCCTTTTGGGGCCGGGAACGCCCAAGTCAGCCGTGTACAGAATCAGCTGGTAGCATAAGTCTTCCGCCTGAATCTGCGGCAGGCTGTTCTGATTCCATTCGATTGCAAGGGACACAAACAGCTCTTTCAGCATCCGTGTATTGCCTGTTTCGACGAATGACGCAATGCGCTTTTTTGTCGCAGCGGACAGGACGGACGGCTGTAAGGCACTTTGCGGTGCGTTCAGCGGAACAAGCTGCCCCTTGCCGATGACGACGGTATTCACCATGCGCCCTGCAGCGCGGCTCAAAAACTGCGGCAAGGTGAGAATGTCGGCATCTTCCGGCGCGTAAATCGCCGTACAGGGCAGATCCGGAAAGTCGGCTTTAAGCAGGTCGGACAGCTCGTCGGGAAAACGCTTCTGCCGATCGGCACTGCTGCGCAGGAGAATGGTTTCCTGTTCATCGCGCCCATAAAACGCAATCCAGCCCGCCTGATGCACCTGACGAAGCTGCGCTGTGCGGAATTTTGCGAAGCGTACGGTGAACAAATTGCCCTGACGGACAAGGGCAAAGCGCATCATACGGCTGGAAAACAGAGAGCAGAGCAGCGGCTCATCGACTGCTTCACCGCAGAGCAGGCGAGTCAGCGTTTCCTCCATCAGGTTGTTTGCTTCTGCATCGAGCGTTTCGCGGATTCGGTCGAGAATTTGCCGGAAACTCTGGATTTCCACGGGCTTGAGCAGATAATCATCCACGCCCGCCTGAATTGCCCCGCGCGCGAACTCAAATTCCGCGTAGCCGGAGACAATCACTGTATGCGTCCGCGGATACAGCTGCCGGACGCGCTGCGCCAATTCAATGCCGTTGATGCCCGGCATACTGATGTCCGTTACCAGCACATGGACGTGCTGCTGCGCCATCAGCTGGAGGGCATCGTCGGCGCTGCCGGAGAGCAGAATGGTGTCAAACGCAGGGCAGTATTTCTGGCAGATGGCTTTGATGAACGTCTGCGCGGGACGCTCATCATCTACGATCAGAATGGTGTACATCGTCTTCCTCCTCACTGGTACGCGTTTCAATCAGTTCGACTACTGCGCCGCCGTCATTGCGGACGCGCATCCGAATTGCGCCGCGGCTGAAATAGAACAGGCGGCGATAGGTGTTGACAAGCCCAATATGGGCGGACGTGTTTTCCGGCTCGGTCAGTTCACCCGCTTCAATGTGGCTGAATTCTTCCCGCAGGTGCGACAGGATTTCCTCCCCGAAGCCGCAGCCGTCGTCGCAAATCAGCAGATGCAGGCAGCCGTCCTCATCGACCGTGCCGGAAATGGTGATGTGAATTGTGCCGCTTGACCCCTGATAACCGTGGGAAATGGCGTTTTCCGCGATGGGCTGGAGGGAGAGCTTCGGCAGTGTCAGATGCGAGAAAGCGTCCGGTATGTCGATGGTGTATTCCAGCCGATCCTCCAAACGAGCTTTCGCGAGTGCCAGATAATTGCGAACGTGGGCGATTTCCTCCTGGAGCGTCGCGGTTTTGCTGCGCAGGTCGGTGGAGTAGCGCAGCATCCGGGCGAATTTCCCGCAGATGTCGATGACCTCCTCGTTCCCGGCTTCCATCGACTTTGCGGAGATGATGTTGAGCGTGTTGTAAATGAAGTGCGGGTTAATCTGCGCCTGCAGCGCGTTCAGCCGTGAACGGAGATTGCTCTCGCGCAGCTCTGCGTCGTTGCGCATGGCAGTTTTCAGCTCCATTACCTGCTTGTCAAACACGTCCTCCAGTTCGCGCATCTCCACGTCGTGCGGGTTCGTGACCTTCGGCATTTCTTCGGGCAGCAGGGGACGCTCAGCTATTGCCGCCGGGTCGGACAGCTGGGAAACCTTGCGCGTCAGGCGCAGAATCGAGCGGCTGAGCTGATGCGACGAGAGGATGATGAACACTTCAGCGATGAACAGCACCAGCAGACTGACCAGCACATGGTGGAGGATGACGGAGTGGATGGACGACTCGAAAACCGCGGTACGCTGGGCGGCATAAATGTCGAAGCCCAGCCAGCTGCAATGCTCCTTGACGACGTAGTAGGTGTCGCCGTTTTTGTCGCTGCACTCGGTCATGCTGCCGTATTCGGCGGCGGAGTAGTCGATGGTGTCATCGAAATTGCGGTGGAACAGGCGGCCGTCCGCGTCGTAGGCGGTGGCGCGGAATCCTGCCATGTCGTTGGAGGAGAAAATGTCGAACAGGTCGGTTGAAAGCGCATTGACCTCCACAAAGCCGATCTGTTTGCCGTGATAAACGGCAGGGGACATCAGCGTATAGATAGAAATCGGGCGCGCGACGAACCACGGGTCAATGTGCGGGCGGACAAGCGTCTTCTGGCTCAGCCCCCGGTTGCGCTCGTTCAGGTAGGGCAGGCGGAGCATGACGGTGCGCAGCTCATCCGAGTAGTTTTCCAGCAGACCAATCGTTTCGTAGCGGCTGGACAGGTAGAAACCGTCCATTGTCAGCACGTTGATACGGTAGAAGTAGTCGTTCAGCGGCTCATGGAAAAGCGCGGCGGAAAGCGTGTTCTGCGCCTGATGGTATTCGGACGTCGTCTCCATGTCTTCGCCTAATGTGTAGATGGTATTGAGCGCAGCCATGAAGTCATTATCCTGTTTCAAGCCGTCCAGCGCATAGCCCATGACGGTGATGTTCTGCTCGAACGCCGCGACGATTTTGCTCGCCATCGCGTTCAGGTTGTCTTCCTCGTACAGCAGGATGTTCTGTATCTCGGAGAGCGTCGCAAGAACAGAGTTGACGGCAATCATGCAGGCGGCAATCACAGAAAACAGGATGGTCATTTTCGCGCTTATTCGCATACACGTCAGTTTTCGCATACATGCCGTCCTTTCTATTTCGCATTGTGCTGATGGAAGCAGTATAGCACATACGCAGAGAAAATGCAAAAGAAAAGTACCCCGTGTTGACGGAAGCGCACAAAAACCGAATACCGCATAAAGAAGTTTGGTTGTGTTTTGTATTTTCCCAATAGCAGTGCTGGATTTTCCCTTGTTCAAAACAGGCGCTGGGATTATACTGAATCACGAAAGCACCGCTATGGTGCGAATTGAGTTTGTTTCCGATGTTGAAAGGGAGGAACGAGACATGAAACACTTTGGATGGCTTCGCAAGGCAGCCGCATCCGTGCTGGCACTGGCTATGTTTGCTGCGGCCCCCGCTGCACTGGCGTATTCCGACGCGAATCTGGAAGCCCCGCGCGCTAAGAACGTCGTCATTGACGGCGACCTGAGCGAGTGGGACACGAGCCGCTGCCTGCGCATTGACAGCGAGAAGCAGATTGTCGATCAGATTGAGCACTGGGACGGCGAAGCGGACTGCTCGATGGAAATCTACGCTATGTGGGATGAAGAGAACCTCTACATCGCCGCGAAGGTGTGGGATGACACGCCGTTTGTCTACCGCGAAGGTTTCCCGCTGGATGAACTGGATGCCATCATCCTCTTCTTCAGCACCAACCCCAACGCCGACCCGAACCGTACAGCGTACGAAGCGACCGACTGGCGCATCGTGCAGTCCACGGACGAATATGACTTCTTCAACTATATTGACCGCGACATGATCGCTGACAATCTCGGCTGGGAGACGCAGGGTGAATACGGCGACGAGCTGGTATTCGACGACTACGAAGCCGTGACCGTCCGCGACAAGGAAATGGGCGGCTACATCCTCGAAAGCAAGATCCCGCTGCACAACCTCTCCAATGATAAGATCGCGCAGCTGGTTCCCGCTGCGGGCACGACCGTTGGCTTTGACTTCTCCATCCTTGACGTTGACCTGCCGTGCCCCGGCATTCACAGCCTGCGGATGCAGTACTCCGCGCAGCTGGACGGCCGCGACCGCAAACCCACAATGCACAACGTGGACGAGAACCCCAGCCTGTGGGCGACGATGACGTTCGTGGAAGAGTAACAGATTCCCTGTATTCTCAGAGGAGGAACAAGCAATGAAGCTGAAAAAATTCGGTGCGCTGCTGCTGACGGGTGTGCTGGCGATCACGTCGCTGACGACCAGTGCCTTTGCCGCCAAACGCGAGAAGCGCAGCGCCGATGACATTGATTTCGCGGCTGTGCTGGAGGATGTTTCTGCGAAAGGCACGGTCAACGTCTACCACTGGTGGACGGCGGGCGGCGAGAAGGATGCGATTGAATCCGTCATCGACGAATTCAAAGGCGCGTACGGCAAGGTGAAAACGAAGTCGAACGCCATTCCGGGCGGCGCCGGCGGCGCCATGGTTATGAAGGTCAAGGTGCTTCAGCAGGTAGGCAAGAGTCCTGAAACATTCCAGGCGCATCCCGGTCAGGAAATTCAGCCGTACCTCGATGCGAACATGCTGCTGGACTTGTCCAAGCTGTGGGACTACGCGAAGCTCAACGAGCGCATCCTGCCGGGCATCAAGGATTTGCTGACCGCGCCTGATGGCAAGAACTACGTCGTGCCGATCGGCATCCATAAGACGAATGTTATCTTCTACAACATCCATGTGTTTGAGAAGTACGGGATTGCGATTCCGGATCACGAGAACATCACATGGGACGAGTTCTGGGACATCTGCGATCAGCTGGCGGCGAAAATGCCCGACGGCGAGTACCCGATTGACCTTGGCGACCGCAAGGGCTGGCCGGCGTGTCAGGTGTTCGAGGACATCATGATGGGCACCGATCCTAAGATTTATCAGGACTTCATCAACGGCATCTACAACGTCGAAGACGTGACGAAGGTGCTGACGACCTACGCCAAGCTGATGGATTACGTCGCGCCCGACCATTCCAGCCGTGACTGGTACGAAGCGAGCGGTCAGGTTGTCGCCGGGACGTATGCCATGCAGATTATGGGCACTTGGATGCAGCCGCTGATGACCAGCATGGGTCAGGAATACGGCAAGGACTACGGCATCTTCACGTTCCCCGGCACGGACGGCTGGTTTGGCATGAACATCGACGGTTTCGTCGTCAGCAATGACTCGGCGGACGTCGAGGCGGGTCTGCGCTGGGCGTACAACGTGTCCAGCACGCCGGTTC
>FR899900.1:129988-133683 GCA_000437595.1 Faecalibacterium sp. CAG:74 | reverse complement strand
GGTTCAGCAGCGGTTCTCCGCGCTCAAGGAATCTATTTCGCCCTACACCGATACCCCGGATGACTGCTACAACGAACTGACCCTTAAGTTCAAGAACGAGCTGATCAGCGACACGACACGCAGCTATCCCAGCTTCACCCACGGCACGGCGCTGCCTTGGAGCGCGTCTATGAGCCTTCAGACGCAGGTGCAGGAGTTCGCTACGTCCAGTGACCACGACGCGGAATATTTCGCGAATAAGATCGTCAACATCCTCAAGGAAGCTGGCGTGAAAGGAGAATGGAACCTTGTTGACTAAGAAATGGATGCGGCGCTCGCTGGCGATGCTGGGTGCGCTGACGCTTACAGCCGGGCTGTGGGCTGCTCCCGCGATGGCGGAGGAAAAAACCTACACCCAGCCGACGCTCAATCCCCATGTGAAGAGCATCATCGAAGTTGACGGCTACCAGTTTATCGACCTGAACAGCAACGGCACGCTTGACCCCTACGAGGACTGGCGCCTGGATGCTGACACCCGCACGGCGGACTTGGTCGGGCAGATGACGGTGCGCGAGAAAATTGCGCAGATGCAGCACCCGACGTACCTGCCGCGTGCCGATGGTAAGATTCCATCCTACCTGAACAAGTGGTGCAATAAGGAAGGCATCGGCATGCTGCTGATTCGCGAACTGAACAGCGTGGAAGCGGCTGCAGTGTCCATGAACACGATTCAGGAGTACGCTGAGGGGTCTCGTCTGGGCGTGCCGGTGCTGGTGTCGATGGACTCCGTGCATGGCTTGTCTTACGTCTCCGGCGCGACCGTTACCGGGCATAATCTGGCGCTGGCGGCAACCCGTGACGAAGACCTTGTCACCCGTCTGGCGGAAATTGCCCGCGATGAGCATATCGCCATCGGCGTCCGCATGACGCTGTCTCCCGAAGCTGACATTGCCTCTGAACCTCGCTGGGGGCGCGTCATGGAGACGTTCGGCGAAGACCCTGACCTTGTGACGAAGATGGTCACGGCGCAGGTCGTTGCGTTCCAGAATGGGCGCGACGGGCTGAACACGGGCGCAATCGTGGCCTGCATGAAGCATTTCCCCGGCGCTGGGCCGCAGATGGAGGGCAAGGACACCTCGCCCATCATTTCCAGCGCGGAAACCCTGCAAATTCACCTGAAGCCGTATTATGCGGCGCTGGAAGTCAACATTGCTTCCATCATGCCGTACTACTCTGTCCCGCTGGAGCTGGACATGGAGAACTCCGCCATCGGCTCGAAGGCGACGCTGCAAGACCTGCTGCGCGACGAAATGGGCTTTGAGGGCATCATCCAGACCGACTGGGGCATGATTTGGGCGATTCAGGAAGGCCGCGGCACGATGATGGGTGAAGAAGTGTCCGACGAAGAAGCCATCCTGATTGGCATCACCGAGAGCCGTGTGGACGGCATCGGCGGCGAATCCATCCGCCTGATCGACCAGATGGAAGAGCTGACGAACGCGGGCAAGATTGACGAAGACATCCTGACGGCGGCGGCGACGCGCATCGTCAAGGCGAAGTTTGAACTGGGCGTGTTCGAGAATCCCTACTGCGACGTGGAGTACGCCGTGCAGTTCGTCGGCAACGAGGAACATCAGGCGGTGAACCTTGAGGCGGCGCGCAAGGCGATGACGCTGCTCAAAAACGACGGCATCCTGCCCCTTAAACAGAACGAGAAGCAGACGATTCTGGTCTGCGGTCCGCGCGCCGGCGATATGGACTCGCTGGTCGGCGGCTGGTCTTCCGCGCAGGAGGGCTTGACCATTGCGGACGCAGTGGCGGCTTACGCAGGCGAAAACGCAACGGTCATCTATGAATCCGACAACGTTGAGCGCATTGCAGAGCTGGCGAAGGATGCGGACATCATCATCGTGTCCGTCGGCGAACCGAGCTACCAGCACGATCCACCGTGGGGCTACGACACGCTGGAAATCACCGGCAGTCAGCAGGAAATTCTCGAAGCGGCGAAAGCCAGCGGCAAGCCGATGGTGACGGTCGTCACGGGCGGACGTCCCTACATCCTGACGTGGTGCGACGAGAATACGAACGCGATTCTGGAAGCGTACTATCCGGGCTCGCAGGGCGGCATCGCGATTGCGGAAACGCTCTTCGGGCTGAACAATCCCACGGGCAAGACGCCCTTGCAGTTCCCGCGGGATATGGATTCTGTCCGCAATCAGGAGGGCGATGTGTCCTTCGACCTTGAAAACCCGCTGTATGACTACGGCTGGGGTCTGAGCTACGGCGAATGATGTATCAGCCCGTACAGGCGCAGCGGAATTGCCCAAGCCTGTACGGGCTTTCTTCAAAGCTGATAGCAAAACCTCGAACAGAATGCAACAGAAGGGGATTTGCCCATGGAACAATTTTCTGAATTTTTTGAGAATCTGGCGTTCATGACCTTTTCCCATGACAGGTTCTGGGTTCTCTGCGCCATCATCGTCGCGGTGATTCTCGTGTACCAGCTGCTGCTGCGCTTTGCGCCTAAAACAGTCGGCCCTGTACACCACTTTCTCCAGCGGCATCCGCTGATTTGGATCTGCATCCCGGCGGCGCTGCTGATTTACTTCGTGTATGTCTCGCTGGGCTGGAACCTGTGGGTTTCCGTGTCCGACTGGGAGTCGGGGCAGCTGGAAGCAAGCTACGGCTGGGGCGGCTTCGGCAACTACGCGAAGATGTTCTCCAGCCCCGACTTCTGGCCGTCGCTGCGCAATACGCTGCTGCTGTTCTGCCTGATTCCGCTGTGCCTCCTGCTGGGTCTGGGGCTGGCGCTCATCATGGATCAGGGGCTTCGCGGCACGGCGCTGTTCCGCACGCTGATTCTGCTGCCGTTCGCACTGTCCTTCGTCGTGACCGGCACGGTCTGGGCGTACATGTATCGTCCAACGGGCGGTGTGCTGAATTCCTTCCTCTCGATTCTGGGCGTGGATGTGTCCGCCGCGATGAAAGCTGGACACCTGATGTGGGCGTCGAGCAACTCCACCATCATGCTGTCCATCATCATTGCGATGGTCTGGCAGTTCTCCGGTTACGTCGCGGTCATCTTCCTCGCCGCCATCAAGAACGTGCCGGTCAACGTCATCAACGCCGCGAAGCTGGACGGCGCATATATGCCGCGCATCTACTTCAAGCTCATCATTCCGCAGCTTAAGGGCGCGATGGGTTCCTGCATCACGATTCTGGCGATGTACGCCCTGCGCTCGTTTGACTTCATCGTGTCGCTGGTGGGTTACACCACCTCCGCCGCGTGGACGCTGCCGATTTGGATGTACAATGAAGCGTTCCAGAACAACAACTTCGCGTATTCCGCGGCAATCAGCTGCTTCCTGCTTGCGCTGGTGCTGGTGCTGATTCTGCCGCTGACCTACTGGACGAACAGAAGGAAGTGAGCATGAAATGCAAAATAATTTGAGTATTGAGCGCAGCAAGCAGGAACAATCGGCACAGACGACGAAAATAAAACCCAAGTGGCACATGACCGTGCTGCATGTGGTGTACTACCTCATCATGATTGCGTTTCTGGTCTTCTACATGCTGCCGTTCTGGGGAACGGTGATGACGTCCTTCAAGTCCAACAGTGAAGTGATGACGACCACGCCCATCACACCGCCGTCAGAGTGGACAATGGAGGGTTACGAGAGTGCGATGGAGGAGCTTGCGCAGCCGCTGATGACCGC
>FR899900.1:94061-129937 GCA_000437595.1 Faecalibacterium sp. CAG:74 | reverse complement strand
CGCTCTTCGGTGCGGCGGGATCGGTATTCCTCGGCTCGATTTGTGCCTACGCACTGAGCAAGTGGAAGTTCCGGTTCAACAACGTGTTCTTTATCGCGCTGGTCGCGGCAACATACTTGCCCTTCCAAGCGATTCTGATTCCGCTTTTGCAGACCATCAACGCCCTTGACCTCTACGATAACCTCTGGGGTCTTGTGCTGGTTCACGCCGTATTCGGTATGCCGATGTGTACGGTCATGATGCGCGGGTATTACGCCGACGTGCCGGACGCGCTGATTCGTCAGGCGATGATTGACGGCAACGGCGTATGGCAGATTTACCGCAAAATCGTCCTGCCGAACACAAAAATCGCGACGATTACGGTCTTTGTCTTCCAGTGTACGTCCATTTGGAATGAGATGCTGTTCGCGCTGGTGCTCGGCGGCTATGATTCCAAACCCGCGACCATTGCCCTGAACGAGCTGGCGGGCACGATGGCGGCGGAATTCAACGTGCAGATGGCAGGCTCGCTGATTCTGGCGCTGCCGGTGCTGGTGCTGTACATCTTCATGGGCAAGTACCTCATCAGCGGTCAGATGTCAGGCGCGGTCACAGCGTCGTAATGCGCGGCGCAATCAACAAGGAGGAAAGGTTCATGAAAAAACTGCTCAAAAGCGTCGCGGCGCTCTCCCTTTCCGCGATGATGCTGCTTTCGCCCGGTGTGCTGGCGGAAGAGGACGAGGAAGAAAGCAATGTCGTCGAATTGACGACGGTCGTGCAGGAATATGAAGGAAAGCAGATTGTGCTGAAAACTGCCGGACTGGATATTCTGGAGCAGGACGGATACAAGTTCAAGGACTTGAACAAAAACGGCGAGCTTGACCCGTATGAAGACTGGCGGCTGACGCCTGAAGAGCGCACGGAAGACCTGCTGAGCCGCATGAGCGACAAGAACAAGGCGGCGCAGATGGCGCACATGACGCTGGTCACGCTCAAAGAAAGCTGGTTCAGTGATCTGGACATCGGCTTTGCGCTGACGTACACCTACTTTGCGGAAAGCAAGGAGTCGGCGGGCGAGAAGATGAACTACGTCCAGTCCCTGTGCGAAGAAAGCGAACTGGGTATCCCGGTCGTCTTCTCCATGGACTCAGTCATCGGCGCAAGCTGGATTAACGACACGACGATTCTGCCGGACGCCATCACGCTGGGCGCGACGGGCGACGCGGAACTCGTGCAGGAGCTGGCAGACATTCAGCGGCAGGAAATGAAGGCTCTGGGCGTTCGCATGAGCCTCTCTCCGAATGCGGACTTGGCGACTGATCCGCGCTGGGGGCGCAATCAGGAAACTTACGGCGAGGACGCGGATACCGCCAAGGCGATGGTCGTCGCGGCGATTACGGGCTTGCAGAACGGCACGGATGGCATTGGTGTTGATTCCGTCATGTCCTGCGTGAAGCATTTCCCCGGCTCCGGCCCGCAGACTGGCGGCGTGGACGGCTCTCCGCTGGTGTTCGATGACGAAACGTTCGCGCTGCACCTGAGCATCTTTGAGGCGGCGCTGACGGTGCATCCCGCGTCTATCATGCCTTACGGCTATTCGACCGTCCCGTATCTGGGCGGCGACGCGGTGGAAAATTACGCGCATGAATCCTCTGTGGTCATGAACGATGTTCTGCGCGGCCGTCTGGGCTACGACGGCATTATCCAGACCGACTGGGGTCTGAACCACATCGTGGCGATGCAGGCGGGCGCGGACGTCATGGGCGGCATGGGTCAGCGCGACGTCACCCGCATGGTGGATCAGGTTGACCCGTCGCTGCTGACGGATCGCTGCCGCCGTCTGCTGCTGGCGAAGTTCCGGCTGGGCGTGTTCGAGAACCCCTACACCGACGCGGACGAAATCGCGCAGGTTGTCGGCAGCGAAGAACATTATCAGAAGGCAATGGAAGCCGCGGAAAAGGCAGTCACGCTGGTGAAGTACGAGAACCAGCAGCCGCTGGAAGGTCAGCAGATTCTGGTCGTGGGCGCGCTGGCGAAGAACGTTGATGCGCTGTCAAGCGGCTGGAAGATTTCCTCCGAAACAGGCTTGAAGACGGAGGGCAAGTCCATCTACGATGCCATCTGCAAGCGGGCGGGTGCGGACAACGTGACCTACATCGGCGATGACGAAACGCTGATTGCCGATTCCTACCCGGCGGGTACAACCGCGATTGTCGTCGTCGGTGAAGCGAGCGGCACGCACGAACCCGCGTGGGGTACGGCGACGCTGGAATTCCCCGCAGAACAGCAGAACTTGTTGCAAAAACTTGATGCGTCCGGCGTGAACGTTGTATCCGTCGTGCTGATGAATCGCGCGTATGTCATGACGCCGGTGGATGCCGCGTCCGACGCGGTGATGATTGTCTATCGTCCCGGCGTGACGGCGGGCGCGGAAGCGGTGGCGCACGCGCTCTTCGGTGACTGCGCGATTGCCGGCAAACTGCCGTGGCAGATTCCTGCGACGATGGATCAGGTGATGCTCCAGCGTGAAGACCTGCCCAAGGACATCGAAAATCCGCTGTATGATTACGGTTTCGGCATTGAAGTGGCCGCATTCGGTCAATAAGCACTGAGGGAAAGAAAGGAAGTCCGCCATGGCAGCGATTACGATTAAGAACATGGACGTGACCTACAACAAGGGCAAGTCCTATGTCATCAAGGACATGAATCTGGAAATCAAGGACGGCGAATTCTGCGTCTTCCTTGGGCCGTCCGGCTGCGGCAAGTCTACCGCAATGTACTGCATTGCAGGTCTGCTCCATCCGGTTCACGGCGAAATCTGTTTCGGGAATGAAGCGATGAACCAGCTCGATGAGCGCGGCAAGGAAAAGAAATTCGTGCCGCCGCAGGAGCGCAACATCGCGATGGTGTTCCAGGAATACGCGCTGTATCCGAACATGACCGTGCGCAAGAACATGTCGTTTGCGCTGGAAACGAAGAAAGCGCCGAAGGAAGAAATCGAGAAGCGCGTGAACTCGATGTCCGCGATGCTGGGTCTGGATGAACTGCTTGACCGCAAGCCGGCGCAGCTCTCCGGCGGTCAGCGTCAGCGTGTGGCACTGGGACGTGCGCTGGTGCGCGATCCGCAGGTGTTCCTGCTGGACGAGCCGCTTGGCAACCTCGATGCGAAGCTCCGCGATCAGGTGCGCTATGAGCTGAAGAAGATTCAGACGCAGCTGGGCGTCACCACCATCTACGTCACGCATGACCAGACCGAAGCCATGACGATGGCGGATCACATCGTGCTGATGAAGGATGGTCACATCATGCAGCAGGGGACGCCGAACGACCTCTATGCGCATCCAAACAGCCTGTTCGTTGCGAGCTTTGTCGGCACGCCGCAGATTAACAAGCTGACGTGCAAGGTTGTGGAAAAGGGCGGTTCGCTGGCGTTCCAGTGCGGCGAACTGCTGCTGTCCGTGCCGGATGACCTGACCGCGCTGATGCAGCAGTACAAAGGCAAGGAGGTTATCGTTGGCCTGCGCCCGTCGGAACTGACGCTCGCGCCGGAAGGTCAAGGCGAAATCGAGGGTACGGTGGACAGCGTTGAGCCATTGGGCGACGGCTTCATCGTATATCTGAAAGCGGCGGGTCAGATGCTGGTGGCAAAGATTGCGGGCGGCAGCACTGTCATCGGCAAGACGATTTCGCTGAACATTGAAAAGGGGAAATTCCACATTTTCGACAGCCAGACGGAAGAACGGCTGAATCCGTAAATCCATTCCATGCTGCCGCGCAGTTCTGATTTTGCGCGGCAGTTTTTTTCTACTATTTTCAGATTTGCGGGAAAATCGAAATTCTCTGCAAGCGCAAAGGACGGAGAAGGAATTCGTCTGGCGCTTGTCGAATAATAAACACACATGTATATTCTGGCGCTATTAGTTTGAAAATAAGACAAATATACAATTTCGCGGAAAGATAGGAGGACGATGGAGGATGAACGAGAAAATGGAGCGTCTGCTGACGATTTTGCAGGATGTGAACGACGAAATCGACTTTGCGCATGAGCGGCATATGGTCGATGATGGGCTGATTGACTCGCTGGAGCTGATGAAAATCATCGTAGCGCTGGAAGAAGCCTATGACGTGCGAATTGACGCAGGAGAGGTGGAGCCGGAGAACTTCAACAGCGCGGAGGCGATTCTGGCGCTGGTGAACAGCTGCCGGAAGCAGGCATGATGCGCTGTGTGCTGCCATGGCTGGATAGTTGGGCGGCAAAAAAGCCGGATGCAGCGGCGTTTGAGGACGAAAAAACGTGTCTGACGTGGCGGCAGCTGCACGATACGGCGAAGCGCATCGGCACTTATCTGGCACGGCAGCTCCCACCGCGCGTTCCCGTTGCGCTGTGCATGGACAAAAGCCCGATGACCGTCGCGGCGATGCTCGGTGTGCTGGAAGCCGGATGCTTCTATACCATCATTGATGTGCAGATGCCGCAGCAGCGTGTCCAGCTGATTCTGGATGCGCTGCATCCGGCGCTTCTGCTGACGGATGCGGCCAAAGCGCCGATATGGGCGGATGCGGCAGGGAAGCTGCCATGCGTCTCCACGGAAGCGGCGGCGTCCTGCGATATTGATGAATCGCTGCTGGCGGCGCGTCAGCGGGAGATCATTGATACCGATTTGCAGTATGTGCTGTTCACCAGCGGATCGACCGGGCATCCCAAGGGCGTTGCGATTCGCCATCGCTCGGTGCTGGATTTCGTGGAATGGGCAGTCCCTGCGCTGCGGCTCGATGAAACCGTACGTTTCGGCAATCAGGCGCCGCTGTATTTCGACAACTCGGTGCTGGATATTTTCTGCACGCTCAAAAGCGGCGCATACGTCTACTTTCTGCCCCAGAGGGACTTCCTGTTCCCGGCACGGATGATGGACGAATTGGAGCAGCGGCAGATTAACACGCTGTTCTGGGTTCCATCGGCGCTGATGCAACCGGCGAATCTCGGCGTGGTGAAGGATGGGCGTCCGCGCGGGATCAAGCGGGTGTTCTTCTGCGGCGAAGTGATGCCGAACCGTCAGCTGAATATCTGGCGGCGCTCCCTGCCGGATGCGGATTTTGTGAATATGTATGGCCCGACGGAAATCACGGATGTCTGCTCGTGGTATCGTGTTGACCGTGCTTTCGAGGACGGCGAGCCGCTGCCGATTGGCTTCCCGTGCGAAAACACGCGCATTACGCTGGTGGAGGACGAAATCTGCGTCTCCGGGACGTGTTTGTCCGCCGGATACTACAATGCGCCGGAAAAAACGGCGGCAGCGTTTGTCCAGCATCCGGACGCGCGGGGGATTCCGGAGCGGATGTACAAAACGGGTGACCTCGGCGCATACAACGAGCGAGGCGAACTGATGTTTCTTGGGCGCAAGGACAGCCAAATTAAAAAGCAGGGCTATCGAATTGAACTGGGCGAAATCGAGTGCGCAATTAAGGCGTGTCAGGCGGTGACGCAGGGCTGCTGCTTCTATCAGGCTGCGACACAGCAAATCGTCTGCTGCTATTCCGGCGAGGACGACGAAAAGGCGCTTCGAGGCGAACTCAGGCGGCGGCTGCCGAAATACATGCTGCCGGATGTGTATTACCATCTGCCGCAGTTTCCGCAGACGATGAACGGAAAAATCGACCGCGTGCGGCTCAGACAGGAGCTGGGATTGTGAGCGTCGTATCCTTTGAATTTCTGGGGTTTCTTGCTGCGCTGGCCGTTGTGTACTACGTCCTGCCGATGCGCGTGCGCAAGTGGGCGCTGCTGGCGGGCAGTGCGGCGTTCTGGCTGCTCTGCGGCTGGCAGGGTGCTGCATACCTCACGGCGGAAACGCTGCTGATTTGGGGCTGCGCACGCCTGATGGGGCGGTTTTCGGAGCGCAGGGGCGTTTGCCGCGCACTGCTTGTCGGCGGAATGGTCACGGTTTTCGGCGCAATGGTGCTGATGAAGGCGCTCGCGCAGCTGCAAGCCCTGCCGGACGGGCTGCTTGTCCCCATCGGCTTGTCGTACTTCACGTTCCAGAGCGTAGGCTACCTCGTCGACGTTTATCGCGGGAAGGTTACGCCGGAAAAGAACTATGCGAAAGTCCTGCTGTTTGCGGGCTTTTTCCCGCAGATGACGCAGGGGCCGATTACGACGTGGAAGCAGCTGATGCCACAGCTGGACAGCCCGCACCGCCTTTCACCGAATGGCTTTGTGTCCGGTGTGTTCCTGATGGCGTGGGGCTTTTTCAAGAAACTTGTCATCGCTGACCGTCTGATGCCGGCAGTGAGTGTGCTCGTGGCGACGGCGCAGGAGCTGCCCGGCTGGCTTGTGCTGGCGACAGCGGCGATGTACGCCATCGTGCTGTATGCGGACTTCTCCGGCGGCATCGACATCATTCGCGGCGCGGCGGAGCTGCTGGGCATCGACCTGCCGGAGAACTTCCGCCGACCATTCTTTGCTGCAAGCATTGCGGATTACTGGCGGCGCTGGCACATCAGCCTTGGCGTGTGGTTCCGCACCTATTTGCTGTACCCGCTGGTGGCGAGCCGCGCTGGAATCGGGCTGGCGAAAGTCGGCAAGCGGCTGTTCGGCGCAAAGGCAGGGCGCGCGATGCCGGGCGCGGCGGCATCGATGGTGGTTTTTCTGCTCATCGGCGTCTGGCACGGATTCTATTGGAACGCGGTGCTGTACGGTTTGTGGTTCGGACTGCTGACAGCGGCGGGAATGCTGCTTGACCCGCAGTTTCGGAAGATTCGCAAGCGCGTGACGGCACATCGGGGCGGTGCGGCGCTTATGAAGGCGTTCGGCTGGCTGCGGACGATGGCAGCGGTTCTGCTGGCGCAGTTTTTTGCCTGCACGACGTCGCCGGGCATGGCGTTTGGCATGATGGGGCGCATCTTCACCGATTTCGGCGCGGGTATGATGCGTAATTTCCCGCTGGATGTGCTCGATGGCACTGTGGCAATTGCGGCGGTGCTGCTGATGCTCCTGGTGGACATCCTCTGTGAAAAACAGCCGGATTTGCGCAAGAAGCTGGCGGTTTCGCCGCTGTATGTGCGCTGGACGCTGCTGATGGGGCTGATGTTCCTGACGCTTATCTTCGGCTGTTACGGCGCTGGATTCGACCGCGCGGCATTCCTGTACGCAGGATTCTGAAAAGGAGGAACAGGCAATGACAGATGAAGCGGTCAGCCGCCGACGCGAAAATGCAGCATTTTTCCTCCGAATACTGGCGTTTGGGCTGATTTTCACGCTGATTTCGTGCGCTGTGCTGTATGTGCTGACGCCGAAATACGACTACGGGCCGGGCAGCATGATGAATCTGCCCCTTCAGCCGCGCAACACCATTGACGTGCTGGCGGTCGGCACAAGCACGACGTATGCTGCAGTGAATACGAACGTACTGTGGGCGAACTGGGGCTTCAGCGTGTATGATCTTGCGAGCGCGGAACAGCAGTATTGGCATACCTACTACTACTTGGAGCAGGCGCTGACAACACAGCACCCAAAAATCCTTCTGCTGGATGCAAAAGCAGCAACGTACCCCGACGATACGACCCGGCGCGGGCGCACGATTCTCTCCACATCCGGCATTTTGAACCCGATTCGCCGCGCAAACGCGATTGCCGCAGGCGGTCAGCAGCCGCTGGACTTCCTGCTGGGCTATCCGCAGGTGCATGAGAATTGGAAATCACTGACGGCGGAGAATTTCGCGTTTCCCGGCTGGACGGGCGGACGCAGTGTCGACTGGAAAGGCTTCATCGAATGCGACAAGATGGAGCATCACACGAAGCCAACGTTCTTCTGGACGGAGACGGGCAAGAAAATTAACGGGCGCGAGGCAGAATATTTCGAGCGCATCTGCGATCTCTGCGAAGCGCAGGGCATTCAAATCATCCTGATTTCGTATCCAAGCCCGGATTACGAAAATGAGCATATGTATATCTGTACGCTGCGGAAGATGGCGGAGGAACGCGGCATTCCGCTGCTGAATTTCAACAATCCGAAGGGGCGCTTCGGCATTCGGTACAGCAGCGATTTCGCGGATTGGCAGCACCTCAATGTGAAGGGCAGCATCAAGCTGTCGCTGCGAATTGGCAAATATCTGGAAGAAAATTACGACTTGATAGACCATCGCGGCGATCCGCAGTACGATTCTTGGCAGCGCTGTCTGGAGGAATGGCAAGCGGCGTATCCGGAGATGGCAAACATGATTCGCAATGAAACGGAGGAAAAATAGCGATGAAACGAAGCGTTCTTGACTATTTGGAGAACACCGCAAAGCGCTGCCCGGAGCGTTTGGCATGGGATGCCTCGGCACCGTTCACGTTCGGGCAGTGGTGGGACGCAGCGCAGCGGATTGCATCTTCGCTGAGCAGCCGGTGCGCGCGGAATACGCCGGTTGCGGTGCTGATGAACCCGCGCAGCGCCGAATGCGTGAAGGTATTCTTCGGCGTGTGGGCGGCGGGATGCTTCTATGCGCCGCTTGACTCGATGCTGCCGCCGGAGCGCCTGAAGCTCATCATGCAGAATTTGCAGCCAACGGCGATTGTCTATGATGAAGAAAGCCGTGCGAAAGCGGAAGCTGTCTGCCCGGATGGGTGCGAATGCGTGCTGTGGTCGGACGCGGCGCAGTCGCCCGTGGACGCGGATAAGCTGGTACAAATCCGGCAGACCGTGACGCCGGACCACCTTGCCGCGATTCTTTACACCAGCGGCTCGACGGGCATTCCGAAGGGCGTCGCGCATACGCAGGGGTCGCTTATGGCGTACACCGAAGAGACGATTGAACGCTATCAATTCACCGAGAACACTGTTTTCGGCAATCAGTCGCCATTCTTCTACGCCAATTCGATTATCGACATTTTCCCGCCCGCGCTGCTTGGCGCCAAGGCGTGTATGATTCCCGCGACAGCGCTGTCGTTCCCGAAAACGCTGGTGAATTACCTGCGGCAGAAGGGCATCACGGAGTTGACGATGACGCCATCGAGCTTCGTGCAGGTGGCAAACAGCGGCGTGCTGACGGAAAACTGCCTGCCGGAGCTTGAATACATGATTATGTCCGGCGAAGTGATGCCGTGGGCGCAGTTGGCCGTCTGGATGAACGCCGCGCCGAAGGGTCATGCGTGGAATTTCTACGGCAGCACGGAGATGTTCAGTGTGTCTGTCGGGAAGGTCGAGGGCAATTACGAGGCGGGACAGCTGATTCCGGTCGGAAAGCCGTTCCCGACGGTGAAAATTCGCTTCATGACCGACGATGGGCAAGCTGCCGCACCGGGCGAAGCAGGGGAGATGTACGTCTCGTCGCCGATGGTGTCGCAGGCGTATTACCGCGACGAAGAGCGGAGCCGCGCGGTCTATGTTGCTGACCCGCTGGGGCAGGAGCCGGGCGTCTGGTTCCGTTCGGGCGACTACGGCTTCCTCGACGCGCAGGGACAGCTGAACGTGCTGGGACGCAAGGACAGCATGGTCAAGCATCATGGCTACCGCATGGAGCTGGGAGAAGTCGAAGCGGCGCTGCGGAGCATCCCCGGCTGTCTGGAAGCATGCTGCCTGCTGGATAAGGAACAGGATACACTGTGGGCATTTGCTGCGGGCAACTTGACGGAAAAGGCGCTCATGGATGCGCTGAAAACGAAGCTGGCGCGCTATATGCTGCCGGACAAAATTGTCCTGCTGCCGGAGCTGCCGCATACGGCGAACATGAAAATCGATCGCCAGACGCTGCGGAAGCGGATGACCGAACAGGGTTGACGTATGCGGAATATTGCAGGAAAAAAGACTGGATTTCCTGCTTGACTTGCATCCGCCCCGCTTGCTGGGAAAACGGACGACGATCCTGCGAATAACCAAATAGGACAATTGCTTTTTCTCTGCATTGATAATACGGAAGAAAATCTGCCGAATCCGTAGAAAATGGGGAGAAACGTGTCTGTGCTGAATATTCCAAATGAACGGACTGGATTTTCCCTTTACCCTTTTTGTGGTTCTGATTATAATGATAATCAAGAGGTCGGCGCAAGGAACCCTGACAAAGAGAGGGAGGGTAGCAATCAGGAAGCAGGGATCTTGCCGACAGAGCGTAAAAGGTTTCTTGAAAAGGAAAGGAGTATTTTCATGAAGAAAAAGTTATCCCTGTTGGTCGCATTGACGATGATGCTGGGTTCAATGGCTGGCTTGGCAGAAGAAGCGAAGCAAGGCCCGACAGAAGCGGAACTGCTGGCGAAGCCGTGCGAGTTCTCCCTGATTGAAGCCAATGGCGAACAGCCCCGCTTGACTTACATCGAGGGTGTCACCCCGATTCTGGAAGTGGACGGCTACAAGTTCAAGGACATGAACAAGAACGGAAAGCTTGATCCCTACGAGGACTGGCGTCTGGACACCGAAACCCGCGTGAATGACCTGATCAGCCAGATGACCCCCGAAGAAGAAGCGGGTCTGCTGTTCTGCGTCAGCGCGAATCTCGAAACGGCGCGCTCCCTGATTCCGGATTTCAATCTGACCTGTATGCTGTTCAACCTGAACGGCGCGCCGGACAACGTCGTCAGCACGCTGAACAACCTGCAGGCTGCGGCGGAAAAGGAACGCCTGGGCGTCCCGATGATTTTCACCTCTGACCGTGAGTTCAACGCTTGGGGCGGCTACATCGACAAGGCGCACATCGCCTACGGCACCGCCAATGACCCCGAACTGGCGTACAAGCTCTCCAACATCTACGGCAAGGCGATGGTTGCGGTCGGTATCCATGTGACCTTCGAGCCCTATGCGAACGAAATCGGCGCGCAGTACGGCGAGAATCCCGAACACATCGCGAACATCGTTTATCAGGAAGTTAAGGGCATGGAAGACGCCGGATTCGCGTCCTGCGTCAAGCACTGGATCGGCCGCGGCGGCGACTCCAACTTCGGCAATGCCCGCTCTGTGGCGCAGAACTTCGACAACTGGATGGTCGGCTGGAAGGCTGCGCTGGCTGGCGGCAACGAATGGGTCATGACCAACTGCGGCGGCACGGGCATCACCAATACCACCGACGTCAAGTGGGACTCCGTGACCATGAGCTACCTGCGTGACACCCTCGGCTTCGACGGCATCGTCGTGACCGACTGGTGGGCGCTGGGCATGCGTCAGCAGGTTTCCGGCGTCACCAACGAGGGCGTGGAACTGTCCGAGCAGACGGGTCGTTGGCTGTACAACGAAGCCCTGAAGAACGGTACCGACATGTTCGGCGCTGGCGGCATCAAGCATGGTGAAGAAATCAGCGAAAACACCATGTGGAACTGGCCGGACTGCATCGTGAATGGCCTGAAGGAAGGCGACGTGGAGAAGCAGTGGGTTGACCGCTCTGCCGCGCGCATCCTGAAGTTCAAGTTTGAAAAGGGTCTGTTCGAGAATCCCTACCGCGTGATGGACGAGGCGCTGGCTGTCGTCGCGAGCCCCGAATGGATCGCGAACCGCACTGCAATCCACACCAACGAAGACCTGCGCGCTGCGCGTACTGCGGAAGAAGTCGAGCTGGCTGAAAAGCTGCAGGCGAAGTCCGCTGTACTGGTGAAGAACGACAACGGCCTGCTGCCGCTGGCGAAGGGCACCAAGGTTTATATCGAATCTTCCTCCGCGGATACCCTTGACCACTACAAGACCTACCTGAACAACTTCGGCACCGTCGTGGAAAACCTCGAAGATGCGGATGTTGCGATTGGCTACTTCAACTCTGTTGACGACGCGACCGAACTGTTCGTGGAAGACGCGCAGGACGCTGGCAAGCCCATCATCCTGACCATGGTCAACAAGGTGACGGAATACGAACTCAAGAATGCGAACGCTGTGATGTACATTCCGTACAGCCAGAAGCCTGACCATGGCTCCGGCGAAGCGGGCTTCATCTACGGCACCGAACCTTGGATTTATGCTGACCTGATCTTCGGCGAACGTCAGCCTGAAGGCATCATCCAGAAGGAACAGGCTCGCAACAGCTGGAGCGACGCGGCTCAGTGGAAGGATCTTGCGGGCGATCAGGGCGCTTCCAACTACGTCCGTCTGCTGGTTCAGGCGCTGATGGAAGACGACCCGAACCACGCTTCCCCGAACAACTTCGGTGATCCGCTGGTGGTCTACAACTACTCCATGCGCTATGGCCAGAAGGGCGACTTCCAGTACTCCTGCCTGATTCTCCCGTCCGTGTACGCAGAACAGGAAACCACCAACAGCCGCGGCCAGACCGTCAAGAGCGTTGTGGGTACTGTGTCCGCCAAGGCTGGCGAAGAATTCATGGTCTACTGCCTGCTGCGCAACAATGGCGCGGATGATTTGACCTACGTTCAGGTCAAGGACGGCGACGAAGTGGTGGCTGAAAAGCTCTACACGGTCTGCGGCGGTTCTTGGCGCGTGGTTGAAATCCCCGTGACCATCGCGACGCCCGGTGAACACACCATCACCGTCGGCACGCAGTCTGGTACCATCACCATTGCTGAGTAATCCATCCTCATTCCTCCTCTGGGGGCGGGCTTCGGCTCGCCTCCACTTTTTCGTTCAGCAAATAGGTTTGTGCTGGATATTCCAAATTCAAATGCTGAAAATTCCATTGCACAGGCAGAAAAATCGTTGTACAATAGCATTGAAAGCTGAAACAGGCTTGCAACAGGTGTCAACCAAACCGACAAAGGAGTTGTGTGAACGTGAAGAAGAAGTTAGCTGCTTTCCTGGCCATGATGATGGCACTGGTGACGATGTCCTCCGCGGCGATGGCGGAAGAAGAGACGCCCACCATTACAGCGCACAAGGCGAACGCCATCACGATTGACGGCGACTTGAGCGATTGGGACTTGTCCTCTCCGGCGGTGCTGGAAGATGCGTCCCAGATTATCCGCGACCTCAGCTTCTGGCAGGGGCCGAATGACCTGTCCGCGAAGGTCTACGCCGCGTATGACGAAGAGAACCTGTATCTTGCCTTCGACGTGACCGAAGATACGCCCTACGGCGCTATCGAGATGCTTCCGCTGGACGGCGAAGATAACCTGAAGGTCTTCATCTCTACCGATCCCACGGATGACCCGAACCGCACGGAATACCACACCAACGACTTCCTGCTGTTCCTCATCTGCGACAACAACTACTTCGATACTGCGTTTGACCGCACGATGGTCGCCAAGGAATATCGTCAGCGCTTCATCAGCAAGGGTATCGACGGCGGCGAAGACGTGCTGACCGAAGGCTACGAGCGCGCGACGCAGGCAACCTCCACGGGCTTCATCTTTGAAGTCAAGATTGCGTGGGCGAATTTCGCGAACAACAAGATTGCGGTCTATAAGCCGCAGTCCGGCGACGTGGTGAAGTTCAACGTGGCGGTCACCGACATTTCCTATCCCTGCCCCGGCACGGAGTACATCCCGCAGATGGCTTGGACGGGTACGCTTGAAATCAACACCAATCCCAGCCTGTGGGGCAATCTGGTGTTCGAGTAAGCAGAACAAAAAGCCTCATCATGAGGTACAGACGGGGCGCGCACTGCGTCCCGCCTTTTTTTCACTCCGTAAGCAACCAATTGCTTTCTATCGCCATAAGGGGGATTCCATCGTGCGAAAATGGCTCATCGGACTGCTGATGATTCTCGGACTCTGCGCGGGCTTTGCTCAGGCGGAAACATACGTCGTTGCCGTAGACGGCACGGGGGACTTCCAGACGCTCACGGAAGCAGCTGCAGCGTCCTCCACGGGCGACACGATTCTTTTGCGCGCGGGCGTGTACGGCGAGCAGGAGACATTCCCGATTGCCCTTGACCATGCAGTCACTATCGAGAGCGAGGACGGCGCTGTGCTGGATTCGCCGCGTTTCAAGACGATGCTCAGCGTGACGGCGGACGGCGTGACGCTGCGGAACATCCGCTTTCAGGTGCGCAAATGGGGCATCGTTGCGGATGTGAACCGGGAGATGACGGTTGAGGACTGTGAATTTGTGCTGGGCGACGAGGAGTGCCGCACGTCCTCTACGGCAATTTGGCTGCGCGGCATGAAGGAATGCGCGATTCGCCGCTGCACGTTCCGTCAGGTCGGCATCTGCATCGCGGGTGACCCGCTGAGCGACAAGAGCGCGGGCAAAACGGTGCTGACGGGCATGTGCGAAGCCGGGGAAGATCCCGAATACTTCTCGACGCACGAGATTGCGGACTGCACCATCAACGGCAGACCGTATTACTACTTCGTCGGACAGGACAACCTGACTGTTCCGACGGATGCGGGCGGTTTGATTGCCGTGGAATGCGATAATCTGACGGTGCGGGACATCGACGTCTCTGACAGCAGCATGGGGCTGGAAATCGCGCGGAGCAGAAATGTGACGTTGGAGAACGTTTCGGCTGACCGCTGCGGCATTTTCGGTACATACCTCGTTTTCGTGCAGGATGCGGTGCTGCGCAATGTTCACGTTGAGCAGACGAACCACGGCATTGACATCCGCGGCAGCCAGAACGTCGTCGTCACGGACAGTCTTGCGCTGAACTGCGACCAAGGCGTGTTTTTTACCCATTGCACGGACTGCACTTTGCAGGATTCACATGTGCAAGGCTGTGGCTTCGGCTATTTTGGCGCGGTCGGGAACGGCAACCGCATCGAGAACTGCACTTTCTCTGATAACGCCGACGGCATCTACCTGCAAAACGAGCCGAACGCGACAATTACTGCCTGCGACGTGCGGCAGTCGCGTGTGACGGGTCTGCGAATTCTTAAATCCAGCTGCGTCTGCACCGATACGACGGTGGCGGACGGCTGGACAGGCGTCATCTACTACGATTCGCACGACACGACCATCGAGAACTGCGATTTTTCGGACAACGCCAGCGCGAACATGTACCTTGGCAATGGGCGCGGCGCGACGATTCGGAACTGCCGCTTCTCCGGCGAAACGAAGGCACATCTGGAAGTCGAGGGGACGCAGACAGACATGCTCGTGACGCAGTGTACCTTTACGGGCAGTCGGGCGGATATGCTCAAGGCAGCTTCCCACACGCTGCCGACTTTCACCGAGTGCGCATGGAGTACACCGGGTGTTTTCTGGACAGGAAAGGAATGGAACGGCAGCACGGATGGCGACGCGCCGAATCGCAATTGCGACATCGTGCAGATTGGGCGGGAAGCGCCGCGCACGGATTCCGTTCCCTATGACACGCCCGAACAGGCGATAGACGGCGCAGTCAACTATCGCAAGGAAAACAGCGGGCGCTATCTGCTGCTCAGCCAGACGAACTGGACGTTCCGACTCTTCGACTCTCCGTCAGAATTTGACCGTGGCGGCTGCGTGAACTTCTATCAACCGGATTTTGATGCTTCGGACTGGGCGAATATCTTTGTGCCGAGCGTATGGCAGACGCAGGGCTATGACCATCCGATTTACACCAACACAACGCAGAAGTTCGCGCGCAATTTCGGCAACAAAATCGGTTATCCGGCGGATTTGCCGATGGCGCCAACAACGTACAACCCCATCGGGCTGTATCGCCGAACGTTCACGCTGCCGGAGAGCTGGTCAGGCGAACGCATTTTCTTGACGTTCGAGGGCGTCGATGCGGCTTTCTACCTCTGGATGAATGGTACGCAGGTCGGCTACGCGGAGGATTCCTTCACGGCGGATACGTTCGACGTGACTGATTACATCCGTTATGGCGAAGAAAACACGCTGGCGGTCAAGGTCTACCGCTGGTGCGACGGCTCATGGCTGGAAGATCAGGATTATTTCGATTTGAGCGGCATTTTCCGCGACGTGTACCTCTACGCAACGCCGCAGACGTTCGTGCGCGATTACAGCCTTGTGACCGACTTTGACGCGGATTTCGCGGACAGCACGTTCTCTGTAACGCTGATGCTGGAAAACCGTGGTGATGCAGACGGCGAAATTTGCGTCTCGGCGCAGCTTTATGATGCGGACGGGCAGCCGGTTGCATGGACGGCGGATGCAGCGCACGCGATACTTTCCGCAGGCGAAGCGCAGAGCGTCACCCTGAGCGGCGTTGTCAAAACCCCGCGCAAGTGGAGTGCCGAAGACCCGTATCTCTACACGCTGGTGCTGGCGGAGACGAGCGGCGAGGAAACGGTCTACGAAAGCTGTCAGGTAGGCTTCCGCAAAATGACCTACAAGACGAATGCAAGCGGCTGGTTTGAGGGCAGCACGGGCGACGCCGACCTCATCCGCATCAACGGGCAGCCGATTTCCCTGCGCGGCGTCAACCGCCACGAGACGCACCCCGAATACGGGTACGCCGTGACGCGCGAGGTCATGGAGATAGACATCCGCGTCATGAAGGAGAACAACATCAACGCCGTGCGCACGTCGCATTACCCGAACAGTCCATACTGGTATTATCTGTGCGATAAATACGGCATTTACGTTGTCGACGAGGCGAATCTCGAAGTCCATTCCAACATGATTTACGAGAACGCGCGCATCACAGAGTATATGTCAAACGCGATTATTGACCGCGAGTACAACATGGTGAATCGCGACCGCAATCATGCGAGCGTCATCATGTGGTCGCTGGGCAACGAGTGCAAGAACCCGGAGATTCTGCGGACGATTCTGGTGCAGCCGTATGTCAATCAGATGGGCGAGACGCACGTCCTGCACGCCTACGATTCGACGCGCCCGTGGCACTACGAGCAGGCGCGCGACAATTTTTCGACGGGCATCGACGTTTACTCCGGCATGTACGAAACGGTCGAGCAGATGATTGCCTACGCTGAGGCGGGGCACGACACGCCCTACATCGAGTGCGAATATGAACACGCGATGGGTAACGCAATGGGCAACATGGACGAATATCAGGCGGCGTTTGACACCTACCGCAGCTTGCAGGGCGGGTTCATCTGGGATTTCATCGACCAGTCGATTTACCAGACCGCCGAGGATGGAACGCGCTATTTCGGCTACGGCGGCGACTTCGGCGAGCGCGTGCATGACGACAATTTCTGTGCGAACGGGCTTCTGCTGCCTGACCGCACACTTCAACCGGAAATGGCGGAAGTTCGCTATCAGTACAGTCAGCTGAAATTTGATGCGTTTGACGAAGACCACGCGACGGTGCGAATGAAGAACTACTTCTTATTCACTGATGTGGCGGAAAAGTACGAATTCAGATGGAGCATCACGGCAGATGGGGATGTTGCGGCGGAAGGTGTGCTTTCGGCGGACGTGGTGCGCGTGGCGAATGTTGATGCGCGAACGAATCAGCCGGGCGAGCGTGTAGTCACACTGAATCTGCCGACCATCGCGAAAGAGGCAGGCAAAGAGTACTTCCTGAATCTGACGGTTGCGCTGAAAGCGCAGGATGGCTTGCTGAATGCGGGGCATGTGGTGGCTTACGAGCAGTTTGCCATGCGCAATGACAATGAACTAACGTCGATGCTGCCGGACACTGCCATGACTGTGACGCAGGATGGCAATGTGCTGTCCATCAGCGGCGAGCAGTTCCACACGGCGCTGAATCTGGAAACGGCGCAGCTGAGGCGCTATGAAGCCTTGGGTGCGGACGGCACGTTCCATGCGCTGATTGTACCCGGGGAAGGACCGAAGGGGAGTTTCTACCGTGCCGCGACGGATAATGACCGCGCGTTTGGCTCCGGATTGGGGCACATGAATGCGGCATGGAAAGAGCCGGGAATGTATGTCGTCACGAACAGGGCGCTGTATACGGACGAAAACCCGGTTCGCGTGACATTCGACGGCTGCTATCCGGCGCTGGAAAACATGTTGGTTTCGCTGGAATACCGTTTCTATGGCGACGGCAGCATTCGTGTGCAGATGCACCTGTCCGCGCCGGAGCATCAGCAGCTGATTTACATCCCCGTCGTCGGGATGCAGATGACGCTTCCCAAGGCGTATGAGCGGATGACCTATTTCGGCTGCGGACCAGAAGAAAACTACACCGACCGGCACAGCGGCACGAAAGTCGGATGCTATGAAACGACTGTAACGGACAATTTCTTCCCGTACATGGAACCATCAGAAACGGGGAATCGGACGGGCGTGCGTTGGATTGCGCTGACGGACGAGACGGGCGAGGGTCTGCTGGCTGCGGCGGATAGTGCGCCGATGGAAGCGAGTGCGCTGCACTACACACCAGAAGCGCTCACGCAGGCAAAGCACCCGTACCAGCTGACGGCGACGGAGAACGTCATTTTGCGCCTGAATGCCGTGCAGATTGGGCTGGGCGGCGACAACTCGTGGTATCGCATCATCGTGCATGAGCCGTACCTGACGCCGCTGACGCGGGATTACGACTACGCCTACATCCTGTCGCCGCTTTCCGCGAAGGAGGATGCGATGGAAAAGGCAAGGACAATCCGCAATTATCCGTAAACAAAAACATCGGGCAGTGAACGCACCATGCGCACTGCCCGATGTTTCTGTATTCGATTACAAATCCGTCTGGTCAAACGGCAGCACAAGGCGGTTGCTGCCATCCGTCCACAGGCGTTCGAGGTTGTAATACTCGTACTCCTCGGTGTGGAAGATGTGCACGAGCATGAAGCCGTAGTCGAGGATAATCCAGCGGCCTTCGTTCTGCCCCTCGCGGCGGCGAATCGGCACGCCCAGTTCCGCCATGCGCTCATCCACATCGTCTGCCAGCGCCTTCACCTGATTGACCGTGCGCCCGGCCGCAATCAGCATATAGTCGCAAATAACGGTCATGCCCTGCACGTCCAGCGCGACAATCTGACCGGCTTTGTTCTTGTAGAGTTCCTGTGCAGCTTCCTGCACGAGCTGAAGATTCTGCATAATATTTCTCCTTCTGATAATTCACTTGGTTTCGGGAAGCGTTTTCAGCCACGCAATGGTTTGCAGCGTCAGCGGATGCACGGTTTTCCCGCTGCTGCGCAGATAGTTCGCTGATCCTTCCAGACTGGTTAGCAGCGCCTTTTCCAGCGAAAAGCCCGCCAGCATCCGCACTTTGTCAAGCAGCGGATAGGATGCGCGGGTCGGCTCAATCTTGTCCGCCAGCCAGATGACCATGTCCAGCTTGCTCATGCCGGGGCGGCCGCTGGTGTGGTTGGTGATGGCAGAGAGAAGCTCCGGGTCGGTAATGCCGTAAACATCCTGCGCCTGACATGCCCCGGCGACGGAGTGGAGCAGTGCGCCGCTTTGGAGAATGTCCGGATCAACCGTCAGCTGATGGTCACGGCAAAGCTGCTGCATGGCACTGAGCGGCAGACACTTCGCGCAGTCGTGCAGAAGTCCGGCGGCTTCCGCCTTGACCGGGTCAAGATGGTGCGCAATCGCCAATTGCCGCGCCGTGTGCGCCACTGCCAGCGAATGCATAAACCGGTGCTGATTCAGGTCGGCGAAGAGGCGGTCAAGCCACTTGTCGCCTTGCGGGACGCGCGGCGACAGCCCGTACAGCCCGCGCACCTTGCAGTATTCCCGCACGGGTACGCTGCAATGCGGCGTTGCTTGACCATCCCGAAGCGCCTGCCGCAGTTCCGTGGAGGACACATCCACCACGTCCGCGTCAAGCGCCACGAATCGTCCGCCGAGCGCAATCAGCCGCCGCTGCTCGTCCGCCAGCACCTTGGGCGATATGCTGGTCGGGCGCGGGCAGATAACGAAGGTGCACAGCGACAATACCTGCTCAAAATTCCGCCATGTGTGCAGCTCCATCAGCGTGTCCGTACCAATCAGGTAAAAAAGCTCTGCCTTGGGATAATCCTGATGCAAAATGGACAGCGTATCTACCGTATAGATAACGCCTTCGCGGTCGATTTCCGCGCGGCACGGCGTCAGCCCGTCATGCAGCGCACAGGCGCAGCAGACCATGCGCCAGCGATCTTCTGCGGGGGTGATGCCTATCTTGTGCGGCGGATTGCCCGTCGGGAGTACCAGCACGCGGTCAAGATGCGCACCTTGCATGGCGGAAAGCGCCATATGGATGTGCCCCTCATGAATCGGGTCGAACGTGCCGCCTAAAATACCGATGCGTTCTTTTACCATGTGATGGCAATCCTCCTGCTTGTGCAAGTGTACATTCCTATTATACCCGAAATTTCGGGAATTGTAAAGGCGGAGAAGCGATGGAAACGGGATTCAAGCGCAACCTGCTGGCGGAGCTGCTGGACAGCGTGGGGCGCGGTGTGCTGCTGATGGCGCTGGGCAGCGGCTGGTTTGTGTTCCTCTGGGGATTGAACCTCCCTGCGCTGCTGGCGGGCATTGCACTGGGCACGCTGCTGCTGCTGCTGCGCCGCCTTTATCGTCAGACGACATTGGCGCGGCGCGAAACGGCACTCCGCTGCCGCATCGGTGGCGAACTGCTGCTGGAGAAAATGCTGCTTTCGGAGGCGAAGGAAGCCCACTTTCAGGCGGCGCTGCTGCTGGAGGAAAAGTGGCCGCTCCGGATGCAGCGCATCACGGCAGACGGCGCGCTGTGTGGACAGGAAAAGCCGTCGGGCGGCGCGGAAACGCTGCTGGTGCAGTGCGTTCGGATGCCGCCGGAAGGGGAGCTGTCCATCGGGCAGCTGGTGGAGGCACACCGGGCGATGCAGCGGCAGCAGGCGAATCGGGTCATCCTGTGCGTGCTGGGAAAAGCGCCGCCACGGGTGATTGCACGCGCCGAGCAGATGCCGACGCCCATCCGCGTCATTCGCCGAGAGACGCTGCTGGCGCTGGCGGGGCGGCTTTCCCCCGCGACGGATGCGCAATTGGTGGCGCTGGGACAGCGAAAACGGAGAACGCCGCAGCGCGGCAGCCTGCTGTCTATCATGACGCAGCGGGAAAAAGCACCGCGCTACTGGGGCTACGGGCTGTTCATGCTGGTACTCTATATCCTCACTGGAAGTGCGTGGTACGCCATGCCGGGGACGGTCTGCCTGACGCTGTCGGTCGTCTGCCGTTCCGGTCAGGCGGAAGAGGCGCGGCTGTAATCACATCAGCGGCGCAATCGCCTTGAGAAGCGCACCAGCAACCTTCATCGAAAGCTTGTCGTTTTTCAGACGCTCAGGTGTCATGCGGCGGCACTGCTTCAGTGTATGCTGAAAATCCGCTTCAATGTTCGCGATGCACGGCACATCCAGCATGTACGCCGCGCACTCAAAGTGGTGGTACAAACTGCGGTAATCGAGGTTAATCGTGCCGACAACGGCCTCTCGGTCATCCGCGACGAACACTTTTGCGTGGACGAAGCCGGGGGTATATTCGCTGATTTTGACGCCTGCCTTCATCAGCGAAGCGTAATGCGTGTGCGCCAGCGCGAAGGCGTACTTCTTGTCGGGGATACCGGGGAGAATCAGGTGGACGTCCACGCCGCGCTCCGCCGCGTATTGCAGCGCCGTCTCCATGTTGTGGTCGATGATGAGGTAGGGCGTCATGATGTGGACGTACCGCCGCGCGCGGGAGAGAATGTCGATATACACCTGCTCGCCGACTTTGTTGCCGTCCACCGGAGAATCCGAGTAGGGCAGCACAAACCCCGGCGCGTCCATGGCGGGCTTTGTCGGATACGCCAGAAAGCGCGACGACTCCATCGTGTGCTCGTCAATCGCCCACATATTCAGGAACATCAGCGTAAAGCTGCGCACTGCCTCGCCGCGCAGCATCACCGCGGTGTCCTTCCAGTGCCCGAAGCGCACGACGCGGTTGATGTACTCGTCCGCCAGATTCACGCCGCCCGTGAACGCCACCTGCCCGTCAATTACGGCGATTTTGCGGTGGTCGCGGTAGTTGTAGTGCGTCGAGACGAACGGACGGACGGGCGCGAACATCTTGCACTTGATGCCCAGTTCCTGCATCCGGCGGGGATAATCGTGCGTCAGGTGCGTGAACTCGCATGTGCCGTCCACCAGCACGCGCACCTCCACGCCCTGCTTCACTTTTTCCACCAGAATACTCAGCACCTGCCCCCACATTTCGCCCTCTTCCACGATAAAGTATTCCAGAAAGATGAAATGCTTCGCCTGCCGAAGCGTGGGCAGCAGCGCGGCGAATTTGTCCTCGCCCAGCGGAAAGTACGTCACAGCGGTGTGCTCCCAAACAGGATAGCAGCCGCTTTTCGCGATGTAGCTTGCCATGCGCGCAATCTGCGGGTCGCGCTCTTCCAGATGCTGCTGTGCGCTGGCATGTGCGCGGAGGTCACTGCGCCCCTCGCGAATCAGCTGTGTCGTCCGTTCGCGCAAAAGCCGATGCCCTATATCACTCTTGGTGTATAGATAGAATAGCGCCCCGAACACCGGCGCAACGCTGAAAAATACCAGCCATGTCAGCTTCGCGGTCGGGTCGCCTTCGCTGTTGAGCAGATAAATGACGATAATGGCGTTGAACACAATCGCTCCGCCGAAAAAGTGCGGCAAAAACTCTGCTGCCGCGCTGAACAGCCCCAGCAGAAGCGCCAGCTGCAGCAAAAATAGCAGCACAATCAGCCCCAGACGACTGAAAATCGCCTGAATCAGGCCACGTTTGCCCTTGCGCAGAAGCCGCATTCCCTTGCCTTCCTCGCGATCGTTCATGAAGCCGCCTCCCGAAAATTATTGGGAAATCATATGATTTATCCTACTGTCTTTTTGCCTTTCTGTCAAGTCTTTTGCCGGGCTGATTGACAGAAAAGCTGTTTTCCGTTATAATTAGGAGTGAATCAAGCCGGAGCGATGAATACAGAAAGGGATGTTGATGATGTCTTGGGAAGAAAATACAACACAGGCAATTGAAAATCTGCTGATTTACGCATCGGCAAAAGGGCTGATAGAAACGGTGGATATGCCGTACTTCCGCAACCTGCTGCTCGATGCGTTTCAACTTGATGCCCCCGCCGGCGATATTGTGCCGATGGCGGACGTGCCGCCGACCGCGACGGCGCTTCTGCGGACGCTGTGCGATTTGGCGGTCGAAAAAGGCATCATCGAGGATATGACGTATGCGCGCGACCTCTTCAGTGCGCGCCTGATGGGTCTGCTGACGCCGTCGCCAAAGGAAGTACGCGCGCACTTCCAGCAGTGCGTTGCGCAGAATCATCCTGAGCAGGCGACGGACGATTTCTACCAGATGTGTCGCGCGTGCGATTACATCAAGGTTGATGCAATTGCGCAAAACGTCCGTTATTTTGCCGATACGCCGGCGGGACGGCTGGAAATCACCATCAACCTCTCCAAGCCGGAAAAAGACCCCAAGGAAATCGCAAAGCTGAAGAATGCGCCCAGCGTCGGCTATCCGAAGTGTATGCTGTGCGTGGAGAATCCCGGCTACCGCGGCCGCAGCAACTTCCCGGCGCGGCAGAATCACCGCATGGTGCCGCTGTCGCTCGCTGGGCAGACGTGGTATCTGCAGTATTCGCCGTATGCGTATTACCCGGAGCACTGCATCGTGCTGAACAGCCAGCATGTGCCGATGCGCATTTCCCGCGGCACATTCGATCGCTTGTTTGACTTCGTGCAGCAGTTCCCGCACTACATGCTCGGCTCGAATGCGGATTTGCCGATTGTTGGCGGGTCAATCCTCAATCACGACCATTTTCAGGGCGGACGCTATCATTTCCCGATGGACGATGCGAAAGTGCGCTGCCAGCTGAAGTCTTCGGTGCCGGGCGTTTCGGCGGCACTGCTCGATTGGCCGATGTCCACCATTCAGCTCAGCGGAACGGATGAACAGACGCTGATTGCCGAAGCCAGCCGGATTCTGGACGCGTGGCGCGGGTACAGCGACGAAGCTTGCAGTATTCTTGCGGAAACGGACGGAACGCCCCATAACACCATTACGCCGATTCTGCGCAAAGAGGGGGAACAGTACCGCCTGAATCTCGTTCTGCGCAACAACCGTACGAGCGGAGAGCACCCGCTGGGCATCTTCCATCCTCATGCGCCGCTGCATCACATCAAGAAGGAGAACATCGGGCTGATTGAGGTGATGGGGCTGTTCATCCTGCCGGGTCGTCTGAAGACGGAGCTTGCGGCGCTGAATGGCTACCTGACGGGCGAGAAGCCGCTGGTGCGTCCGGCGGAAAGCGACCCGTGCGCGAAGCACTACGACTGGCTGACGGAAGTTGTCGCGCGGCACGGACTTGTCCAAACGTCGGCGGAAGCGGAAGCCATCCTGCGGCAGGAAGTGGCGCTGGTGTGCGCGCAGGTGCTGGCGGACGCGGGTGTCTACAAGCGCGATGAAGCCGGATTGGCGGGCTTCCAGCGCTTCATGAAGGCACTGGGCTACGAAGCATAATCATACTATTTCCAGATTCAACTGCACCATCTGCTTGCGCCTTTTCCTCGTTGGCGTCCGCTCATTCCACTTAGCGTAGCGCTGCTACGCTGCGTTTCATTCACGTTAGCCAGAATGAAAAATTCGCGGCGCATCTTGGTGCATTTTTATCTGGAAATAGTATCAAACGCCGTGTTTCCAAGATCGGAAGCACGGCGTTTTGCGTACAGAAAAAGGGGAGTCCCGCTGATGCAGGATTCCCCCATGTTAGGAAACGATTACTCCGCCTTGACCACAGCGTCCAGCGTGCAGCCCTTGTCGAATTCGATCGTGCCCTTGTAGTTCTTAATCGTGCCGCTCACAGTGATGGTGTCGCCAACCGCCAGCGTTTCCGCGCCTTCGCCGGACAGACGGTAGCACTGCACCGCATAGTCAGTCAGACCGCCGGGAACGATGGTCACGGTGATGTTCTTGTACTCGTCGCTCCAAGCGGTGTCGATGCTGGTGATGACGCCGGTCATGGTGGAAGCGTCATTCATGGACAGACCCGCTTCCAGCGCGTAGGCGCTCACCGCCAGACGGACGCTCGCCACGGAGTCCGCGGGAACGGTCACGCAGCCCTTGTCGAACTCGACTGTGCCCTTGTAGTTCTTAATCGTGCCGTACACGCCGACTACGCTGCCGACTTCCAGCGCCTGCGCGCCCTCGCCGGAGAGACGATAGCACTGAATGGGCTGTTCGGTCAGACCGTCGCAGACGATGGTCACGGTAATGTTCTGGTATTCGTCGCTCCACGCGGAGTCAATGGAAACCACTTCGCCCACCAGCGCGGTCGGAGCCGTCATGGCAACGCCCGACTCCAGCGCGTAAGCCGCGTCTACAATCGCCTTCTGACTGACGATTTCGCCGTAGCCGACCAGCACGCAGCCCTTGTCGAACTCGATGGTGCCCTTGTAGTTCTTCAGGATGCCTTCGACGGTAATCGCGTCGCCCACCTGCAGGTTTTCCGCGCCTTCGCCGGTCAGGCGGTAGCACTGGATGGGCTGATCCGCCAGTTCACCCACCTGAATGGTGACGGTGATGTTCTTGTATTCGTCGCTCCACGGGGTGTCAATCTTCGTCACCGTGCCGTAGAGACGCTGAGTGTCTTCCAGCGCCAGACCCGCTTCCAGTGAGTACGCCGCCGCCACGATTTCTTCGTAGCTCATGCCTTCCAGAATCATCGCAGCAGGCACCTTGTGCGCGAAGGACACGCTCACGGTTTCGCCAGCTGCATTGGACAGGGTGGCCGTCAGGGTGTAGGTCACTTCTTCGGGATTCTTTTCATCCACATCAATGGTGACCATCTTGTTGTCCTGCGGAACAATCTTGATGGTGTCGCTGTCCGCCGTCCACGTAATCGGGAATTCGATGCCGCCGATGTTGATGACGCCGACCACTTCGTAGTCGCTCATCGTCGTTTCCGGCAGATCTTTGTACATCATGAACAGGTACGTCTTGGCAGCTGCCAGATCTTCATCCGTGGTTTCCGCCATCGCGGCGCAGCTGAAGCACATCGCCAGCAGCATGAGCATCGCAAGGAATTTCTTCATGATTGTTTTCTCCCTTTCCTTGATTGTCAGGGGTGTTATTCTGCGAGAAGGAGTCCGGTTTCGTAGACACGCACAGCGACGCTGCCGCTCGAATGCTCGACAAAACCGCGCACGGTGATGGACTGCCCCACCATCTCATCGGTCACGAAAGATGACGGCGCAATTACAGTCATCTGCTGTCCGTCTTGTTCAACGGTCAGATACGCGCGGCTGTTTTCGTCGTCCCGGCTGATGGACAGCACATGCAGTTTGTGCAGCTCGGCGCTTGTGTTCTGCGCCAAATCCGCATGAGCATAGGCAGCTTCCTCACCATTTTCGTCCGTCAGCACCGTCTGTGCCATCAACTGGAACAGCGTCGTCTCGGTGTAGTACGGCTCGTGCCCTTCACTGAGCAACTGAATGTTGCCGGGGTCTTTCGGCTTCATCATGCGGTAGGAGACGTCGGAAATCTGCCACTGGTCACCCGCCGCGTAGTACTGCACCGAACCGACGATGCGCACTTCGTTGCCGGGGGTGAGAATCGACAGCCCCTTGCCGCTGAGGTTGAAGCCGTAGTAGACGGAGATGCCGAAGACGATGCCGCTCTCCGCGTCAAGGCTTTCGACATACACCGAATTGTTGTGCGCCAGCGTGACGATGCCGTTGAAAGCGACCTTCTTGTTCTGGTACGCTTCCGGATGGCATCGCAGTTCGCGCAGGGTCAGCTCGATGGCGTCGCCGTAGTAGAAATCGGGGTCAGGCTGACCGGAGTAGAGGTTCAGCTTGAATTGCCGTGCCTGATCCAGCGCGCTTGAGCAGATGCTGCCGTACTGGTTGTTCGCGGTGGAGTACGCGCGCGCATAGCCGTTTTGCAGCAGCTCCAGATTCAGGTTGCGGTATTCCGCGCCTTCCGACGGCTGATACCACACCCAGACCAGCATCCGGCCGCCAGTGGAGTCAAGCTCCCAGCGGTCAGAATCCGATTCCAAGATGATGGACGCTGCCGACGCGAGCTTCTCCTGGGTGAAATGCGACGCGGCAACGCCGTATTCCTCAATCTTGCCAGTGGATTCGGGGGCGTTCAGCGCCAGAAAGCGCGCTTTCAGCACACCGTCCTCGCAGACGCTTTCCGGCACATCGAAATGCACCGTGTCGCCGTCCACATGCGTCCTGACGGTCGCGCTGGTTTTGGCGGTTGCGGAGGACATGTTCAGCTTCAGCTGCGCCACATAGTCCACAAAGCCGTCATCGGTGGTTCCCGCCACCGCGCCCGGCCCAAAAACCCGTCTTCGGTGGTTCCCGCCACCGCGCCTGACGCTGTGCAGAGCAGCAGCGTCAGGGTCAGCAGCAGGGAAAGTAGATTGCGGAGTGTTTTCATCTGCGCGCCTTAGATGCCAAAGCCCGCGATGGACTGTTCGCACTTGGTGATAGCTTCGTCGAAGCGCTTCTGGATGAGCTCGTCCAGCTTCGCATCGTTTTCCGGCTTGGTCAGGTCGCCCAGTGCCGCAGCGTCAGTCATGCAGCCTGCCATCAGTTCGCCAACGCGGCTGCGTGCTTCGGAAGAGCCGGGGAACGCAGGAGAGGTGTAGTAAGCGTCAACCTGCTCCAAGCAGACCTTCGCCGCCAGCGCCGCCACGTTGTCGCCGCCGTCCGCGCCCGCAACGAATTCCGCATAGACTTCGTTGTTCGCAACGGACTTGATGACCGGCACATAGCCGGACGCCATGGAGAATTCAGCTTGGAAATCCACCGTGGTGGTCAGGTACTTGACGAACAGCCAGGAAGCGGCCACTTCCTGCGCATTGGACTTCTTGAAGATGCACAGGCTCGGGCCCTGAGAAATGACCTTCGCGTTGCTGGCATCCACCTGCGGGATGGTCGTGATGCCCACTTCAAAGGGATAGTTGCCGTCCGCACCCTTGGTCGGACGCTGATGCGTCGCGCCGGCGGAGGAACCGATGGACATGTAGCTCTTGATGCCGGAGTCGGAGACGAACAGACCGGAGGTGTAGCTGCCGTAGATGGTCTGGGTCGTCACAAGTCCCTGATTGTACCACGTCGCGAAACGCTTCACGAACGCGCGGTTTTCGGGCGTGCTGAACAGAAAGTGTTCGCCGGTGGCGCTGGTGTAGGGGGTCTTGAGCTGCTCCGTCATGGTGATGAACCAGTTGTTCTCGGAGTCATAGCCCAGCGGGATGCTGTACGGGTCGATTTCGACGATCTTGTTGCACAGCGCTTCCATCTCGTCCCAAGTGGTGGGCGGGGTCAGGCCGTTCGCGTCGAAGAACGTCTTGTTGTAGTACAGCACTTCGGTGGACTTGCTCATCGGCAGCGTGTACATCTTGCCATCGCCGAACTGACGGCCTTCCTCGTAGTACGCGGAAATGAAGTCGTCCTTCTGCTCCTGCGTCAGGCCGAAGGTTTCGGTCGTGCCGTCAGCGCGGGTGATGGTCGCCGTGCTGTCAATGTAAGCATCCAGCGGCTGCACCGCACGCGCGAGGTTGTACAGCGCAACGTGATCCGGGTAGCAGTAAGCGATGTTGGGCTGGCCGCCGACGGTGATTTCCTTGGAAATCTGGTCACGGACATCATCGTAGCCGCCAACGGAGGTGTAGCTGACATGGATGTTCGGGTAGAGCTTGTTAAACTCTTCGATGTACGTATCCAGCACGGGGGTCAGGTTGGAGCCCATCGTGTTGTAGAAGGTGATGTTCACCTCGCTGCCGTCGTAAGCAGCGGGATCGCTTGCGGATTCAGCAGAACCGAAGCAAGCAGTGCAGGCCATCAGCATGGTCAGCGCCATGAGAAGAGAGAGGAACTTCTTCATGTGTCTTTCCTTCCTTTCTGGTCGAGGGAGACAAAAAATTGTTAAAGGCGGAAATCCGCCGATTAACCTTTGATACCGCTGCGGCTGACACCCGACATGATGTACTTGCGCAGGAAGATGAACACAAGGAACAGCGGGAACGACACCATCGCGACCGCCGCCATCTGCACGGGATAATTCGTTTCACCGGTGGAGCTGTTGAAGGCGTTGCGCAGACCGTTGGTAATCAGCTTGTGCGCATCGTCATTCGCCACCAGACGCGGCCAGACGTAGGAGTTCCATGCGCCCATCATTTTCAGAATGGTGATGGAAATCAGCGTCGGCAGGGAGAGCGGCACCATGACCTTCCACAGGTACTTGAAGTCGCTCGTGCCGTCTACCTTTGCCGCAAGATACAGTTCGTTCGGAATCTGCAGGAAGTTCTGGCGCAGCAGATAGATGTAGAACACGCTGACAAGGAACGGCACAATCAGCACCGTGTAGGTGTTCTGCCAGCCAAGCATGAAAATCGTCTGGTAGTTGGTGATGGTGAACAGCTCGCCGGGTATCATCATCGTCGCCAGCAGCGCGCCGAACAGCGCGTTCTTGCCCTTGAATTCCAGCCGGGCAAACGCGAACGCCGTCAGGATGGTGATAATCAGGGACAGCATCGTCGAGACGATGCCGACATAGGCGGTGTTGAGGAACAGGCGGCCCAGATTGCCGGTGGAGAACGCATCGGCGTAGTTGCTGATGAGCACCATGCGCGGCCAGAACGTCGGCACAGACGCGCGGTATTCATCCAGCGACTTCAGGGAAGAGATAATCATCCAGTAGAACGGGAACAGCACAATCAGCGCCATCACAATGAGGAAAGCATAGGTGATGAACAGCGTCAGCACCTTCGTAATGCGCTGGGTGACGCTGACTTGCTGCATGTTCCGCGAATGCATGATGGTGAAATCTTTTTCGGACATACTGCACCTCTCAATAATGCACGCGCTTCTTGCTGACCTGCATGTTGATCATCGTCACGACGAAGATGATCGCAAACAGAATCAGCGCAGCGGCACTGGCCACGCCGTAGTTGGACTTCGGCAGTGCATCGTAAATCATGCCGACGATGGTGTTCATGCGTCCTGCGTCGCCCGCAGGCCCCATGGTCTCACCGAAAATGCCGACGATGCTGGTGTATTCCTTGAAGCCGCCGATGAAGCCGGTGATGACGACGTAGGCAATCATCGGAGAGAGGAGCGGCACGGTGATTTTGGTGAACACGCGCCAGCGGGGAGTAGAGTCCACCTTTGCCGCGTCGTAATACTGCTTGTTGATGCCCTGCAGACCGCCCAGCAGTACCAGAATTTTGAAGGGCAGCGCGTTCCACACGATGTAGACAATCATGACGAACATGTTCGCCCAGTATTCCGAGCCTTGGTTAATCCAGTTGACGTAGTGCCCGCCGAAAAGCTCAATGACATTATTGACAATGCCCTTGGTCTGAATCAGGCGCTCCATGTGCGGCATACCGATGATGTTGAACATCGCGGCGAAAACCATGCCGATGGCGATGGAGTTGGTCACATAGGGCAGGAAGAAGATGGTTTGCAGTACCTTCTGCAGGGGCTTGATGGAGTTCAGCGCAACCGCAATCAGCAGCGCGAGAATCGTCGAAATCGGCACGGTGAACAGGCACAGGAGCATCGTGTTTTTCAGCGCCGTCTTGAAGCCGCTGTCGCCGATAACCGTCTGGAAGTTCTTGACGCCAACGGTGAAGGTGGCACCGCCGACTTCGCTCAGGCTGTTGTAGTCATTCAGGAATGCCAGCCGCACCGTGTTGATAATCGGCCAGACCGTAAAGACCAGCAGCAGCACGATGGCGGGGGCGAGATAGAGCCATGCTTTCCATTGATGCTTGCTTTCTACCATCTTACTTCACCTCGAACGGAATGCGAACGCCCTCGTCATCCCGCGTGAACAGGAAGATCTTGTGCGGCTTGATGCGGTAGCGCACGACATCGGCGGAAGCATCTACCTTGTTGTCCGCGTCGATGATGGAGCGTACCGTCGGCTTCTGGGAGGCTTCGTGCGTGGAGACGACGGACACGTCGCGCCCCATGACCTCGACATTCTGCGGCTTGCAGCACAGCGTGCCGTTCGCCATATCGAGGATGAAGCCTTCGGGGCGGATGCCAACGAACACGTCCTGATCCTTCACGCCGGGCACATCCATCACATTGTCCACGCCGATGAACAGACGCTCGCCCTTGACATGGCCGGTGAAGATGTTGATAGGCGGCGTGCCGAGGAAGTTCGCAACAAACAGGTTCGCCGGGTTGTCATAGACATCCTGCGGCTTGCCGATCTGCTGCACCACGCCGGACTTCATAACGACAATCATGTCGGAAATGGACATGGCTTCTTCTTGGTCGTGCGTGACGAAAACGGTGGTAATCTTCGTTTCCTTCTGGATGCGGCGGATTTCCTCACGCGTCTGCAGGCGCAGGCGGGCGTCAAGGTTGGACAGCGGCTCGTCCAGCAGCAGCACGCGGGGCATCTTCACCAGCGCGCGGGCGATAGCGACGCGCTGCTGCTGACCGCCGGAAAGCTCGCTGGGCTTGCGTTCCAGCAGTTCCTCAATCTGCACCAGCCGGGCGGCCTCATGCGCGCGTTCCAGCATGGCTTCCTTAGTCATCTTGTCCTTGCCGCGGAGGTTCTGCAAAGGGAAGAGGATGTTCTGCTTGACCGTCAGATGGGGATAGAGCGCGTAATTCTGGAACACCAGACCAATGCCGCGGTTTTCCGTGGACAGATCGGTCACATCGTCCTCCCCGAAGAAGATTTTGCCGCTGGATGGCTTTTGCAGACCGCTAATCATGTACAGCGTCGTGCTTTTGCCGCAGCCAGACGGGCCAAGAAGACCAATCAGCTTTCCATCCGGGATGGTAAAGTCAAAATTGTTGACTGCTACCACTTCTTCGCCGGACTTTTTGTTGCGGCTCGGGAAGATTTTGGTCAGGTTCTGCAAAACGATTTTCATAGAATCCCCTTTCTTTGCCCTTTGTCATCGTAGTGACATGCCTTCGCCGCTTTTGAAGCGGGTGGAAGTATCGTCTGAAAGCCGCGCGGGATAGATTTGCGCGGTGGTGCCTTAATACGTCTGATGCGCGACCTTTTCTGCTTGGAGTTTGGCTTTGTAAGCAACCAGCTCATCGGTGGAATTGAAGATCATCTGGCTGGCCATATCAACCGCGACGGTATCAGCAAGAAGATCGTGAATCAGCGAATGTTTCCGCGTGGCGAGGAAGAGGACAAACTGCGCGACGGAGAGAATCAGCACAATGCCCAGCACAACGATATTCAGATTGCCGAAGAACAGCATCATCACCGCCATGATTGGAATCATGGTTTCCACCGCGTATTTGCCCAGCACTGTGCGGACAAAAAGCGTCACATGGCCGATTCTTACGCCGTCATTGCGCATCAGAGCCACACCGAATATCTTTTTTCCCAAGGTTTGTCCGTTTTTGAAAAGGAGCGGAACGAGGAATTCTAATAGGAGATAACCCGACAGTACGCCGAAACTGACGATGAGAATCGACAGCTGAACGACCATGCCATACGCATGAACGGCAGTTTCATCAGCGGCGAGCACGGCGTTCGCCTGTTCCACCAGCGCCCGCTGTGCGTCAGTCAGTGTGCTGTATGTCTGGGTCATGATGGACATGTCCAGCCCGCACGCGTCTGCGGCGGCCTGATAGCGCGCCATGAGCGTCTGGTACTGCGCGTCGAATCCCAGCAGGGCTGATAATCCCCACGCACAAAGAACGCAGGCAATCGCCAGCAGAATCACATCGAACAAAAAAGCCGAGATGCGCTTCCACACGTTTGCCCGTTGAAGGTCAAAGGTCATAGGGACATAACCTCCCGCTGATTAAGAAAGTCTAAGCAGGGTTCCTTACTCTATTATACTGATATTTTGTAAAAAAGCCATAGGAAAAACAAAATTCTTCTGCAAATTCGTCTGATTCTCTAAAATTTCCTCCGAAAACAGCACAGGAACAACATTTGCGAAAGCATCTGCGTGCCGTTTATACGATTTCCGGAGGGCACAGGCGAGGCAGATAATAGATATGAAGCACCATTTTCTGATTTCTTGCGGCATACCCCGTTGACAATTGCGGGAAATGGGCGTAAGATAAAAGGCGTGGCATTCGGGCAAGCAGCCCACGAACGCCGGAAAGGAGTGTCTGACCGCATGGACGGTGATCCGTATAGTACCCCTGAGCCCATCGGCAGCGCTCTGACGGCTGACTGATGCCGACCGCGCTGCCTTCCTTCGGAAATGTTGAAAGGACGCAGCACTAACATGAGAAGAATCTTCAAGACCATCGAGGATCATCTGACCGAATGCACGACGCTGGAAAAGGGCGTGTGGGTGCATCTGCAAAGCCCAACGAAGGAGGAAGTGGATGGTCTGACCACCCGCTTCAACCTTGATCCGACCTTCCTGCCCGCCGCGCTGGACGAAGAGGAATCCGCTCGCATTGACTACGACTCGGATAAGCAGCAGACGCTGATTATCGTGGATATTCCATATGTTGATACCGAGGGCACGGGCTATGTGTACAGTACAATCCCGCTGGGCATCGTGCTGTGCGACGAGGTGATTATCACCGTCTGCACGCGCGATACGCCCATCATCAATGACTTCACCGAGGAGCGCATTCGCAATTTCTGGACGTTCAAGCGTACCCGCTTCATCCTGCAAATTCTCCAGCGCAATGCTGGCCGTTTCCTGTCCTACCTGAAGCAGATTGATAAAACCAGCCAGCACATTCAGGAAAAGCTGGAGCATACCAGCCGCAATCAGGAATTGCTGCAAATGATGAAGCTGGAGAAGTCACTGGTTTACTTCAACACGTCGCTCAAAGGCAACGCGCTGGTCATGGAGCGCCTGATGCGCCAGGATATCCTCAAGCGCTATCCGGAGGACACCGACCTGCTGGAGGATGTTATCATCGAAAATAAGCAGGCAATGGAAATGTGCTCGATTTACCGCGACATTATGAGCAACACCACTGACGCGTTCGCTTCCATCATCAACAACAACCTGAACATCACCATGAAGGTGCTGACCGCGCTGACCGTCCTTTTTGCCGTGCCGACGCTGGTTATGACGATTTGGGGCATCAACGTCCCCGTACCGTTTGAGAGGCAGGCGTGGGGATTTGCAGCAGTCTGCGGCATCTCCATCATCCTGACGCTGTTCGCTTTCGTTATTATGCGCCGAAAGAACATGTTCTAATACTATTTCCAGATTCACCTGCGCCATCTGCTTGCGCCTTTTCCCTTCTGGCGTCCGCTCATTCCACTTAGCGTAGCGCTGCTACGCTGCGTTTCATTCACGTTAGCCAGAATGAAAAATTCGCGGCGCATCTTGGCGCATTCTTATCTGGAAATAGTATAACGCATCCGCGGCATCAAAAAACGCCTCTGTCCATTGCAGACAGGGGCGTTTTCGATTGGCAAAAATCAGGCGGCGGGCTTTTCGTCCTTCCGTGCCAGCAGCCACGCGGCGGCGAAGCCCAAGATGAACGTCAGCACGCTGACAATCACCTGCACGAGGTTGAAGCCGGGAAGCGACAGCCCCATCAGGATGGCAAACGGCGATGCGACAACAAGCCCAAGAATCGCGCCGTAGGTGATGCACTTCCACTTCGCAAGCAGAATCTCAATCAGCTTCGCAATGGCGAAAATGCCGATCACCACGCCGACGCCAAACGGCAGCAGAATGCCCACGTTGTAGAGAATCGCGCCGCCATCGAGCGCCACCAGCGCATTGATAAGGTTCTTAATCGCGCCGATGACGGGGTAGTAGTAGCCCATCAGCATCAGCATCATCGAGCCGGACACACCGGGGATGACCATCGTCGCGGACGCAATGCAGCCCATCAGCGTAAGCTTCAGGACTTCCAGAACGCTCAGAGAGATGACCGCACCGGTATCCTGCGTTTCTTTCAGCGTTGCCATGAAGATAACGAGCGCGAAGAAGAGCACGAACAGAATGCCGCCAAGGATGCTGTCGCGCTTTTTGCTGCCCTTGATCTGCTTGAAAATGGCGGGCAGACCGCCCAGAATCAGTCCGATGAAGAGCGTATTCGTTGGCAGCGAGGCAAATTCATCCATCAGCGCCCATGTGATGACGTTGGAGAGAATCGCCAGCGCGGCAATCATGCCGACAACAAACGGCAGCAGCGTCATGAGGGACTTCTTGAACTGCTTAAAGAGGTGGGTGATGCAGTAAATCAGCGTATCGTAGATGCCCATGGAAACCATCATTGTGCCGCCGGATACGCCGGGGATGATGTTGGCAAGCCCAATCACCATGCCTTTGAGGATGTCAATGAAGAATTTCATGCCTTTCACTCCTTAATATATTGGAAAGGATTTTCCGAAAACCATCATACCATGATTTGCCGCTCATGACAACCCTGCAAGCGAAATTTTACGTTTGCAATTTTTTCGTGCTGGGCAACTTTTTCCGCGAACACGTTGACAAGCTGTCGAAACGTGCTATGATGAAATTGGTTTCTGTCAAAATAGCAATGGAGTGAATAGACCAAATGGCAAATCAGTCGCACGCGGCAAACATGACACAGGGCAGCATCTGGAAACTGATGGTTCGTTTTGCGATTCCTATCTTTCTGGGCAACCTGTTTCAGCAGTTCTACAATGTAGCGGATACGTTTATCGTGGGCAATGTGCTGGGCACGGAGGCTATGGCGGCAGTTGGCTCGTCCGGCAACCTGATTTTCATGCTCATCGGCTTCTTTCAGGGTGTTTTCGTTGGCGCAGGCGTTGTCGTCAGCAGATTCTGGGGCGCAAGGGATCATGAGAATGTTTCGATTGCGGTGCATACGTCTGTTGCGTTTGCAATCGTCGCAGGTCTCGTGCTGACACTCGTGGGGGTTCTGCTGACACCGACGATTCTGGACTGGATGCACACACCAGCGGACGTGCTGCCGAATTCGATAGAGTATTTCCGCGTGTACTTTGGCGGCGTGATTTTTGCTGTTCTGTATAATGCGGTGAACGGTATTTTCCAAGCGGTTGGCGACAGCCGCCATCCACTGTATTTCCTGATTATTTCCGCCATGCTCAATGTTGCGCTGGACTTGCTGTTCGTCGGCGTGCTGGGTATGGGCGTTGGCGGCGCGGCGTTCGCGACGGTCATCTCGCAGGCGGTCAGCGCGTTCCTCGGCCTGAGGAAGCTGATGAAGGCGACGGAATCCTACCGCCTGATTCCGCGGAAAATCCGTTTCAACGGGCGAATGCTCCAAAAGGTGCTGTACATCGGCATTCCGTC
>FR899900.1:92059-94039 GCA_000437595.1 Faecalibacterium sp. CAG:74 | reverse complement strand
TACAGCGGCATTCCGTCGGGGCTGCAAAACGCCGTGATTGCGCTGGCGAACGTCGTCGTGCAGACGAACATCAATGATTTCGGTGCGCTGGCGCAGGCGGGCTGCGGCGCGTACTCCAAGATTGAGGGCTTTGGCTTCCTGCCGATTACCAGCTTCACCTTGGCGCTGACGACCTTCATCGGGCAGAACCCCGGCGCGCAGGAGTATGAACGCGCCAAGAAAGGCGCGCGGTTCGGACTGATTGCGTGTGTCAGCATTGCAGAAGCGATTGGTCTGGCGATTTACGCCTTCATCCCGGCGCTGATTGCGATGTTCATCCAGTCGGGCGACGCGGCGCAGGTGCAGGAGGTTATCCGTCTGGGGACGATGCACGCGAGGATAATGACGCCGTTCTACTTCCTGCTGGCGCTCTCCAACGCAATGGCGGCGGTTCTGCGCGGCGCAGGACGCTCGATTGTGCCGATGATTGTCATGCTGTGCTGCTGGTGCGTGTTCCGCGTGACGTACATCACCATTGCCGTGCCGATTCGCCCGGAATTGACGACGATTTCGTGGGCTTACCCGATTACATGGGGGCTGTCCTCTATCATCTTCCTGATTTATTACAACGTCGTGGACTGGGTTCACGCCTATGGTCGGAGCAAACCACGCAAAATGGCGTAATACTATTTCCAAATTCACCTGCGCCATCTGCTTGCGCCTTTTCCCCGTTGGCGTCCGCTCATTCCACTTAGCGTAGCGCTGCTACGCTGCGTTTCATTCGCGTTAGCCAACGTGAAAAATTCGCGGCGCATCTTGGCGCATTCTCATTTGGAAATAGTATAAAAGAATAATGCCCCTGCACGTTGCCAATGGGCGGTGCAGGGGCTTCGTTTACAAATCCCAATCATCGTCGAGCGTTTCCGGTGAATCGGCAGCCTTCAAGCTGCGTGTGCCGGGCGCGGGCTTGGGCAGCACAACGCCATCCATCGCCACGTCCACCAGAAAACGGTAGACTTTCAAGCGTGCCTTCTGATACGCCCTTTCGTCCAGCACATCCATGTAGAACTGCTTGTACTCATCAAACGCCGCCAAGCGGATTTTCAGCGTCGTCATGCCGTACGTCTGGGAAACAATGGAGTTCTTCGTGCGGACGTAGTAGTATACCGGCGACGGCACAGCGACAATGTACCTGGCGACACGCAGGTACTCCAAATTGAACATGAAATCCTCGCAGATGCGCAGCGCGGGGTTCATTTCGAGGTGATGCTGCACAACCAGATCCCGGCGGTACAGCTTGTTCCAGAGTACACCGTAGTAGAAGCTGGCAGGGTTCTCCATCATCTTGCTGGCATACTCCCGCCGCGTCATCACGCCGACGGGCATCACCCGGTGCTTGCTGGCGACGAGTTTGCCGGATACGCGGTAGAAATCCGCAATCACCAAATCCGCCTGATGCGCTTCGGCGGCGGCGACGAGCTTTTCTGTCGCATCGGGCGTCAGCCAGTCGTCGCTGTCCACAAATTGCAGGTAGTGCCCGCGGGCTTCGGCAATACCGAGGTTGCGCGTGGCGGATGCGCCGGAGTTGGGCTTGTGAATCACGCGGACGCGGGCATCTTTCTGCATGTAGCTGTCACAAATCAGAGGCGAGGCATCCTTGCTGCCGTCATCCACCAAAATCAGCTCCAAATCAGGATAGGACTGCTCCAAAATGCTGTCGGCACAGCGCCGCAGGGTGCTTTCGGCGTTATACACCGGAACAATCACGGATACCATCGGGTTGGATAAGTACATTGCGCTTCCATTCCTTCGTCTTTATTCGCCAATGCTACCCGCATTATATCATAGATTGATGCGTTTGTGAATGCACGAAAGCACAAAAGAAGTGCTTGCACATCACGAAAAAATGCGTTACAATAAGACGTGGATTTTGCGAAAAAGAGGGAAACATGATGGCAGCAACGCACGACGGGCATCGAAAGCGGATGCGGGAGCGGTTCA
>FR899900.1:71685-92020 GCA_000437595.1 Faecalibacterium sp. CAG:74 | reverse complement strand
GCGGTTCAGAATCAGCGGCTTGGAGGGCTTTTCTGAGCATGAGGTGCTGGAACTGATTCTTTTCTATGGCCGCGCGCGCGGCAACGTGAACGATACGGCACACGCGCTGATGGATGTGTTCGGGTCGCTTCCGCGGGTGTTGGAAGCGTCGCCGGAGCAGCTGATGCTGATTGACGGCATCGGTGAGGAGAGCGCGACGCTGCTTTCGCTGATTCTACCGCTGTTCCGCCGCTATTCTGATGAAGTGAATCAGGTGCGGAGCAAGCTGGAAAGCCGGCAGGTGACGCTGGATTACTGCCGAACGATGATGGCGGGCTACCGGCGGGAGCAGTTTTATGTCATTTGCTTGACGGCAGATGGCAGCATTATCTGCAATCGCAAGGTGACGGAGGGCACGCTTTCAGCAGTGACGGCGTACCCGCGCTTGGTGCTGGAAGCCGCATTGAACAGCAACGCGCACAGCGTCGTATTGTGCCATAATCATCCGGGCGGCGTTGCCCTGCCGTCGGAGGATGATGTCTGCACAACACGCTATTTGCAGCAGCTGATGGAGGGTGTCGGCATCATTGTGCTGGATCATGTAATTGTCGCGGGCAACCAGACGTACAGCATGGCGCAGCACGGCGAACTGCTGCATCCATCGGAGATTATGCGGGCGATGGTAGCGGCAGCAGAGAAACCGTTGAGAATGTAAAGAAGCAGCTTCCGATATCCCCAATTGGGGGCGGAAGCTGCTTCTTGTTTTACTTGTTGTTCGGAATGTATACCGACGCGCTGGCGCCCAGCGGAATCTGGTTCGTCGTCAGCTCCACATGCACGGGGAAGTACGCGGCATTCTGCACCGTCGTGCCGAGGTTGCCGATTTCCGTTACCGTGCCGGTAAGCACATTCGACTCGTCCATATCCAGCGTCACGGACACCTTGTCGCCCACATAGAGGTTCTTCAGGTTTACTTCGTCCACCTGCGCGACGACTTCCAGCTTGTCCACCAGCATCAGGCGCGCCAGCAGCTGCCCTTCGTACACCTGCTGACCGGGCTGCACGGCGAGCGTACCAATCACGCCGTTCTGCGCTGCCGTAATGTCCGGGGAGGCATCCGGGGTGGTAGCAGTCGGCATCAGGCGGAGCAGCGGCGTACCATTTTTCACTTGGTCGCCCACCTTCACCAGCACTTCCGCCACGCGTCCCTGCCCGACCGCCGTCAGCGTGTCACGCCGGTTCACAACGCCGCGCCCGACTTGGTCGCTGGCAGTGCGGTTCTTGTCGCGGAAGAGGGAGAGTATCTCGCCTGGCTCAAACTCGCCCGTGAGCACCTCCACCATGTATTCCGCGCCGGACACCATCGTTACGCGCCCCGTGCCGACCGAACGCCCTTCCTTGTTGGAGCGGAAGTACAGCGTTTCGCCCACGTCCACCACGCGGTTGTCGCGCTTGTCGTACGCCGTCGTGATGCTGCCCGCAATCACCCATTCGGATTCCGGGCGCATGGCAATCAGCCCGCCGTAGCGGGTGGCAACGGCAGTGGCGTCGTCGCCCGCTGCGCAGTAAATTGCCTGTACGGTCGCATCCTCTGTGGCGTAAATCGTGATTGTGCGCATGGAGAACAGCAAATCGCCCGCGTTCACAAGGTCGCCCGCTTCCCAGGTGAAGGGCTGGAGTGTGCCGGAGAACGGCGCAGTAATATCAATGTAATTCACCGCGTTCACAACGCCGCTGGACACGGAGCAGTCCGTGAGCGAAGCCGGGTCAGCCAGTGCGATAGACCCGACCAGCGCCAGCGCAAGCAGGAGAGCAAACAGCTTTTTCATAGCAGAAATCATCCTTTCGTTGATTCTCTTGTCATTCGACGCTCTTTAGCGCCTCCACCATGTCAATCGACCGAACCTTGCGCGTCAGCAGCAACTGAATCAGGAACGCGAACACATAGGTAATTGCGCAAGCGCCCGCGACGGACGGAAAGGTGACATGCGTCGGGAAAACCATTGAATCGTATTCACACATTTTGAGGATAATGGTGGTGATGAGGAATCCCGGCGGAATACCCAGCAGAACACCGATGATGGAGATGTAGTTGTTCTCGCGCAGCATCAGACGGCGGATTTCCCTCTGATGGTAGCCCAGCACCTTCAAGGTTGCGTAATCACGGACGCGCTCACTGAAATTCATCAGCCCCATGTTGTAGCAGATGATGAACGCCAGTGCCAGCGCCGCAACGCTCAGAATCGTGAACGCCGCTGTCGTCGAGTCCATAATGCTGGACATTTCCACCAGCTGTTTCGCCGGATAGAGAAGCGTTCCCACCTCGTCCATTTCCTCCAGCAGATGCGAACAGGCGGGCGTCGGCGCGGTAATCAGCAGCGTCGTCACTTGGAAATCGCTCTTGCGGCACGCTTCCCACGCTTCCTTGCTCATGAACAGGCCCTGACCGATGTTTGTGTCCGCCAGCGCGTTGATGGTCAGCGAAATGGTGTCGCTGTCGCCGGGCAGACAGATGCTCACGGTGTCGCCCAGCCCCACGTTCATCAGACCGGCTAACTTCCTGCTGATGGCGGTGCCGGTGCGCGGCAGCGTCAGGAACGTCGCATTGTCGCCCAAGGCAATGGAAGTCTGGTCGTCCGTCATCACGGTCAGTAAACAGGAGCGCAGGTTCGTCTCGCTGCGCAGGCTGACGGACTGCTCCATGATGCCGTCCACCTTCATGGCGTTCAGCGTCTCACGGTAGTGGTCAAGCGAGGATGCCTGTCCGGAAATCAGGTTCGCGCGCACGTCATAGCGCAGGGTGTGCGTGTAGTAATCGTCGATAAATGTGTTGATGGATTCCTGCAAGCCGAAGGAGCAGATGATCAGCATATTGCAGCACAGGATGCCGACGAGCGACAGGAATGAACGCCCCTTGTTGCGGAAAATGTTGCGGATAATCATCTTCGTGTTGAAGGAAAAACGCCCCCACAGCCGGGGAATCCGCTCCAACAGGATGCGCGAGCCGGATTTCGGCGGTTTTGGGCGCAAAAGGCTTGCCGTCGTTTCCCGCGCCGCGCGGTTGTAGGTGTGCAGGCAAATCAGCAGACACATGACCACGGACAGCACGGCAATCAGCCAAGTGATGCCGGAAATCGGGGCGTGAAGGCGCGCCGGATAGCGCACGTTCGTCGAGACAATCGGCCAAAGAATGTACGGAATGCTGATTTGCCCCGTGAGCACGCCCAGCAGCGAACCTGCGACGGACGGCACGATGGCATAGCTGAGGTAGTGCAGCCGAATCTGCCGATCGCGGTAGCCCAGCGCTTTGAGCGTGCCCATCTGCACGCGCTGATTCTCAATCATGCGCGTCAGCGTGTTGACGACAATCATCGCCGCGACCGCGAAAACCAGCACCGGGAACAAGTAGGACAGACTGCGGAACATGCTGACGAAGTTACGCGCTGAAAGCGTGCCGCTGTGTGTGTCCTTGTCCACAATCAGCGCCGTCGGGCAGGTGTTCATGATTTCGGCGCGAACCTGCGTCAGGTCCGCGTCAGATGATGCTTTCACCAGCATTTCGGTGAACGGGAACGCCGCCATGGCTTTTGCGCTGACGTACATGTAGCCGTAGATGTCCGGCTGCGGCGTGATGTTCTTCGCCGTCACAAGGTATTCGCCGGAGAGAATTGTGCCGCGCACGAAAAAGGTGAGCGACACGCCGCCATAGGACACCTTCACCGTGTCGCCGACGGACAAATTGTGCGCCTGCGCGAACTGCTCCTCCAGCAGACAGCCGCGCGTATCCGATGCGGAAAGTTCGCTGCCCGTGCGGATAATCGGCGTGCAGATGCGCATGTCACCGTCATAGCCGTGCACCATCAGGGTCACTTCGTCGCCCAAGTCAGGGCAGTCCATCTCCAGCGTGACGCGCGCCTGCACATCCTTCACACCGGGCAGATTCCGCAGCTTCAGGATGTCGTTCTTGCCAAACGACGATCCTTTCACCCAGAAATCCGCCAGATTACTCTGCGCAATCGGCGTTTCGGTGGATAGCTCCAGCATACGCCAGTTCGCGTCCAGTCCGCTGAAGCACCATGTGCCCATTGCGCAGAGGAGAAACATGGCGAGAAACTGCATGGCGCTGCGGCTCATGTCGCGGAAGAGTTTTTTCGTCAGCGTTCCATGATACTTTTTCCCGCTGCTCTGCGTTACCATGTGATATCAGCCACCTTCGCGGGATGTTCATTTACGGTCATTTCCTGCACGCTGCCGTTGCGCATCCGAATCAGGCGGTTGCCCAGCGGCGCAATGCTGGCGTTGTGCGTGATGATGACGACCGTTGTGCTGTAATCGTGGCACAGGCGGGTCAGCAGATCCAGCACCTGTTCGCCCGTCTTGCTGTCCAGCGCGCCGGTTGGCTCGTCGCAGAGCAGCAGCGCCGGGTTTTTGCACAGCGCGCGGGCAATGGATACACGCTGCTGCTCGCCGCCGGAGAGCTGGGCAGGGAAGTTGTTCATCCGCTCTCCCAGCCCAACCTGCTCCAGCACTTCACGCGGATCAAGCGCGCGTTCGCAGACCTGCTGCGCCAATTCGACGTTCTCCAGCGCCGTCAAGTTCGGCATCAGGTTGTAGAACTGAAAGACGAAACCCACGTCGTGGCGGCGGTATTCCGTCAGCTGAGGCGAGCGAAGCCCGGTGATTTCCTTATCCCCAACAATAATTCGCCCGCTGGTCGCTTTGTCCATGCCGCCGAGCAGGTTCAGCACGGTGGTTTTGCCCGCGCCGGACGGCCCCAGCACCACGCAGAACTCGCCCTTTTCAATGTGAAAATTGACATGATCGGACGCGTGAACAACGGTGTTGCCCGCTGGGTAGTCCTTGCAGACATCTTCAAACGAGATGTAGCTCATGCCATACACCTTCTTTCTTCCATCTTACACCCCTATTATACAGGAAGAAGGTGAATTGTCCATGAACTTTTGCCCGACATTTCCGTTTTCTCTGCAAGAAAGTCAACAGGAATTGAAGAAAAGTTAATCCCACACAAGAGAACGTACAGAAAGACGATATTTCTGTGTGGATTCAGCAGGACAAAAGCCCTTCTGTGTCGAATAGAATAAAGAAAGGGGACTCTGCAAAGAATCCTTTGAAGGAGGAAAACGACTGTGTTTGAAAAGCTTCTCAGCCGCGGTGAACGGCGTTTCGGACGGTACTTCGGCATCCCGAAGCTGATGATGATTCTCTGCATCGGCATGGGTGTCACCTATGTGGCGGATTATTTGCTGGCGGCGTATAACATCAGCCTGTCGTATTACCTGATGTTCGACCGTGAAGCCATTTTCCACGGGCAAATCTGGCGGCTGGTGTCATTTATCTTCATGCCGCCGTCGTCCTCGCCTGTGTTTCTGCTGATTTCGCTCATGTTCTACTGGTATCTGGGTACGTCACTGCAGAACACATGGGGCACGTTCCGCTTTACGGTATACTACCTCTGCGGGATGCTCGGCGCGATTCTCGCCGGTCTGATTACTGGCTATGCGACGAATACCTACCTCAATCTGTCGCTATTTCTGGCGTGCGCCGTCCTCTTTCCGGAGACAGAGGTCAACCTGATTATCATTCCGGTTAAGATGAAGTGGCTGTCGCTGGTCTATCTGCTGCCGGTTGTGCAGCAGCTGCTGACGAGCAATCTCTGGGGCATTCTGGCGCTGGTGATGAGCCTGCTCAACGTTATTCTGTTCTTCTATGGCGATTTGATCCAGCGCATCCGCGATTTTCGCCGCCGTCAGCAATGGAAGCGAAACTGGAAGTAACGAAAGTTGAAAGGAGCGATGAATCGGGTGCGTGACCTGCTTTATCTGCTGTTAGGATATCTTTCCGGCTGCGTGCTGTATGCGGAGGTCTTTTCGCGCGTGTTCCACAAAGAAATTGCGTCGGCTGCGAAGGACAAAAACCCCGGCGCGGCGAATGCGTTTGTGCACGGTGGATTCTGGTGCGGGGTGTTGACGCTGGCGGGCGATATGCTCAAAGGCATGGTTCCCGTGGCGCTGTATATGCACTATCTGCCCGAAACACTGCTGACCCCCCTTGCGCCGCTGGTGCTCTGCGCACCGGTCGCGGGGCACGTTTTCCCGGCGACACGCTCGTTTAAGGGCGGTAAAGGCATTGCGACGACGTTCGGCTGCCTGCTGGGGCTGCTGCCATTCTGGACGCCGGTGCTGGTGCTGGCGTGTATCTTCATCTTCTACTCGACGATTCTGCGGATTACGCCGAACCTGTCCCGTACGCGGGTGACGTACCTTACGCTGCCGCTGGGGATGCTGCTGATGGAAGTGCCGCTGTGGATTTGCTTCGGTACGCTGTGCATGACGGGCATGGTGCTGGTGCGCCTGCACATCAGCACCGAGGAGCGGGAGAAACCGGCGGTGCATCTGCTCTGGTGGACTTGACGGAGACAGGGAGGCGAGGGCATGTTCAAAATCCTCATCGTCGAGGATGACACGGAGCTGTGCCAGCTGTTTTCGCATGTGCTGGAGAAAAACGGCTATCACACGCGCATGGTGTCAAACGGGCAGGAAGCGCTGGATGCGCTGGCGGAAGAGTATGTCGACCTCATTATTTCGGACATCATGATGCCTGTGATGGACGGCTACGAGTTGGTGCGCTCGCTGCGCAAAAAGAGCGTTATGACGCCCGTGCTGATGATTACGGCGCGCGACGCATTCGACGACATGCGTCTCGGCTTCCTCTCCGGCACGGATGACTACATGGTTAAGCCGATTAACGTGAGCGAGATGGTGTTGCGCGTCGGTGCGCTGCTGCGCCGGGTGCAGATGATGAACGAGCACCGGCAGGTCATCGGCGAAACGGTGATGGAGTGCGACTCGCTGACCGTGACGCGCGGCGAAACCAGCATGATTCTGCCGCAGAAGGAATTCATGCTGCTCTACAAGATGGCGGCATATCCGGGTAAAATCTTCACGCGGCAGCAGCTGATGGACGACATTTGGGGCTACGATTCCGATTCGGACAGCCACACGGTGGATGTGCACATCGGCCGTCTGCGTGAGCGCTTCCGTGATAATCCGGATTTTCATATCGTAACCATGCGCGGTGTGGGCTATAAGGTGGTTAAGGCATGAAGCAGCAGGAGAAGGGGCGCGGTAAGCTGGATATTCGCGCGCTGTTTACCTTAGCGGCGATTGCAGAGATTCTCGGTACGCTGCTGATTGCAACGCTGCTCACGGCGCTGCTGGAAAACTTGCTGCACGAAGCGATTGAAGTACATCCACTGGTGTGGCTGCTTCTCTTCGGCACGACGATTGGGTTGACGGCGGCGACGGTGGTGAACGTGCTGCTGCTGCGTCCGGTTGTACGGCTGAGCCGCGCAATGAAGCAGGTTGCCAGCGGGAATTTCGCCGTCCGCCTGACGACGAACAGCGTCATCAACGAAATTGCGGACAGCTATGACAGCTTCAACCGGATGGTGGAGGCGCTGGGCGAAACGGAGACGCTGCAAACCGACTTTGTGTCGAACGTATCGCACGAAATCAAAACCCCTGTGAGCGCTATCGAGGGCTACACGACGCTGCTGCAAAGCACGGATGTTTCGCCGGAGCAGGCAGGGTATATCGAGCGGATTCTGCTCAACACGCGGCGTCTGTCCACACTGGTGGGCAACATTCTGCTGCTCAGCAAGGTCAGCAATCACACGATGCCGATGAAGCAGACATGCTATCGGCTGGACGAGCAGATTCGTCAGGCAATTGTGCTGCTGGAAGCACAGTGGTCGCCTAAACAGCTTGACTTTGATGCCGATTTGGCGGAAGTGACGTGGCGCGGGCCGGAAACGCTGATGCTGCACGTCTGGACGAACCTGCTCAGCAATGCCGTTAAGTTTAGCCCGCAGCACGGATTGATTGCTGTTGCGTTAAAACAAACCGACGGTCGGTTTGAAATCGCCATTACCGACCAAGGACCGGGAATCCCGCCGGAGGAACAGGAACGCATTTACCGCCGCTTCTATCAGGTGGACAGCTCGCATCAGCAGGAGGGCAACGGGCTGGGGCTGGCACTGTGCAAGCAGATTCTGGACGACTGCGGCGGCACAATTCGCGAAGAAAATCAATCTCCCTGCGGCTGCCGGTTTATCGTCACCCTGCCGGAGAAAATGACAGGCGAAGAAGCAAAACAGGAGGAAGCTCATGGCACAGGAAAATAACACCGCGCGCGAGCAGACAGAACTGGAGAAGCTGAGTCAGGACGCACTCAATCAGGCGCGTCGGGAGCGCAAGATGATTCAAGACACCTGTATTGCGGAACTGGCGCAGTGCGATACAGAGATTCCCGAGGCATTGGAAAAACAGGTGCAGGCGGAGATTGCAAGTCTCCAGCAGGCGAAAGAGAACCTGTCGTCGGCACACAAAATCGCATCCTCCACCGTAGATGAGCTGTCCGCGCGTGCCGCGGATGTGGCGAAGTCCCTCAACCGAAAGTGGTATCGCATCAATCCGCCGTCGAACACGGCCATCGATGTGCAGGAAGAGGAAAAATCCTTCTTCGCGCGCGGTATGAACGGCTACAAAATCGCCCTGATTGTCTTTATCGGCAGCTTTGCGGGCGTGATGCTGGAGCTGCTGTGGTGCTTTGCGCGCCACGGCTATCTGGAGAGCCGGTCGGGGCTTGTCTGGGGACCGTTCAACATGCTCTACGGCGTGGGCGCGGCGTCGCTGTCTATCATCCTCTACCGTTTCCGCAACCGTGGCAAGTGGCTGAGCTTCTTGGGCGGATTTGTTGTCGGCAGCGTCGTCGAATACGTCTGTTCGTGGCTGCAGGAGGTACTTTTCGGTTCGCGTTCGTGGGATTACAGCCGCGTGCCGTTCAACATCAACGGGCGAATCTGCCTGCTGTATTCGCTGTTCTGGGGTGCGCTGGGTATCCTGTGGATTAAGGATATCTACCCGCTGATGGCGAAGTGGATTTTGAAACTGCCGAACCGCGCGGGAAAAATCCTCACATGGGTGCTGTCGATTTTTCTGGCGGTCAACTGCCTTGTATCCGCGGCGGCGGTATACCGCTGGTCGGAACGCCTGCACGATGAACCGCCGAAAACGTGGATTGGCAGCGTGATGGACGCACGATTCCCGAACGAGCGAATGGAGCGCATCTACGCCAACATGAATTTCGGTGACAGCGAGTGATCCACGGAGGAAACCAAACATGAACATCGACAAGAAAACCTGCATCAATATGGGAATCGTAGTATTTCTGCTGTATCTGGCGATTCACTACTGGGACGGTCTGGTCGGCCTGTTCAACCTCTTTCTGGCGGCAGCGGGAACGCTGATTAACGGCGCGATAATTGCCTACGTCCTCAATATCCTCATGCGCTTCTACGAGCGGCATATGGCGCCAAACACAAAGAAGAAGGTGTGGAATGCCATGCGCCGCCCGGTCTGCATGGCGCTGGCGTTCCTGACGCTGGTTGCGGTTATCGTTGCGCTGATTCAGATTATCCTGCCGCAGCTGATTTCCTGCGTTCAGGTGCTGCTGTCGTCGCTGCCGGGCGTTCTGCGCCAGATGTACGACAAGCTGATGGAGAATCCGACGATTGCAGCGCTGATGGCGGACTACAACCTCGTTCTGCCTGCGACGGAACAGGAATGGCGCGAGATTATCGAGCGCGCGGCGAATCTGCTCTTCAGCGGCGCGGGCAATGTCGTCAACACGGCGGTCAGCTTCACCACCTCGGTTATCGGCTCGATTCTCTCCCTCCTGATGTCGCTGATTTTCACCTTCAACATTCTCATCGGCAAAGAGACGCTCCAGCGCCAGAGCTGCAATTTGCTGCACCGCATTCTGGGTGATACACGGATGGCGCGTGCGATGCACATCATCTCAACGCTGGACGATTGCTTCCATAATTATATCGTCGGCCAGTGCACCGAAGCGGTGATTCTGGGCACACTCTGCACCATCGGCATGATGCTTTTGCGGCTGGATTACGCGCTGATGCTGGGCACGTTTGTCGGCATGATGGCGCTGATTCCGATTATCGGCCCCTACATTGGCGCGGCGGTCGGCTGCATCATGCTCTTTTCGATTTCGCCTGCAAAGTCACTGGAATTCCTGATTTACCTCTTCCTGCTCCAGCAGGTCGAAGGCAACCTGATTTACCCCCACACGGTCGGCAGCAAATTGAAGCTGCCGGGCTTGTGGGTTCTGGCGGCAGTGCTGATTGGCGGCGGCATGATGGGCATCTCCGGCATGGTACTGTTCGTCCCGCTGACGGCGGCGCTATATCGGCTGGTGGGCGAATGGGTGCGCCGTGACCCGCGGCTGGTCAAATCGGCGGTGGAAAAAACATAAACCTGCGGCGTGCTTCCGTATCCATAGCGGAGCGCGCCGCTTTTTTTGCGCACCAACGCAAAACGTCCGGCATAGCTTGAAAGTGCCCCGGAAAGCTGATTGACAGCGCCGGGAAAGGAGAAATTTCGCGATGCCGACAACGTTCACGAATCAGGCAACGCTTTCTTATAACAACCAGTCAATTCCCTCCAATGTGGTGACGGGCGTGTTGACCGAGGTGCTGTCCGTAAGCAAGACCGCGATTCCGGCAGCCTACCAAAACGGCGATACGATCACCTACGCCGTGCAGCTTGTCAATTCCGGTACGGCGGCGCTGACGGGTTTGACGCTGACGGATAACCTGGGCGCGTATACCCCTGCGGCGGGTACTGCAGCGGTCGTTCCGATGACGTATCAGAGCGATACGCTGCGTTACTACCGCAACGGCATCCTGCAGGCGACGCCGACCATCGCGGCAACCAGTCCGCTGACGGTGACAGGACTGTCGATTCCCGCGGGCGGCAACACCACGCTGATGTACGCCGTCAAGACAAATCAGTTCACACCCTACGGCGCTGAGGAAAGCGTGACGAACACCGCAACCGTGACAGGCGGCGGGCTCGCGGCGCCCCTGACGGCGGAAGCAACCGTGAATGCTGACCCCGCGCCGGATTTGAGCGTTATCAAATCCATGTGTCCGACGACGGTGACGGAGGCGGGTGCGCTGACGTACACCTTCACGCTGCAAAACCGTGGCGCAACGGCAACGACGGCGACGGACAACGTGTCGCTGACGGATACGTTCACGCCTGCGCTGACGATCACGAGCGTGACGCTGAACGGCACGGCGCTGACTGCCGGCACGGATTACACCTACGACGGCGCGACCTTCCGCACGCTGACACCGCTGCTGATTCCCGCCGCCACCTACACCCGCAATGCGACGACGGGCGAAGTGACAATTACGCCCGGCACGGCAACGCTTGTCGTTACGGGTACGGTTTGACCATTGCTTGCCCGGTCTGCTCGCGCGGATCGGGCATTTTTCCACGCTTGACAGGAAACGGGAAAACAGCGTATAATCAAAGCAGCATAACCGAGAAGAGGAGTCGCAACCATGAAGAAAAAGTGTCTGCTGGTATGTTTGCTCTGCTGTCTGCTGCTTGGTCTTGCACTGGCAGAAGAGCCGATGACGGAGACGGTGCTGTTTGAGGGCAGCCAGCCCGCGTCGGGCGGCTGGAATCTTGCGCTGACCATTGACACAACGAACGTTAACGGCACATTTGACCCGTCGCTGATTTCCGAAAACGGGTATTTTGCCGTGACGTATGACGGGGTGCAAAATGGCGTCTATCTGGCGCTGTCCGACTGGGAAGGCGGCGTGTGGGCACAAATCAACGTGCCGTCCACCTGCACGCAGACGGATGGAATGTACACGGCGGTCTTTTCGTTTGAGCAGTGCCGGATGGCGTATGGCAGCATAGATTTCGCAGCAGCAGACCAAATCTGCGTCGGCACGTCCGCATCCACCAAGACGATGGTGATTCACAAGGTTGCGTGGTACGGGGCAGCGCAGACGGATTCGCTGGGTGCGGATGAGGTGCTGTTCAGCGGTGCGGCGACGTCTGCCGCACAGAATGAGTGCCTTGTCTTCCGATTCACGCAGCACGTCGGCGGCACATTCGATGCGTCGCAGATGCGTACGGACAGTCGGTTTTACGTCGAGTACAGCGGCGCGAAATACGGTGTGTATCTGGCACTCTCCAGCCATTCCGGCGCGACGCAGTGGGCGAAGGTGAATGCCTCGGAGACGGTGGAGGTGTCCGAAGGGCGCTACGGGGCGTATTTCGATGAAAGCGCGATGGCAATGGCGTTCGGGTCGAATTTCGCCCGGCTGGATCAAATTAGCGTGTATTCGTCGGGCAAACAGCCCGTGACGCTGCATAAGCTGGCGTATTTTGCGGGAACGGGCGATGTGGTGGATACGTCCGACGGCCGCTGGGATCGCCCGGATACCGGCATTGCCTTCATTGGCGACAGCATCTGCCAGAACGCGAAGCTGCTTTACGGTGATTGGAACACGATTCTTGGCCGCAGCGACTGCGCGAATTACGGTATCGGCGGGCAGACGACGCTGGAGTGCCGCGCGCGTATTGGGGAGCTGGCGGCGTGCAATTATCGGCAGATTGTGTTCATCTGCGGCATTAACGACATCGGACACGGCTATACAAAGGAAGAAATCGTGCAGAATTACGCCGCCATGATTGAGACGGTGCAGGCGAATAACCCGGACTGCCAGTTTGTGATTCTCAGCACTTTGCCCACGACGAGCGCATTTTACAGCGGTCAGCAGGGGAAAATTACGCTGCTGAATCTGGCGTTCAAGCGGTTCGCGAATAAGACGCCAAACGTGACGTTTGTGGATGCATACAGCGCGTTCTGCCCCAAAGCGGGCGAATACGCCTACCCCGAACTGCTCAGTGACGGGCTGCATCCGAACGCGGAAGGTTATGCGAAAATTGCGGAAATGCTCACGCCATATCTGCTTCCAGAAGCAGAATGAGTAGCAGAAATAAGACAGAATGCATAAAAATCAGCATGATTTCTTGGCGAAAATCAAAGTAGTTTCCTTATGCGCATCATTTGCCCGTTGATTTTTCATCCGAGTTGTGATAGCATTGTTCAATGTGCTGCGAAGGTGTTTTTCTTAAAGAACTATGCAAAACGGCTGGCAGCACCAGAATCTGGCTTTTCTGCAAAGGAGGCGTGGCGAATGCGATATACCCGCGAGCAGGCCTGTCTGGCGTGGCTGGCGCAGGGAATGTTAGGCAGCAGACGGCTGAAAAAGCTGCTGGATGAATACGGCAGCGCAGAAGCCGCGTATGATGCCTTTCAGCGCGACCACGGCGCATCCTTGCAGAACAGGATTTCGGATTACAGCCTGTCGCTGCTGCGGGCAAGCGCGTCGCGTGAGAAGCTGCATGATATGCTCGTGACCATGCGGAAGTGGAATATGGGGCTTGTCTCGATGGCGGACGACATGTATCCGGAGTCCCTGCGAAACATTCCCGAACCACCGTACATGCTCTTCTATCAGGGGGATTTGCGCGCGGCGGAGGGCAGGTGCATCACCGTTATCGGTTCGCGGAGCGCGACGGTTGCAGGCATTGCGGCAACCAAATCGCTCTGCCGTGATTTGAGCAAGCAGGGCGTGTGTATCGTCAGCGGACTGGCGGTCGGCATTGATGCGGCGGCGCATGAGGGGTGTCTGGACGGCGGCAGCCCGACCATCGGCGTAGCGGCAAGCGGGCTGAACGTGCCGTATCCATCGGAAAACGTGGCGCTGAAAGCGCGAATCCTTTCACAAGGCGGGCTGCTGCTGAGTGAATATCCGCCGGATATGCAGTCAAGCAAGTACGTCTTTGCGGTGCGCAACCGCATCCTGGCTGGACTCGGCCATGCGGTGGTGCTGATGGAAGCGCGCATCCGTTCCGGCAGTATGCTGACGGTGCATCACGCGCTGGATCAGGGCAAGGATGTGTTCGCTTATCCGGGCATTCCGGACGCGCCGATGTCCGAAGGGGCGCATCAACTCCTGCGGGAAGGTGCAGTCTACTTCACAAGCGCGAAGGATATTCTGGAGGACATGGACTGGCAGCCCGCCGCAAGCATCCCGAAGCGGCAGGATACGGGTCAGCCGCGCCCCGCACCCCGGAAAAGGGAAACGCAGCCCGCTCCGGCCAAAGCACTGAAAGCTCCGCCTGTGATGGAGCAGAAAGCGCCCCCGCCGGAACCGCCTAAAGCGCCTGAAATCCCGCTGCCGCCGATGGACGACGTGCAGAAGCGGATTTACGATGCCTTGGCGGACGGTGAGCGTTCCTTTGATCAGCTGGCTTCGCAGACGGGGCTGGACGCATCAAAGCTGATGGCCTCATTGACTATGCTGCAAATCCTCGGTGCAGTGAAGGCACTGCCCGGAAAAAGCTATTGCAGGGCGACAGAATAGCCCTTCTCTCATTTCCAAATTTATCGGAGGCGTAAACAACCATGACGGCAGCCAAGCAGAAACTCATTATTGTCGAATCTCCCGCCAAGGCGCGAACCATCAGCAAATTTCTGGGCAAGGGCTACAAGGTCGAAGCCTCGCAGGGGCATGTGTGCGACCTGCCCAAAAGCCAGATTGGCGTGGACGTGGACAACGACTTTGCCCTTAAGTACATCACGATCCGCGGGCGCGGCGAAATTCTTAACCGCATCCGCAAAGAGGCGCGCACCGCGTCGCAGATTTACCTCGCAACTGACCCGGACCGCGAAGGGGAAGCGATTTCGTGGCATCTGAGCCATGTGCTGAACATGGATCCAAGCCAGCCGTGCCGCATTGAGTTTCACGAGGTGACGAAAAAGGCGATTCAGAACGCGCTGAAGTCCGCCCGTCCGGTGGATATGGGGCGCGTGGACGCGCAGCAGGCACGCCGTGTGCTGGATCGTCTCGTCGGCTATAAAATCAGCCCGCTGCTGTGGGCGAAGATTAAGAAGGGACTTTCTGCCGGCCGCGTGCAGTCTGTCGCGACGCGCATGGTGGTGATGCGCGAGGAAGAAATCGAGGCGTTTATCCCGGAGGAATACTGGGAGATTTCCGCCAAGCTGCTGGCGCATCAGGCGCATGGGCGCAAGCTGCACTTCACGGCGCGCCTTGCCACGCTCGACGGGCAGAAAGCGGTGATTGCCAACGCGGAAGAAGCGCAGAAAGCAGTCGAACGCATTCAGAAAGCACATTTTGCGGTCAACAGCATCAAAATGAGCGAAAAGCGCAAGATGCCTGCCGCACCGTTCACGACGTCCTCTTTGCAGCAGGAAGCCAGCAGAAAACTGGGCTTCACGACGGCAAAGACGATGCAGGTTGTCCAGCAGCTCTACGAAGGCATTGACCTTGAAGGCGAGGGCACGCAGGGTATTGTCAGCTACATCCGTACGGACAGCGTTCGCATTTCAGATGAAGCCCTGAATGCCCTGCGCGAGTACATCCCGGAGCGTTTCGGCAGCGACTATCTGCCGGAGAAGCCGAACGAGTACAAGGGGCGCAAGAACGCACAGGACGCGCACGAAGCCATCCGCCCGACCGACGTCCACCGCACGCCGGACAGCATCAAGCCGTCGCTGACGAAGGAGCAGTACAACCTCTATAAGCTGATTTACAACCGCTTCTTGGCGAGCCAGATGATGCCCGCCCTCTACGAAACGATGACGATGGAAATCAGCGGCGACGGCGTGGGAATGCGCTTCTACGGTGAACACAAGAAGTTTGCGGGCTTCACCTCGGTGTATGAGGAAAGCACGGATGACGACGTGGCGTCGAGCGAAACGACGCTGCCGCAGCTGTCCGAGGGTGACGCTGTGGCAGTTGCCGATGTTGCCAGCGAGCAGCACTTCACCCAGCCGCCGTCCCGCTACACAGAAGCGTCGCTGGTTCGCATGATGGAGGAAAAGGGCATCGGACGCCCGTCTACCTATGCGCCGACCATCACGACCATCATTTCTCGCGGTTACGTCAGCCGGGAAAAGAAGCGCCTGTATCCCACCGAGCTGGGACGCATGGTGACGAGCATGATGGAAACGTACTTCGAGGACATTGTTGATGTGGAGTTCACCGCCGAGCTGGAAGACAAGCTGGACAAGGTGGAAGAAGGCGAAATGGACTGGAAGCAGATTCTGCGCGACTTCTACCCGCCGTTTGAACAGACGCTGAAGCTGGCGGAGCAGCAGATTGAAAAGGTGGAGGTCAAGGACGAGCCGAGCGACGTGCCGTGCGACAAGTGCGGCGCGATGATGGTCTACAAAATGGGGCGGTTCGGCAAATTCTTGGCTTGCCCGAACTTCCCGGAATGCCGCAATACCAAGCCGATTGTCACTTACATTGACGCGCCGTGCCCCAAGTGCGGTGCGCGCCTGATGGAAAAGACGAGCCGCAAGAACCGTAAGTTCTACGGCTGCGAGCGCTACCCGGAATGCGACTTTGTGTCGTGGGAGAAGCCGGTGACGGAGAAATGCCCCGTCTGCGGCAGCTATATGGTGGAAAAGCGCGGCCGCAAGGGCGAAGTATGGCACCTGTGCGCCAATGAAACGTGCCACCACCGCATTGAGGTGCAGGCAAGCGAGGAGGAAGCGGATGAGTAATCTGCACGCGACGGTCGTCGGCGCAGGGCTGGCGGGCAGCGAGGCGGCGTGGCAGCTGGCGCGGCAGGGGATTGCCGTCACGCTGATTGAAATGAAGCCGGAGAAGATGTCCCCGGCGCATCATAGTCCGCTGTTTGCGGAGCTGGTCTGCTCGAACTCTCTGCGCAGCGATCGCTTGACAAATGCCGTCGGTCTGCTGAAGGAAGAAATGCGCCTGATGCACTCGCTGGTGATGGAAGCGGCTGATTTGGCGCGCGTTCCGGCGGGCGGTGCGCTGGCTGTTGATCGCGAAACGTTCTCCGGGCATATCACGAAAAGTCTGCGGGAGCATCCGCTGGTGGAGGTCGTCAGCGGGGAAGTCACGGAAATCCCGGATGGCCCGGTGATTATTGCGACTGGGCCGCTGACCAGCGACGCGCTGAGCGAAACCATCAGCCGTCTGCCGGGGCTGGAAACGCTGAATTTCTACGATGCGGCTGCCCCGATTGTCACGGCGGAATCGCTGAACATGGACAAGGTGTTCCGCCAATCCCGCTATGACCGCGGTGACGACTATCTGAACTGCCCGATGACGGAAGAAGAGTACAACGCGTTTGTGGATGCGCTTCTGGCGGCGGAAACGGCGGATATCCACGGCTTTGAGGAGACGAAGGTCTTTGAAGGCTGTATGCCGGTGGAGTCGATGGCGCGGCGCGGGCGCATGGTGCTGGCGTTTGGCCCGATGAAGCCGGTCGGTCTGCGTGACCCCCAAACGGGCAAAGAGCCGTATGCCGTCGTGCAGCTTCGGCAGGACAACGCAACAGGCACGCTGTACAACCTCGTCGGCTTCCAGACGCGGCTGAAGTGGGGCGAGCAGAAGCGCGTTTTCGGCATGATTCCCGGCTTGGAGAATGCGGAATTTGCCCGCTACGGCGTCATGCACCGCAACACGTTCCTGCATTCGCCGGGCTTCCTGAATGCGCACTTCGAAATGATTTCGCGTCCGCAGTGCTATTTCGCGGGGCAGATGACGGGTGTCGAGGGCTATGTGGAGAGCGCGGCGAGCGGTCTGCTTTGCGGCTTGAGCCTTGGGCGCGATTTGCGTGGGCTGGGCACGGTCGAACTGCCGGGCATCACCGCAATGGGCGCAATGGGGCGCTATGTCTCCACGCCGAACCGCGATTTTCAGCCGATGAACTGCACGTTCGGCCTGTTAGACGGTCTGCTGGTGGACAAGCAGCACAAAAAAATCCGCAATAAACAGGAACGCTATACTGTGATTTCGGAGCGTTCGCTCAGCTATTTGCGGGATTGGGTCACGGAAATGCAGGTTTGAGGCAAAATCGCGTGACAATGGGCGCGGTTTGTGGTATGATGTGCATGGGCGCGGGAAAAATCCGCGTTCAGGAGGAAAACAATGAGCATGGAACTCAGAGGCACGACGATTTGCGCCGTGCGCAAAAATGGCCACACCTCGATTGCAGGCGATGGTCAGGTGACAATGGGGCAGAGCGTTATTTTCAAGTCTCATGCCCACAAGGTTCGCCGTCTTTATGGCGGACAGGTTGTAATCGGCTTTGCGGGCGCTGTGGCGGATGCGTTTACCCTGTGCGATAAGTTTGAGGAAAAGCTGACACAGTGCGGCGGCAACCTCGAACGCGCGGCAGTTGCGCTGGCGCAGATGTGGCGCAGCGATTCCGGAATGCGTCAGCTTGAAACGCAGATGATCGTGGCGGACAAGGATACGCTGCTGGTCGTCAGCGGCACGGGCGAGGTCATCGACCCGGACGAGGGCGTGGTCGCGATTGGCTCCGGCGGCAATTATGCGCTGGCAGCGGCGCGCGCGCTGGTGCAGAACACCGATCTCTCCGCGCACGACATTGCGGAAAAGGCGCTGCACATCGCGGCGAGCATTTGCGTGTTCACCAACGACAACGTGATCGTCGAAGACGTGTAAGGAGGGGCAGACATGGCAGAATTGACGCCCCGGCAGATCGTCCGGGAACTGGATCGCTACATTGTTGGTCAGGATGAAGCCAAGCGCGCTGTCGCAATTGCGCTGCGCAACCGCTATCGCCGCTCCAAGGTGGATGATGCGATGCGCGAGGAAATCAGCCCGAAGAACATCCTGATGATTGGCCCGACGGGTGTCGGCAAGACGGAAATTGCCCGTCGGCTGGCGAAGCTCGTCAGCGCGCCGTTCATCAAGGTGGAAGCAACGAAATTCACCGAAGTCGGCTATGTGGGCCGCGACGTGGAGAGCATCGTGCGCGATTTGGTGGAGAATGCCATCCGCATGGTGCGCGAAGAGCATACAGCGCGTGTCGCTCCGCGTGCGCGTGTGATTGCCGAAGACCGGCTGGTGACGCTGCTGGTGAATCCGCCGAAGAAGCCCTCGAACAGCTTCTCGCTGGATTATCTGCTGGGTCGCGCGAAGTCGCCCGAAACGCCCGCGAAGGAAGAAAATGCGGAGCTGGCGGATGAGCGTGAACGGCTTCGTCAGCAGCTGATGAAGGGCGAAATCGAAGACCGCGAGCTGGAGATTGAGGTCGAAGAAGCTGCGCCGTCGCTGGAAGTAGGCGGCAGTGCTATCAGCCTCGGCGACATGATGGGCAACATGATGCCTAAAAAGACGAAGCTGCGCCGCGTGAAGGTCAAGGAAGCCCGCAAGATTCTGGAACAGGAAGAAGCGGACAAGCTGATTGATCAAGACGCCGTGCAGGAGGAAGCGATTCGCCGCGCCGAGCAGGACGGCATCGTCTTCATCGACGAGATTGACAAGAGCGCGGGCCGCCGCGGCGGTTCCGGCCCCGACGTGAGCCGCGAGGGTGTGCAACGCGATATTTTGCCGATTGTCGAGGGCAGCACGGTCAATACCAAGTACGGTCCGGTCAAGACGGACTACATGCTGTTTATTGCGGCGGGTGCGTTCCATGTGGCGAAGGTCAGCGACCTGATTCCGGAACTGCAGGGGCGCTTCCCGGTGCATGTGCAGCTGAAGAGTCTGACGCGCGAGGACTTCCAGCGGATTCTGACGCAGCCGGACAACGCGCTGACGCTGCAATACAAGGCGCTGCTGGCGGTTGACAAAGTGATGCTGACGTTCGAGGACAGCGCCATCGAAGCGATTGCGGACGCGGCGTTTACGGCGAACGAGACGGCGGAAGACATCGGCGCGCGCCGCCTGCACGCTGTGTTCGAGCAGGTGCTGGAGGACATTTCCTTCAACGCGGGTGACGAGAATATGCCGCCGTTTGAGCTGACTATCAACGGTGAGTACGTCCAACAGCATCTTTCCGGCGAAAACAAGCCAACGGATCTGCGCAAGTATATTCTGTAAAATTCACGAATCGGCTGTCAGAAAAAATCCGGCAGCCGATTTTTCTTGTTCAGCCCCTTTGCATTCTTCTGATTTCATGGTATAATACGCATATCTGCGAAAAGGAGTGATCGGACATGAAAAAGATTGGCATGATTGGCGTCGGCAATATGGGCGGCGCAATTCTGCGTGGTATGATTGCATCCGGCTATGTGGCGGCGGAAGACGTGATGGCGTGCTTGCACAGCGAGGAAAAGCGTCAGGCACTGGCAGCGGAAATTCCGGGGCTGACCTGCACGACGGATGCCAAGGCGCTGGCGCAAGAGTGCCGTATGATTGTGCTGGCGGTGAAACCGCAGGTGCTGGGCGAACTGCTGGACAGCATCAAGGGGGAAATCAATGACCGCGCGCTGGTGTCGATTGCGGCCGGCTGGACGATGGACATGCTGACCAGCAAAGTTGCCGGAACGACCGCGACGCTGCTGCGTGTGATGCCGAATACGCCCGCGCTGGTGGGGGCTGGCATGACCGCAATTTGCCGCCAGACGACGCTCC
>FR899900.1:67465-71620 GCA_000437595.1 Faecalibacterium sp. CAG:74 | reverse complement strand
GCATATGCGCAGGGTATTTTTGATGCAATTGGCGAAACGGCGGTCATTGACGAGAAACTGTTTGACGGCTTCATTGCGGTCAGCGGCAGCAGTCCGGCGTATATTTTCATGCTGATTGAAGCAATGGCGGATGCGGCAGTTCGCGAAGGCATTCGCCGCCCGGATGCTGTCAAAATGGCGGCACAAGCGGTGCTTGGCAGTGCCAAAATGGTGCTGGAAACAGGGAAGCATCCGGGGCAGCTGAAGGATGAAGTTTGTTCTCCGGCTGGGACGACCATCGAAGCGGTGGCAATGCTGGAGAAGCGCGGTTTCCGGGCGGCAGTGCAAGACGCGATGGCGGTCTGTGCGGAAAAATCCCGTCAGATGTCTAAATAATCAATAAATTCAATATGACAAAAGGGGAGTCAAGCATGACGGAAGCCCGTCCTCGCAAACAGGTTAATATTTACACCGACGGTGCCTGCTCCGGCAATCCGGGGCCGGGCGGCTGGGGCTGCATTCTGGAATTTGGGCCGCACCGCAAGGAAATGAGCGGCTATATGGCGGGCACGACGAACAACCGCATGGAGTTGTTCGCCGCCATCAGTGCGCTGGGGGCGCTGAAGGAGCCGTGCGACGTGAAGCTGTATTCGGACAGCGCTTATCTGGTCAATGCCTTCAACGAGCATTGGATTGACGGCTGGAAGAAGCGCGGCTGGAAGAATGCTGCCGGTCAAGCGGTTGAGAATCAGGATCTCTGGTTCATTTTGCTGGCGCAGACCAAGAAGCATCATGTAACGTTCTACAAGGTCAAGGGTCACGCTGACCATCCGGAAAACATCCGCTGCGACGAATTGGCGACGGGCGCGATTAAGGAGTATCGGCGCATCAACGCCATGGATGAGGAGTCCAAAGCCTGAAAATCGGGAGAGGGAGCGATACATACAACTATTCGCTAAACCACAGTTTCACGAATAGTTACGTCGATTTTGAAGCAAGGAGGGCGATTCGGTGCCCAATCAGCAGCCTACATACCGCGAACAAGTCGATGCGCAGCGAATCATCCAAATTCGCGAGATTCTCAAAGGCCTGCCGCAAGCCTGTGGTGATTTCATCCGCAGCATTGCCGTGACGACCGGCACGTTCACGCGCTTGGCGTATGCCATCGACCTGCGGACGTTCTTCACATTTTTGCAGCGCGAGCGCGTCGCGTTTGCTGATACGCCGCTGACGCATCTGACCGACCAACAGATTGGCTCCGTCACGCAGAGCGATTTGACGGCGTACATCGAGTATTTGACCTACTACTTCAAAGAACAGGATGCTGATGAAGAAACTGCCCCGCTGAAGCCGTTGGTCAATCATGAACTGGCAATTAAACGGAAATTGTCAGCAATCCGGTCATTCTACGAATTTCTATTCAAGAATCAGCGAATCAGCGCCAATGTGACGACGCTGGTGTCTCTTCCCAAAATCCACGAAAAGCCGATTATCCGGCTTTCGCAGGAAGAAATGGTCCGGATGCTGGAGCAATCTGCAACAGGTGCTGGGTTGTCGGAGCGTCAGAAAACATACCAGAAGCTGACAGCCAAGCGTGATTTTGCGCTGATTTCGCTGTTTCTGGGTACGGGCATACGCGTTTCGGAGTGCGTCGGACTGAATATTTCCGATGTGGATTTGGAAAACAATGCTTTTCTGGTGACACGAAAAGGCGGCAATCAGGTCGTGTTGTATTTTCCGCCGGAAGTCGCGACGGCACTGGCAGATTATCTGGATGCTCGCCGGGAAATCGCGGCATTGCCCGGTCATGAGGATGCGCTGTTTCTATCCCTGCAAAAGCGGCGGATTACGCAGCGCGCCGTGCAGAATCTCGTGAAGAAGTATGCCTCCGTTGCCGCGCCGCTGAAGCCGAAAATCAGCCCGCATAAGCTCCGCAGCACTTTTGCGACGAACCTCTATCAGGAAACTGGCGATATTTACTTGGTGGCGGATGTGCTTGGGCATTCCTCCGTCGATACGACGCGCAGACACTACGCCGAAATGACTGACCGCCGCCGCCGAATGGCTGCGGAGCGCGTGGTATTGCCGACGCTGGAGGAAGTCACCGGCCATCAACCGCCGGAGCAGGACGAAAATCAGGATACCGAAAAGGGAGAAACGTGACTTCCCTGCCGCGCTTCTCCCCTTTTTTAGGATTCTTCTTCCAGTTCAATGCCCGTGATGCTGATGGCGCGATAATCTGCGTCGCCCATCACGCATTTCATGCAGTTGTCGCAGATTTTGTCCGGGTCAAGGTCGCACCGCTGGCATTCGCCGCAGTCGATGCACTCCCGGTCGTACAGTACACATTGCTTCGCCATTGCGTATCCCTTCTTTCCACAATTATTATAGCAGGTTTCGACAAAAATTCAAGCCGGAACGAACGGTTGTTTGATTTTTGCGGCGAATTGTGCTATAATAAGCGCATCAACACAGAAAGGCGGCGATTTTCCCCATGCAAAGACCTCGTGGCGATAATCAGCAGCGCATCCTCGATTTTATCAAGTCTGAAATTCAAACAAAAGGTTATCCGCCGTCCGTGCGCGAAATTGCGCAGGCGGTCGGGCTGAAATCCACCTCCACCGTGCATGGGCATCTTCAGCGGCTGGAAAAGCGCGGTCTGCTTCACCGTGACGCGATGAAACCGCGCGCGATGGAAGTGACGGGCGACCCGAATTTTATCCGCAACAACTCCACCGCCGTGCCGGTTGTCGGGCGCGTGACGGCAGGTCAGCCGATTTTCGCGGAGGAAAATCTGGAAGAGTATGTGCCGATTCCGGACATTATGCTGGGTGAAGGCGAACACTTTATCCTCCATGTCAAGGGCGATTCGATGATTGAGGCGGGCATCCTTGACGGCGACTACATTATTGTGCGCAAGACCAGCGAGGCGCTCAACGGCGAAATCGTCGTTGCGATGATTGATGACAGCGCGACGGTCAAGCGATATTTCAAGGAGGATGGGCACTTCCGACTCCAGCCGGAGAACCGGACGATGGAACCGATTTATGCGGATGAAGTGACGATACTTGGCAAAGTCACTTCGCTTTATCGCCTGCTGAAGTAAAGGGGGCGAGAAAAATGGCTCAAGGCATGGACGAAAAAGCACTGAAGCGCCAGAAGTATGGCATTCCGACGTACTCATTGGCGGAAGAACTGCTGAACAGCATCTCCCACGGCATCGGTGCAGGCTTAGGCATTGCGGCGCTTGTCCTCTGCATTGTGAAAAGTGCCCATGCGGGCGACGGCTACAAGCTGGCATCCAGCATCGTCTTCGGACTGACGACAACACTGCTGTACCTGATGAGCTGCCTATATCACGCGCTGAAAGTCAATCGCGCGAAGAAAGTCTTTCGCGTGTTCGACCACTGCACAATTTTCCTGCTGATTGCGGGAACGTACACGCCATACACGCTGGTGACGCTGCGCGGCCCGGCTGGCTGGGTAATGTTCGGCATCGTGTGGGCTGTCGCGATTACAGGCGTTGTGCTGAACGCGGTGAACCTCAAGAAGTTTGCAAAAATCAGCGTCGTCTGCTATGTGGCGCTGGGCTGGGTGATTCTGCTGGCTACCAAGACGCTGGTGGCGAACCTCGCCTACCCCGGCTTGGTGCTGCTTGTGGCGGGCGGCGTGGCGTACACCGTAGGCGCGGTGCTGTACGCCATCGGCTCGAAGAAGAAGTATTTTCACTCCATTTTCCATTTCTTCTGTCTGATTGGCACGGTGCTGCACTTCTTCTCCATTTACTTCTACGTTCTGTAAAGGAGCGCACGATGCATCAGGAGATTCTTTTCCCGCGCGAAAAGGCGGAATTATATCCCCTGCTGGCACAGCAGATTGCGGCCTTGGCAGAGGATTCGCAGCCGCTTTCGACGCTGGCGAACGTATCCGCGCTGCTGTATGAAGCGCTGCCGGATATCAACTGGGTGGGCTTCTACCTCGCCAGCGGCGATATGCTGCATCTTGGCCCATTTCAAGGCAGGACCGCCTGCACGCAGATTCCGTTCGGCCGCGGCGTATGCGGCACAGCGGCGGCAACGCGACAGGTGCAGGTGGTGCCGGATGTGCAGCGTTTTCCGGGGCATATCGCCTGTGACAGCGCGTCCAGGTCGGAAATTGTTCTGCCGATTTGGGTGG
>FR899900.1:54784-67372 GCA_000437595.1 Faecalibacterium sp. CAG:74 | reverse complement strand
ACCGCTTTACAGAGGAAGATGCGGACGGGCTGACCGCGTTCGTTGCATCACTGACCCGTTCGGTGGACTTTGCACATGGATTGCTGAAATAAACAAAATCCCTTCCAAAGTCGTGTGACGATGGAAGGGATTATTCATATGGTGGATTACAGCCAGTTTTCGTGGGCTGCCTTGTATTCGCGGACAGCTTCATCGGCATCGGCAATCAGTGCCGCCGCCTCATCGGTGGAGTAGACCGTCGCGCCGCTGGCACAGGCGTGTCCCCCGCCGTGGTACTTTTCCGCCACCTGATTGATGGTCAGAAAGCGGGAACGCAGACGGACGCGCGTCGATCCATCCGGTGATTCAATGAACGCCAGCCAGCAGAGGTAGCCGCGAATGCCCTCCAAATAGGAAATGGCGGCACTTGCCTGCTCGTAGCTGAGTCCAAACTGCGTCTGCACGTCCTTGCTGACGGAGAAATACGCGACACCGTTCTCTGTGCGGTGCATGTTCTCGTAGACGTACGCCTTGAACTTCAGCGAATTGTATTCCACCGAGTAGAGATTCGCGAACAGCCATTCCGTGTCGATGCCAGTATCCAGCAGCATCGCGGCAAGGCGCATGGTGTCACCGGAAACGCAGGAGAAGCGGAAGCGCCCGGAATCCGTGACCATGCCTGTATACAGATACAGCGCGGCGTCCTTCGTCAGCGTCAGTTCGTCACGGCACTTGTCGTAGAAATCCGCCACCATTTCGCACGCGGACGAGCGCTCTTCCTCCACCCACATCAGGTCGCCATACGGTTCAACGTTGATGTGGTGGTCGAGCTTCACAAGCTCCTTGCACAGCGCGTACTTCGGGTTGGAAATGCGGCTGGCGACGGAAACGTCCAGCACAATTGCGAGAGACTGCGCGTACACGTCGTCGGCGACGGGCGCATCGTCTTCGCCCAGAAACGCCAGATAGTCGGAATGCTCATCATCCACAATCAGCACTTTCTTGTCGGGGAAGCTCGCCTGAATCAGCGCCTTCATGCCCTTCGTCGCGCCTACGCAGTCCCCATCGACGCGCGAATGCCGGAAGAGCATAATCGTGTCGTATGCCTTCATCTTTTCCAGAATTTGATGCTGTATATCCATTTATTTGCTTTCTCCCATCATTTCATCCAAATCATGCAGCATGGCCATTGCTTCCTCGCGATTTTTCAGCGTCGCGCCGCTGGCTTTCATGTGCCCGCCGCCGCCGTATTTGACGGCAATCGGATTGATGTTGAAGCGGCTTGACCGCAGTTCGCACAGCACGCCCTTGTCGCTCTCGGTGAAGTTGACCCAGATGTCCACGCCGCGCATGTCTGCCATGCTGTTGACCATGCCGCGGGACAGCGTGAAGTCATCCACGCCGTACTCAGCTTTCCCGTCCATCGTCGTATAGACATACGCGACGTTCTTCTCCGTGAACTGCACATGCAGCAGAAACTTCGCCCGCACGACAAGCTGGGCATAATCGCTGGCATACAGATTGCGATAGAGTGCGTTTGTGTCAATCGGCTGCTCCATCAGGTAGGAGGCAAGGCGAAACGTGCGGGCATTCGTCGCGTCATAGCGGAAGCGCCCGGAATCCGTCACCATGCCGGTGAACAGCGCCGTCGCCGCCTGCGGATTCAGCGACCAGCTGCATTCCTGCGCCATCTGCGCAACCAGACCGCAGCAGCTCTCGAACGTGTCGTCCGTTGCTTCAATGTCCGCAATTTTCTCCACGAAGATGTGGTGGTCGATGCGGGCGGTCTGCGCGGCAAGTGTGTAACGGGTATCGCTGATAAGCGACTTGGCGGATGTATCCAGCACGATGGCGAGCGCGCCCTGATAAGCACTGTCGGGAATCTCGTCCATGATAGAATCTTCCATAAAGCCGTAGCGCCCCGCGCCGTCACCCACCATGTGCACCGTTTTGTCCGGATAATTCGCCAGAATCAGGTGCTTGAGGCCAATCTGACTGCCCAGCGCATCACCGTCCGGGTTGGTGTGGCGGTGCAGGATGATGGTCTGGTGCGCGGCGATAGCGTCTCGAATCAGTTCAAACATGTGCAGGAGCCTCTCTTCCGTCAAAATAGCCCTTATAGACGACCTTGTATGGGCTGTTCGGGAACAAATAATGGTGCAAATCAATAAAGTAGTCGTCTGTCATGCTGGCAATGTAGTCCACCACAATTTGATTTGGATCGCAGTCCGCATAGGGCTTGACGCGCGGATAGTATGAGCGAGTCACATAGGCGATATGATGCGTGAAAATGGGCGACGTGGTGTGGTTTTCGCGCAAATCATCCAGCAGCTGCCCGTACATCTCCTGCATCATGGGGCGCACGGTGTCGGACAGGTGCGCGGCCTTGGCAGCTTCGTTGTAAATCAGCTTGTAATTCTCCGCTTTGGACGCCCGCAGCGCCTCGAAATGCACCGTATCCAGTTTGATGTAGGGCTTCCCGTAGCTGTTTTCGATGATGTTGACGACCAGATTGTTGATGATTTCTGCATTCAGCGAGCCAATCTCGTGCTCCGCATAGGCATCCTCCGCCGTCATCTTGACGCGCGCGGCATCCTGCCGATCCTTGCCTAAATAGGCGATAATGTCCGCTACGCGCACGACATTCCCTTCCAGCGTGGAGGGCTGAATGCGGTTCGCATAGCCATCCTCCGTATAGGCGCGTTCCATCATCCGGTCAAATTCCGTGAAGCTGCCCACCGGCACGGGGCAGTATTCCTCCAGCTCAATTTCGCCGTTGTGTCCGGCAATACCCACCAGCGTCTGCAAGCTGATGTTGAAGGGGTAAATGCCGTCCAGCACGCGGACAGAGTGGATGTTGTGGCTGAAATGCCGCCCGGTGTGCAGCATGGAAATCTCGTTCAGAAACACTTCGCCCGAATGCGCAAACGGCGGATGCCCGATGTCATGCCCCAAGGCAATCGCCTCAATTAGGTCGAGATTGAGGTTCAGGGCGCTGCCGATGGTGCGCGCAATGCGGGATACCAACTGCACATGCAGGCTGCGGCGCGTCACGTCATCGTTGCGGATGAGCGAAAACACCTGCGTCTTGTCGGTATAGCGGTTGAAATACGGACAGTGCATAATTTTATCCACATCATGCAGGAAAGCTGGTCGCCAGACGCTGCCCGCATCACGTGGCGAGGCTGCGCGGCGGATGACGCTTGTATTTGGGCAAAAAACCTTGGAGCTTGTGCCGTGCTGCCGGTCGCTTTCAATCCGGCACGTCATTTCTTCAGATAATGATTCAAAGCGGGGCATTCAATCGCCTCTTTTCATTGCGTTTCTGTTCCATCCAGTGCGCTGAGCGCGGCTTCATCCGCCACCAGCGTGAAATCAGGATGCAGCTGGAGAATCGAAGCCGGAACGCGCGGGGTCACAGGTCCGAAAAACGCCTGTTTGAGGATGTTTGCCTTGCTTTCGCCGGACACGACCATCACAATCCGCCGCGCCTGCATGATGCCGCAGATGCCCATCGTGTAGGCGAAATGCGGCACATCCGCTTCCGACGCAAAAAAACGCTTGTTCGCTTGAATGGTGGCATCCGTCAGCGCAACGCGGTGTGTGTCCTTCTGGAACACGTCCTCTGGCTCATTAAAGCCGATGTGCCCATTTGGCCCAAGTCCCAGCAGCTGGAGATCAATGCCGCCCAGCTGGCGGATGGTTGCGTCGTAATGGCGGCACTCCGCGTCGCCGTCCTCTGCCATGCCATTCGGAATGTGCGTGTCCCTCAGGTCAATCTGGATATGGTCGAAGAAATTCTCCCGCATGAAATGCGCATAGCTCTGCGGATGGCCGGCGGGCAGCCCGACATATTCATCCAGATTTACCGTCGATACCTGCCGGAAATCAACGTCACCCTTATGCTCCCACGCGATGAGCTGCTGATACGTGCCAATCGGGCTGGAGCCGGTTGCCAGTCCAAGAACGGAATCGGGTTTCAAAATCACCTGCGCCGAAAGAATGTTCGCCGCTTGTCGGCTGAGATGCTGATAATCCCGTGCGCGAATGATCTTCATATCGCTGCCTGCCTTTCTGCAAATGGGGACAAATCCCCTCTATACAGTATAGCATAAATTGCAGCGTCTTTCAACTATTGCGCGGAAAGAAAGCGGCGAATGTCCAAAATCATATGGACAAATCGGTAGCAATTTGGTATAATCATGACAGAACAATCCACTGCGGAAGAAATTCCATATATGAAGGAGGAGCACTCTATGATTTACTATGTCAATCAAGCCATGCTGCATGATGGTGACGGCAGCCTCGGAACTCCCTTCCGTCGCATCAGCGAAGCCGCCAAGATCGCCAAGCCCGGTGACGAAGTGCTGGTGTTTCCCGGTGTGTACCGCGAATATGTCAATCCGGAACGCGGCGGCACGGAAGATGCGCCCATCCTCTATCGTTCCATCGAGCCGCTGGGCGCGGTGATTTGCGGCGCAGAGCGCATCAAGGGGTGGACGCCCTATCAGGGCACGGTGTGGACGGTGCGCGTGAAGAACAGCACGTTCGGCGCGTATAATCCGTATACGACGGAGGTTTTCGGCGACTGGTACTTTGCGCCGACGGTGCGCCACACGGGTGCGGTGTATTTGAACGACCAGATGCTCTACGAGGCGGAATCGCTGGAGGAGTGCATTGCGGGCGAAATTTACAAGCCGTCGTGGGATCCGCAGGGGTCTACCTTCAAGTGGTTCAGCGAGCAGGACGGCGACGAAACCGTGCTGTATGCCAATTTCCACACGCAAGACCCCAACCGCGAGAAGGTGGAAATTAACGTCCGCCGCCGCTGCTTCTTCCCGGAGAAAACTGGCTGTGGGTACATCACGGTGCATGGCTTCAAAATCGAGAAGGCTGCGACGACATGGGCGCCGCCAGCTGCGTTTCAGGATGGCATGATTGGCCCGCACTGGTCGAAGGGCTGGATTATCGAGGACTGCGAAATTACGAACAGCAAGTGCTGCGGTATTTCGCTGGGCAAATACTACGACCCGGAAAACGACCACTACTTCACGAAGAAGCACCTCAAAAGTCCGACGCAGATGGAGCGCGACGCGGTTTGCCGCGGGCAGTATCACGGTTGGCTGAAGGAAAACATCGGCAGCCACATCATCCGCCGCTGCAACATCCACAACTGCGAGCAGACGGGCATCGTCGGACGTATGGGTGCGGTCTATTCCGTGATTGAGAACAACCACATCCACCACATCAACAACATGCAGGAGCTTGGCGGCGCGGAAATCTCCGGCATCAAGCTGCACGCGGCGATTGACGTGGTGATTCGCCGCAACCACATCCACGACTGCACCATGGGCGTCTGGTGCGACTGGGAGGCGCAGGGCACGCGCATCACGCAGAATCTGCTGCACCACAACGAGCGCCCGGCGTACTGTACATGGGCAGTCGGCGGCATGGAAAGTCAGGACATTTTCGTGGAGGTTGGACACGGCCCGACGCTGATTGACAACAACATCATGATGTCGAAAGTGTCCCTGCGATTCGCGACGCAGGGCGTGGCGCTGGTGCATAACCTCATGCTGGGTACGTTCACCTGCGTCGGCGGCGGCACGAGCTGGCGCTATACGCCTTACCATATCCGCCATCGCACGGAGGTCGCGGGCTTCATGACCATCCTCCATGGCGACGACCGCTTCTACAACAACATCTTTGTGCAGGCGCACCCGGTGGATGCCCCGGCGAAGCAGGGCGATCCGGGCGAAAACGAGCGCGTCGTGGGCACTTGGTGCTTCGACGACTACCCGACCAAGCAGGAGTGGCTGGATCAGTTCGACTTGGACGTGGCGCGCCCGGACATGGGCAAGCTGGAAGAGTACCACTTCGGGCATCTGCCGGTCTGGGCAGACGGCAACGCCTATTTTGCGGGCGCGAAGCCGTGGAAGAAGGAAAAGGACTGCTGCGTCAAGTCCGAAAAGCCATATTTCATGCTGGTAGAGCGTGAAGGACAGATTTTCCTTGATACCGACGTGGCGGAGCTGATCGGCGCGTTCCGCGGCGGATTGGTGGACAGCGACACGCTGGGGCGCGCATTTGAGCCGGATCAGCGCTTTGAAGCGGCGGATGGCTCGACCATCGTGTTTGACAGTGACTTCTACGGCAATCACCGCGGGGCACGGGTGCTTCCCGGCCCGTTCGCGACGCTGGATGCGTCGATGCAGCCGCTGTTCTAATCAAAATAAGAAGAAGGTGTGGAGGTTGTCAAGCTGCCTCCACACCTTTTCTATACTGCCTTTACGCTGCAATCAGCCGCAGAGTCAGCGGCGTAGGCGTTGTATGGCTTGATTTCCACAGTTCTTCCGCCAAGATTTTCATAAATGCGGTGCGAAATGGAGAGCACGGTGCGTCCCTCTGAAGCGCGGCGGAGCGCTTCCAGTACGCGCGCTTCGGTTTCGGCATCGAGGTTCGCGGTGATTTCGTCCAGCAGCAGCACCGCCGGGTTCGCCGCCACCGCGCGGGCAATGGACAGCAGCTGCCACTCCCCCTGCGAAAACATGCCGTCTGTGCAGATGGCATTGTACCCGTCCGGAAGCGCGCGGATGGCGTCATCCATTCCCGCCAGTTTCGCGGCATTCTGCGCCATTTCCTCGGTGATGGTCGGGTCGGAAAGCGTAATCTGGTCAAGCACCGTCCCCGGCACGCGGGAGAAGCGCTGCTCCACGCAGCCGATGCACGCGCGGCGCTCATGGTCGGTAATCGCCGAAACGTTCACGCCGCTGATGGTAATATCCCCTTTTTCCGGCGGATAAAGCCCCAGCAGCAGCCGGAACACCGTGCTTTTGCCCGCGCCTGTTCTGCCAACCAGCGTGACCTGCTCCCCTTCCTTTACGCTCATGGAGAAGTCGGACAGCACCGGCTTTTCGCCGTAGCCGAACGTCACATGGGACAGCACAACGTCGCCGCGCGCGGTATTCTTTCGCTCCTGGGAAATGGCGCGTTCCGGCTGATTAAGGAACTCGTCGATGCGCTTGACACCCGCCATGGCGGACTGAATTATCTGAATCTCCATGCCGAGGCTTTCAATCGGCGAAAAAATGCGGGAAATGTAATTGATGATAGCGACCGATGTACCGACCGACATGCCGAACAGTGCCAGTACATCCGCATTGCCCGATGCGGAGAGCAGCATCACGATACCTACGACGGCGGCGTTAAGCAGAAACACGACGGGCGAGTAAATCGCGTCATAGAAATTCGTCTTTTCCATCGCAGCGTAGCTTTCGCCGATGCGCTGGTCATAGCGCTGCTCCATGTAGCTTTCCAGTCCCAAGGCGTGAATGGTGCGGATGTTGTGCAGCGTTTCCGGTACCTGCCCGGACACGGCGGCGACGGCGCGACGGTTCTCCAGCTGCGCGGCGAGCATCCGCTTCTGCACAAAACGGGTGAAAACGGCGAACAGCGGCAAAATCACCAGCAGCACCAGTGCAAGCCCCGTGTTCTCCACGGCAATCACTGCCAGAATCGAGACGATGCGGCAGGCATCCGCCACCATGCTGATGATGCCGGAGGTGAACAGCGCCTCGACAGCATCCACATCACCCGAAAAGCGCGCGGCAACCTCGCCGGGATTTTGCCCGACGAGCGTGCTGGCGGGCAGCGCGATGAGCTTCTGCGACATTTCGGAGCGCAGGGCGTGCGTCATCTTCTGCCCGAACAGCACCAGCAGCGTTTCCTGCGCCGAGGAGAGCGTCCCCTCTAACACAAGGCTGCCGAAGTAGAGCAGCACGGCGGTGAACAGCAGCGGCATACCACCCGTCAGCCGGTCAATTATGTTCTTGAGCAGCAGCGGCGGAATCAGCGACGCGGCAACCGATGCCGCAACGCACAACAGCGTGCTGATCGTCAATATCCGATGCGACCGCACCGCTGCCTTGAGCACGGAAATCACGCCCGCTTTTTTCTGATTACGCATGTGCTTCACCCCCGGTTTGGCTCTCGTAAAGCCAGCGGTATGTCGGAACGGATGGCATCAGTTCGTCATGCGTGCCGACCGTCGTCTTGCCGTCCTCCATGAAAATCACCTGCTGCATTTGCGGGAAGTGGTACAGTCGATGCGAAATCAGGAAAATGACCTTATCCTTGGCGTATGCCTGCAAATTCGCAAACACAGCGTCCTCCGTCTTGCGGTCAAGCGCGGAAAACGGGTCGTCCAGAATCATCAGCGGACGCGGATGGGCAAGCGTTCTTGCCAACGCCAGCCGCTGCGCCTGACCGCCGGAAAGCCGTGTGCCGCTGCTGCCGACGACCGTATCAGCGCCATTTTCCATCGCCAGCACTTCGTCCGTCAGGACAACGGCGTTCAGCTGCGGCAGAACGTCCTGCCTGCTGCCGAAAAGCACGTTGTTTTGAATCGTGTCCATGCTCAGTTCCGGATCATGTCCCAAATAGCCGACCATACCGGAGATTTCCCGCGGCGAGAAGCTCGAAAGTTCCTTGCCGCCGAAGCGAACCGAGCCGCCATAGGGCATTTCGCAGAGAAATACGCGCCCGAAGGTGGATTTGCCGCAGGCGACAGGGCCAGTCACGCCGATGATGTCGCCGGGATGCGCTGTCAGCGAAAGGCCGGAGAAAATCGGCGCGTCTCCGTAGGTGAAGGACAGATTGTCGAGCGTCACGTCGGCAGGCTGCGGGATGCGGAGGTCGTCCAGCACTTCCGGCGACTTCATCAGCGGCTTGATGCGCTTCCACGACACTTCCGCTTTCTGCACGGAGTTGAACAGCTTTGCCACCTTGGAGGACTTCACCGTCAGCTTCGTGAAGCAGGACAGGAAGGTGGTGAAGGCGCCGATGTCCCATGCGCGCCAGCCTGTGCCGAGTACGTTCTTCGCGCCGAACCACAGGATGAACAGCACCCCGGCTCCCGATGCAGCCAGATACAGCGGCGGCAGAGCGGACTGCCACACGTTGGAACGCACAGCAGCCTTTTCGTAATTCTTCAGCGCACCCTCGTAGCGTTCCGCGCGGGCTTCCTCGCAGCCGTAGATACGGTAGGTGACGGCGTTTTCCGCGCGGTCGAGCGTCGCACTGCTGAGCGCGCTCGCCGCTTTTTTGTACGCCGCTCCTGCGCGCTGAACAGGCTTCTTCATCTTTGCTGCGCAGAAGTACGAAATGGGCGTGAACAGCAAACTCAGCAGCGCCAGATGCCAGTCATAAATCAGCAGCATGACTGCGTAGCTGACCATCACCACGCCGGTGTCAAACACTTCGGTGGTGAATTTGCGCATCCCTTCCACGCAGTCGTCCACGTCGGAAATGGCTTTCGTCATCAGCTCGCCAGCACCTTCTTTTTCCAGCGACGTGCGGCTTTCGCGTACCAGATTGGCGTACAGGATGCCCTTCATACGTCGGTTGATGTTGTTGGCGAAGCGCCGAACGTAGAATCGCTTGATGAAACGCGCGCCCTGAACCACCAGCGTGATGACCAGATACGCCAGCACCAACATCGCCATCGCGTCCGCGGTTTGATAGCCGCCCAGAATGTCGGTCAGGCACTGGGCAAGCCGTCCTTCGAACCACGGCGTCGCCAGAAGACCCACGTTGTAGAACAGCCCGGACAGCGTGACGAAGGTCAGCGACAGCCATTCGGCACGGAAATAGGAGCTGATTTTGTTCGGGCAGAAATTCTGCTTGTCTTGCATCGTCTTTATTTCCTCTGCGCCTGAATAAAATGCGGGAATCCCGCGCGGCTTTCGGTTTTCGATGCTGCGTACAGCTTGTTCAGCAGCACTGCGAAGGTTTTGGATTCATCGTCCGTCAGCACAGAAGTCAGGTACTCGTAGAAGGATGCTTCGATCTCTGCTTTGGAGGCTTTCATGGCTTCCGCCTTTTCCGTGGGATACAGCAGCTGACTGCGGCGGTCGTTCGGGTCGTCCTGACGCACCAAGAAGCCCTTCGCTTCCAGATTTTTTGTCCGCCGCGCGATGGCTGCCTTGTCTGCGTGCAGCAGTTCCGCCAGCGCCGCCTGTGTGCAGCCGGGATGGTGCCGCAGCGCGTGAATCAGATCAATTTCTGCCGTGCCGACGCCCTCTTCCCGCAGGGACAGCAGGACGAGTTTCTCTGTTTCCCGCGCGATTTTTGTGATTTTCCGCTCGGTGATATCCATATGTGCACCTCCGTGACGCTAATGGTTGTATGTGCATCATTGTACATGCAACTATTATAATCAGGGACAGTGCAATGTCAAGGGCGTTTTTGCGAGATTGCCGTGAAATTTGAAACTCCCCTTGCCTATCATGTGCTGTCGGCACATGGAATCAGCCGCAATGCTGACGGTGTGTTTTCGTTGGAGCCGTATGCGGAAAGCACTGATGCTTGTCAAAAACGTGACGTTCCCCTGCCAATCCGCCTATTTCCGAACATTCACCTAAATTGTTCGCAAAAAAGTCGGATTTTTTCTGAAAAAGGCTTGATTTTTGTGTCAAATTTGTGTACAATGGGTCATGTTTCCCGGAAAACGTTCGCTTTTTAGCGGACGGTTGCACCGTTTTCACCCATCGAATGGAGGAGGACTTGACCATGAAAAAGTTTGCATCTCTGCTGCTTGCGCTGGTGGTGTGCCTGTGCTGCCTGACGACTGCTGCACTGGCTGAACGCGCGCCCGTCGCGAAGGATGACCTGAAGATCGGCTTCATCTTCCTGCACGACGAAAACTCCACCTACGACCTGAACTTCATCACCGCGGCGAAGGCTGCCTGCGAGAAGCTGGGCATTGCCTACGAAACCAAGACCAACATCCCCGAAGGTCAGGAATGCTACGACGCAGCTGCTGAATTGGCGGACGCAGGCTGCGACATCATTTTTGCGGACTCTTTCGGTCATGAATCCTACATGATTCAGGCTGCGCTGGAGTTCCCGGAAGTCGAGTTCTGCCATGCGACTGGCACGAAGGCGCACACCGAGAACCTGCCCAACTACCACAATGCTTTCGCGACCATCTATGAAGGCCGCTATCTGGCGGGCGTTGCGGCTGGTATGAAGCTGAACGAAATGATCGAAGCCGGCACGATTACGGCGGATCAGGCGAAGATTGGCTATGTCGGCGCTTACCCCTACGCGGAAGTGAAGTCTGGCTACACCTCCTTCTTCCTTGGCGCACGCTCTGTTTGCCCCTCCGCGACGATGGAAGTGACCTTCACCTACTCTTGGTACGACGAGGCGATGGAAAAGGAAGGCGCGCAGATGCTGATTCAGAAGGGCTGCGTCCTTATTTCCCAGCACGCTGACTCCATGGGCGCTCCGACTGCCTGCGAAGTGGCGGGTGTGCCGAACGTCTCCTACAACGGCTCCACGGTGGCTGCCTGCCCGAATACCTTCATCGTTTCCTCCCGCATCAACTGGGAACCCTACTTCGAGTACATCCTGAACTGCATGATGAACGGCGAAGATATCGCGCTTGACTGGACTGGCACGATTGCGACCGGCTCTGTCGAGCTGTCTGCTATCAACGAGCAGGCTGCTGCGGCTGGCACGGCTGAGAAGCTGGAAGAAGTGAAGGCTGCGCTGGCGGCTGGCACCATCAAGGTGTTCGACACCACAACCTTCACCGTGAACGGCGAGGCGCTGACCTCCTATCTGGCGGACGTGGACGACATGGGCGACTTCGTGGGTGACACCGAAGTGGTCATCGACGGCGAATTCAAGGAATCCTTCTTCCGCGCCGCTCCCTACTTCGACCTGAACATCGACGGCATCACGCTGCCCGAAGGTATGTAATTCCATTTTCGACTGCCCCGATCTTTTGCATGGGGTCGGGGCGGTCGAATTTCTTGTTGACACTGCAAATGAAAGTGCAGGCAAACCCGCTGCATTCCCATTTGCAGTGTTTCCTATTCATTCGCGTCATTTACGATTTGCAATCATAAAGGAGTGAGCCGGTTGGAACAGAGAACCGCAGCCGTCAGCGTTCGCAATGTGACCAAGCGCTTTGGCCCTGTGCTGGCCAATGACAAGGTGTGTCTGGATATTTACCGCGGCGAAATTCTTGCGCTGCTGGGTGAGAATGGAAGCGGCAAAACTACACTGATGAACATGCTCTCCGGAATTTACTACCCCGACGAGGGCGAAATCTACATCAACGGCAAGCCTGTGTCCATCTCCTCCCCGAAGGAGTCGTTCCATCTGGGCATCGGCATGATTCACCAGCACTTTAAGTTGGTGGATGTTTTCACGGCGGCGGAAAACATCATCCTCGGTCTGGATGAAAAGCTGGATATGAAGTCCGCCATCCGCAAAATTCGGAAAATCTGCGACCAGTACGGCTTTGACATCGACCCGAACCAGAAGATTTATGACATGTCCGTTTCGCAGAAGCAGACGATTGAAATCATCAAGGTGCTGTATCGCGGCGCGGATATCCTGATTCTGGATGAGCCGACCGCCGTGCTGACCCCGCAGGAGACAGACAAGCTCTTCGCCATCCTGCGCAACATGCGCAACGCCGGCAAGGCGATTGTCATTATCACCCACAAGATGCACGAGGTGGAGTCGCTGTCCGACCGCGTGGCGGTGCTGCGCAAGGGGCAGTACGTCGGCGACGTGATGACCCGCGACACGAAT
>FR899900.1:12245-54774 GCA_000437595.1 Faecalibacterium sp. CAG:74 | reverse complement strand
GCGGCGTGATGACCCGCGACACGAATGCCGAGGAATTGACGAACATGATGGTCGGGCATCCGGTAAAACTCAACATTGAGCGCACCGAGCCGGTCAATCCCCGCCCGCGCATCGAAGTCAAAGACTTGATTGTGCGCAACGAGGAAGGCACGACGAAGCTCGACCACGTCAGCTTTACCGCCAATTCGGGCGAAATTCTGGGTATCGCGGGCATCGCGGGTTCGGGTCAGAAAGAACTGCTGGAAGCGATTGCTGGGCTTCAGCCTGTCGATTCTGGCAGCATCAGCTACATCGAGGACGACGGCACGCATGTGGAACTGATTGGGAAAGATCCGTTGACTATTCAGAACATGGGTGTTTCGCTCTCCTTCGTGCCGGAGGATCGGCTGGGCATGGGCTTGGTCGGCAACATGGACTTATCCGACAACATGATGCTGCGCACGTTCCGCAAAGGGCACTCGTTCTTCACCGACCGCAAGAGCCCGCGCAAAATCGCGGAAAACGTGGTCAAGGAGCTGGAAGTCGCGACACCGAGCCTGAATACGCCGATTCGCCGTCTGTCGGGCGGCAACGTGCAGAAAGTGCTGGTCGGGCGCGAAATCACCTCCGCGCCGAAAGTGCTGCTGACAGCATACGCGGTGCGTGGGCTGGACATTCATTCCTCCTACACGATTTACAACCTGATTAATAACCAAAAGAAGCAGAACGTGGCGGTTGTCTACGTCGGTGAGGATTTGGATGTGCTGGTGGAGCTGTGCGACCGCATTCTGGTGCTGTGCGGCGGCAAAGTCAGCGGCATCGTGCCCGGCCGTGGCGCAGACAAGCGAGAAATCGGCATGATGATGACCCGCGTGGGAGGTAACGAGCATGAGTGAAGCCAAACGGGAGCCGCTCTTCCACATTTCCAAGCGAACGGATATTTCGTGGCAGAAGGCGCTGCTGATTCGCGTGATTGCCATTGCGCTGGCACTGGGCGCAAGCGCCATTATCTGCCTACTGCTGACAGATGACGACCCGCTCGCCATTTACAGCACCATCATCAAAGGCACGTTCGGCACGCCGCGCAAGACGTGGGTGACTTTCCGCGACGTGGCGATGCTGCTGTGCATTTCCCTCGCCGTTACCCCTGCGTTTAAGATGCGCTTCTGGAACATCGGCGGCGAAGGTCAGACGCTGATGGGCTGCCTTGCCTCTGCCAGTTGCATGATTCTCCTGCGCGACGTGCTGCCAAACTGGGCGCTGATCCTCGTGATGCTGCTGACCAGTATGCTCGCTGGCGCGATTTGGGGCGGCATCCCGGCGCTCTTCAAGGCAAAGTGGAATACGAACGAGACGCTGTTCACGCTGATGATGAACTATGTCGCGACGCAGCTGGTCGCGTACTTCTGCATCTTCTGGGAGTCGCCGAAGGGGTCGGGCAAAATCGGCATCATCAACCAGCGCTCGCAGATTGGCTGGCTGCCGAAGGTTGCTGACCAGCAGTATCTGCTCAACATCATCGTGGTCGGCGTGCTGGTGCTGCTGATGTTCCTCTACCTATATTACACCAAGCACGGGTACGAGATTTCCGTCGTCGGCGAAAGCCAGCGCACCGCCCGGTATGTAGGGATCAAGGTGGAGTGGGTCATCATCCGCACGATGCTGATTTCCGGCGCAATCTGCGGCTTGGCGGGCTTGCCGCTGAACGCGGGGAACGATCAAAGCCTGACGACGCTTCCTGCTGACCGCGGGCAGCGACCACACGCTGACGACGACGCTTGTAGACGGACGCGGCTTCACGGCGGTCATGGTGTCATGGCTGGCGAAATTTAACCCGTTCGTTATGATTTTTACCAGCTTCCTGCTCGTTTTCCTTGACCGCGGGGCTGGCGAGGTATCCTCGAAGTTCGGGCTGAATCAGTCTTTTGCGGACATTATCACGGGTGTGATTCTGTTCTTCATCATCGGCTGTGAGTTCTTTATCAACTACAAGATTAACTTCTGCAAGCGTACTGGGAAGGAGGAGAAGCTGCGTGTTTGATATCATTTCATTCATTCCCCGCGCGGTAGTGCAGGGCGTTCCGCTGCTTTACGGCAGCACGGGTGAAATACTGACGGAAAAATCCGGCAATTTGAACCTCGGCATCCCCGGCATCATGTATGTCGGCGGCATCTGCGGTGTTATCGGCTCGTTTTTCTACGAAAACTCCCTGCCCAGCAAGGCGGACATCAGCGCGCTTCCGGCAATTCTGATTCCGATTGTATGCTGCCTGCTCGGTTCGCTGCTGATGGGGCTGCTCTACTGCCTGCTGACCGTTACGCTCCGTGCGAATCAGAACGTGACGGGCTTGGCCATGACAACTTTCGGCGTGGGTGTTGGCAACTTCTTCGGCGGCTCACTGATCAAACTGTCAGGCAGTGAAGTTCCGTCTATTGCCCTCTCCGGCACAAGCTACTTCTTCCATCGCCCACTGTTCGCCGAGAGTGAAGGCTGGTTCTATCAGGACTTCCTGTCCTACGGTTTTATGGTATACCTCGCGATTGCCATCGGCTTCTTTGTCGCTTGGTTCATGAAGCACACCCGCACAGGTCTGCACCTGCGTGCGGTCGGCGAAAATCCGAACACAGCCGATGCCGCGAGCATCAACGTGACGAAGTATAAGTACATGGCAACGTGCATCGGCAGCATGATTGCTGGCCTTGGCGGACTGTACTACGTCATGGACTACGCAAGCGGCGTGTGGTCAAACAACGCGTTCGGCGACCGCGGCTGGCTGGCGATTGCGCTGGTCATCTTCACCATCTGGCGCTCGAATGTTGGCGTGTTCGCGTCGATTCTCTTCGGCGGACTCTACATCCTGCACATGTACATCCCGACCGGCTCAAATCCGGCGGTGAAGGAACTGTACAAAATGCTCCCCTATATTGTGACCATCGTGGTGCTGTGCATTTCCAGCTTGCGCAAGAAGCGTGAGGACCAGCCGCCGCAGCATTTGGGGCTGCCATACTTTAGAGAAGAAAGGTAAACAAATAGAAGAACCGCGGCGGGTGCTGAAGAAAGGCACTCGCCGCGGTTAGCTTATGATGCTTATAGAATCTTTATTGCGCTTTTCGATGGATTGTGCTACAATAACGAAGTGCAATCGTGAAAATACATGCGCGCAGTTCGACAAAGGCACATCGGAGGAAAAAAGAATATGGCACGAGTATTTTCAGCCAAAGACGCTAAACAGCTGATTCAGCAGCATCAAAAGCTAAGGAATCAACTATACTATTGACAAAATTCTTTGATAGGCTTCCCTGCTTATTGCTTGCTAATCTGCCTCGCCACATGCACCCCACTTGCGGACGCGTGGGACAGAGAGTGCGTGATGCCGCTGCTGTCGCCGATGATGTAAAGCCCGTCGTGGCAGGTCATGAGGTTGCTGTCCACCTCGACCTCCATGTTGTAGAACTTCACTTCCACGCCGTAGAGCAACGTGTCGTCGTTGGCAGTGCCGGGGGCGACTTTATCCAGCGCGTAAATCATCTCAATAATGCCGTCCAGAATGCGCTTGGGCAGCACGAGGCTCAGGTCGCCCGCGGCGGCGTTCAGCGTCGGCACGGTGAACGACTCCTTGATGCGCTTCTCGGTGCTGCGCTTGCCGCGGATGAGGTCGCCGAAGCGCTGGACGATAACGCCGCCGCCCAGCATATTGCTCAAGCGGGCAATGCTCTCGCCGTAGCCGTTGGAATCCTTGAACGGCTCAGAGAAATGCTTGGCGACCAGCAGCGCGAAATTCGTGTTGTTCGTCTGTTTTGCGGGATCCTCGTAGCTGTGACCGTTCACAGTTACAATCCCATTCGTGTTTTCGTTGACGACAACGCCCCTGGGGTTCATGCAGAAGGTGCGTACCGCGTCTTCATACTTTTCGGTGCGGTAGACGATTTTGCTTTCATACAGTTCGTCGGTCAGGTGCGAGAAAATCTCGGCGGGCAGTTCCACGCGGACGCCAATATCGACGCGGTTGGAATTTGTCTTGATGTGAAGGTCTTTACAGACTTTTTCCATCCACTTGCTGCCGCTGCGGCCGGCGGAAATAACGCACTTGCGCCCCTCAAAGAATTTGTCGCCGCTGTAAATGCGATAGCCGTTGTCCGTCTTTTCTACCGTGTCGATGGGGCAGTCAAAATGAAACTCCACCTGTTCCTTCAGATAGTCGTAAAGGTGCTCGAGCACAATATAGTTAATGTCCGTTCCGAGGTGGCGAACGGAAGCGTCCAGCAGGTGCAGACCGTGCTGCATACACGTCTTTTTCAGGCTTGTGCCGGCAGTCGAATAGAGCTTCGTGCCCTCGCCGCCGTAGCGCAGATTGATGGTATCAACATATTCCATGAGTTCCGTGGCAGCCTTTTTGCCGATGTACTCGTAGAGTGTGCCGCCGAAATCGTTGGTGATGTTGTACTTGCCGTCGGAGAATGCGCCCGCGCCGCCAAAGCCGCTCATGATGGAGCAGCACTTGCAGTGGATGCAGGATTTCACTTTCTCGCCGTCAATCGGACACTTCCGGCGGTTGAGCGGGTGCCCCGTTTCAAAAACGGCGACTTTCAGGTCAGGTCGGCGCTCCATCAATTCATAAGCGGTAAAAATTCCTCCGGGGCCAGCACCAATAATGAGCACATCGTACATCGTAATTCCTCCATCAAAAGCTGCAGTGGGGTGGCTGACAGGGACATTTCCCCATTTTGCAAGCATATAGCAACTATTTTATTATACCATACCGCCGCGCTGGTGGCAAGTGCATAATGCGTTATTTTTCCGCCCTGACAAGCGGCATCATCGGAATCGTCTCTTCGGACAGCACAACTTCTTCCATAGCGGCGAGCATGAATCTGCCGCCAGCAGCCTGACCGGAATCTGCGTCATTTGCGGCAATGCTCAGCACGAAACATCCACTGCGCAAAACGCTACATTTTCACACGCCTGCGCCAAAGTTTGCGCTGCGTCGCAGTCCAGATTCAGCCAATCCTGCTTTGCATCGCTTGTCAGAATGACAGGCATCCGGTCGTGGATGAATCGAATCTGTTCGGCGGGCTCACGCGTTAGAATGGTGAACACTGCGCGCCCGTTCTCCACGCGGTACAGCCCCGCCATGTATAGCAAGCCTGCATCCGCCTGTCGGATGGCGTACTTGATTTTCTCCCTGCCGCGCTTTTCCCACTCGAAATAGTTCGTTGCTGGAATCAGGCAGCGGTGCTGACACATCGCGTCCTGAAAGAGCGGCTTCTCCCCTGCCGTTTCGCTCCGAGCATTGATGAGCAGGCGGCCGTCCGGCAGTGTATATCCCCATTGCATGGAAAAGGGCATGACGCGCCGATTCCGATTGTTCGCCAGCACAGGCACGGTATCCGTCGGGAAAATCTCGCCCGTCTTGACGGTGGCGCCGCGCCGATTCAGCTGATCGATGATGCCGCGAAGTTCGCCAGAATTGCCACTATCAGCAAGGAAATAACGCCCGCACATGTGCAAAGCCTCCTCGTTCAGCCTTGCAGCGGATGCTTCATCATTCGCGCTTTGCGGCTGAGGTAATACTGATATACTTCGCCATACGGAATCCAAATTCCTGCTTTCACAATCTGCACATACGCATTGTCCACCACGTCCTCTGCCTCCCGCCCGATGGGATAGCGCTGATGGCGCGTGTAGTAATCGTTTGTCTCCTCGCGCAGCCACTTGGCGATCTGTTCGCGCTGGCACAGTTTCAGGTCTGAAAACCGTTTGTCCAGCTGCCGCGGCTGCTGAGGAACATTCAAACCCCATTGCATAATTCATTTCTCCTCTATCCTATTTTCCAATAAGAATGCGCCAAGATGCGCCGCCGAGTTGTGCGATGCCGCCTTAAATGGAGCCACTGACGCGGGCGGATGCCATGTGGTGTTACGCGACTTTCCGGCGAACCGGCCGCACAACCGTGACCAGCCGCCCCAGCCGATGTGCTGTCTCGATGGTCTGCGCCGTGCCGCCGGCCTGACCGTCAAAACATGCCAGCAGCACGCTGCAATGCGACACCATGTAGTAGTTCCGATCGAATAGGCAGCGCTTGGTATACTCGTGCGCAATCCATGTGATGACATCCGCTTCCTCGCGGATGCGCTCCGCTCGGTCGCGCAGGGACTGCGGCCACTTTGCAGTCTGTCCATCGTGCGGAATGGCAATTTCCAGCGTAATTTCCGGGTACTGCTCGCGCAGCGTCAGCACCGCCTCCGCCGCGTACATATCCATGCCAAGCGCCCCACCGGAAATGAAGTGCGTGTACCCTTCCAGAATCATCATTTCGATAGAATTGCACAGCCGCCGCTTGAAATCCACGCAGCGGGGGTCGGCAGTTTTTGCGGACGATGCCCGGTGAATGCCACGCTGTGCCGCCAATCAGCAGGTTCTCGGCGAATGATTCTGTCCATTTCAATTTCCCTCCGTCGCTTCTACAAACCAGCGCCCGACGATGGCAGCGCGTTCGTCTGTCGGACGCTCAAAAAACAAGTAGCGCTCCTGACCTGCCAGCATCACCGTGTATCGGTCACCCTGCCCGCCGGATTTGCGCGCTGCCGCGGGCACAATCGCTTTTACACGCGAAATTTCGTATCGCCGCCCGTCCACCCAGTGGATGACCTGCGGCCGCATCCGCCCGGAAGTATCAAACACAACATCTACGTTGATATACTGCTTGCGATATTTCAATGCTGACTCCCTCCTGAATCATTCTGCACGGCTGAAGCACCGAAATTCCACATTGTCATTTACACGACCTCCGAAAGTGATTTACTGTGTCTATTATAACGCGAAAGAACGTTCCTGTCAACAGCATAATGCTATTATTCTATGATTTTCATTTCCGACGGTACACGGTGTGAAGATATTATCTGTGTCTAAACCTCGACGCGTTTTATTCTGCCTATGGGAAAAAAGGCACTCACCCGCAGGAAAAAACACACCATATTTCCGCGCAAGCATTGACATATTGGCAATCTCGTCTTACAATAGAAATGCCTATAGGCACTGCCCGGAGCGCATACGCGCAAGTGCGAAACGGACACCATCATACAGAAAGTTGTGAGGGTGAAATGGATGAGTGAAAGTGAGATTACCGACGTATACAACAAGATGCTGGAGGATCTCGTGCGATTATGCCGCATTCTGCTCAATTACCAAATGATTCATGGTGTGGATGCGGAAGATATTGTTCAGCGAGTGGTACTGCGGGCGCTGGAGAAGAAGGAGCAGCTGGCGAATCACAAGAATCTCTACGGGTGGTTCGTCAACGCCTGCAAGCTGGAGTGCATCACACTGGCGCGTCGCTCCCGCATCGAACGCAGGCGGCTGGGTATATCGCTCCCGCTGGAACCGGAAATCCTCATCGAGAAACAGCAGGACGAACTCATCCAATGGCTGCGAAAGAGCGAGATGAACGAGCTGCTGGAGGAACTGCAAGCGCGCCTGACCCCGCTGGAGAAGTCCGTCTATCACCAGTATTACGAGGAGGATAATTCCGCGGCGGATACAGCGGACACGCTTGGTATCAAGCGCAACACGGTCAACGATGCCGCGCGCCGCATCCGCAAAAAGGCGGCAGGACTGCTATTCGTCACGCTGCTGCTGTGCGTACAGGGCGGCACGTTTTTGATTCTATAACGGTGGTGAAACTCCTGAAAATGCTGATTTATGCGTTGATTTAGGGCACCACCGCACAATTCGGCGGCGCGTCTGGCGATGTCTTTTCCGCCATCTGCATCATGCAAATTTCTCGATTTACCGCCAGTAAACCTTCGAAATTTGCATTTGCATCTGACGAAAAATCCATTCGCCAGCCGACCACCTCATTTGTGCGGTGTTACCTAAAATTTTTTCTGCTTATCCCATTTTGCCCTTCTCATGCAGTATCATATAGTGAAGGGAGGCTTTTTTTGTGAGCGACCCAAAAGAAAAGGAGGTTCAAGCCATCCTGCAAGCGATTGATTACGGTCATCTGCCGCCGCGCGAGACGCAGCGCCGCCTGTTGAACATCATTCAGGCGGAAGCCGCTCGAACGGATGCGCCGACAGATGAAACGAAAATCCACACCTGCATGGATTTGCTGGAACGTCTGCAAGGTGAACAGAAGCCGATTGCCCCCGCGCGCGTGGATGCCCTCCGGCAGCACATTGCGGCAGCACATCAGAAAAACGAAAGAAAGCGTCAAAAGCGGAAGAAAATCATTGCCGCAGCGGCTTGCAGTGCCGCGGCGATTGTTGTCGCCTTTGCCGTATCGCATCCGCTGCTGTGGTATGAAAACTGGACAACCTCCGATGAACAGCAACACTTCGTGACGAGCCACGAAATCGCCATCGAAATGCTGGAAACTGCCGTCGCTGACCCCACGCTGCCAAGCGGCGATACCGTTGAGGTACAGAGTATCGCAGCGCTTGATGCGCTGATTGGCAGGAAAACCGGCATCCCGGAAATGGTGAATGGTCAATGGGAGCTTCAGCACCGCTATGTGAATTTCACGCGAAGTGGCATCAGTATTTCGCTGATGTATGTCAATGCGGCGGACGCACAGCAGACGATCGTCGGTGTAATCAACCTGATTTCCAATCCGCAGTATATGATGCTTTCATTCGAGCAGTCGTATGAAGGAACGCTTCAACAGTTCGATGGACTGAATTTCTACATTACGGAAAACATCAACAAGCCCGTCGCTTTATGGCAGGGCGACGACAAACTTCTGCTGTTTTCCGGCAGAACGTCGCAGGAAGAGGTAACTTCTCTCCTGCGCACAATCATTAGAGAGATAGGAGAATAAATGATGCATATGCTTCGCCGTGTTTTCGCTGTGCTGCTTGTTCTTGCGGCACTTTTGAGCTGTGCATTCGCAGACGATTCCGTAGAACCGTGTGCGGATGTCACTTTCCTGTCCGCCACTTGTTCGCTCGGCATGGACAAAGTTGCCACTTTTACTCTGATGACGGATATCCTTGCCGGCCGCATTGTTGTCACCAACGCATGGCTGGAACAGCAGTCGAACGGACGCTGGGTTTATGTGAAACCGCTGGCTGTTCCGGCGACAATCGCCACGAACACCATCTCGTACTCTGCGACCCTCTCCTATTCCAGCGCGATTACGACCAGAGGCACGTTCCGAATCGGCTTCACTGCGGATGCGGATGGCCATCAAATCACCCGCTATTCCAACAGCCGCCGTTTCATCTGATACTATTTTCAGATTCACCGCACTTTTTCCGCGCTGGCATCTGGTCGCTTCATTTTGCGTAGCGCTGCATGCCACTCCCGTTAGTCAGAACGAAATTTCGCGGCGCATTCTTATCTGGAAATAGTATGACAAGCAAAAACTGCAAGCCCTGCCCGCTTCAAACTGCGCGGCAGGTTTTTTTGATTGCCTTTCGACTATCCACGCGGGAAAAACGATGTGATTTCCAATTTTCGTGCATGAAAACGCAGGAAATGCACAAAATGTTTTTCGGACACCGAAATCATGGGTAACACCGCACAGCCGCAGATGGCGGAAAAGACATCGCCAGACGCGCCGCCGAATTGTGCGGTGGTACCCATGCACTTTCCCGAACAGATTTTGAAGGAGGCTGACCATCATGCGAGCAACCGGTATTGTTCGCCGCATCGACGAACTGGGGCGTGTTGTCATTCCCAAGGAAATCCGCAGAACGCTGCGGATTCGCGAAGGCGACCCGCTGGAAATCTACACCGACCGCGACGGCGAGGTGATTCTCAAGAAGTATTCCCCGATTGGCGAAATGTCATCCTTTGCCAAGGATTACACGGAGAGCCTGTTCCGTTCGCTGGGGCATATTGCCGTGATTGTGGACCGCGATCAGGTGGTGGCGGCGAGCGGTCTGCCGCGCAAGGAGCTGGGCGACAAGCCGATCTCCCGCGCGCTGGAGACGGCCATTGCCAGCCGACAGACCGTTGCCCTGAATCAGCAGAGCGGCGGAAGGATGGTGGCAGTGACGACGGAGGAAGATCAGAACCCGAACTACACGGCGCAGGTCATCAGCCCGATTATTGCCGACGGCGAAGCGATTGGCGCGGTGCTGCTCATGAGCCGCGACAACGGCGTCAAAATGGGAGACACCGAGCTGAAGGTGGCGGAAACGGCAGCAGGCATCGTCGGGCGGCAGATGGAACAGTAAAAAATCGGGAAGCGCGCGCTTCCCTTTTTTGCGTTTTTGCTTGATTCAGAGGGCATTCTGGCGTATAATGGAGTACGGTATTTTCATCACGGAAAGGATGCAGCCAATGGCAAGCAAATCCAAGTCGATTATCGGCGGCATGACCGTGCTGGGCATTGCAGGCATTATCTGCAAGCTCGTCGGCGTGCTGTTCTCCATCCCCCTGACGTACGTTATCGGGGCACAGGGGCAGGGCATCTACAATGCGGTTTTCCCGACCTACAACCTCCTGCTGACAATTTCGTCCGCCGGGCTGCCCGTCGCGGTCAGCCGAATGGTATCCTCCGCGCTGGCGAAGGATGACCCGCACAGCGCCAAGCACGTTTTCCGTGTCGCACTGCTGCTGCTGACGACTTTGGGATGCCTTGCAGCCATCATCATGCTGGCGGGCAGCGGAATGCTGGCGGCGCGCGTGAATCAGCCGGACAGCAAAATCGGCTTTCAGGTGATTGCACCGTGTGTGGCGATTGTGTGCATGATGTCGGCGTTCCGCGGCTTTATACAGGGACAGCAGAACATGGTGCCGACCGCCATCAGCCAGCTGATTGAGCAGGTCGGCAAGGTGTTTCTGGCGCTGCCGATGGCGTATATCGGCAACCAAATGGGCGGCGTGGCGATGGGCGCGGCAGGCGCACTGCTTGGCACAACCATCGTCGAAGGGATTGCCCTGCTGTACATGATTCTGCTTTACTTCCGCCGCCGAAGCCGCTTCGACGCGATTCCACAGCTTGCGCCGGAGCAGAATGCTTCCACCAAGCGCATTGCCGAACAGCTGATGGTGATTGCCATCCCGATTACAATTGGCTCGTGCATCGTGCCCTTGTCGCAGTTCATCGACTCGGCGATGCTGGTCAACCGCTGCGTCGTCTCCGGTCTGACGCATGATGCAGCCGTTGAGACGTACGGCGTGTTCAGCGGCATGGTCATTCGCCTGATTAACATTCCCACGGCGCTGTCGCTGGCGGTCAGCATGTCGCTCGTTCCGGCAATTTCCTCCGCGTGGGCTGTGCAGGATATGGACGCGGTGCAGCGGCAGACGAATCTCGGTCTGCGCTTTGCGTTCCTGATCGGGCTGCCCTGCTCGGTCGGCATGAGCGTACTCAGCGAGCAGATTTTCCGCTTCTTCTATCAGGGGTCGCTGAGCGAAGAGAACATCATGACCGGCAGCACGCTGCTGATGGTTTCCAGCCTGACGGTGGTGCTGTTCACGGTCGTGCAGGCGACGAGTAGCATTCTGCAAGGTGTCCGGAAGCAGCGGATTCCCATGTACACGCTGGTTGCGGGCGTTGTGTGCAAAATTGCGCTGAACTACACGCTGGTGGGGATTCCGGGCTTCAACATCCACGGCGCGCCGATTTCGTCGCTGGTGTGCTACACGGTATCGCTCGTTCCGAATCTCTATTACGTCATGAAGTATACCGGCACGAAGTTCAATTGGCGCGACTGGCTGGTGCGTCCGGGTATTGCGACGCTGGCGATGGGCGCGGCCGTCTGTCTGATGACACGCATCCTGCCGTTCAGCCGTCTGCTGACGATTGTGGAGGTAGCGGTCGGCATTGCGGTGTTCGTAGTTACGGCGATTTGGACGAAAGCACTCACCAAGGAGGACTTGAACGCCTTCCGCCGGAAACGGAAATAAGGAGTGAGGAAAGAAGCATGAAGCAGAACATCACCGTTGTGTCGCTGGGACCGGGCGATCCGGAACTGCTGACGGCGCAGTCTCTGAACACGATGAAGAAGGCGAAGCGGCTGATTTTCCGCACGGCGCAGCACCCGGTTTACGCGGTGCTGACGGAAGCGGGCGTCCAAAGTACGTCGCTGGATGATTACTACGACCGCTATGAGGATTTCGACGAGATGCATCGCGATATGGCGAAGGCACTGTGGGCGGAAGCGGAGCATCACGCGGTTGTCTTTGCCGTGCTGGATGCCGGAACAGATGGCGCGGTGCGGGAGCTTCGGGCACAGCAGCCGCAGGACGCGGTCTTGCGCATCCTGCCGGGCGTAACGCTGGCAGACGCGTGCATTGCGCAGCTGCCGGGGAATCTCGCCCCCATCGGCGCGCTGCGAACGATTCCCGCGGAGGATGCCGTGACCGCCGCCGCTGATCCGACGACACCGCTGCTGATTACGGAAATCTGGAATCGCTCACTGGCGTGCGACCTGAAACTGCGCCTGTGCGATATTTACGGCGACGAACTGCCGACGGTGCTGTTCCCATCCACCGTCAAGACGAACCGTAAGCCGCAAAACATCCAGCTTTGGGAGATGGACCGCCTGCACACCTATGACCACACGGTCTGCCTGTATCTGCCCGCCGTTCCGCTTCAGCAGCGCACCCGGTACAGCTTTCAGGACTTGCAGCACATCATGCACCAGGTGCGCCGCCAGTGCCCGTGGGATCGCGAACAGACGCATCAGACCCTCCGCCGCTATCTGATTGAGGAAGCGTACGAGGCAGTCGGCGCGGTCGATGAGGGCGATATGGATCATCTGGCGGACGAGCTTGGCGACGTGCTGCTGCAGGTGGCGTTCCATGCAGACATTGCAGAGTCGGCATATGAATTCACGATGCAGGACATTACGACCGCCATCGTCCACAAAATGCTTTACCGCCACGCGCACATCTTCGGCAATGTTCACTGCGACACACCGGAGGAAGTCGCGGATAGCTGGGAAAAACTCAAGAAAGCCGAAAAGGGGCTTATGTCGCAGGGCAGTGTGCTGGCGGACGTGAGCAAGAGTCTTCCAGCGCTCATGCGTGCGGAAAAGGTGCAGAAGAAAGCGGCGCAGGTCGGCTTTGACTGGGATACGCCGCAGGATGCGCTGCCGAAGGTGCACGAGGAAGCAGACGAGGTGCTGACAGAGCTGCAAAACGCGCGCGATCCTGGCGAAGAACTGGGCGATCTGCTGTTCAGCTGCGTCAATGTGGCACGGCTGAGCGGCATTGACCCGGAGCAGGCGCTCAAAAATGCCATCGAAAAGTTCATCAAACGCTTTTCTGCCATGGAAAATCTGATAAAATTGGACGAAAAATCGCTGAAGGACTTGACTTTATCGGAAATGGATGTATACTGGAATCGGGTGAAAGCCGCGCAAAATCGCGCTGTTGAGCCATCTTCCCCCGCAGATTGGAAGCGCTGACCGCGACGCTATGCCGCAGCAGCGTGCTGCCAAGGTTATCCCATTTCATCTATGCGTGAATCGCGCAAACAAGGAGGAATATATTCCATGAATAAGACCGAACTGGTTGCTGCCCTTGCTGAAAAGACCCAGCTCCCCAAGAAGAACGCCGAGCTGGCGCTGAATGCGGTTGTTGAAGTCATCACCGAAAGCCTGTCCAAGGGCGATAAGGTGCAGATTGTTGGTTTTGGCTCTTTCGAGGTGAAGGATCGTCCGGAACGCATTGCCCGCAATCCGCAGAAGCCCGAAGAGGAGATTACCATCCCGGCTTCCAAGGCGCCTGTTTTCAAGGCTGGCAAGTCCCTCAAGGACGCTGTCAATCAGTAATCGTCCTTAATACGATTTTCTGATTCATTTTCGTATCAGACATCGTATAGAAGCCCGCAGGAGCAATCTTGCGGGCTTTTTTCTCAAATACCCGAAACACGGAGGAAATCATGCGTCTTGACAAATATTTGAAGGTGTCCCGCATTATCAAGCGCCGCACGGTGGCGAACGAGGCCTGCTCGGGCGGGCGTGTCACGCTCAACGGCAAAGTCGCCAAACCCGGCGCAGAGGTCAAGCCCGGTGATATCATGACGATCCGCTTCGGCGACCATTTGGGGCGCTACGAGATTCTTGCCGTGCCGGGTACGGTGCGCAAGGAAGGTGCTGCGGAAATCTACCGTGTGCTGGAAGAGGATGCGGCGATGGCGTCCGAACGCGGCGCGGAGGAATAAATCATGTGGGGCGCAATTATTTTGGGCGGCGGCAGCGGGCAGCGCATGGGCGCGAAGTGCAATAAAGTGTTGCTGCCAATCGCCGGCAAAAGCATGATTGTCCGCTCAGTGGAGGCGTTTGTGCCGCTGGTGGAGCAGGTGGTTGTTGTCAGCCGCGAAGAGGACATGCCCGTTATGGCATCTGAATTGGCGCAGAACGGGCTGGACGTTCCGGTGGTATCAGGCGGCGCGACGCGTCAGGAATCGGTCTGGCGGGGCTTGCAGGCGCTCTCTGGGCAATGCGACGGCGTACTGGTGCATGACGGCGCGCGCTGTCTGGTGACGGCAGACGTTATCCAGCGCTGCATGGCATCGGTAGAGGAATGCGGAACGGGCGTCGCCGCGGTTCCCGTGACGGACACCATCAAGACCGTCAGCGACGCCAATATCGCGCTGGACACGCCGAATCGCACCGCCCTGCGCGCTGTGCAGACCCCGCAGGGCTTTAAGACCGACTTGCTCCGTCAGGCACACGAACAGGCGCAGCGCGACGGCTTCCTCGGCACGGATGATGCGTCGCTGGTGGAACGGATGGGCGTTCCCGTGCAGCTGACGGAGGGCAGTCGACGCAATATCAAGCTGACGACCCCGGAGGATTTACTGATGACAGAAGCATTTTTTGCAGAACAGGCGCTGCCGGCGCTTCGAGTTGGGCAAGGCTATGACGTACATCGGCTGGTGGAAGGCCGTCCGCTGATTCTCTGCGGCGTGACCATTCCGCACACACTTGGGCTGCTGGGGCATTCGGATGCGGATGTGGCGCTGCACGCGCTGATGGATGCCATGCTGGGCGCAATGGCGCTGGGCGACATCGGCAAGCACTTCCCGGACACGGACGAAGCGTACCGCGGCATCTCGTCGATGCTGCTGCTTCGGCACGTTGTTGCGCTGCTGAAGGCGCACCACGCGCGTGTAACGAACTGCGACGTGACCATTGTGGCGCAGAAACCGAAGCTGCTCCCCTACATTCCGCAAATGCGGCAAAATGTGGCGGATGCGCTCGAACTGCCCCTTGCGCGCGTGAACATCAAGGCAACGACGACGGAAAAGCTCGGCTTTGAGGGCGAAGAAAAGGGCATCAGCGCACAGGCGGTCTGCATGGTGCAGGAAAACGGCTAATACTATTTCCAGATTCACCTGCGCCATCTGCTTGCGCCTTTTCCCCGTTGGCGTCCGCTCATTCCACTTAGCGTAGCGCTGCTACGCTGCGTTTCATTCACGTTAGCCAGAATGAAAAATTCGCGGCGCATCTTGGCGCATTCTTATCTGGAAATAGTATAAATGAAAACGCCTTTCGGAAGGATGATTTTCCCCCGAAAGGCGCTTTTTTCAATATGTGAAGAAATGCGGCGCATGAAACCAGATGCCTCCGCGCCGCTACCCTTTCGGGCAGGCTTTCGGCCGATGCGGGATGCAGAAAAAAATCCGCATAATAATCAAAAATCCAACCATGAACCTTGTGTCGGATAATGAACAACGCAATAACCGTCTGCGGCTGCGCAAACCATAAACCTGTGCCAGCCGCGCTTGCTAAAAGAGCGCATCGGTCTGGAAAACATCACAGCTCCACGTCAAACGTCACCGTCTGGTTCAGCTGGTCGAGCTTCATTTGAATTTCCATGATTTCCGCGGAAATCGCCTCATACGCCTTGCGGACATCCGCTAAATCGTAGTTGATGCAGGTGTACTCCGTCGCGCCGCTGCGGCCGTAATGGTCGTTGTTGCGCGCCTTGGGCTGACGCTTGCGCAGCGTGTCCAGCTGCTGCTTGCGCTGGCTGAGCTGCGCCATCACGACGAGCGCCTGATCAACCGTCAGCACGCGCCCGCTGCTTAGCATCAGGCTGGTGGAAACGTTGCTGCAATTCACCGCGTGCTTGATCTTCACGATTTTCGCATCCAGCGCCCGAAGCTGCGCTTCCGTCTGCGGATAGCTGTACTGCGGAATCAGCGGCTCCTCGTCGGCGGCATACACATAGGTACAGGAATTTTCCTCCTGATTGAGCAGAAACTCTTTCTCCTCATTCAGCTGCCGAAGCAGTTTATTGGCATAGGCAGATGTCATTTTCATGAGCAAACTCTCCTTTCAAGCGTTCATCAGAATTTTCTTAATTGCCGGATAAATCGTTCGATACCCTTCCGGGCGGATGTGCATCCCCTCGTAGGTAAATTCCGCGCGCAGCCGCCCCTGTTCATCTTTCAGCGGCGCGTTGACGTCGATGTAGTGCAGGTGCAGCGATTTTGCGAGCTTCTGCACTTCCGCGTTCGCCTGCGCAATCTTCTCGTTCGTCCGCACGCGCAGACATGGCTTCATTTCCGGCGTCGCGGCTTCCTCGTTGATGGGATAGTACGCCATCAGGTAAATCTGCACATCGGGGAGCGCTTGCAGCACTTTCTCCAGAATCGCCCGGTACGTCCCCATGATTTGCGCCATCGGGCGAGATGCGTCGGACAAGTCGTTCGTGCCGATGTTGAGGAACAGCATCCGCGGCGCAAGGTCAAGAACGCAGACAGCAAGATTCGTCAGCAGTTCGTCCGTCACGAAGCCGCCGATGCCGCGGTTGTACACCACAACCGGCAGATTGTCTTCCGCAACGAACTGCTCAATCGGAAACATTTCCATCAGCGACGACCCGGCAAAGACGATTTGCCCCTTCTGCGCGGTCTGGTTCAGCTGTCGATAGCGGATGATTTTGTCCTGCTTGGCCATGCGTTTTTCCTCCTATGCTGATTATTGTTTGCGCCACAGCGCCGGATAGAGCAGTGCAAGCATCGGGTACAGCTCCAGACGACCCGCGAGCATCAGCAAACTGAGTACGACCTTCGCGAACGATCCGTATCCGGCGAAATTCCCCGCTGGGCCGACCGCGTTGAACCCCGGCCCGACGTTGCTCACGCAAGTTAGCGCGGCGGACAAGTTCGTTTCAATGTCGTACTTGCCTTCGAAGGCAATCAGCACTGCACCGATAAGAATCATGGCGATATACACGAACGCGAACGAGGCCGTTTCGCGCAGGAGCGTGTCATCCACACCTTTGCCCTCAAAGCGGACGACCTGCACCTTGCGTGGCTGGAACGTATGGCGCACGGAGCGCACTCCCTGCTTCCAGAGCATGGCAATGCGGCAGATCTTCATGCCGCCCGCTGTTGAACCCGCACACGCACCGATGAACATCAGCATGAAGATGAGCATACGCGCCGCGACCGGCCAGAGGCTAAAATCCGCTGTGGCATAACCCGTGGTGGACATGATGCTGGCAACCTGAAAGCTGGCGTAGCGCAATGCGTTGCCGACCGTGCCGTACTGCGGCAGAATCACCACGGTAATCGCGGCGGTGACAGTCAGAAAAATGCCCAGATACCAGCGCAGCTCCTCGCTCTTCACGATGCCGCGCCAATTGCCCGTGATGGCGCAGTAGTACAGCGCGAAGTTGATGCCGAACATGACCATAAAGACGGTGATGGTGACATCAATTACCGGGCTTGCAAACGCCCCGACGCTCGCGGCGTAGTTGCTGAATCCGCCTGTGCCTGCTGTGCCCATTGCGTGAATCGCGGCATCGTAGGGGTTCATGCCCGCAATCATCAGCACGATAAACTCCAGAATCGTGAGAATCAGGTAGATGATGTAGAAGATTTTCGCCGTATCGCCCATTTTGGGGACAATTTTGCTCAGCGTCGGACCGGGGCTTTCCGCCTTGACCAGATGCGACGTACGCTCACTGAGCTGCGGTACGAGCGCCAGCGTCAGCACCAGCACGCCCATGCCGCCAATCCAGTGCGTGAAGGAGCGCCAGAACATGATTCCCTGCGGCAGGTTATCGAAATTCTCCAGCACGGTCGCGCCCGTTGTCGTGAAGCCGGACACGGACTCGAACAGCGCGTCGATGTAGTTCGGAATCATGCCGCTGAACACAAACGGCAGCGCACCAAAGCAGCTCAGCGCAATCCACGCCAGCGCCACGGTCAGGAAGCCCTCCCGCGCGCGCAGATTCCGCTCGCCTGGCCGCACCAGAAACCGCAGGGGCGCACCAATCGCAATCAGAATCAGCATCGTCGCACCCAGCGCCCATGCGTCGCCGTCCTGCTGGAACAGCGCAATCACAAGCGCCGGGGTCATGCAGGCGGCTTCAATCAGCAGCACTGCCCCCTGCATATAAGCTACAAGCCGTTTATTCATTTGCTGATAACCTCGTTCAAATCGCCGATGCCGTTTTCGCAGACGATGATAACCACATGGTCGCCCTCTTCAATCTTATCGTCGCCGAAAGGCACGATGACCTTCCCCTGCCGGGCAATCACGGCAACCAGCGCGTTCTTGCGGATATGCAGATTCTTCAGCGGAATGCCGATGTAGGGATCCGACGCGCGCGCAATAAATTCCAGTGCCTCCACGCGTCCGTTCATTAGGCGATACAGGCGCTCCACCTTTGTACCGTCGCTGTTGACCAGTGCGCGGACATAACGCAGGATGGTCGAGCAGGTGATGGTCTTCGGGCTGACCATGCTGTCCAGCCCCATGCCGTTCATGATGTCCGCGTACGCCAGCCGATTATTCTTCACAATAACTTTCGGCACGCCCTGCTTGACTGCGAACAGCCCTGTCATCAGGTTCTCCTCGTCGCGGTCGCACATGGCGATAAAGGCGTCCATCGACTCCAAGCCTTCCTGTTCCAGCAGCTCCTGATCGGTGCCGTCGCCCAGAATCACGTTGACGTGCGGCAGACTTTCGCTCAGGCTCTCCGCCTTCTTCGGGTTGATTTCAATCATCGCGACGTGCATCCCCATCGGCACAATCATCTTCGCCAGATAGTAGCTGATGCGCCCGCCGCCCAGCAGCATGACGTTCTTCACGCGCAGGGAGTGCTTGCCCAGGAAGCGAAAATAGTTCGTAATCGTCACCATATCGCCCGCAACGTGCACCCGGTCGCCCGCGTGGATGACGAAATCGCCGTTGGGGATGATGACCTCACCGGAGCGTTCGACAATCGCGTACAGCACGCGGGGAATCCCCGGCAGCCGCGATGACAGCGCGTGCAGTGGGCAGCCGACAACCACGTCATTCTCCTGTACGCGGAATTCCACCATTTCGATCTGCCCTTTGGCGAACGTCTCGATATTGTTGGCGAAGGGGAAGCGAAGCAGACGGCTGATTTCCAGTGCTGTCGCGCGCTCAGGGTTAATGGCGTTGTCGATGGATGTTTCCCGCTGCAAGAGAGACAAACTCTCGTTATATTCCGGGTCGCGGATGCGGGCAATTGTGTAGCGTGCGCCCAGCCGCTTTGCAATCAGGCAGCAGAGCATGTTCGTTTCGTCACTGGCGGTAGCGGCGACAACAAAATCCGCCTTTTCCACGCCGGCATCCAGCAGCGTGCGTGCGTTCGCACCGTTGCCGCGGATGCACAGCACATCCAGCGTATCCTCGCACCGCTGCAAGACGTCCTCGTTCTTGTCGATAATCACAACGTCGTGTCCCTCGCGGGTCAGCTGCTCCGCAACCGTATGACCGACTTTGCCGTCCCCGACGACCAGTATGCGCATAATCCGTAAATCCTCCCACTGCGCCGTGCATCAAATTTTTCGCCCGGCATCACCTATTCTATCACAATTCGCTCAAAAAAGAAATACCCTCCTGCAGCCGCGAGAGTGCCCACGCCGCGTGTGTGCTGACGGCGGGCGATGGGTGATGCAATAGCGGCATCAGCAGCGGAATGAGCGACGTATCGCCGCTGCAGCCGGCAAGCAGGCAGCTTTGCGACAATACCCGGTTTGGCAGCGTCAGATTTACGCCGATGAGCGGGCGCAGCACAAGCGCCGTTTCCTTTGGCTGACGCAGCAAATCCGCCAGCGGCACGGCAGGATGCGCCTCCCCCTGCGGCGGCGGATTATGTGGACACACTCGCTGGCACACGTCGCAGCCAATCAGCCGGTTGCCCATCTTTGCGCGGATTTCCTCAGGAACTTCGCCGCCGACCATCATCCAATTGCGGATGCAGCGCTCCCGATGGAACACGCCGCCCTCCAAGGCGTTCGTCGGACAGGCTTCGACGCACTTTCGGCATTCCCCGCAGTGCAGCGGTTTATTCTCCGCAAGAAGATGCTCCGTTGCGGGCAGACGCGGCGTGTACGTCAGAATCTGTACATGGAAGCGGCTGCCAATGCCGCGAATGTAGGAGATGGTATTTGTTCCCTGCGAAAAATCCGGCAGACGCGCAAAAATCGGCTTCACGCGAATCTCATCCCGCAGCGCAAGCCCCGGAAACGCCCCACTTTTAACCAGCGATGATGCTGCTGTATATGCTTTCTGGGATGCAAAATAGTACGGGTGAATCCATGCGCCGTCCGATGCGGGCTGCTTCTCTGCTGCATAGCACCACGGTGCCAGTATCAGCGACTGTTCTGCGTCCAGCCCGCACTCCGCGCCATCCAGCACGACGACGCGATGAAATCCGCTGTCCAGCAGCGCCTCCACAGGATCAAGCACCCTTGCTCACGCTCCCTCACGATATTCCTTCCCATCATAACACGAAACCGCTTTTTCCGCAAGCAAAACGGGAACTTCCCGGCAATACACCGAAAAGTTCCCGTTGGGATTATGCGTCCCGTTTCGCCATCATGTCTTTGACCTTCATCAGGCGGGTGGTAGCGCCGCGCTCGTTTTCTTCCAGCTTCATGCTGATTTCGCGAATCGTCATCTCGAACTGCGGAATCATCACATATTCGAGGGCATTGACGCGGCGGCGGGTCTTTTCAATCTCGTCCGCCAGCATGTCGCAGGTCTTTTCAATCTCCGCCAAGCGTACCAGCTTCGGCAGGACAGACGCCAGCGTCGCAATCGAGCCATCCAGCTCGGCAGACGTTTCCGCAAAACCGTAGGACTGCACGGTCGTTTCCAGCGACGCCTGATCCGCTTCAATCGTCGGCACATGCACGGAAAGAATGTTCCGCTCGCTGACATGCAGTTCCGCCTGACGCGCTGGATACAGCACAGCGGCTTCCAAACTCTGCGGCGACATGACCGCGCGCGCCATTGCGAAATCGCGCAGTGCACCGCTGAGTTCCGCCTCCACCTCGCGGCGGAGCGTGTAGTTCTCCCGAATCAGCAGGATGAACTGGCGCACCATTTCGTCCCGCTTGTCCTTGAGCAGTTTATGACCGCGCGTGGCTGTGACGAGGCGCTTCTTGATGCGGGTCATTTCCATGCGGGTCGGGTTGACGCGAAGCGCCGTTGGCATTAGGCGTTCACCTCCGCCTTTGGCAGGAACTCATCCAGCATGTCGTCGCGGATACGCTTCAGTTCGCCGCGCGGCAGCATCGCCAGCAGTTTCCAGCCGATGTCAAGCGTTTCCTCGATGGAGCGGTTCGTTTCAAAGCCTTGCGAAACATATTCCTTCTCAAAGGCATCCGCGAACGCCGCATACTTCTTATCCACGTCGGTCAGTGCCGCGTCGCCCAGAATGACCGCCAGTTCCTTGGCTTCCTTGCCGCGCGAATAGGCAGCGAAGAGCTGGTTCATCGTGGCGGCGTGATCCTTGCGGGTCTTGCCCTCGCCGATGCCCTTGTCCTTCAAGCGGGACAGGCTCGGCATGACGTCAATCGGCGGCTCGATGCCCTTGCGGAACAGCTCGCGGGAGAGGATAATCTGCCCCTCGGTGATGTAGCCGGTCAGGTCGGGAATCGGGTGTGTCTTGTCGTCTTCGGGCATGGTCAGAATCGGAATCTGCGTAATCGAGCCTTCCTTGCCGACGACGCGGCCCGCGCGTTCATACATGGAAGCCAAGTCGGTGTACAGATAGCCCGGATAGCCGCGGCGGCCGGGAACTTCCTTGCGGGCGGCGGAAACTTCACGCAGGGCTTCGCAGTAGTTGGTGATGTCCGTCAAAATCACCAGCACATGCATTCCCTTTTCGTACGCCAGATATTCCGCCGCCGTCAGTGCCATTTTCGGCGTCGCGATACGTTCAATCGCCGGGTCATTCGCCAGATTCATGAACAGCACAGCGCGCTCGATAGCGCCCGTCCGGCGGAAGTCGCTGATAAAGTAATCCGCTTCCTCATAGGTGATGCCGATAGCGCCGAACACGACGGCGAAGCGGTCGCCCTTGCCCAGCACGCGCGCCTGACGCGCAATCTGCGTCGCCAGCTGTGCGTGCGGCAGACCAGAGCCAGAGAACACCGGCAGCTTCTGACCGCGAACCAGCGTGTTCAGACCGTCAATGGCGGAAATGCCCGTCTGGATAAATTCACTCGGATAGTTGCGCGCGGCGGGATTCAGAGGTTCGCCGTTGATATCCATCCGCATTTCGGGAATCAGCTCCGGGCCGCCATCCTTTGGCTTGCCCATGCCGTCGAAAACGCGGCCGAGCATGTCCATCGAGACGCTCAGTTCAATGCCGCGCCCCAGAAAACGCGCCGTGGAGTCGGAGATGCGCAGGCCGTTGGAGGATTCAAACAGCTGCACCATCGCCTTGTCGCCGTCCACTTCCAGCACTTTGCCGGAACGAACTTCGCCGTTCGACTGATGGATTTCCACCAGCTCATTGTAGGTCACGCCGCTGACGCCTTCCACCAGCATCAGCGGGCCAACGACCTCTTTAATCGTATGGTACTCTTTGAGCATCAGCCTTCGCCTCCTTCATCCATCAGCGCCGCGCACTGACTGCTCAGGTCGCTTTCAATCTGCTCGAAGCGCTTCATTTCCGATTCGGGGATGTACTTGGCGCGGCCAATCTGCTCGCGGACGGGCAGTGCAATCACGTCGGAGAGGTTCGCACCCGCGTCCAGCGCCTGATTGCCCTTTTCCTGATATTCCAGAATCAGCCGGAGCATGGCAAACTGCTTCGCCAAGCTCGTGTAGGTGTCCACCTCGTCGAAGGCATTCTGATGCAGGTAGTCCTCGCGGATGCTGCGGGCGACTTCCAGCGTCAGGCGGTCTTTCCAGCTCAGCGCATCCACGCCGACCAGCTGCACGATCTCGTTCAGTTCCGCTTCCTCCTGCAGGACACGCATGGCTTTGGCACGCAGCTCGTTCCATTCAGGCGAAACATTGTCGCTGAACCATTCCTGCAAACGGCTGATGTAGAGCGAATATGACTGCAGCCAGTCAATTGCCGGGAAATGGCGCTTGTACGCTAAAGAGCTGGACAGCCCCCAGAACACCTTGACGATGCGCAGCGTCGCCTGCGAAACCGGCTCGGAAATATCGCCGCCGGGCGGGGAAACAGCGCCGATGGCGGAAATGCTGCCGCGGCGATCATCACCGCCAAGGCAGACGACCGCACCTGCGCGCTCATAAAACTCCGCAATACGGGATGCCAGATATGCCGGATAGCCTTCTTCGCCGGGCATTTCTTCTAGACGGCCGGACATTTCGCGCAGCGCCTCCGCCCAACGGGACGTGGAGTCAGCCATAATCGCGACCTTGTAGCCCATATCGCGGAAGTATTCGGCAATGGTGATGCCGGTGTAGATGGACGCCTCACGCGCCGCAACCGGCATATCCGACGTGTTGGCAATCAGCACGGTGCGCTTCATCAGGCTCTCGCCCGTGCGCGGGTCATGCAGTTCCGGGAACTCGCGCAGAACGTCTGTCATCTCGTTGCCGCGCTCGCCGCAGCCGACGTAGACGATGATATCCGCATCCGCCCACTTTGCCAGCTGATGCTGCACGACGGTTTTGCCCGAACCGAACGGGCCGGGAACAGCCGCCACGCCGCCGGAGGCAATCGGGAAAAACGTGTCGATAACGCGCTGACCCGTGACCATTGGCGCTTTCGGTGCGAGCTTTTCCGCATAGGGACGCCCACGGCGTACCGGCCACTTCTGCAGCATGGTCAGTTCATGCTCCACGCCCTTTTCGTCGCGGACAACCGCCACCACGTCCGTCAGCCGCGCGACCTTGCTTTCGCACTTGACAATTTCGCCGGAAATGCCGTGCGGCACCATGATGCGGTGCTCGACGACGGCGCTTTCCTGCACCTGGCCAATAATCGTGCCGCCTGTCACCTTGTCGCCGGGCTTCACAAGCGCCTCAAAGCCCCATTCCTTATCGCGGTTCAGGCTCGGCACTTCCACGCCGCGCGTAATGTGCATCCCGTACTTCTCGGCAATGACAGTCAGCGGACGCTGAATGCCGTCGAAAATGGATTCAATCAGCCCTGGTCCAAGTTCCACGGAAAGCGGCGCGCCGGTGGATTCCACCGGTTCGCCGGGGCCAAGACCAGACGTTTCCTCATAAACCTGAATGGAGGCCTTGTCGCCGCGAAGTTCAATCACCTCGCCCACGAGGCGGTTTTTGCTGACGCGAACGACATCGTACATACGCACGTCCGCCATATTTTCCGCGACAATCAGAGGGCCGGCGACCTTTACAATTCTTCCTTGCTGCGCCATTGGGTCAAGTCCCCTCTTTCTCATTGTTGAACAGAATATCCGCGCCGATGGCCTTTTCGACATTGGCCTTGACACGGCTCAGGCCGAAGCCGTTTGCGCCGCTGCTGCCCGGAATCGGGATGACGGCGCACTTCGGGTCGGTCTTGTAGCGTTCCAGCGTTTCCGGCACCTGCTGCGCGCACGTCTCCGTCAGAAAAATGACGGGAATGCCTTCGCTGTACAGGCGGTGGAGCGCTTTCGTCGTTTCTTCAGGTGTGCTGACAGCAATCACGCGCATCCCCAGGGCCTTAAATGCCAGCACGGCGTCGCGTTCGCCAACCACGCCCATTTGCTTCTTTTCCTGCTGCATTGCCCCTGTTTCTTCAAACATACAGATCACGCAGCCTTTCCCGGATATTTTCCGCATCGAAGCCATTCTGCTTGCCCGCCAGAATCAGGCGGACAGCCGCGGTTTCGCGCTGCACGGCGAGGAAATACGCCGCCGCCCGTTCCGGACAGATTTGAAAGCGGAACGGACGGTACAGCTCCAGCAGCGCGTCATCCATTGCCTTTTCCAGCGCAGGCAGACGCTTGCCGTCCATGACCGCATTCTTCGCTGCTTCCGTGACCGACGCGCCATACGGGGCGAGCATCGCGGACAGCATGTCCGGCTGCGCAAAGCAGAGCCGCCACGACTGCGCGCGAATCGTGCCGCCGGACAGCAGAACGCTCATGAAGAACGATTCGTCCTTCTTCATCTGCCGTACGCGCAGGAGCGCCACCGCGTTGAGCAAATCAACATGCCCGCGGAAATATTGCAGCGTGACCGGGCTATGCGTCCCTTTCAGGCGGTTGAAAATCAGCTGGTACATGGCGCGGTCAATGGCAACGTCGATGCTCATCGGGTCAATGCCAGTGACGATATTCTGCTCCAGACGATTCATCGCATCCCGGAAAGCGGCAGGCAGCGTGCTGTAACGATGGTCGGTGACTGCGTGGCGGAGCGTATCCGCCGGAATCGTGCCGCAGTCCGACAGCGCGGGCGCAGACAGCCCCAGCAAACGCGCTTTGAGCAGCATTTTGAGGTTCGCTGCGTCGTAAGCGTACAGGAAGCAGTCCACCAGCGCAGGGTCAGGTGACAGGGCGCGTGCGTCCTGTGCCGCCTGATTTACCCGGTCAGCGGCAAGCTGTTCGGGGTCGGTGATGTCCGCGCCCGTCCAGCCGAGTTCGGAGAGCGTTTTGCGCGCTTCCGGCAGGGACGTCGTGGAGAGAAGCCGCTCCATGCCTGCAGCATCAAGCACATTCCGCTGCAGCATCGTCAGCCGCCCGGCGGAAAAATACACGCTTGGCTGTGCCATTTCGTGTCCTCCTCTCGCGATTATGCCGGACGATCCGGAAAGAGAATCGCCGCAATGTCTGCTTCCATATCCAGCCGCCGACTATCCAGCAGCGACGCGAACGTGCAGCTGATTTCCATGCCGTTTTTCGCCAGAATCAGCCCCGTTTCGCCGTCGCGCGTTTCATTGCCCAGTGTGAGTTGACCCGGCTTGCCCTGCTTTTGCAGCAGCGTATTCAAATCCGCAAGGAACTTGTCGTCAAACCAGCCGGGGTTCTTGCTGCCGAGAATGACGGTTTCGTCGCCATCCGCCACGGCAGCGGCTTCCGTCATCAGGAAAGCCCGCGCCTGCTGGGACGGCATGGCTTCCAGCTTGTCAAGCGCCTGCGCGAACGCCTCGTCAATCAGCGCGCGCTTGTCGCTGAGCAGGCGCTTGCGTTCTTCCAGTTCTTCCATGCGCTCCATGCGCAGCCGGGCCGCCTCCGCATCCTCAGAAGCCTGCATCATCAGGCGGCTGTGCGCGGCAGCCATCCGCTTTTCTGCCGCGTCGCGCAGGCGGGCAGCTTTTTCGTTGGCATCGCGCATGATGTCCGATGCACTCGTGCGAGCGTCAGACAGGATTTTTTCCTGAATCGCGTTTGCGTTCATGATGCTCCCCTTACAGCACGATGGCGTTGACGCACAGGAAGGAAATCAGCAGCGCCAGAACGGCGTAGGTTTCCACCATCGCGGTCATCATCATGCCCTTGCCCTGCATTTCCGGACGGCGGCCGACCATCAGCATAGAGCCGGCGGCGCACTTGCCCTGCGCAATCGCGGAAAAGTAGCCAACCAGCGCAATCGGCAGCGCGGCAGCCAGCAGCATCAGCGCTTTATCCACCGGCACAACGGCACCGCTGCCGCCCATGATGCCAATCTTCGCCATAATCACGATAGCGATAACGAATCCGTAAATGCCCTGTGTTGCGGGCAGCAGCTGCAGAAGCGTCAGCTTCGAGCTGGCTTCCGGCGTTTCAGCGGAAACACCTGCCGCCGTTTCGCCCGCCAGACCAACCGCCTTGGCAGAACCCATGCCGGGCAGAATCGCGGCAATCGCCGCAGCAAACAAACCAATCGCCAAACCCCATTCCATGACAGGTGACCTCCTTCAAAATCAATCGAAAGTTATGCATCCTTGTTCCCGGTTTCCGGGCGGATGCTGACGTACTTTGTCCGGCGCTGCAGCGGGCGGAATGCCACGCCGCCTTCCTCAAAGAACTTGCCGAAGAACTCAATATACTGCAAGCGGCAGGCATGAACATACGCGCCCAAGGCGTTGATGCCAAGGCTGAACGCGTGCGCGCCGACGAACAGCACCGAGCCGAGAATCCAGCCAATCGGGCCGTTCTGGAAAATCATGCCGACCAGCATGTCGATAACCTGCCCCATGACCCCCGTCGCCAGACCCATGCCGAACAGGCGCATGTAGGACAGAATGTCGGAAATCCAGCTCGTCGCGCCGTAAATCTGGCTCAAACCGCCCAGCAGACGCGCAAACGGATTCTTCTTCTCGCGTCCGCCGAAGAGGAGCAGCAGCGCCACGCCGAAGATGGTCAAGCCCAGCCCAATCATCTTCAATGTACCGCCGCACAGCGCGTACAGTCCAAGACCCGTCAGTGCGAAAATCCACGAGAACTGGTCGTAGAGTGCATCCAGCGGCTTCCCACGCTTGAAATTCAGGTACGCCGCCATGCCAAGACCGGCGTACAAGTGAATCACGCCGACCGCCAGACAAATCATCATGACGGGCATCGGGTCGTTCATCGGGTCAAGCAGACCGCCCCACGGGGCTGTAAAGCCCATCCAAGTGTTGTACGCCGCGCCCCAGACGACGGTCATTACCGCGCCGCCGAAAAGTACCCAGAGCAGCCGGGCATTCTTCTTTGCGGGCTTTTTGAGGAAAATCAGCGCCAAGATGCCGACAATCATCACCAGACCATAGCCGGCGTCGGACAGCATCATGCCGAACAGACATGCATAAAATGGCGCCATCACCGCGGTCGGGTCAACGGAGCGGTACGCCGGGAGCGCAAAGCCCTCGACAACGCTCTCGTAGGGTGCATTGACGCGGTTGTTATCCAGCAGAACGGGCGGTTCATCCCCTTCCGCCGGGTCGGTAATATCCACAGAACAGGTGGGTGCAAGGCTGCGGCACTTGTCTGCCACTTGCTGGGCGACCTCAGCGGGTACCCAGCCGCGCAGGAGAAACGCCTTGCCTGTGCCGATGGTCTGGCGTGCAGCTTCCAGCTGATCGCGTTCAATCGTCAGCGCGTCATACCAGACCTTGAGGTGCGTCAGCTCGGCGGAGAGGGCTTTCCAGTCCTGCACAAGCGCTTCCTGCTGACGAAGAATTTCGTTCTTTTCGTTTTCCAGCCGTGCGGACTGCTCCGCGGCAGTTCCCGTAAATTCCGGAAGCTGCGCCGGGGCAAAGCCCGCGTCCCGCAAATCTGCGGCGACCTGCTCCCGTGCGCTTTGATGCGCACAAATCCAGACGGCGGCGGTGTCGTGTTCGGCGCTGAGCTGCTCCACCACCACGGGGAGCGATGCCCATTTTTCCTGACACTGCTGGAGCTCTGCGGCTTTCACCGTGCCGAGGAAATGCGCCACGCGGCGGGTGTTATGCATCTGCTCCATCGGCAAATCAAACGATAGCCACGGTTTCAGCTGCGACTGTGATACTTGCAGGCGCATCAGCTGGCCGCGGTATTCGCCGCTGCGCTTCTCCAACGTTTCCGCCTGACGGAGCGTTTCCTGCAAGGCAGCTTCCTGCTGCGTGATATAGTGGACGTCCTGCGCGGGCGCCTCAGGCAGATTGCCCATAAAGGGCGCAGGCTGATGATTGTAGGCGGCACATTCATGGATGACCCACGAGAGCCGCGCAAGGAGCGCATCGACCTGTTCCAGCCGACCGTCGTCCCTTGTGCGGTACTCCGCGAGTGCCTCATCCTGAAGCGGCGTGATTTCTACACAGCCCATATCCTGCAGCGTCCGAAGAAGTTTGCGCTGATCCTGCCGCATTGCCAGCAGGTCGATGCGCTTCATTTCAACGATTGCCATGCTGCAAGACCCTTTCATAGATCGCGCTGACGGCTTCGGGCAGGTGCTTGCGCGCCTGCTGGCAGAGCGCTTCCCGCTGCTTTCCTGCCTTGGCGCGCTGTGCAGTCAGCTGATGCTCAACCTCCTGCTTTTTGTCCTCCATCGCCTGCGCATACTGTGCGCGATTTTCAATGGCGGCGGCGCGTTCCTGCTGCGCGATGGCGGCTTCGACGGCTTTCACAACGTCGCGTGCCTCACGCTGCGCAGTTTGTCGGATTTCGTCTGCCTGCGCCTCCGCCTGCTGGATTCCTTTCATGATTTCCAGCGACAATCCATTCACCCTCTTTCCGGATGAGTGTCCATATTATTTGGTGCCGAAGAGGCGGTCGCCCGCGTCGCCCAGACCCGGAACGATGTAGCCGTGCTCGTTCAGGTGGTCGTCCATGCCCGCGACGTAGATGTCCACGTCCGGATGGTCTTCCTGCATCCGCTTGATGCCTTCCGGCGCTGCAATCAGGTTGACCAGACGGATGTGACTGCATCCGCGCTTTTTGATGAAGCTGATGGCTGCGGACGCGCTGCCGCCGGTGGCAAGCATCGGGTCGAGGACGATCAGTTCACGTTCCTGCGCGTCGGCGGGAAGCTTGCAGTAGTATTCCACCGGATTCAGCGTCACGGGATCGCGGTAGAGGCCGATGTGACCGACGCGGCAGGCAGGAATCAGGTTCGTAACGCCGTCCACCATGCCCAGACCAGCGCGCAGAATCGGCACGATGCCCAGCTTCTTGCCCGCAAGCACCTTCGATTTCATCTTGCAGATGGGCGTTTCAATCTCGACTTCCTCGGTGGGCAGGTCGCGAGTGACTTCGTAGACCATCAGTGTAGAGATTTCTTCCAGCAGCTCACGGAATTCCTTGGGACCCGTTTCCTTCTTGCGCATGATGGTCAGCTTATGCTGAATCAGCGGATGGTTGAGAACGTGTACTTGACTCATGGGGATGCCTCCTTTATTTTTTCCGAGGGTACCAGAGTGGCTTACAGCGATATTATAGCATTCTCAAATTCATTTTGCAAGTATTTTTGCAGATTCCGCAAAAATTTGATTCATATGCGCGGAAAATCGCACTTTTCTCCTATTAGATATGCAATATTTCGCGACGGCCATGCATTTTTGTGCTGCTGGTTCTGTTCAAAAATCAACATTGACAGCGCGAAGTGATTGACATACAATAGTCTTATCCTATTATATAGGAGCAGCTTTTCGCCAGCGCCCAATTTGACCCGGTGCATCCTCTTGTCTGAAAAATGTCAAATTGCGTGTTTAGGCATCAGAACATGATAATATAATTGGAGGAAACTGAAATGCTGCCTGTGATTGGGGTTACAGCAAGTGTGTCGGACGATCGCCTTTCGTTTCAGCAGAAGCGGATGTACTGTGAGGCGATTTCCGCGTGCGGCGGATTGCCGCTGATTCTGCCGCCGCAGGAAGATGTGTCGCGCGCATCGCAGGTGCTGTCGCTGCTGGATGGCCTGCTGCTGGCGGGCGGCGACGACATTGATCCGGCGTATTACGACGAAAAGACGCTGCCGGAATGCGGGCTGATTACACCCATCCGCGATATCTGGGAAATGCCGCTGTGCTGGGAAGCGCTCCATCGCCATTTGCCACTGCTGGGCATCTGCCGGGGGCTTCAGGTGCTGAATGTCGCGCTGGGCGGCTCACTGGTTCAAGATTTGCCGTCGCAGTGCCCTGACTCCCCCGTTCACCACCAGCAGACGCAGCCGCCGGAAGTCGCGACGCATCCCGTGCGGGTGGATGCGCAGAGCCGCTTGGCGCGCATCATTGGCGCTGAGTCGCTGATGACGAACTCGCACCATCATCAGGCGGTGAAGCAGCTTGCGTCTGGGTTGACGGCGACGGCGTGGGCGCAGGATGGCATCATTGAAGGGCTGGAAAAGATAGACGAGCCGTTCTGCGTCGCGGTGCAGTGGCATCCGGAGCGGCTCTGGAGTCAACCGGACGGATTGCCGCATCGGGCGCTGTTCGCAGCGCTGGTGGATGCGGCGAAATCAGCTGCAGTCTGATAGACAAAGCGTTCCCTTTGTGGTATGATGGACATGAAACCACCTCCAGACTTCCGAAATCAGGAAGGAGAAAATTGCCATGTGGAAAAAATTCTGCGCCGCTTTGCTCCTGATGCTTCTGCTGCCCGCCTGCGCGCTGGCGGAGGTCGTCATCAGCGAAATCATGACCTCCAACGGCACATACGAGAATGGACATGCCTACGACTGGATTGAGCTGCACAACACGGGGAAATCCACCGTCGATATCAGCGGCTGGTATTTGAGCGACAGCAAAAAGAACAAGATGAAGTTCCAGTTCCCGCAGGGGACGAAGCTCAAAGCGGCCGGCTACCTGACCGTCTTCTGCACGGGCGACGACGAGGTGGACGTTGGCAAGGGCAGCGAGTTCTACGCGACGTTCGCGCTCAGTTCGTCCGGCGAAAGCATCTATCTTTCGGACGCGGACGGCAATCAATTGCAAAAGCTGAAATATCCCCAGCAGTACGGCTGCGTGAGCTACGGTACAACCGATGATGGCGCAACCTACGGCTTCTTCGAGAACGCGACGCGCGGCAAGAAGAACGATGCGACCATCTATTCCGGACGGGTGGATGCGCCTGTGCTGGACACGGCGGGCGGCTTCTACACGGACAGCGTGACCGTCATGGCACACTCGGTGCTGTCCGGCGCAATGTTGCGCTACACCACGGACGGCTCCACTCCGACCGCGAAGTCGAAGGAGTTCCCGGCGGATGGCTTGACCATCAAGGAAACGACCGTCGTTCGGATTCGTGCGTTTCAGCCCGAACTCGTCCCGTCGCCCACGGTCAGCGCGACGTACTTCATCAACGATGACCCCGCGACGCCGATTGTCTCCTTGATTACAGACGAGGACTACCTGTTCAACAAGAAAACTGGTGCGCTGGTCAAGGGCACAGGCAGCATCCCCAACTACGACAAAGAACTTGAATACCCCATCAACATCGAGTATTTCACGGGTGACGGCATGTGCGAAATCAACCAAATGGGCACATTCACCTGCTCCGGGCATTCCGCGCGCATCAACGCCCAGAAGTCGATTGCTCTCTACGCCCGCAAAGCCTATGGCAACGACCGTTTTGCCTTCAACCCCTTCCCGACTCGCGACTACGATTCCTACAAGTCCATTCTGCTCCGCGCCGCCAATTCTGATACGTACGCGACCCGCCTGCGCGACATTGTGGCATCGTCGCTGGCGGAAGGCGAAGGGATTCTGTACCAAGACCACGTCGTGATTCAGGTGTACATCAATGGGCAGTACTGGGGACACTACAACCTGCGCGAGAAAATCAACAAGTATTTCATCGCGCAGTACGAGGGCGTGACGGACGAAAAGGAGATTGACAGCATCGACATTCTCGCCCGCACCGGCACAGACCGCTTTACGCAGAACGGCAACAACGAGGATTGGCTGGAACTGGCGGATTTCTGCAAGAAAAACGATCTGAACGACCCGGAAAACCTGCAGTACGTCACCGACCGGCTGGACGTGGACAGCCTGTTCACCCACGCTGCGTACGAAATCATATTGGGCAATGTGGACTTCACGAACGTGCGCGTATACCGCGTGCCGGGCGGCAAGTGGAAGTATCTTCTGTTCGACGTGGAAGCGTGCTGGCGGAATCTGGATAAAACACCGCTGGAATACTATATCAAACCCGTCACCGCGAAGATTCAAGGCTTCCGGCACGAGCCGCTCAATGCGCTGCTTGCCGTGCCGGAAATGAAGGCGAAATTTCTCACGCGCGTGGCGGAAATTCTGGAAAAGCACTTCCAGTGGCCGGATGTCGAGGCGCACTTCAACGAGGTTATCGACGTATTGGAGCCGATTCTGCCGCGCCATATTGCGCGCTGGAAGAACATGAAGCTCAGCAACTGGCAGAAAAACATCAGCGCGACGGAGTATTACGCACGCGTGCGCCCGAAGAAGATTCCGGAAATGCTGCAAAAGGCAATGAAGCTGACCGACGAAGAAGTGGAGACATATTTCGGCGAAGTGCTGCGCTTGTTGGAAGAAACGAATACGAAGAAATAACTTGATGCATCCTCTCGCTTGACGGCGGGAGGGTGCTTTTTGCGCTGTTCGCCTTTTCAAATGCAAACGGATGTGCTATAATAGCCGTACAATAGGACGGAAAAGGAGGTGTACGGATGGCGGGACGGCTGATTTTTCACTGTGACGGCAACAACTTTTTCGCTTCCTGCGAGTGCATAGAGCATCCTGAATGGCGGGATGTACCGATGGCGGTCGCTGGCGACCCGAAAGACCGCTGCGGCATCGTCGTGGCGAAGAACGAGCTGGCAAAGAAAGCGGGTGTCAAGACGACGGACACCATCTGGCAAGCGCGGCAGAAATGTCCAAACATCCTCTTCGTTCCGCCGCATCACGACGAGTACGCGCGCGTGTCACGGCGCATGAATGCCATTTTCCGCGAATATACGGATTTCGTGGAGCCTGCTTCAATTGACGAATCGTATCTGGATATGACAGGCGCGCCGGGATTCTATGGGCTGTCCCCGCGCGAACTGGCGGATTTGCTGAGAAAGCGCGTTCGGGAGGAAATCGGCATTACCATTTCCGTGGGCGTATCGTTCTGCAAAGTGTTTGCGAAAATGGGCAGCGACTACCGTAAGCCGGACGCGACGACACTGATTTTCCGCGAGAACTATCAAGAAATGCTCTACCCGCTGCCCGTCGCGACGATGCTCTATGCTGGGCGCGCGTCCGTGCAGACGATGGCACGCCACGGCATCCGCACCATCGGCGAACTGGCGGCGCGTTCCCGCGCAGACTTAAGGAGGATGCTTGGCAAGTCTGGCGAGCAGCTTTGGCTGTACGCGAACGGCTTGGATGACAGCCCAGTTCGACGCTATGAGGACAGACCAGAAGTGAAGTCTGTCAGCCGCGGCATGACCTTTCGGCGTGATTTGGTCAACATGGAGGAAGTGCGCTGCGGTGTGTCCGTGCTGGTGGATGAAATCGCGGCGACGCTGCGGCAAAGCGGGTTGAAAGGCAGCGTCATCAGCGTGACGCTCAAAGCGCCGACGCTGCACACCCTGTCCCACCAAGTTACCCTGCCGCACCCGACGTATTTGCAGCAGGAAATTCGCACGGTGACGATGCAGCTGATTACAGACCACTGGTCGGTTTCAGCGAAGTCGCCTGTTCGGTCGATCACCGTCGGTGTATCGCACCTGTCCGGTGAAAACGAGGCATATACGGAGCAGCTGAGCTTGTTTGATTTGTGTACTTCGGTCGGTAATGCAGAAAAAGAACCGACGGTCGGTTCTGAAAAGCAGGAAAAAGTTGAAGCGGCAGTGGCAAAACTGCGGCAGCGCCTTGGCAACGATGCGGTGTCCCTTGGCTGTTACGATAACGATGAAATCGGCGTGCGGCAATATGGGAAAAAACGCTGAATTCGGTATGCTTGACAGCCAATTCCGGGCATATTATAATAGAACAAGCCGGTTCATTTTCCGGGTCTATTAGGAGGAAACGAAATGGGAGCAATGCCCGCAAGCCGCTATGCTTTTGGGTCAGTGCCGTGGTACAGCGTGCTGATTGTCAGCGCGATTGTGATTGGTCTTTCCCTGTGCAGCCACGAACAGAAGCGGCTGAAGCTGCCTGCTGATTTGGCGATTGACCTCGCGCTGTGTCTGATTCCATCTGCCATTGTCGGTGCGCGCCTGTACTACGTCGCGTTCTCGTGGGACGTGTTTGCCGCCGACCCGCTGCGGATTCTGCGCATCTGGGAGGGCGGACTCGCCATCTACGGCGGCATCCTTGGCGGAGCGATTGCGCTGCTGCTTTTCTGTGCCGTGCGGCATATGCCGCTGCTTCAGTTAGCGGACGTTCTTGTTCCGGCGCTTGCGCTGGGGCAAGGCATCGGGCGCTGGGGCAACTACTTCAACATGGAGGCCTACGGGCGGCTGATTACGAATCTGCAGTGGCAGTTTTTCCCGGTGGCGGTGCTGATTCCGGTCGATTCAGGCTACGAGTGGCATATGGCGACGTTCTTCTATGAATCGTGCGTCGATGTGCTGATTTTCCTCGTCCTGTGGTTCGGCGTGCGGAAGCGCAAGCGGTGGAACGGACAACTGCTGGCAGTCTACATGCTCATGTACGGCATCGGGCGTGCAGCCATCGAGGGGCTGCGGATGGACAGCCTGTATTCCGGCAGCATTCGCATCAGCCAGATTGTCAGCATCACGCTCGCGGCGGTCGGGCTGATTTGGCTGCTGATTGGCACATTCGCGCGGAAAAATCCGCAGAGAGAGGGATAACTATGCCGACGACACCAGCGAAGAACCTGCTCTACCGCGCGGCGCTGCCGATTCTGGCACCGCGCAGCCGCGGGCAGATGACGCACCACGTATTCGGGCATCCGCTGACGACTCTGCCGAACTATGAACGGATTCTGGCGAAGCACCATGTGTTCGGCGCATCGCTGCTGCTGCAGGATGGGGCGAATTGCGCCCTCTGCGACACATCGACGGCGAATCCAGAGCATCTTGCGCAGGAGAACACGCTCTACCGCGTCGCATCGATCACGAAGATGGCGACGGCACTCGTGACGCTCCGCTGCATTGACAACGGACTGTTTGCGCTGGACAGCGAGGCCGCTTCCCTATTGCCGGACGGCGAAAAAGCCCCTGCGCTCTCCGGCGTAACCGTGCGGCATTTGCTTTGCCACACGTCGGGTCTGCGTGACCTGCCGATACTGGACGATTGCCTGAAAGAGGGCAAGCCGTACACGGAACTGCTGCGTCAGCCGGAGATTCGCGCCTGTGCGCCCGGTCAGCAGCTGATTTATTCCAACTTCGGCTTTGGGCTGCTGGGATGCATTCTGGAACAGCAGACGGGGCTGTGTATTGAGCCGCTGTTTCAGGAAATGCTGTTCCGTCCGCTGCACATGCGCGCGACGCTCGATGCGTCTACGCTGAACGAGGCGGAAATCATGCCGATTACGCGCGTGCTGCCTTATCGCGCAGGTCAGGAGCTTCGCGTGACGGCGCTGGGGCGTCATCCGCTGCAAAAGCTGAATCCTCTGTGCCATTACGGGCATACGGCAGGAGCAATGTATACCGACGGTCGGTCTGTTTTGCAGATGCTGACGCTCATTCATCAGCGCGGCACAATGGACGAAGTGCGCTTCATCAGCGAAAGTCTCATGCGAGAAATGACGCGCCGGCAGTCCGCAGCCCCGACGCGCACCTACGGGCTGGGGCTGGTCATCCTCAATCGCCCGGAGATTTCGCCGCGTCAGCTGCTGGGGCATCAAGGATTCGCATATGGCTGCGTGGACGGCGCGTTCATCGAGGAAAAAACGGGACGCGCGGTCGTGTTCCTCAACGGCGGCGCGAGCGAGGCACGAACAGGGCGGCTGGGGCTGGTCAACCGCGATGTGCTGCAGTGGGCGCTGAAACAGGAGATGCCATCATGGACATAATCACGCGCATCACCCGCCAGCGTGGCAAAATGCAGATTGTCATCAGCGAGCAGGAGACGATTGTGGTACCGCTTTCGCTCTTCCGCGAGCGGCCGCTGACGGAGGGTCAGCCCATCAATCTGGAAGAATACGACAATTGGCTGATGGTGCGGCAATATCGCCATGCGCTGGATCGGGCGGTTGCCTGCCTTGCGGCACGAGCGCACAGCAAGCATGAAATCGAACAGAAACTGCTGCGGGTCGGCTATCGCCCCTGCACGGTGGAAATGGTGCTGTACAAGCTGGAGCGCGAGCATTTGCTCAACGATGCGGACTTTGCGCGGCAATGGGTAGAGGCGCGTTCGGGACGCAAGCTGGGACGCAGCCGCATTGCGCAAGAACTGCGGCGCAAGGGTATCGATGCGGATGAGGCAGAGGAAGCCCTATCCGCGATTGGCGAGGACGACCAGCTTGCGAACGCGATTGCACTGGCGGAAAAAGCAGCGGCGCGCGCGAAGTCCGACGAGGATCCGCGCAAGACGTATCAGCGCATTGCGGCGATGCTGGCGCGGCGCGGCTTCCGCTGGGACATCACGAAAGAGGCGCTGGCGCAGGTGCTGCAGGCGGATTGACACTTGACACGGAAGCAGTTCCCCGATATAATGAAAACATCTTGCGGACAACGCGAAAGGGAGGAAAACACGGTGGAAAATCAGGAGTCGATTTACGAGGAGAAGCAGGGCAATCTGCTGACCGGCATTCTCGGCGCCCTCTTGGGTGCGCTCATCGGTACGGCGCTGTGGGTGCTGGTCGGCGTATGGGGCTACATCGCGGGCATCGTTGCGTGGCTGACAGCATTCTTGGCGGGCAAGGGCTATGATCTGCTGCACGGTCGGCCCGGCAAGGCGAAGGCCATCACGATTATCGTAATGCTGATTCTGTCGATTTGCGTCGGCACGGTGGGAACGGCAACAGTAATCATGGTGCAAAGCTACAATCAGCAGATTTCGGAAATGAACACGTTTGAACAGGCTCGGATTCAGAAGTATGGCCCGACGGTTGAAGAGTATGTGCAAAGCATGTTCATGGAGCAGGACGTCCAAACGGAGATCGTGAAGAATCTCGCAGTGGGGATGCTGTTTGGCGCGCTGGGCGCATACCCGATTGTGCTGGGCAACCGCCGCAAGAAGCAGAGGCAGGATACCGTCCAGCCGTATGAGGCGGCGGATGGCGCACCGAAATCAACGGAAAACGCGGATGACACGGACAAGCATCTGGATGCCTAATCACATAAAGCAATCGCCGTATCGGAAAAGCAATCCGGTGCGGCGATTTTTTGCGTTTATGGTTTTTTGCGGGTGCAACGGGCAAACTCCGCCGCCAATGCGACGTTGATTTCCCGAACAGCGGTTTCGTCCGGCTTGACCGCCTCGCGGTCATAGGTGAAAATGCCGTTGATTTCCTCCTCCACGTCGCTGACCTGCGTGTACACCAGCGCGGACAGCCCCTTTTGCAGCTGCGGCAGTACCGTTTCCAGCTGCAATTGGCGATAGCGCGCGGTTAAATCCTCCCGACTTTCCGCTGTGCCATAGCCATACGACTTCTCGTGCGTACAGTGGCCGGGCATCGGGTACGCAATGCCGCCGTACTCCGTCAGCGCCGTTACGCGCCGATGCTTCCGCACTTTCAGCGGATAGAAATAGTTGTGCATGGAGTACACATCGCCGCCGCCTTGGTCAAACCAGCCGCTCGCTTGGTCAATCAGGCGCGTCGCATCCATCCGGCGGAGAATTCCCGTCACCTGACGTGCATTGAACTGCCCCCAGCCCTCGTTGAACGGCACCCACAGCGCAATGCACGGATGATGGTACAGCGTATTCACCGTGTCCGACATTTCGCGGAGGAAAAGTGTCCGGCCTGCTTCATTTGGGCGCGACAGCAGATGCCGGAACAGCCCGACATCTGGGAAATGCCGCAGGACTGGCAGCAGCACGTTCGCCAAGTACGTCACATACCACGACTTCATGGGTGCGCCGCCGCTGACGAAATCCTGCCAGACAATCAGCCCCAGCCGGTCACAGTGATAATACCAGCGCTGCGGCTCGATTTTCGCGTGCTTGCGCAGGAGGTTGAAGCCCAGTGCCTTCACGCGCTGCAATTCCGTCACCATCGCTTCGTCCGACGGCGGCGTGTACAGCCCATCCACCCAGTAGCCCTGATCCAACAGACCGTTGAGCAGAATCGGCTGACCGTTCAGGCAGAAGCGAGGAATGCCGTTTGCATCCGGCTGACACGTCCACTGCCGCATGGCGAAGTAGCTTGTCACCGTTTCTTCCGGCAGCGAAATTTCCACATCGTAGAGGAACGGGTCGTCCGGCGACCAGCAGTGCAGCGCATCTTCCGGCAGCTTCAGGGCAACACTCGCCTGATGATGAACCGCCGTGTTCCGCGCCAAGGCGACTTCCCTGCCGTCTGCGGTCACGCGAAAGGACACAAGGCAGTCGGAGCTGACGGAGACGGCAAAACGAACCGTGCGCGTCGGCACGTCCGGCGTAATCGTCAGCTCCTGCACATAGCAGTCCGGCACACGCTCCAGCCAGACGGTCTGCCAAATGCCGCTCTGCGCGGGATAGAACATGCCGCCGGGGGTCAGTTTCTGCTTGCCGCGCGCCTGAATGCCGCAGTCGGACGCGTCCTGCACGGCGACATGCAGCGTATTTTCGCCGTCCTGCAAATAGTCGGTGATGTCCAGCGAAAACGGCCAGTAGCCGCCGCTGTGCCGCCCGACCTCCCGATGATTGACGAGAATCACGCAGTCATTGTCCACCGCGCCGAAATGCAGCAGCACGCGCCCGCCATCCCCATCCGGCGGCGTAAACATGCGCTGATAGTGCAGCCACTGATTCGGCTGAAGCGTCCGCCGAACGCCCGAAGCTGCCGTCTCCGGCGAATACGGCACGAGGATTTCGCCGTCCCACGCATGGGGCAGGGCTTCATCCGCCGCAATGGCGTACGACCACGAACCATTGAGGTTCAGGAAGCTGTCTCGGCGCAGCGCCGGACGCGGATACTCCGGGAAAGGAATCACGAGCGTCTCCCCTTTCGATTGTTTATGACCATTGTAGCACATCCGCCAGAAAAATGAAAGAGCGGAAATCGACCTTCCCCCTTGACAGAAAAGCGCGAAACACCTACAATGAACAGGACGGTTTCTTTATCGAAACGACCGAAAAGGAGTTGAATTTTGATGATGAAATATGTATTTGTGACCGGCGGCGTTGTTTCTTCGCTGGGCAAGGGCACAACGGCGGCATCCCTGGGGCGGCTGCTGAAGGCACGCGGCTACAAGGTCGCGATGCAGAAGTGCGACACCTACTATAACTTCAATCCGGCGCTGCTGTCCCCTTTGCAGCACGGCGAAAATTTCATTACGGAGGACGGCGTGGCGGCCGACCTTGACTTAGGGCACTACGAGCGCTTCATCGACGAGTCGCTCAAGGGCGAAGCGAGCATCACCACCGGCAAGATTCACACTGCCCTGGTGGAGCGCGAGCTGCGCGGCGAATACCACGGCGCAACGATTACAGTCGTGCCTCATGTGACGAACGAAATCAAGCACCGCATCATCACGGCGGCGGAAAACTCCGGCGCGGATATTGCGATTATCGAGATCGGCGGCGTGGCGGGCGATATCGAGTCCTCTCCGTATCTGGAGGCGATTCGCCAGCTGAAATGGGAGCTGGGCGCGGGCAACACCTGCTTCATCCATGTGGCGCTGATGCCGTATTTGTCCGTTGCAGGCGAAATGAAGACAAAGCCGACGCAGCACTCCGTCAAGGCCCTGCGCGCCATCGGCATTCAGCCGGATGTTATCGTCTGCCGCACAGAGGTGAACATCAGCCAGTCCGCAAAGGACAAAATCGCGCTGTTCTGCAATGTGCCGGTGGGTAACGTGGTGCAGAACCGGGATGCGTCCACACTGTTTGAAGTGCCGCTGAATCTGGAAAAAGAGGGGTTGGCGGGCATGGTGCTGAAAACGCTGAAGCTGCCCAATCCCCCGGCGGATTTGACCGAGTGGACGAACATGGTTGCCCGCTATGACGCGCCGACGCAGGAAGTGCATATCGCGCTGGTCGGCAAGTATGTTGCCGTGCATGATGCGTACCTGTCTGTGCACGAAGCGCTTGTACACGCGGGCATCGCGAACCTCGCGGCGGTGTATGTGGACTATATCTCTTCGGACGAGCTGACGGCAGCGAACGCCGCGGAACGGCTGGGCAGCTATCACGGCATCATCCTCCCCGGCGGCTTCGGGCATCGCGGCGCGGAGGGGATGATGGCAGCGGCGAACTTCGCGCGCACGAAGGGCATCCCCTGCCTGATGATTGGCTACGGAATGCAGCTTGGCGTGGTGGAAGCGGTTCGGTCGCTTTTGTCGCTGCCGGACGCGAACTCGACGGAAGTCAATCGGCTGGCGAACCCGGCGGTGGTGGCGATTCCGCGCGACCGCGTGGACGAGAACGATGGCCGGCAGAATGCGCGCATGGGCGGCATGGATGTCGTGCTGACCGAGGGCAGCCGCACCGCGGCCATCTACGGTCTGACGATGGTGCACGAGCGCCACGGCAACCGTTACGAGGTGGATGATGCGTTCCTTGCGCCGCTGCACGAGGTCGGCGTGGATTTTGTCGGCTTCAGCGCGGACGGAAATTACCCGGAGGTATTCGAGATTCCGGCGCATCCGTTCTATATCGGCACAATTTATCATCCGGAGTTCCTTTCCCGCCCCAACAAGGCGCATCCGCTGTTCGCAGCGTTCATCGGCGCAGCGGCGGCGCATCAGGCATAAGGAGGCTGGCATATGGCCAATGCGATTCTCATCCCCGGCAAAGAAAAACGGGTCTACAGCGGACATCCGTGGGTGTTCCGCAGCGATATTGCGCGCGTCGAGGGCGATTTCACCCCCGGCGACATCGTATCGGTGTATTCCAGCAAGGGCAAATTTCTGGCGAAGGCGTTTTACAATCCGCAGAGCCAGATTTCCCTGCGCATCATGAGCCTGCACGACGAGCCGATTGACCGCGCGTTCATCTTCCGCCGTGTCAAGGAAGCCATCGACTACCGGCGCACGTTCGCGGACTTGCGCTCCTGCCGATTGATTTTCGCGGAGAGCGACCGCCTGCCAGCGCTGATTGTGGACAGCTTCGGCGATGTATTGGTGCTGCAATGCCTGGCGCTGGGCATGGAGCGCTTCAAGCAGGATGTGGTGGACGCGCTGGTGGAAGAAGTGCATCCACAGGGCATCTATGAACGCAGCGACGTGCCGGTTCGCCGCTTGGAGGGCTTGGAGCAGCTGACAGGCGTGATGTACGGCACAGTTCCCGATCGCGTGGAGATGGTGGAGAACGGCGTACACTTCTGGGTGGATGTCAAGGAAGGGCAGAAGACGGGCTTCTTCCTCGATCAGAAGGAGAACCGCGCCGCGATTGCGCCGTTCGTCAAGGGCAAGACCGTACTGGACTGCTTCACGCACACGGGCAGTTTCGCGCTTCATGCGGGGCATTATGGCGCGAAGGAAGTCACGGGCGTGGATATTTCCGCTTTCGCCTGCGAATTCGCGACGGAAAACGCGCGCCTGAACGGATTGGAGAACGTCGTCCACTTCGTCGAAGCGAATGCGTTTGACCTGCTGGCGGAGCAGAGCCGCGCGGGCGTCAAGTATGACGTGGTGATTCTCGACCCGCCCGCATTCACCAAGACGCGCAGCGCCATCGAAGCAGCGACGCGGGGTTACAAAGAAATCAACCTGCGTGCGATGAAGATGGTCAAGCCCGGCGGCTACCTGATTACCTGCTCCTGCTCGCAGCACATTCTGCCGGATGCGTTCATGCAGATTGTCCGCGACGCGGCGCATGATGCGCATGTGCAGCTGCGACAGGTCGAGTACCGCACGCAGGGGCGCGACCACCCGATTCTGCCTGCCGCGCCGGAAACGCAGTACCTCAAATGCGGCATCTTCCAGATTTTTGACTGAGGATAGAAACTATGAAACTGATGTTTGTCCGCCATGCTGAACC
>FR899900.1:11642-12213 GCA_000437595.1 Faecalibacterium sp. CAG:74 | reverse complement strand
CTGAACCGGACTACAAGCACGATTCGCTGACCTTGAAAGGGCATCGGGAGGCGCAGCTGCTGTCGCTTCGGCTGGCAAAACTCGACGTGCGGGACTTCTACGCCTCCCCGCTGGGGCGTGCGCAGGAAACCGCGCGGTACACCTTGGAGCGCACGCACCGCACGGCGGAAACGCTGCCGTGGCTGGCGGAGTTCCGCGGACGGAGCATTGACCCGGAGACGGGCGCAGAGCGGATTCCGTGGGACTACAAGCCGCGGCTGTGGCAGGGGCATCCGCTGCTGTACGACGTGAATCACTGGACGGAGGATGAACTGTTCCGCGTCGGCACGGTCGATGCGATTTGGCGTGAAACGCAGGCGGGCATGGATGCGCTGCTGGCGCGCTACGGTATGATTCGCGACGGACATCTGTACCGCTGCGACAACAACCAGCCGGACACGATTGTGCTGTTCTGCCACTTCGGCATTATGATGGCGTGCATCGGGCACTTACTGGGCGTGTCGCCGATGCTGCTGTGGCACGGTTTCTGCACGCAGCCGTCCAGCGTGACCACGCTGGTGACGGAAGAGCG
>FR899900.1:0-11613 GCA_000437595.1 Faecalibacterium sp. CAG:74 | reverse complement strand
GGAAGAGCGCGTGAAGGGCGAGGTCGTGTTCCGCTGTATGCAGTCGGGCGACCTTTCGCACCTGTACGCGGCGGATGAGCCGTACTCGACGGCGGCGCTTTTCCCGGAATGCTACACCGGGCGCGACAGCACCGACCCGCCGGAGTGGGACACGCTTGGATACCGGTAAGGAGCAGAAATGAAGCTGATTTCGTGGAATATCAACGGCTTTCGGTCGCTGATGAACCGGACGCTGCTGGATGCTTTCGCGCGGCTGGACGCGGATGTTTACTGCCTGCAGGAGACGAAGTTGCAGGCTGGTCAAGGTGAGCTGGATTTGCCGGGGTTTACAGGCATTTGGAATTACGCCGACCGCCCCGGTTATTCCGGCACTGCGGTGCTGACGCTGCGGACGCCTGTATTCTCCCGCTTCGGCTTGTGCGAGGATGAAACGGATACGCAGGGGCGTGTGATTACGGCGGATTTGGGTGACTTTTACCTTGTGAACGCCTACGCGCCGAACGTCGCGGCGGATTTGAGCCGTCTGCCGGAGCGCATTGCGTGGAATGACGCGCTGCTTCGTCATTTGCAGGCGCTTGATGCGCAGAAACCCGTCATTCTCTGCGGGGACTTGAATGCCGCCTACAACGATGCGGATTTAGCCGGAAAGTCGCAGGGAATGCACGTTCCGGGCTTCACGCGCGAGGAACGCAGCGGGATGGCGGCGCTTCTGCAAAGCGGCTTCGTTGATGCCTATCGCCACGTTCATCCGGATACCGCGCCCGGTGCGTTCGCCTATCGCAAGGGCATTCGCGCGGGCGGGCTGGATTACTTTCTTGTGTCCGAACGCATGGTGGAGCGCATAGTCGATGCGAACGCACACCCCAGAATCCGCGGCTCTGACCACTACCCGATGGAACTTGTTATCCGCTGACGACGAAACGCCGTTCACTGCTTGACAATGGCAGTGAGCGGCGTTTTTTCAGGGGCAAAGTTCGCTCAAAAGCGAGTAGTAGCGCAGTTTTTCCTCATCAAGGGGGAGATTCAGCGCGGAAAAGAGGGCGTTTCGGTCGAACAGGCGCGCCCTTCCGCCGAAAAGCCCGGTCGTATTCGCCCACATGCTCCATAAGCCTTGGTCGAGGTCGCGCCATCGGTCGGCACAGCCCGCCTGCCCCAAATCAAGGAAGCCGACAATCCCCTTTTCGTCCGCGAGGATGTTCGGCAAGCAGAAGTCGCCATGGGACAGCACAAGCGTTTCCGGCGGACGGTTCGCTTTCAGCCACGCCAGCAGCGCTTCCGGCGATGCAAATCCGCCTGCGCCGTATGTTTCCGGCTGATTCGCGGTGTCAATGGTGACGCGCCCGGCGGCGATGTCCGCTTCTGCTTTTCGCAGCACGTCGTCCAACGCATACGAGCAGGGGCAGCCGTCAATATCCACGCGCCAGAGCATCTCCGCCGCATCCGCCATCCGGCGCGCCAGCAGCGGCTGATTGTCCAGAAACGTTTCGTCGCAGAGCATCCGCCCGCGAAGGCGCGTCATCAGCAGATAGCGCATTCCACCCTGCACCGCCTCCGCCAGCACCTCCGGCACGGGCAGCCGCCCCTTCAAAAACCGCAGCATGATGCCCTCATTCGCCGCATTTCCCGTGTCCGGCTGCACTTTCAGCACACAGTCCTCATACATCACCACCTGCGCGCCCGAATGCCCGATGCGGTTCTCCTCGCCCGGATATTGGGGCAGAAGCGCCTGAATCGCCGCTGGTATCATTCGCCAATCTCCCTTTCCGCGTTTTCCCGATAATATCATAAAATTTTCCGCCTGTCAACGCCGGAAACGCTTGCACAAGCGCGCCCGATGTGCTACAATGTGGGAGGTTCCTAAGTGCAATTGAAGGAGGCAGCTATCATGACTGATACCCCCAACACCCCTGAACTGAATCCGCAGGACGTGCAGGATGAAGATGATCTGGACGTGGTCGTGATGACCGACGAGGACGGCACGGAATATCTCTATGACATTGCCGCCCGCATGGAGCATGGCGAGAACGAGTATGTGGTGCTGGTCCCGCAGGATGAAAATGACGACGAAGTCGTAATTCTCCGCTCTGAAATCGTCGATGACGAAACGGAAGAATTTGTTCCGGAAGAAGACGACAGCATCACCGATGCCATCTTCGAAGAATTTAAGCAGATGTTCGCCGACGACTACAACTTCGCCGACGGCGACGAGGGCGACGACAGCATGTTCACCGACGCGGAGTGACGCAGGAGGCTGACGATGAGCGAAATTCAGGACGAGGACATCATCACGCTGACCGATGAAAACGGCAACGATGTGGAGTTCCTGCTGCTGGACGTGGTCGAGTACAACAACGACGACTACATGGTGATGATTCCGCTGGACGATGAAGAAATTGAGGATGACGACGAGCAGGACGAAGTGGTGATTCTCAAGGTCATTCGCGAAGGCGACGAAGAAACCTACTCCGGTGTGGAGGACGAGGACGTGCTGAACGCCGTCTTTGAAATTTTCCAAGAACAGAATGCGGAAGAGGACGAGGACTAATCGTCTCTCAAACGCAAAAAAGGCGTTGGAATGTACGTTCCAGCGCTTTTTTCGTATGCAAAAAGCCGGGACAGCCTTCGTGCTCCCCCGGCTTTTGGTGATTATTTCTTTTCCGCGAGCTTTTCCTGCATGACCTCCAGCGCTTTTGCCAGCTGTGCGTCGGTCAGATCGCCTAACTCGTACATGCCGTTGTCTCCGTCCACTTCCACGTCCGGCGTGATGCCCTGCTTGTGCACCGCATAGCCGTTGGGCGTGTAGTATTGCGCAACGGTAATCTGCATCCCAGAACCGTCGGAGAGCGGCACGACCGACTGCACAATGCCCTTGCCGTAGGTCTTTTTGCCGACAACGATCGCATTTGCACGGTCACGCAGTGCACCGGTGAGGATTTCGGAGGACGATGCGCTGTTCTCGTTGACAAGGATCACCAGCTGCATCTCCACCTTGCCGTCCTTTGTGCGGTAGTAGTAGCGTTCACCGTTCTTGTACTGCAAATAGCACAGCGTCCCCTTGTCAAGGAAGATATCGGCGATGCTCTGCGCGTCGTTCACCCAGCCGCCGGGATTGTCGCGCAGGTCGATAATCAAGCCCTTCGTGCCGTTCTCCACCATCTTATTAACGGTGGTCTCAAACTTTTCAGCACAGTCGCCTGCGAAGTCGTAGAGATAAATGTAGCCGATTTCGTCGGTCAGCATCATGGAATCAATGCGGTTGACGTTAATGTTCGCGCGCGTGAGCGTGTACGCCATTTCTTCCGTACCACGCAGGAACGTGACGTGCACATCCGTGCCCGGCGTGCCGCGCATGATATCTACCGCATCGTTAATGGTGCTGGAGTTGACATACAAATCCTCCACCTTATAGAGAATATCGCCCTTGCGGACGCCCGCCTCATGTGCCGGGCCGTTGTCGAACACGCGGCTGATGGTGCAGATTCCCGTCAGGTAGGACGTGGAAATCTGGATGCCGACACCCGCATATTCACCTTCGTCATCCTCCCAGAGCTTGGCGTACTCTTCGGGCGTGTAGTAGAAGGTGTACGGATCACCCAGCCCGGACAGCAGGCCGTCCGCCGCGCCGTCAAGCAAACTCTGCTTGTCGTAGTCCTCGAAGTACCCTTCGTCCACAATGTCCATCAGTTCCAGCAGCTTGTCGAACTGCTTGTACTTCTCATACTCCTCGCGGGAAATCGTTACGGTGTCGCCGCTGGTATCGTCGTTGGCGGCATTCGCCATCTGCTTGCCCATCAGAGCGGTGAGCGTCGTGCCGCAGTCGGGTATCGCGCGCGCCANNNGTGAGCGTCGTGCAGCCGCTGAGCATCGCGCAGCACAGGACAAGAGACAGCACGAGCGCAAGTTTCTTTTTCATGGGAAAAATCCTCCTTATCGTTTATTTCCGGGGCGCTTTGTCGCCGCTGACTTTCTTCAACTCCATCAGGATTTTGAAGGTGATGGCATCGTCGAAGGAGCGCAAATCCAGACCCGTCTGCCGCTGCACCTTGTCCAGCCGATACACCAGCGTGTTGCGGTGAATATAGAGCTGACGCGCCGTGTCGGACAGATTCAAGTCCTTCTTGAAGAACATTTCGATCGTGTAGAGCATTTCCTCGTTGAACAGGCGCTGATTCTTGCGGTTGAAGAGCAGCCCGTGATAATAAGCGCTGATGTCCTGCGGCAGCTCCATCAGGAAGCGCTCCAGAATCAGGCGGCTGTAAATATAAATGCTTTCTTCCGGCTTGAAGATGCGTCCGACTTCAATAGCACGGCGCGCTTCGTTGTAGCTGTCGCGCAATTCGTCGATGGTGCGGCGCATTTTGCCGATGCCGACGGTCATCTGGTGCGCCGTCTCGCCCATCAGCGTCTCTTGCAGCGCCTGTGCAAACTGGTGCAGGTCATCAATCGTTTCCACGTCCGTCATTTCCTTAATCAGCACAACGGTGTGACGATCCATGTTCAGCAGCACATCCTTGTCCTGCACCGGCGTAATGTCCCGCAGCAGGTCATAGGCGCACTCGTTTTCGGTCTGCACGATGTGGAAGAGCATGACCGTGCGATCCATCTCCTGCGGCAGTTGATGCTCGTGGCTGAGCGCCTCCAGTTCGCTGCCCATCAGGTCGCCCCGGAGCGCGCGGCAATACACGTCGCTGCTGCTCTCGGTGCGATTTTCGCCGGAGTGGTCGAGCGCGGCAATCAACATCGCCGCCAGCTGCAGCACATCGCGCGCACCGGGCTGCTGCTCGGCACAAGTCAGCACGATATGCAGCGGCGGCACCGCCATATACAGGCTGCCCAGCATGGTGCGCGCTTCACCCTCAGTCAGGCGAAGCGTAGATAGCGGCATCCCGTCCGGCAGTCTGTCCGAATCCGCATCCAAAATCGTGATGGGTACACTCAGGCGATTCAGCACGTTGTCAACCTGTTCCTGCAAACGTTTGTTCATCAAAGGTATACGCCCCTTTCGCGCCGCCATCCCACGCGGCGCTTGTGTCCGAATATCCTATTTCAGTATAGCACACTTTCGCGCGGGAGAAAAGCGAATTTTGCTGAAAAGCGAAAATTTTTTGTGAATTTAGCACAAAAACAAACGTTCTGCCGATCAAAAAGAAGGAAGCACCCTCCCCATTACGGAGAAAGTGCTTCCTGAAAATTCTGTGTGAAGTGAATTACTTCGTCAGATTGGTCTTGGTCGGCGCGGGAACAGCATCGGACACCAGAATGGTGCGGGCGGTTTCCTTGTCGAAGAAGTGCAGGTGGTTCACGTCGAACGCAACCTTGATTTCGCCGCCAGCAGTGGACGTCGTGCGCGGGTTGACGCGAGCGATGATGTTGCCTTCCTTGCCGGTGGTGGTCAGGTACAGATAGGTTTCAGAGCCCATCTTTTCAGTCACTTCGACCTTCACGTCGATGGTCGCATCGGCAGCGTTGGCGAGGAACATTTCATCGTCGTGGATGTTTTCCGGACGGATGCCCATGACAACTTCGCGGCCCACATAGGACTCATCCACAAACTTGGAAACCTTGCCCTGCGGAACAACGATCTTGTTGTCGCCAAAGTACGCAACAACTTCGTTGTTTTCGCGCTTGAGGCGCACGTCGAAGAAGTTCATCTGCGGAGAGCCGATGAAGCCTGCGACGAACTCGTTCGCCGGGAAGTCGTACAGGTTCTGGGGCGTATCCACCTGCTGCACAACGCCGTCCTTCATGACCACGATACGGGAAGCCATCGTCATAGCTTCGGTCTGGTCATGGGTAACGTAGATGAAGGTGGTCTGCAGGCGCTGATGCAGCTTGGTGATTTCGGTACGCATCTGCACGCGCAGCTTAGCGTCCAGGTTGGACAGCGGTTCGTCGAACAGGAAGACTTTCGGCTCACGGACGATAGCACGGCCCAGAGCAACACGCTGACGCTGGCCGCCGGACAGAGCCTTCGGCTTACGGTTCAACAGGTGGTCAATGCCCAGAACGCGGGCAGCTTCTTCCACGCGGCGCTTGATTTCGTCCTTGGGGGTCTTGCGCAGCTTAAGGCCAAACGCCATGTTGTCGAACACGGTCATGTGCGGATACAGCGCGTAGTTCTGGAACACCATCGCGATATCGCGATCCTTCGGAGCAACGTCGTTAACCAGCTTGTCGCCGATATACAGTTCGCCGTCGGAGATTTCTTCCAAGCCGGCAACCATGCGCAGGGTGGTGGACTTGCCGCAGCCGGACGGGCCGACCAGAACGATAAATTCCTTGTCCTTGATGTCGAGGTTGAAGTCGCTGACAGCCGTCACGCCGCCGGCGTACACCTTGTAGATGTGCTGCAGGGATACACTTGCCATAATGAATTCCTCCTCACGAAAATTCGTAATCCGATTGGCCAGCACCACGCTTGCGAATGGTTCCTCTTGCTTGGCCACTGTCGATATTATACCTGTTTTTCGCCAAATCGTAAATAGGCCGGATTGCCAATTCTTTGCGCAATTCCTTGTGCAGAATGTCTCTCATGGTTGAAAAGAACCGCTTTTTGTAGACAAGTTGCCCAAAAAATCACTCGGTTCTAAGTGCCTGCGCCGGAGGAAGTCCTGCCGCTTTTGCCGCGGGAATCACGCCAAAGCTCAGCCCCAGCGCCGCCGCACCCGCCAGCAGCAGTCCCATGTGCAGCAGCTTCACCTGCGGCATTAAGCCAATCAGCGCGCCGAAGAGCGCCGTCATCCCCAAGCCAAGGAGAATCCCCAGCAGCCCGCCCAGTGCTGCATACGCCGCCGCTTCCAATAGAAACAGCAGCGCCACCTGCCGCGACGTTGCGCCAATTGCCTTGAGGAGTCCGATTTCACGCCGCCGCTCCCGTACGGAAATCAACAGCACGTTCATCACGCCGATGGCGCCCGTCGCAACACACACGAACGCCACGCACGCCAGTACCATCACGAAAATCCGCACGACCGACTTTGCCGCGTCAATCTCGTTTTCCAGCGTCACGGAGAGATATTTTCCCGGCAGATTGTGCAGCTTCGCCAAAACATCCTCAGCCAGTTCCCCCGCCTTTTCGCCCTTCGGGACGGCCAGCGCCAGTTCTGTTGGGGCCAGCGCATAGGCATCCTGCCACGTTTGCAGCGGCAGAAGGAGCATTCCACTGCCCAGTGACGCACTCTGTGCGGGCATCCCCGCAACGACACCGACGATGCAGTAGCGCCGCCCGCCGCAGTTGATGAAATCCCCCACCGCCGCGTTCAAGCGCCCCGCCAGCGTCTCGTCAAGCAGGGCGACCCTTTCACCGCTGTACTCGCGCACGGTGAATATGCGTCCCTGCACGCTGCTGGGGTGATGCACCGCTTCTAAGCCATCGTCATATCCGGCAATTTGCGCATAGACGGTTTGCCCGCCGAGCGACACCGCGTCCATCGTCGATGCGCCAAGGCAAACATCCGCGCCCGTAGAAGCGGCGATGGCGCGGCAATCCTCCGTCAGCGGATATGCCGGATTTTCCGCGCAGAACCATACTTTATCCACACCCAAGCGTGCGATTTCTTCCTCCACGCGGATTTCGCCTGCGTCGCCCAGCGAAAGCACTGTCAGCACCGCGCCAACGCCGACACCCAGCCCCAGCACCGTCAGCAGTGATTTCGCCAGATTTCCGCGCAGGCTGGTCAGCGCAAAATCCAGCGCGTCCCGCAGCGTCACGGCGTACCCTCCGCAATCCGGACGCGAACGCCTTGCTGACAGCGGTCAAATTCGCCGTTCACCACGCTGATTCCTTCCGGCAGGCTGACCCACGCGCTATTTTCGTCCGTCTGCACGATTTGCGCGGGAATTTCTGTGCAAATGCCATCAGCAATCCACCAGACCGTTTCGTCAGGGGTAATGGCACTGAGCGGCAGCGTCGTGACTTGCGCGTGATATTCGGCGGTAATCTGCGCTTCCACCTCTATGCCGGGGCTGAGGGTCAGCCCGTCCTGCGGCGTCAAAATCAGGCGATAGGCGGAAGAGCTTTCCGCAATCATCGGCTTGATGCTCGCAACCGTCGCGTAGCCGCAATGCTTGCCATTTGTGCTGATGTCTGCCAGCTGCCCAACGCGCACATCTTCCGCATCCGCCGGAACGCACAGACAGACGATTTCCGGCGCGCCCGCTGCAATCGTCATGGGGATGCTCCCCGCCTGCACGGGCGCATACGCTGCCGTCGCCACGCGCTGCACAATCCCGCTGACAGGCGCGCGCAGGACACTGCCCTCTGCCAGCGTCTGCGTCAGGGCACTGCGCCCGTCGTCATCCAAATGCGTCATCAGCGCCAGCACCGCCTGTTCCTGCGCCGTACCGCCGCTGATTCGCGCCAGCGCCTGCCCCTGCGTCACGCGCTCCCCCTCGATTACATACAGCGCGTCCACCATGCCGCTGACCATTGCCGTGACGGGCGTTTCCTGCGTGTAGCAGACCGTCCCTGCGACACCGACCGTACGGCAGATGTTCCCCTTCTCCACGCGCACTGCCGCCACTTCCATTGGCTGATGGCGCAGGAAGAGTCCCCCGCACACGGCGGCGGTCGCCGTCAGCATTGTCAGCAGCTGCAGCACCTGCTTTTTCCGCATCGCTTCATGCCTCCCTATGCGGAGAAGCATTTCCGTGCCTCGGAAAATTTATGCGCCCAATCACAAAGCCCGCCGACGCTTCACAGCATTGGCGGGCTTTGCTTTGTATGGAGGATAGGGAGGTTCGGCATTTCCCTTTTGGGAAATGCCTGGAAAAAGGAGATTGCAATCGGTGGACGGTGGCTTTCCGCCGCTTGCAAGAGTATCTTAGTGCAGGAATATGAAGCCTGCATGAATTTCTGGTGAATTGATTGTAACACCTGCAAGAAAATTTGCTTTCCATGGAAAAACGTTACTGTCCGCGCACCTGACTGCGCGCATTGCGAACGTTTTGCAGCATCTGCGTCATATAGCTGTCCAGATTCGCAAGCTGACCCGCAATGTACTGCTGGCAGTCTGCCTGCCGCTTGGCAATATCCTCGCTCGCCTGCGAACGGAGCGTTTCAGCTTCCTTCTCCGCCTGCTGACGGACGGCGTCCGCCTGCACAAGGCGGTTGGCATCCTGCTGCGCCTTGTAGATGATATTCCGCGCTTCGTTATTTGCTTTGTCGATAATCGCACGGGCATCCGCATTCGCCTGAGACGCTGCACCGGCGCGAATCCGCTCGGCTTCCTGCTTGGCGGCGTCGGCATCCTTCTGCGCATCGGCGCGCGCCTTTTCGCCCTCGGCGCGCGCGGCGGCGGCTTCTTTCTCCGCCTGTGCCTTCAGGCGCTGCGCATCATCCGCCGCGGTCTGCCGCTGCATCTCCGCTTCTTGCTGCGCACGGGACAGGGTGGTCTCCTTCTCCTTTAGCACCGCCTGCGCCTGATGCACGGCGGCAGGCAGACTGTTCTGCAAAGCACTAAGTTGGTTGTTGAGCCAGTTTTTGTCGATAACGATTGTCCGCCCAACTCCACGCGCCTTGCTGATCTGGTCAATCAGGATGGCAATTGCGTTCTGAGCGGTTTGAAGGTCATTGTTTCCCTGAGAACCCTGCGAGTTGTTCAGCATATCGTCTGCTCCTCTCCTGCTTTCGCTCAAACGGGTGTATTGGGTCACTTCTGTGCGCGATGAAAGTGCGTGGTCACATCCTCGGCAATGCACGCCGGGACAAAATCGCGGATATCCGCACCGAACGCGGCGGCTTCCCGGACGGCAGAGGATGAAATGCACGAATGTTCCGGGCGCGTCATCAGGAAAATTGTCTCCATGCCCGGCAGCAGATGACTGTTGATCTGCGCCATCGTCAGCTCGGACTCGAAGTCGCTGACGGCACGAAGCCCGCGGACAACAACGCTTGCCTGATGCGTGCGCACATAGTCCACCAGCAGCCCATCCCAGCAGTCGATGGTCACGTTCGGCAAATCACGCGTGAGCTTCTCCAGCAGCGCCATTCGCTCCTGCACGGGGAAGCAGCCTGTTTTCTGCGGATTGTGCATCACGGCGACAATCAGGCGGTCGAACAGCTTCGCGGCACGGCGGATAACATCCTCGTGACCCAGCGTGACCGGGTCAAAGCTGCCGGGATAAACGCAAATGCGTTCCATTTACAATTCCTCCGTATGAATCAGGCGGAAAAAGCTCACGCCCGCAATGCCGTACTTGCGGCTGTCGTACAGATCAAAGCCATCAGGGGTGGATGGGAACGTCTTTGCCTCATGCTCGACCAGAATGATGGCATCCTCTGCCAGCAGCGGCTTGAGCGCATTCATCACGCCGCAGAGGTCGTGCATGGCATACGGCGGGTCAAGAAACACAAGGTTAAAACGGTCGTCCGCGCACTGGAGCTGCGATACGGCGGCTTGCCAATCCATCAGCAACAGGCGGCAGCGGTCGTCCATCCGCAGCTTGCGGCAATTCGCTTCCTCCACCTGATGCGCCTTTTTGTCCACATCCACCAGCACGGCGGATGTGGCTCCCCCGCCGACCGCCCCAAAACACCCCGGGGTTTGTCCCCCCCCGGCAGCCCGCCTCAAACGCCATTGCGCCGCTGCCTGAGAACAAATCCAGCACCCGCGCACCCCGCACCTGCTGCTGAAGGATATTGAACACATTCTCACGAACGCGGTCGAGCGTTGGACGTGTATCTCTCCCCAGCGGCGCGTCAATGACTGTGCCGCGGGCTGTTCCGGCGATGATTCGCATGTGGGTTTCCTCCACTTAATTCAGCTGCTCCGGGCCGTTCTGTGCGGCGCGCTGCTTGCGCTCCTTGTTCGCCTTCTTGCGCGCCTTGCGCTTGCCGGCGGCAATGTCCGCCTGCACCTGCGTGCGGATGCGGACACCCTGCGGATAGCCCAGCCCATAGGCAATCATCGGCAGGCAGCACAGCAGCGGGCTGAACTGCTCCAAGCGAAGCATTGCGTCGCTGTTCGTCGCACCGACAATGTTGACGGCGGGCAGGATGCAGGTGCGAATCACTATGCGCAGAATCGTCATGCCCGCGACGCCGCCGTCCTGCGCGTACACTGCCAGCGCCGCGCCGTTATCGACATTGTCCATCATGCTGCTGACCCACGTCGGCAGCGCGCCGATGCTCGTCATTTGGCGCTGCGTCGTGCAGGCCAGCACGGTCGCGGCAATCAACAGCGGAAGCGAGCCAATCAGCGCTGTCAGAAAGCCTTTGAGCGGGTGATAGCACGCGCGGATTTCCGCGTCATTGAGCATTCGGTTCGACTCCTTGCGCTGATACGCCAGTTCACCCGCGTTGACCGCAACACTGCCTGCCGCTGCGCCAGACTGGAACATGACCGTCAGCAGCAGCAGAACGACCGCCAGATTGATGATGAGGCGGAGCGTGAAGCTGTCAAAGCTCAGCACCGCGCCCAGAAACAGGAACGCAATTGCCATCATCAGCAGATACAGGAAGAAGCGCATCGCACCGCCGATGCAGGACGAATCCAGCGGCTTGCCCGTCAAATACGGCTTTTTGCTGACAGGCTTGGGGGCAGCGGTTTTCTTTTTCGTTTCCGACATGGTATTTCCTCACCTGTTACTATATATTTGCCCCTTGATTTATGG
>FR899899.1:43517-56368 GCA_000437595.1 Faecalibacterium sp. CAG:74 | reverse complement strand
CAGATGGCGCAGGTGAATCTGGAAATAGTATTAGGTTCTTATTGTCCTGATATTTTTTCCTGTTCGTTTCCCGCGTTCCCTTTTTGCCCCTCCCGAATCATTTTTTCACACCGCCGTACCAGTTCTTCCAGCTGATTCAGGGATTCCGTCTGCGTGTCTGCCAGTCGGGCAACGACGGTATTCATGTAAAACTGCTTGTATGCACGCAGAACAAACGGATGGGTAATGCAGCTTTCCCGGTGGTCAGTGCGCAGGTCGTATCCGCTGCCGGATGACATGGTGATGAGCGCGCGCCCGTCATACAGCGCGACTTCGCCCATGGTGTACGGCAGCTTCTCCTGCGCAAAATAAAGGTGGAAAAACGGATTTTCGCGCGCCTGCTGCACCAGCACATCGAGGATTTGCTTGCGTTCCTTCGGCGTGAAATTGCGCAGGAAGTGCAGGTGGTCGCTCTGCCGCCCGGTGCGGACAAACTCCTCCATTGCCGCCTTGTTCAGCACAATGTATGTCGGGCGGCGGCGGCGCATCATGTTCGTCATCCGCGCCTGATGGATTTCCGCCAGTGCCGTCACATTCGGCTCGTACTCCTCGCGCGTCATCCCCATCCGCGCAAAGCCCTCCCGCACAACCGGGTAGAGCACCTCCAGCGGGATATACTGGAACGGCACGTCCGGGCGAATGTAGTAAATCGCCGCGCCATGCTCCATTTTGCAATACTGCTGCGTGTAGACAATGAAGTCCGAATTTTCATCGTTCAGCTGCCATAGCAGGCGTATGGGGGAAAAGCGCTCACGGTCGCAAAGCACCTTCCGGCTCATCCACAAATCCTGCGTCGACATGACCGTTGCGGTAAATTCGTTCTTTCCCAGCAGAAACAGCGCCACGGTACTTTCCGAGCCATCCTGATGCATCACATGGAAGGTCATTTGTCCCGTCCTGTAATGTGCCAGCCGCTCCTGCGGACAGTTTTCCGCATCCACCAGATAGGCATGATAGCACGGCTGATCCACCATCGGCTGAATGCCCACGAGGTTCGAGACAATTTCGTCCTCCCCCGCGTAGATGAAGTGGTCGATACGCACGATCACCCGCTGCGCAACAGGGTGGATTGCCTCCTGCAATTGCCGGAACAGCCCCAAATCACAGCAGCCGAAAAGCAGTGCGTTCACCTTGAGCGCGCCGCAGAACAGCACTTGCAGATAATGCAGGAAGCTGTCCTCCTTTTCTGCACCCGACGCGTCCAGATAGCAGACCTTCGCGGGGGAAATCGGCTCACTGAATGCGCCGACGAGCTGCATCAGCGCCTGACGGCTCTTGTACTCGACCGCCCCGACAGCATCCATCTCCAGCGCACGATTCAGCGCCGCCCACTGCGCCTCCGTCAGCTGCTCCCCCATATGCTTGTGGAAGCTCTCCAGAAAGCGGCGGTTCAGCTGCGGTGACGTTTTCCCCTTGAGGATGCGGAAGATGCTGTTCCGGCTGCGCATTTCCAGTCGGCGTGCAACCTCTGTCGCCGTCAGTTCCGTTTCGTTCAGCACCCGCTGGAGGCACTGCGCAAAAGCAAGATGCTCGTTCACGCTTCGCCTCCTTCTGCCGCCATCCACGCTTTAACAGGATGGTCTGCGTTTCCGCCTTCTTTGACTCACAATTTTATTTTACCACTTGCCAACAATTTGTCAAGTATTTTTGCAGCAGATTTCTACTCCCGATAAATCAGTGCGCACTTTTATTCTCATTCTGTTTAATAATGTGCACCACCAGTCCAATTTCACAGTTTTCATGCAGTATACTAATAAAACAGTTATTTTTCTTTACAACTTTCCTGCCACTATGCTATAATAATAACAACAAAGGAGGAATTTCCCCCATGCAGAAAAAACATATGGAACGTTGCCTATTCACGCTGCTTGTTCTGCTGATTTTCACGCTGACCATCTTGGGGCTATATCGCGTGACAAAGCACTCCGCTGCCCCTGCCTCGACCACCATCCCGGTCGTGTCCCCCGCGGCATCCCCCGCCGATGATCCGACTGCGACCTCCTCGCCCACACCCAACCCCGTACCGTCGCCGACACCCGCACCGCCCGACCGCGTGGATTCCTATGCTGTGCAAGGCATAGAAGTCGCGTCGCATCAGTCGGATACGATGCACTGGCGGATTGAGCGCATCGAGCAGGAGGGCGCCGTCTGCTATCTCACAAAAATCTATCTGCTTGACCCCGGCACGCAGATTCGCAAAGCCACCGCGAATTGGGAGCGTGACATCCAGTATCCTGTCGACATGGCGGCGAAAATTCCCGACGCGACGCTGTTCATCAACGGCAGCGGCTACGTCAGCCCCACCTTTCCTGAAATCCCGTCAAATTACCCCGGCAGCAGCCCGGATTACTACTATACGCCGCTGGGCAGCGTTACCGTCACAGATGGGCAGGTGTTCCGCTGCCTGACCGGCGTGCCGTACTACGGGCTTTCCCTCACCCGCGACGGGCTGCATATGCACGTCGGCGATGACCCGGCGGATGTGCTCGCCGCCAATCCAACGCAGACGTGGTCATTTTACATCGAGTGTCCGGTCATCCGCGACCATCAGTCCATCCTCGACCCGAACTGGCGCTTCACAACCGCGCCCGCCATGCGCACCATCATCAGCTGCATCGACGAGCACAATTTCATCCTGCTGACAGTCACGCGCGACAGCAGCAGCGCCCTGACCATGCGCCAGTGCGTTGACTACCTGCAATCCGCCTTCGACCCGCTCTGGACATACAATCTGGACGGCGGACCGTCAATTGCGCTGTACTACCGCCTTTCGCCGGATGATGACTGGGTTCGCGTTGCGGGCGGCACAAGCAAGGATGCGGACATTATGGCGTTCGCGGACTAAAGGCAATACCGCACAATTCGTTGGCAGCGTAGGCGATGCCTTTTCCGCCATCTGCTGCTTGCAGATTTTTCGATTTACCTCCAGTAAACCTTCAAAATCTGCCATTGCATCTGACGAAAAATTCATTCGCCTCCGCACCAACTCATTTGTGCGGTATTGCCTAAAATCTAATCCATAATTTACGCACACAAGGAGGATTTCTGATGGCGAACGTGCTTTTACTCAACGGTTCTCCCCACGCGCACGGCGCAATTGATCTTGCCCTGACCGAAGTCGCCCAAACCTTGCAGGAATGTGGGCTGACGACTGAAATCGTCCACGTCGGTCAACAGGATATTCGCGGCTGCATTGCCTGCGGGCGCTGCGGCGTGCTGCACCGCTGCGTTTTTGACGATGCCGTAAACGCCCTCGCCCCGAAGTTCGAGGCGGCGGATGCGCTGATTGTCGGCTCGCCCGTCTACTACGCCAGCGCGAACGGCACGCTGACGAATCTGCTTGACCGCCTGTTCTACTCCACCCCGTTCGACAAGACGATGAAGGTCGGCGCGGCGGTTGTCTCCTGCCGCCGCGGCGGCGCAAGCGCGACGTTTGACCAGCTGAACAAGTACTTCACAATTTCCGGGATGCCAGTTGCATCGAGCCAGTACTGGAACAGCATCCACGGCAACAATGCGCAGGAAGCCGCGCAGGACGCGGAAGGGCTGCAAGTCATGCGGACGCTTGGGCGGAACGTGGCGTTTCTGGTGAAAAGCATTGCTTTCGGAAAGGAAGCCATGGGGCTGCCGGAGAAGGAGAAACGGGTCGGGACGAATTTTATCAGATAAATCGTATCATAGCAAAAAAGGCTCAAGGCGTGATGTTCCTTGAGCCTTTTTTGCTTGTTCTGCTGATTTTTCCGCGTGTTTATCCTCGTTTACTCCTCCGCCGAGAGTTCTTCCCACTCTGCGTATCGGCGCTCAATCTCGTCCTTCTTCAGCTGATACGCTTTCGCCAGCTGCGCCGCCTTCTCCGCATCCTGATACGTCGCCGGATCAGCGAGCTGCGCCTCCATCTCCGCGGCTTCCTCCTCCGCGGTCGCAATCGCCTTTTCCGCCGCGGCAATCGCGTTCTTCTTCTCCCGAATGCGCTTCTCTTCCTCCCGCGACTTGCGCTTTTCCTTATCCATCGCGGTTTTCGTCATGCCTGCATTTTCGCTGTCCGGCGCTTGCAGGCGATTGATTTTCTCAAAATAATCGTCGTAATTGCCCAAATACTCTTTCACGCCGCCTGCTTCCAGCACGCACACCTTCGTGGCAAAGCGGTTGATGAAGTAGCGGTCGTGGCTGATGGCGAGAATCGTACCGGGGAAGTTTTCGAGCGCGTCTTCCAGCACTTCGCGGCTGTCCATGTCGAGGTGGTTCGTCGGTTCGTCCAGCAGCAGCACGTTGTCCTTCTTCAGCATCAGCTTCGTCAGGGCGACGCGCCCCTTCTCACCGCCGGAAAGCGTCGAAATGGGCATCAGCACGTCATCCCCTGTGAAAAGGAACAGCCCCAGCGCACCGCGAACTTCTGTCTGGTCAAGGCGGTGGAAATCGTCCCACACCTCGTCCAGCACGGTCTTGTTTTCATGCAGATGCGCCTGATGCTGGTCGTAGTAGCCGATGTCCACGCCCGCACCGAAGCGAATCGTGCCGCAGTCAGGCTTTTCTTCGCCGACGATGCACTTGAACAGCGTCGATTTGCCCACGCCGTTATCGCCGATGAGCGCCACGCGGTCGCCCGCGCGCAGGTGCATCTTCACATGCTCAAAGAGCGTGCGCCCACTGAACCCCTTCGCGAGTTCGTCAATCATCAGCACGTCGTCGCCCGTTCTGCGGCGGACATCGAAGTGGAAGTGAATCGCGCTTTCGTCCTTCGGTTTCTCCAAGCGTTCGACTTTCTCCAACCGCTTCTCCCGGCTTTCCGCCAGACGGATGGACTTCTCGCGGTTGAACTGCCGATAGCGCGCGATGATGGCTTCCTGCCGGGCGATTTCCTTCTGCTGCAGCTCATACGCCTTCATGCGAATCTCGAACCGCTCCGTTCGCTGCACCATGTAGGCGGAATAATTGCCATCATAGCACTCCGTCGCGCCAAGGAGCAGCTCGCACATGCGGTCGCAAACGTGATCCATGAAATAGCGGTCATGGCTGATGAGCAGCACTGCACCGCGGTAGGTGCGCAGATAATCCTCCAGCCACGCGATGGACTTGAGGTCAAGGTGGTTCGTAGGTTCGTCCAGCAGCAGCACATCCGGCTCAGTCAGCAGCATCCGCCCAAGGCAAAGGCGCGTCCGTTCGCCGCCGGAGAGCAGTGAAGCCATCTGTCCCTGCTGCTCCTTGCGGAAGCCCAGACCCGCCAGCACGCCCTGCACCGTCGAGCGCCAGCCATAGCCGTTGCTTTCCTCAAAGCGGCGGGTAAGCTGGTCGTACTGGCTGCCGAGGCGATGAAGGGATGCTTCATCGTGCGCATCCGCCATCTGATGCTCCAAGTCGCGCAGCTGCTGTTCCATGCGCTGCACCGGCTCAAAGACGCTTTCCAGCTCTTCCAGCACTGTCCGCCCTTCGCCAACCTGCCCCTGCTGGGCGAGGTACCCGAGCTTCAGTCCCTTCTGCATGGTCATCGTGCCGCCGTCCGCGGTTTCAATGCCGGCAATAATCTTCATGAGGGTGGATTTTCCGCAGCCGTTGACGCCGACAAGCCCCATGCGCTGACCATCCTGCAGCACGAGGGATGCGTCGCGGAGGACTTCATTTGTACCGAAACTTTTCTGAATGCCCTGCAAGGAGAGCAGAATCATCGCAAGTCACCTCCCGGTGGGGGTATCATTCGCGCTGATGCGCGCGAGGGGGATTCGCCTTGTGGCGGTAGTTCTTCCTAATATACAGTGTTTTTGATGTTGCAGGGATTTCGCGCCTGCGGGCGCGACCAGAGGGCTTTCCGCTCGCCCTCTGGACTGCTTCGGCGCCCTCCGGAAGTTACTTGGCTATTATGTCAGTTGTTTTTATTTGGTATACTAACAGTACACAAACTAAAAAACTTCCGATAAAAACCAATAAACAGGAGTGTGCACCCGAAGGTTTCCAAAGGGCGATCGGAAAGCCCTTTGGTCGCCTCCGCAGAGGCGAAACCCTCTGCATGAATTAAATTCGCACGGAAATAGCGCACAATACCGCATCATGCAGTCATCCCAGCAGATACTGCACCGCCATCAGCAGCAGAATCGCCGCCGACAGCATGATGTGACCGCGCTTCATCCGCATTTTTGCCGTGCGCGGCAAGGTCATCAGCGCCCAGATTCCCAGCGCCAGCACCGCCGCGCCGCAAAAAATCAGCCACCCAGCGGACATGCCGCGCCAGAAGAGCGCGGATGCATTGTAAACAGCGTGCATTACCATCGGAACAAGCAGATTCCCCGTCCGCATTTCCGCGAGCGTCAGCGCACCGCCGAAGAGCAGATGTGCCGGGAGTGCCGCCAAATTGCCGTGCAGGAGCGAAAAGAACAGCGTCGTCAGCAGCCATGCGCCAAATCGGCTGCCGCTGTCCAGCAGCGTTTGCAGCACAACGCCACGGAACAGCGCTTCCTCCAGCACTGCCGGAAGAACCGCCAGCGCCAGCAGCTGCAAGCACCATTCGCCCGCGCTGTCCGCCGCCGCAATTTGACGCTCCGGCGCGGAAAGGAAATTGCCCCACAGCTGCGTCAGCGGCGTTGCCAAAGCGCGCATCGCCAGCCCCAGCACCGCCGCGCAGAGCAGCAGACCGATGCTCAGCCGCATTGTTCCCGTGCGCGCCGAACGCCCGCGCCGCATCAGCAGCGCCGGAAGCCCAATCAGCAGCGCTTCCTGCGCCATTGACAGCAGCAAGCGCGTATTTTGATGCAGGTCATGCGGAAGCATCAGCGCCAGCAAGCGCTCCAGCAGCAGCTTGACCGCCGTCAAAATCAGCAGCACCATCAGCAGCGTCGTCGCCGCGTCGGTTTTCCGCCCCGCGCGCGTCATTTGCCGTCCCCCAGCGTGTAGATATTTCCAACACGGTCGCGCAGGGCAACATCCAGCGTCAAATCCTGCCCCAGGCGGATGCCCTCGCGCGTCATGCGGTCTTCGCTGATGTGGTATGCCAAGCTCGGCGTGTTATTCTCCCCGCTCAAATGACCGAGAATGACGTTTTTCGTGCCGCTCTCGACAATTTGCAGCAGTGCATCCGCACAGGCGGCATTGCTCAAATGCCCGCGATTGCCCAGTATACGCTGCTTCAGGCGCTCATTATAGTGGTCGTTGTGGCGGAGCATATCGGGGTCATGGTTGCTTTCCAGCAGTACCAGGGAGCTGCCCGCCACCGCGTCGCGGACGCTGCGCGGAAAATGCCCCAAGTCCGTCGCCGTCGCGATGCTGAGTCCCCCGCCCCACAGCCGATAGCCAACCGGGTCAGCCGCGTCATGCGGGATGGAGAACGGCACGACACCGACATCTCCGATATAGAAATCCGAGAACGTATCGAACGTCCGGCGGAGTTCCGGGGGGATTTTGCCGACCTTTGCGTCCATCGCATTCCACGTCATCTCGGTGGCATAGACGGGGATTTTATGCTTCCGGCACAGCACGCCCGCGCCGGAGATATGGTCAATATGTTCGTGGGTGATGAGAATGGCGTCAATGGTGTTGCCATCAACGCCAATCATATCCAGTGCTTCATCAATCATTTTGCCCGACTTTCCGGCGTCGATGAGCAGGCGGGTTGCGCCGTACTGCACGAAGAGGCAGTTGCCGCTCGAACCGGAGTAGAGGGGGCAGAAAATCATTTCCATTGGATTCCTTTCTGGATTCCTGATGTTTTGCCTATTTTCTTTTCTGCTGGCGCTTTTCCAGCAGGGGGAATCGCGCCTGCGGGCGCGACAAGGGGGCTTTGCGGTCGTCCCCTTGGCCCCTTCGCCTCCCATGTTTCTTGACTTTTTATGTTGCATGGGGAACGAAAGGCACACTAACTAAAAAACTTCCGATAAAACTCAATAAACAGGAGTGCGAACCGAAGGTTTCCAAAGGGCGATCGGAAAGCCCTTTGGTCGCCTCCGCAGAGGCGAAACCCTGTATAAACATGCGAAAACAGTATGAAGAAGTCACCAACTGAATCGCGCGAAAGGGTCAAGGGAGGAACTCCCTTGCGGAGTCCAGAGGCAGCGCCTCTGGTCACACATCCAAGTGCTTCGCCACGCGCTCGGCTTCCGGCGGTGGGGTCATGTAATCCGCGCCGAAGAGGATGGTCAATACCTCGTCCCATTTCGCGGGAATCAGCACGTCGATGCCTTCAAAGGGGACGACAATCTTCTCCGCGAACTGGTCAGGATGCCAGATGTGCATCATCAGCTCAAACGCACCGTTGGACATGCACAGGTCGTTGCCCGTCTTCTCCTGCCGCGAAACCTGCTCGTACCAGCGCGTTTTCGTCTTCACCGAGAACGGCAGACCCAGCAAATGCGTGCCGAAAATCAGAATCTTGTTCTTCCAATTAAAGCGCGACCAGTCCACGTTCTTTTTCAGCATCCCCTGCAGGGTGTGGAGCTTGAAGAACCACCACTTGCGCTGAAACCCTTCCGGCGGCACGGGGTCAAGAATGAAAAAGTCCGTGAACGCCGCCGCCTTCTCCGGGTCGCGGTTCATCACGCGCGGCGTCCATGTGTCCAGATACGTCAGCTCGAAGCGCTTGTCGCACTCCTTCGGGTAGATTTCGCGGAACTTCTGGAATTCCTCGCGCGTCATCAGCAAATCCACGTCGTCATCCCACGGAATGAACCCCTTGTGGCGCACCGCCCCCAGGAGCGAACCGCACATCATATTATAGGAAATATTGTGCTTCTTGCAAACAGCGGTAATGTCCCGCAGCTGCTCCAATAATTCCGCGTGAATCTCGTCCAGCGACAGCTTCTTTTCTTCCTGCTGCACTTTTTATTCCTCCCGAAGCCACTGCGCCGCCCGGCGGGCAATCGCTTCATCATCCATCTGATACTGCGCGCGCAGATACTGCTGCGTGCCCACAATCGTGGAGTATACGTCCTCCATGCCGATGCGGTGGATGCGGCAGGGATTCCCTGTCTCCGCCGCAACCTCGCAGACCGCCGAACCGAATCCGCCGACGATGGAGTGTTCCTCCACCGTCACGATGTGGCGGAAGCGGCGTGTCAGCTCTGCAATCTTCTCCGTGTCAATCGGTTTCAAGCACGGGAAGGACACGACTTCCGCCGAAATGCCGCGCTCGGCTAACTTCTTGCCCGCGCTCACCGTCTGCGTCAGAATGCCGCCAGCGGATAGAATTGCGATGTCCGTACCTGTTTGCAATGTCAGCGCTTTCGGCATCTGCCAGTCCGCCACCGGCTGCTCGTGCAATGTCGGCTCGCCGCCGCGCCCCAGACGCAGATAGCACGTTCCGGGCGTTTTCAGCATCACCGGGACGATGGCTTCCACCTCCGCCGGGTCGCCGGGCGTAAACACCGTCACCCCCGGCAGGGCGCGCATAATCGCCATGTCCTCCGTCGCGTGATGGCTCATGCCCAGACTGCCGTACACAAAGCCGCCGCCGACGCAGACGACCTTGACGTTCAGACTGTGATACGCGCAGTCGTTGCGAATCTGCTCCAAGCAGCGCAGCGTCGGGAAATTGCCGATGGAGTAGGTCAGCACGGTGCGTCCGGTCTTCGCCAGACCCGCCGCCAGACCCGTCATGCTCTGCTCGGCAATGCCCGCGTTCACAAACTGCTCCGGGTACGTTTCCCAGAACGGCTTCAGCACCCCGAAGCCCAAGTCCCCCGTCACCAGCATCAGGCGGTCATCCTTCGCCGCCTCGCGCATCAGCGCCCGTGTAAATGCGTCTCTCATGGCCGCTGTGCCTCCAATTCCGCCAATGCCGCGTCGTATTCCTCACCCTGCGGCGTCCGATAGTGCCACAGGATGTCGTTCTCCATAAAGGAAACACCCTTGCCTTTCGTCGTCACGGCAATGACGACCGTCGGCCGCCCGCTGCCGCGGTTCTCCTGCGCCTGACGCAGCGCCTTTTCCACCGCGTCCACGTCGTTGCCGTCCGTCTCGATGACATTCCAGCCGAACGCGCGCCATTTGTCGCCGAAAGGCTCCAGCGCCAAGGTGTTTTCGCAGAAATCAAGGCTCTGCATCCGGTTGTGGTCGATGATAGCGACCAGATTATCCAGCTTATACTGATGCGCTTGCAGTGCCGCTTCCCAGACCGAGCCTTCGTCGCACTCGCCGTCGCCCAGCACGCAGTACACGCGCCAATCGGCGTTGTCCTTCTTGCCGCCCAGCGCCATGCCTGCCGCCACGCTCAGCCCGTGACCCAAAGAACCGGTGGAAAACTCCACACCCGGCACGCCCTTGTGGCTCACATGCCCGGACAGGCGCGAGCCGTTGGCGTAATGGGTGGAAAGCTCCTCCACCGGGAAAAAGCCGCGCTCCGCCAGTGCCGCATACACCGACGCGCCCGCATGGCCCTTGGAGAGAATCAGCCGATCGCGATTTTCCCACTGCGGATTCTTCGGGTCAACGCGCAGGATGCGGGTGTAGAGCACCGCCATAATCTCCGCGACTGAAAAAATTGCGCCGATATGACTGCCCCGGCTGATGTGGGTCATCTCCAGCCCGTGACGGCGGATGAGCCACGCCAGCGTCTTGGGGTCTGACGTGTCAATCGGCGCGCCGTGAAACGCCGAATGTGTTTTCTCCGTGTAGGACGTACTCATTTCTGCGGCTCCTTTGCTCCCTGCTTGTGCTTTTCGTCCGCCATCTTCTTTGCCTTGCCGAACACGCCGCCAATCGTCTCGAAGAACAGTTCGACATCCAGCGGGAACGACTGATGCAGCGCATACTCCACGCGCAGGCGGTTCTTCTCCGGCAGGATGTACTTTTCGAAGTTCTCCACCGGATTTTCCGTGCCGACGATTTCATCCTGCGCGATATAAACGATGGACGAGCGGTCAGTGATGCCGGGACGCACCCAGAGGATGCACTCCTGCTCCTTGGTGTACTGCGTGGTATACAGCAGCAGCTCCGGGCGCGGCCCGACGAAGGACATGTCGCCCTTCAGGATATTGAACAGCTGCGGCAGTTCATCAAGTTTCAAGCGGCGCATGACCTTGCCCGCGCGGGTAACGCGGCTGTCGTTGAGCGCCGTGCAGCCGCCGGTCTTATCCGCCCCGACGACCATCGAGCGGAATTTATAGATATAGAACGGCTGATTATGGTATCCGCCGCGCACCGCCTTATACAGCACAGGGCCGTGGCTGTCGAGCTTGACCCAAATGGCCAGCGGCAGCATGATGATGCAGCCGGGGATGAGCAGAATCAGCGCAAACAGGAAGTCGATGATGCGCTTGACAACATGGCTGTAAAACGGATGGGACAGCGGCCCATCCCAGCGCGGCATTTGCGGAAGTGGTTGCTTTGACATGGGAATCATCTTCCTTTTCTTCTATGAAACGCTTGGTGTTGGAACATCATAGCTGACCCATTCGAGTTTCATTTCATCAGGTCAGGCTGATTCGTCGGCGAAATCCCTGCGCAGCTCAGTCGTGATGCAGCTGATGCAGCAGCTCATAAACCTGCTCCAGCTCCTCCGCCGAGTAGTACTGCAGCGTGATTTTGCCCTTCTTCTGATTGCCGGTAATCGTCGCGCGAACGCCGAACGTCTCGCGGCAGAACGTTTCCAGCTCCGTCAGCTCCGCAGGCAGAGAATGCACCTTCTGCGGTGTTTTGGGCAGCGTCGGAGTGCTCTTGCGCATCAGCGCGACCGCGTTTTCCAGCTGTCGGACGCTCCACTCGTTCGTAATCGTCTGCCGTGCCAGCGTCATCTTCATCTCGTCCGATTCCAGCCCCGCCAGCACACGCGCGTGACCCGCGCTCAGCGTCCCTTGCCGCACCATCGTGATGATGTCCTCCGGCAGCGTCAGCAGACGCAGCAGGTTCGCCACGGCAGGCCGGCTCTTGCACAGCCGCGCCGCCACCGCTTCCTGCGTGTAGCCGCATTGGCGCATCAGCGTCTGGATGCCCTGCGCAGCTTCAATCGGGTTCAGGTCTTCACGCTGGAGGTTCTCAACCAGCGCGATTTCCATCTGCGTCGGCACATCCATCTCGCGGATGATGCAGGGCACACGGTCAAGCCCCGCCATCCGCGCAGCGCGCCAGCGGCGCTCACCCGCAACGATGCGATAACGCCCGCCGTTCATCGGCACCACCAGAATGGGCTGCAAAAGCCCCTGTTCCCGGATGGACTGCGCCAATTGCGCGATGCTTTCCTCGGAGAACGCCCGCCGCGGCTGGTCGGGATTCGGGTCAATGTCCCCAATCGCGATTTCTTGTCCGCCGCCGGATGTCATCATGTCTACTTCCGGCAGCAGCGAATCCAAGCCGCGCGCCAGTCCGTGGGTCTTCTTGGGCATAACAAATCGACTCCTCTGTCATTTCCGTTCCGCCGGATGAAAAGGTAAAAGATGATTACAGCTTAAATTCTTTCACCTTGATGTTGTTGCGCTTGAGAACTTCCTTCGCCAGATTGACGTAGGCGACGCATCCCGCGCTCCGCTTGTCGTAGACGTGGATGGGTTCGCCGTGGGAGGGCGCTTCGCCGAGGCGGACGCTGCGCGGAATCACCGTTGCGTACACCTGCTTCTTGAAGTGCTTCTTCACCTCGTCCACCACCTGCAAGCCCAGATTCGTCCGTCCATCCAGCATCGTCAGCAGGACGCCCTCGATTTCCAGATGCGGATTGATGGTCTTTTTGACGCGGGAGATGGTGTTCATCAGGCTCGCGACACCTTCCAGCGCATAATATTCGCACTGAATCGGGATGAGGACGCTGTCCGCCGCGCCCAATGCGTTGATGGTCAGCAGCCCCAGGGACGGCGGGCAGTCGATGAAGATGAAATCGAAATCCTGCTGAACGGACTGCACGG
>FR899899.1:7729-43495 GCA_000437595.1 Faecalibacterium sp. CAG:74 | reverse complement strand
CCTGCTGAACGGACTGCACGGCGGTTTTCAGGCGGTATTCACGCTTCTCGACCTCGACGAGTTCGAGTTCCGCGTTCGCCAGCCGAACGTCGCTGCCCGCAATGGACAGGTTCTTGAACTCCGTCTCTTCCATCACGTCCGTGAGTTTCATGCGCCCCATGATAACTTCATAGATGCTCTTGTCATCGACTTCCATGCCCAAGCCGGATGTCGTGTTGCCCTGCGGGTCGAGGTCAATCATCAGCACACGCTGTCCCATTGCCCCCAGCAAAGCGGAAAGGTTGACGGCGGTGGTCGTTTTGCCGACGCCGCCCTTCTGGTTGATTATCGCAATGACCTTCGCCATGTTCTCACCTCATCCGGGCGTTTGCGCGCCCTCTTTCGGGTCTTTCCTATATTGATTGAATCCTGCTTATTATACTGCCTTTTACAGTGCTTGTAAAGCAGATTGGAGTTTTTCTGTCAATTTGCAGGGTTTTCATGTGCGCAGAGGCGAAACCCCTGCGTCCCACACAAAATCACTTGCAGAAGGGAAAACGTCTTACTCTCCCAACTTAATAATGGAGGAAAGATTCTCCACAATCGCCCGCGCAATCCACGGTTTGTTCATCGTGTAGAGGTGAATGTGCCCCACCCCGTTGGCAACCAAATCCACAATCTGCTCCGTCGCAAAGGCGATGCCCGCCTGCGTCATCGCCTGCGGATCACCCGCGAAACGGTCGGCAATCGCCGCAAACCGCGGCGGCATAATCGACCCGGACAGCTTCACCACCCGCGCCACCTGCCGCGCGTCGCAAATCGGCATGATGCCCGCGCAGACCGGAATGTCCATTCCCGCGCGCTGCATCCGATACAGGAAATTGTACAGCAATCCATTGTCGAAGAACATCTGCGTCGTCAGGAAATCCACCCCGGCGTCTACCTTCCGGCGCAGATAATCCATGTCCTTCGCGCGGCTGCCGCTCTCCGGGTGTCCCTCCGGATAGCATGCCGCCCCAACGCAGAAATCCCCCTGCTGGTGGATGAAGTCGATTAACTCCGCCGCATACGCGAAATCATGGCACGGCTCGCCCTCCTTGGGCAGGTCGCCGCGCAGTGCCAGCACGTTCTCCATCCCCGCGGTCTTCATGTCCGCCAGCACATGCTGCACATGCTCCCTTGTCGACTGTACGCACGTCAGGTGGCACAGCGGCGTTACGCCCGTTTCCGCCACAGCTTTCGCCACGGCGATGGTATGCCCCGGCGTGCTGCCCGCCGCGCCGTAGGTCACGGACATAAAGGACGGATGCAGTCCGGCAATTTCCTGCGCCACGGCGGATGCCTGTGCGATGCCGTCAAAGTGCTTAGGCGGGAAAACCTCGCACGACAGGGTGATTTCCTTCTCATTCAGGATACTTGCAATGCGCATCGGCTGTTCTCCTTTGGGCGTGATGCTATCCGCTGGTTTTCCAGCCGAAAATACGCCACTTTTCATGATACCGCAACCGTGTCGGCATGTCAAGGAATCCGTAATGTTTTTTTGCCGCACCCCCTTGCAAGTTTGTCAAAAGCATGGCATAATCAGGGCAAAGAAACGAGGAGGAATATTCGCAATGGCTACGGCACTATGGCTGCGCACGATTCGGCATCACCGCATTGACCGGCAGGCGGTTGAACCTTGCACGCGCGACAATCCGCACGACGCGCTGGAGGAAGCGTGTCGGAAGCTGGACATTTCTCACCCGATTTGGCTGGACAAGAATGAGCGAGAGTGGGAAGAGTTTGGGCAGACGAGGTTTTTGCCAGATGCGTTTTTAGATTCGGTGGATTTTGACCGGATGGAGATTGAGTATATTGATCCGGATGCGAAGAAGAAAGGGTCAAACGACCCGCGCAACGCCTTCTAAGGCACTACCGCGCAATTGGCGCAATGAGCAATTCAGCACCAAAGGCTTCCACCACCAGCACGAAAAAATAAGTCTACTATAAAGGAGGACTCCCTCATGGATCCCACCCGCTTCACGCACCCTATCGACCTCCACGCCGTTTCCATCACTGACCCGTTCTGGCAGCGGGAAACGGAACTCGTCCGCCGCGAGGTTATCCCCTACCAGTGGGACGCGCTCAATGACCGCATCCCCGGCGCGGAAAAGAGCTGGTGTATGCACAATTTCCGTCTGGCGGGGCGCATCATGGCGCAGTCCCGTCAGCAGGGCGCGCAATATACGCCCCAGGCGTACACCTACCGCGGCTACGATGCCCTTCCCGATGACCCCGCGCACCCGGATGAGGACAAGTTCTACGGCTTCGTGTTTCAGGATACTGACTTCAGCAAGTGGATTGAAGCCGTCGGCTATTCCCTGATTCAGCACCCCGACGAGGCGCTGGAAGCCACCGCCGATGAAGCCATCGACGTTGTGTGCGCCGCGCAGACCCCCGAAGGCTACCTTGACACCTACTACATCATCAACGGCATGGACGGCGTGTTCCAGAGCCTCCGTGATCATCACGAACTGTACTGCTTGGGTCACCTGATTGAGGGCGCTGTCAGCTACTATCAGGCAACAGGCAAGGACAAGCTGCTGCGCGCGGCGTGCCGGTTCGCGGATTACGTTGCGGATTTCTTCGGCACGGCGGATGGGCAGTGCAAGGGCTATCCCGGCCACGAAATTGCGGAAATGGCGCTCGTCCGCCTGTACGAGGTGACGCAGGACGAGAAGTACCTGCGCCTCAGCCGCTTTTTCATCAACGAGCGCGGGCAGGAACCGAACTACTTCGTTGAGGAAGAGCGCCGCAATGCCGAACGGGAACATCGTCCAGTTCAGAGTGTCAATCTTGCCTATCATCAAGCCGTCAAACCCGTCCGCGAGCAGGACGAAGCCATTGGTCACGCCGTCCGCGCGGTGTACCTGTATTCCGGCATGGCGGATGTGGCGCGCATGACTGGCGACGACAGCTTGAAATCCGCCTGCGAACGGCTCTGGCGCAGCATCGTGCAGGAGAAGCTGTACATCACCGGCGGCATCGGTGCAACGCAGATAGGCGAGGCATTCTCCTACGCCTACGATCTGCCCAACGACACCGCGTATTCCGAGACGTGCGCCGCCATCGGCTTAGCTTTCTTCGCGCGCCGGATGCTGCAAATGTCCCCCCAGCGCGAGTACGGCGACGTGATGGAGCTTGCCCTGTACAACACCGTCCTGTCCGGTATGGCGCTGGACGGCAAGAGCTTCTTCTACGTCAACCCGCTGTCCGTCGTGCCGTCGGCGTGCCACGCGGATTCACGCCTTCAGCACGTCAAAACCGTGCGGCAGAAGTGGTTCGGCTGCGCGTGCTGCCCGCCCAATATCGCGCGCATCGTGTCCTCCATCGCCGCGTATGCCTTCACGGAGAATGAGGATACGCTGCTGACCCACCTCTACCTCGGCGGCAGCATCCGCAAAACCTTCCCCACGGGCACGCTGACGCTCTCGATTGCGTCGGATATGCCGTGGGACGGGCACATCACCGTCACGCTCCATGCGGATTCGCCCGTGTCCGGCACGCTTGGCTTCCGTCTGCCGGGCTGGTGTCCCAATCCGAATGTGACGGCGGATAAGCCCGTTCGCGTGGCGGATGGCTATGCGTACCTCTCCGGCGAATGGCACGACGGCGAGACGATTGTGCTGGATTTCCCGATGCCCGTGCGCCTGAACCGCGCAAACAACCGCGTCCGCGAGGACATGCGGCAGGTCGCTGTCACGCGCGGCCCGGTCACATTCTGCGCTGAGCAGGCGGATAACGGCGAAAACCTGCATCTGCTGCGCGTGAATGCAGAAAAATTCGGCAAGGACGGCGAGGGCGTGCAAGTCCTGCCGGATTCGCGCTTCGGTCATCGTACGGTGAAGCTGCTTGTGCCAGGCTTCCGTCAGCAAGAGGACGCGGAAGGCGCGCTGTACGTTGCCTACCAGTCCGCCGAGGAATCCCCCTGCCAGATTGAGCTGATTCCCTATTACGCGTGGTGCAACCGCGGCGAGGGCGAAATGCGCGTGTGGCTGAACGTATAAAGAGGAGGCGCAAGGGGCTTTTCCCCTTGACCCCAGCAGGGACGCTGTCCCTGCACCCTGCAAGGGACTTTGTCCCTTGACCCTTTCGCGCGATTCAGTTGGTTTCGCGATCATACTGTGTCCGCGTGTTTATCCACGACAAAAAACGGGATTGCCGATAAGGGCAGTCCCGTTTTGGTTTAGATGTTTACTTGTTTTCTTCCACCGGCGCATCGGTCTTTTCCTCGCCCGACGCAATGGCAATCTTGCGCGCTGCCTTCGGTGCTTCCGCCTGCATCTTCGGCAGAGTCACGGTCAGGATGCCGTGCTCGCACTTCGCGGTAATGTCATCTTCGCGCACGCCTTCCAGCGAGAAGCGGCGCTCCACATGACCCGTGCGGCGTTCGGAGTACAGGTAGCCTTCGCGGTTATCCTTCTTTTCGCTGTTGATGTCGGCGGCGATGGTCAGCACGCCGTCCTCGGCGGTCAGGGTAATGTCATCCTGCTTTACGCCCGGCAGTTCAGCCTCCAGCACATAGGCATCGGGCTGTTCCTTCACATCGACGCGGAAGCCGGCAGTGCCGACCATATCGCTCATGTCGAAGAAGTTGCGGAAGAAGCGGTCGCTAAGCATATCATCCATAGAGGTATTCATCAGGTTGCGGGCAGCACGGAACGGAATCACATTGAACATAAAACAGACCTCCTTGCGTCAGCGTTCGCTGGCGGTTACAATAACAATCAATCCGGGGCATCTGCTTCGGGCGGTCATTCGTCCGGGGCGATTTCCCTTCGCGGTTCTCTTTCCTGAACCGTGATTGTATTGTACTACAAAGGTCAAAGAAAGTCAATAGGCAAGAAGGTCAAACATTGAAAACATTCTGTAAACAGTTTGTAGCCAAATTATGAATTACAGTGTGTCCGCCCGCACCAGCAGCCGCTGCATCACCGGCAGCACCGTTTCCGGGGCGCCGCTGGTTTCCAGGGTGATTTTCCCCGGCGTTTCCCGCGCGCAGAGCAGGTCATTCTCCGTCAGTACCCGCCGCAGCTGGCGCGCCGTACCCTCGTTGCCGTCCAGCACCTGCACATTTTCCGGCAGAATCTCCCGCAGCAGGGGGCGCAGGAACACATAGTGCGTGCAGCCAAGCACCACCGCATCCACCGTGCGCAAATCATACGGGTGCAGCAGTTCCAGCAGATAGCGCCGCGCCTGCTCGTTGGCTTCCTGCTCCACCAGTTCCATCAGACCGGGGCAGGGCAGCGGTATCGCCCCTTCGCCGTAGCGCGCATAAAGCTGCTGAAACTTCTCCAAGCGCAGCGTCATCGGCGTGGCCAGCACCAGGATGCTTCCGCCGTGGCGCAGGGCGTGGGCAGGCTTAAGCGCGGGTTCCATGCCCAGTATCGGCAGGTCATACGTCTCCCGCAGTTCCTTCGCGGCGACAGCGGTCGCGGTGTTACAGGCAATCACCACCGCCTTGACGTGATTCGCGAGCAGATGTGTCATCACGCGCGTGACACATGCCATCACCTCTTCGCGCGGCTTCGTGCCGTAGGGGGCGTGCAGCGTGTCGCCGAAATACAGAAAATCCTCCTGCGGCAGTTCCCGGCGCAGGGCGCTGAGGGTGCCGATGCCGCCGACGCCGCTGTCAAACACGCCGACGGGGTTCTGATTGCCCATCATCCTTTGTCCTCCCTGTTTTGCTTCTTTTTTATTATACGCCGATTGCGCCGGAAATGCAAATCACGGTTGCGCGGCGCGGAAAAAGCGGTTATAATGGAAGCCGGAAATCAATTATACGATTTTCGGATGAGAATGCGCCAAGATGCGCCGCGAATTTTTGCATTCTGGCTAACGCGAATGAAATGCAGCGCTACGCTAAATGGAATGAGCGAACGCCAGAATCAAAAAGGCGCAAGCAGATGGCGCAGGCGAATCCCAAAATCGTATTGGAGGAAAAACGCATGGATTTGAATGTGGAAATCCGCTTGGGCGATGTTGTGCAGACACGCAAGCAGCATCCCTGCGGCTCGAACGAGTGGACAGTCATCCGCACGGGTGCGGACATCAAGATAAAGTGCAGCGGGTGCGGGCGCATCGTGATGATGGATCGTGAGACGTTCCTGAAGCGCCGGAAAAAACTGATTTCGCAAGGGCCTGAACCCGTATGAGCGACGCGCTGCTGTTCTTTGTGTGCCTTGCGGCGGCGCTGGGCATCCGGCAGTTCATCGGCTGCGCGGCGGTGGTCAAGGGGCGCAGTATGCTCTCCACCCTGCATCCGCGCGACGTGATGCTGGCGGTGCGTCCGCCGCTACTTTACCGGCACATCCGCCGCGGGGACATTGTGCTGTGCCGCTATCCGGGGCGGTACTGGCGGAATCTCCGCTTCGTGCCGCAGACGTTCGTCAAGCGCGTGGTTGGTCTGCCGGGGGAGACGATTGAAATCGCGGACGGTGTCGTACTGATTGACGGCGAACCGCTTTCTGAGCCCTACCTCGACCCGGCGCACTGCCGCTTCCGCCGGAGTATGCCGCCGCGGACGCTCGGCGCAGATGAGTATTTCGTCATGGGCGACAACCGCGATAATTCCAACGACAGCCGAAGCGTCGGCGCACTCAAGCGCACCGCCATTCGCGCCCGCGTCGCCAAAGTGCTGTTCCGTCTGCCCTCGCGCAAGCGGAAAAAGCGGCGCTGAATGGGACAAGAGCGCCCACATTGTTACAAAATGTGCCTTGTGTGCGCCTGAAAAGTATGGTATAATGAACCCGAACGAGTATTTCCAACGAAGGCTGGTGATTTCTGATGCGGAAACTGTTTCCGATGCTGCTCTTCACGCTCCTGCTGGCGCTGCTGATGGCAGTCCCCGCGCTGGCGGCTGATTTTACCTACGATGATTTTTCCGCGACGCTGACCGTCCCCGACAGCTACACGATGGTCACAACATCGAACCTTGCTGACCACGAGGATCTGCTGGCGAAGCAGGGACTGACCGTCGAGGCGGCGCAGGCGGATTGGGCGGCGCGCGGCGTGCGCTTTCAGGCGTGGGACGCGGCGGGCGATATGTGCATCGAGCTGTCCGCCGTGCAGGATGATTTCGCCATGCAGTACTGGGATGTGAACGAAATCACCAGCGACGAGCGCGCTACCTACCGTCTTGGGCATTCCTCGGACAAAAACGGCTATTACCGCAATCTGGGCTACGATTACTCTTCGGCGCAGTGGAAGAACGGCAAGAACTACGCCCGCTTCCTCGTGCTGGAGTACACGCGCACCCATAACGGCGTGTCCTACGCGGGTTATGGGCGCAAGTCCATCCGCAACGGCTACTCCATCTATCTGGAGTGCCAAGTCTACGGCCGCAGCCCGAAGAAGGCGGACAACAACGCCCTGCAGGCCATTCTGGACACGCTGAAGTTCAACGAAATTTTCCCGCGTCCGTCCAGTGCCGTGCAGCGCGTCACGTTTGACGAAGTACCGCCGACGGAAACGAACTCCGGCAAATTCACCGTCTCCGGCACGGGCACGAGCGGGCAGTATGTCATTCTCTGCCTGATGCGCCTGTCCGGCGGCGAACCTATCAATTATGAAACGCAGATTCCCAAGAACGGCAAGTTTTCCTTCACCATTCAGCTGCCGCAGGAAGGCGTCTGGTTGATGACTTACACCATCACCGACGCGGGCAAAGAGGTGCTGCAGGAGGACAAGTTCAGCCTGACGACCTATAAAAAGACGCTGCTGATTGTCAACCTTGATGCTGACCTGCCCGAAGCCATCGTCGGCGACACCCTCACCATTTCCGGTACGACGATGCGGCAGACGCAGGTGCAGTGCATCATCGACGGCCGCTATCAAAAGACCATCACGACGAACAACTCCGGCAAGTTCTCCTTCAAGATTGACACCAGCGCTGAGGGAACGTATGACATTGTGCTGACGTTCCAGAAGAAGGGCTACACAACGCGCCGCATCACCAGCACGGCAACCCGCGCCCTGACCGAAGCCGACAAGCAGGAGGACATTCGCGCACAGGCGGACAAGCCCGCATACTCCACCTTGACCCGACTGCTGGACGGCTACGAAGGCCGCTACATGGTCTACACGCTTTTCATCGACCGCGTTGATCAGGTCGGCGACGAGTGGTACACCTTCGCTGCCATGCGCAAGACCAACTCCGGCGGCCTGCGCGACGAAGTGGTTGTCCGCACAACGACTCAGCCGACGTGGCAGCCCGCCGACCAAGTGCGCATGTACCTGCAATGTACCGGCGGCTATGAGATTCAGGGCGACGCCACAACAAAGCTGCCTTGCTTTGATTATCTCTTTACGGACTAATTCCTCTATCCCTTCCTGCACAATGGGAAGGGATATTTTTTTGCGGCGCCAATCCCCCGATTGACAGCCCTGCTTCCCCATGCTATAATGACGCAAAATTGCCCTTCGGAGGACAAATTCAATGACAGAGCAAGTGAACCTCGGCGGCGCGTGGCGGATGCGCGAAGCAGACAGCGAAACGTGGCATTCGGCGCATGTGCCGGGCAGCGTGTATGCGGATTTGACGGCGGATGGCACGATGCCTGACCCGTTCTGGCGTGAAAATGAGCTGGATGCCTTCGAGCGCATGAAGAAAGATTATGTGTACCAGCGCGCGTTCACCGTGACTGAAGCACAGCTGGCACATGCGCATGTGGAGCTGGTCTGCGAGGGGCTGGATACGCTGGCGCATGTGTCGCTCAACGGGCGCGAAATCGCCTTCGCGGACAACATGCACATCACCTGGGTGTGGGACGTGAAGGAGCAGCTGCACGCAGGCGAAAACACGCTGGAAATCCGATTTGATTCCCCCATTCTCTACTGTGCGAAAAAAGCTGAAGAAGCGCCCGGCTGGGAATCCTCCGACGCAACGCCCGGCTTCCGCCACCTGCGCAAGGCACACTGCATGTTCGGCTGGGACTGGGGACCCCGCCTGCCGGACGCGGGCATCTGGCGGCCGATTTTCCTGCGGACGTGGGATACGGCGCGGCTGGAAAACGCGCTGATGCTGCAAGCGCACCATGACGGCGTGGTGGACGTGACCATCCGCCCGGAAATTGCGGGCGAAAGCGCGTGGTCGGCGGAAATCACCGCGCCGGATGGCGAAGTGTTGACCCTCCCCGAAACGATGGCGGCAGAGCAGGTCATTGCCATCCAAAATCCGCAGCTGTGGTGGCCGAACGGGCTGGGCAAACAGCCGCTGTACCGCGTGACGGTTCGTCTGGCGACGGGCGATACGCGCATGTGGCGCATTGGTCTGCGCACGATGACCGTCAGCCGCGAAAAGGACGAATGGGGCGAGGAGTTCTGCCACGTCGTCAACGGCATGAAGGTGTTTGCGATGGGCGCGGACTACATTCCGGAGGACAACATTCTTGCGCGCGTGACGCCGGAGCGGACGCGCCGGCTCTTGGAGGACTGCAAGGCGGCGAATTTCAACGCCATCCGCGTCTGGGGCGGCGGGTATTACCCGGATGACGCGTTCTATGACATCTGTGACGAGCTGGGCTTGCTGGTCTGGCAGGATTTGATGTATGCCTGTGCTTTCTATGACCTCACGCCTGACTTTGAGCGTTCCATTCGTGTGGAGACGCATCAAAATGTCGCGCGCCTGCGCCATCATGCGTCGCTGGCGCTGATTTGCGGCAACAACGAGATGGAGATGTTCATGGCGGGAGCGAACAGCGCGCTCATCAACCATCGGACGTGGGAGTTCGTGCCGACGTATCCGCACCACATCACCGACTATGTGAAGATGTTCGAGTACATTCTGCCCGCAATTGTGAAGGAAACCGCGCCGCAGACGTACTGGTGGCCCGCGTCGCCGTCCTCCGGCGGCAATTTCGACGCCCCGAACGACGAAAACCGCGGCGACAACCACTATTGGGACGTCTGGCACGGTGAAAAGCCCTTCACGGAGTACCGCAAGTTCTTCTTCCGCTATGCGTCTGAATTCGGCTTTCAGTCCTTCCCGTGCCTGAAGTCGGTCAAGCAGTTCACCCTGCCGGACGACCGCAATATCTTCAGCCGCGTAATGGAGCGCCACCAGCGCAATCAGGCGGCGAACGGCAAGATTCTCTCCTACCTCTCGCAGACGTTCCGCTATCCAAACAGCTTCGACGACCTGCTGTATGCCTCCCAGCTGATGCAGGCGGAGGCAATTCGCTACGGCGTGGAGCATTGGCGGCGCAACCGCGGGCGCTGCATGGGCGCGATTATCTGGCAGCTGAACGACATTTGGCCGGTTGCGTCGTGGGCGAGCATCGACTACTACGGCCGCTGGAAAGCGCTGCACTACGCGGCGAAGCGCTTCTTTGCCCCAGTGATGATTTCCGCCGAGGAGGAGGGCGAGCTGAGCCAAAATCCGAAAATCAACGAATATCACCCTGCGCCGCTGGAAAAGAGCTTCCGCCTGAACGTCTGCAACGAGACGCTGCGGGACGTGACGGGTGAAGTCGTGTGGGCGCTGCGCACGCCGGATGGCGCAATCGTGCGGCAGAATCAGCAAACGCTGACCATCCCCGCGATGAGCGCGAAGTGGCTGGACAAGGTGGACTGTGCGGATGCGTCGCTGACAGGGCATTATGTCAGCTTTGCGTTCGTGGTGGATGATGTCGCATTGTCCGAAGGGACGTGCATCTTCTGCGCGCCGAAGCACTTTGAATTTGTTGACCCGCGCCTGACGTTGGAGACGCGCGGCGACACGCTGGTCGTCACGTCGCACGCCTACGCCAAGCAGGTCTGGCTGGAATCCGAAGACGCGGACTTGCTGCTGGACGACAACGCGTTCGACATGAACCCCGGCACGAAGGTCGTGCGCGTGGTGCAGGGGTCGGCGGAAAAGGTTAGGGGCAGAAGCGTGTGGGATTTGGGGCGGTAAGCGGGTGCATTTTCGTGTTGCTAAACGAAGCACAATATGTTAGAATGTCAAAGGTGCTATGCAATATAGTCACTCACAGCTTGCGCTGAACAAACAAGAAAGGTCGAATGTGGGTGCTTGTAAATAAAATGACGCCTGTTCTTAAATGGGCGGGTGGAAAAACACAACTGCTTGGGCAGATTGCAAGCAATATGCCGTCAGAATATAAGCATTATTATGAGCCATTTATTGGTGGTGGTGCTGTGCTATTGGGAATTGTGCCAGAGCAAGCATATGTGAATGATGTAAATGAGCAGTTGATTAACCTTTATATCCAGTTAAAGATAGCAGTTGAAGCCGTCTTGGAAAAAGTGAAAGAATTAGATGCTGTTCCTTGTGACAAGGAAAGGTATTATGTCATTAGGGAATGTTATAATACCAAAATTGCCGCAAAGGAATTAGATGCCGAATGTGCCGCTTTGATGATATGGATCAATAAGCACTGTTTTAATGGTCTGTATCGTGTAAACAGTAAGGGACTTTTCAACGTTCCCTATAACAATAAGGTAAACGGCGTGTCTGCCGATCCGGAAAATTTGCGGGCAATATCGAATTATCTTCGAAAATTCGATATTTCTATAACTTGTTCTGATTTTGAACAGGCTTGCGCCGGAGTTTCTGAAGGGGATTTTGTTTATTTTGATAGTCCTTATGTGCCTCAAAGCGTAACTGCTTCATTCACAGACTATACAACGGATGGTTTTACAGAAGCAGACCATAGAAGATTAGCCGCTTTATATCGAAAGCTGGATAAAATCGGAGCAAAAATTATGTTATCAAATAATGATGTTCCGCTCGTAAGAGAATTATATGCCGGATACCGTATCCAATCGCTCGACGTGAAGCGGATGATTAACAGAAATGCGAATCAAAGAACTGGCAAAGAAGTTCTTGTAACGAATTACTAATATGAGCAAGTTTTTTGAAGGGTTAAAGCCGTACTACTGTGATAGCAATTCTGCACTATACTTATCTGACACATTTGAGGCATTACAAAAAATGCTGCCAGAGAAAGTGGATATGATTTTTGCTGATCCACCCTATTTTCTTTCCAATGACGGAATTTCATGCAGTGCTGGGAAAGTCGTATCAGTCAACAAGGGCGATTGGGATAGAATTGGCAATGTAGAAGAAAAGCATGCGTTTAATCGCCAGTGGATTAAGTTATGCAAACGCGTTCTGAAACCGAACGGCACAATATGGATAAGCGGAACGCTGCATAACATATACTCAGTAGGATTGGCGCTTGAGCAAGAAGGCTACAAAATAATAAACAATATAACTTGGCAAAAAAACAATCCTCCACCCAATTTAGCTTGTCGTTGTTTTACTCACAGTACAGAAACCGTTCTATGGGCACAGAAAAATGATAAGGGGGCAAGACACTATTTTAATTACGAACTAATGAAACAACTCAATGATGGTAAGCAGATGAAAGATGTATGGAGCGGTGGACTAACACCCGCTGCAGAGAAGCATTTTGGTAGGCACCCTACTCAGAAGCCTGTTTATCTGTTAGAGAGAATTATATTAGCATCTACAAAAGAAAATGATGTGGTTTTAGATCCGTTTTGCGGTTCTTCTACAACAGGGGTAGCGTGTAAACGACTAAAGCGCAACTACATTGGCATTGACGCAGAAGAACAATACATAAAACTATCAATAGAAAGGTTGAGGAATGAACTATGAACCGTGATTTTTCACAATGGCTAAAAACATTTAGGCAGTCCATCAATGGTTACACGTACTATATTGATTTTGCAAAGGTATATGGAAATGTCGAAAAATTAAAAGTCGAAATAAACATCCTTAATTCTCTGATTTGCTCAAAAGATATAGAACACGACTTTGATAACCTTATTGCCAAATACCCGGATTGCCTTAAGGCGATTCCGATTTTGCTGGCAGTGCGTGAGAATGAAATCTACTGCCAAGACAAAAATGGTTCAGTTAATTACAAGTTTTCTCAAAAAGTGCAATCCGCAGAGCAGTACAAGTACTTCATGCGAGAAACCGGACTTTTCGATATGCTTCAAAAGCATATCATCAGCAATCTATACGATTATGTAACGGGTGTTGAAGTCGGTTTGGACTCCAATGGACGCAAAAATAGAGGCGGAGATCAGATGGAAAATCTGGTTGAACGCTATCTGCAAGAAGCCGGCGTTGCGTATTACAAGGAAATGTACTTAACAGAAATCGAACGAAAGTGGAATATGAACCTATCTGCAATATCAGCCAAGGGAAAGTCCACAAAGCGCTGGGATTTCGTAGTCAAAACCAGTAATTGTGTGTATGTGATTGAAACTAATTTCTACACCAGCGGTGGTTCTAAGCTGAACGAAACCGCAAGAAGCTATAAAATGATTGCAGAGGAAGCAAAAACGGTTGAGGGCTTTGAATTTGTGTGGATTACCGACGGCGGTGGCTGGACAAGTGCAAGAAGAAATCTGGAAGAGACATTCGATGTGATGGAGCATCTCTATAATATCGCCGACATGGAACAGAAGATTTTTACTTCCTTGTTTGTTTAATGGTCTCGTCTGTGACGAAACCCTGAAAATCCGGGGAAAGGGCTTGCTCTTTCCCTTTTTTCATGGCATAATGGAAAATGGCTGTTTGTCTGCGCGCCCAGTGCGGAAAGCAGTATAGAATAGTATTACCGTGTATTGCAGATTGTAAAATCTTCACATCTGCCGCGCCATGGCTTGACATCAATTCCCACCCATGTTAGACTGGAATCAGTTCATTGCAGGCGCAGCGCATTCGCGGGCATCCCCCGCTTGAAAAGGATGGACAACATGGACATTAACTGGTATCCCGGACATATGGCGAAAGCAAAGCGGCTGCTGGCGGATCAGCTCAGCCGCGTGGATGTGGTGGTGGAGCTGTGCGACGCGCGCCTGCCCTATTCCAGCCGAAATCCCGATTTGGACAAGCTGCTGGCGGGAAAAAAGCGCGTGCTGCTGCTCAACAAGGCGGATTTGGCTGATCCCGCTGCCACCAGCGCGTGGCTGAACTACTTCCGCGCACAGGGCATCGACGCTGCGCCGTACAGCGCCTCCACCGGCAAGGCGAAGGACGCACTGGCGGTCATTGACCGCGCGGCGAAGGAAGCCGTCGAACGCGCGGCGCAGAAGGGCATCCGCAAGACCGTCAAGGCAATGGTCGTCGGCGTTCCGAACGTGGGCAAAAGCACCTTCACCAACAAGCTGCACGGCGGCAATATCGCCAAAACCGGCGACCGTCCCGGCGTCACGCGCGCGAATCAGTGGGTGCGCATTACGCCCTACCTCGATTTGCTGGATACACCCGGTCTGCTCTGGCCGCGGCTGGATGACCAGCTTGCCGCGCGCCGCCTGTGCTATATCGGCACGGTCAAGGATGACGTGGTGGATTTGGCGATGCTGACGATTCACCTGCTGCAGGACATGCTGAAGGTGCAGCCGCAGGCGGTGATGACGCGTTTCCGCTTCGACAACCCGGAATTGCGCGGCGAAGAACTGCTGGAAGCGGTCTGCAAGGGGCGCGGCTTCCTGATGAAAGGCGGCGTATGCGATTACGACCGCTGCTGTGCGGTGGTGCTGGATGAATTTCGCGCGGGCAAGCTGGGCAGAATGACGCTGGAAATGCCCGTCAAGAAGGCTCGGCTGACCATTCCCGGCGCGAAGAAGGATGACGAGAGCAAGCCACAGGAGGAAAATTCCGATGGCGAAAATTGACCGCGCGGCGAAAGTACAGCTGCTGGCGGATTTCGACGCGCAGTACGCCGCCTTCGTTACGGCGGGCATGGACGAAGCCGGACGCGGCCCGCTGGTGGGCAATGTCGTCGCGGCGTGCGTCGTGATGCCCAAGGAACCGCTGATTCTCTGGGTGGATGATAGCAAGAAGCTCTCCGAGAAGCGCCGCGAAAGCGTCTATGCCGAAATCATGGCGCGGGCGCTGTATGTCGGCATCGGTCAGGCGACGCCGGAGGAAATCGACCGCATGAACATCCTCGAAGCGACAAAGAAGGCGATGCGCGAAGCCGCCAGCCAAGTGCCCGCCGAGGTGTTCCTCATTGACGCGGTGAAGGATCTGGGGCTGAACGGGCGCGAAATTCCGATGGTAAAGGGCGACGCAACGTCCTACGCCATTGCCGCAAGCAGCATCGTCGCAAAGGTGACGCGTGACCGGCAAATGCTGGAGCTGGACAAGCAATACCCGCAATACGGCTTTGCGCGCAACAAGGGCTACGGCACGCCGGAGCATATCGCCGCCTTGCAGAAATATGGCGCAACGCCGCTGCACCGCCGGACGTTCATCGGCCATTTTGTGCCGGTGGAGGAGAAATGAAGCGCTACGATGCCGGGATTCAGGGCGAACAGGAAGCGGAAAACGCGCTGACCCGGCAGGGCATGACGATGCGGACGCGACGGTATCGCGCGGAGGATGGCGAAATCGACCTCGTGATGCAGGACGGCGAAACGATTGTGTTCGTCGAGGTGAAAGCGCGCCCGCAGAGCCGCGCCGGGCAGGGGATGCTGGCGGTCACACCCGCGAAGCAGCGGCGAATCTGCCACGCGGCGATGCACTACCTGCTGGAAAACGACTGCATGGATGTTCCCGCGCGCTTCGACGTGGTGGAAATCACCCGCGACGGGCTGATTCATGTAAAAAATGCGTTTATGGCAAGCATGTAAAACAAAAACCCAATTCCGAACGTCCAATATCGGGGGTGACACGATGAAGAGAAACAGACTGGCTCGGCGGCCGCTGCTGCTTCTGCTGTCTCTGCTGATGCTGCTGGGGATATTCAGCACCGCCTCGGCGGAGGAAAGCACGAATCTGCTGCAAAATCCGGGCTTTGAGGAAATCGGCGCAGACGGGCTGCCCGTCGGCTGGAAAACGGATGCGTACCTGAACTTGGAGGGCGTGACCTTCTATACCGTATCCGACAACGCCATGTCGGGCGCGCACAGCGTTCAGATTGAGAATCTGGACTACAACGACGCGCGCTTCTGCCAGACAGTCGCGGTAGAGCCGAGCAGTTTCTACCGCCTGTCCGGCTATGTCAAAGCATGGGATACGCTCGATGAGGGTTTGGGCGGCAATCTGTCCATCAAAGACGTGTATGTCTTCTCCGAAAGCGTATACGATTCGCCGGACGAGTGGCAGTACGTTGAACTCTACGGCGTGACGGACACGGATCAGCACGAAGTGACCGTGTATGCGCGTCTTGGCGGGTACAGCGGCGAGAGCTTCGGCACAGCCATGTTCGATGATTTGTCGCTGGTGAAGGTCGATGCGCCGCCTGAGGGCATTGTAGCGAGCCGCTGGTATCAGCCGACAGCCGCGGTGCAGGACGACCCATCCGACGACTTGGCGGATACTGCTGCTGCCTCCCCCGCATGGCCGTGGATGACGGCAGTCGGCATTGCGTATGTGGCACTGGGCGTGTATCTGCTGCGCTTCCTGCAAAAGAAGGACGCCGTTCCGCTGGATGCAAAGAAGCGCGAAGCCATGCCGCTCTTTGCCATCATCGGCTTAATTATCGCGGCAGCGGCGCGGCTGATTGTCGCAAACAGCGTCAGCGGCTATCAGGTGGATGTAAACTGCTTCCTCGCGTGGGGCAACACGCTGCTGAGCGTCGGCCCGGCGAATTTCTACCAAACGACAAACTTCTGCGATTATCCGCCCGCGTATGTCTACATCATGGGCTTGAACGCGGCGCTGATGCGGGTTCTGCCCCTGTCCGCGGCGGCGGTGCATAAGCTCATCCCGATGGCGTGCGATTTGGTGGCGGCGGTGCTTACCTACCGCATTGTGCGCAAGAAGAACGCAAGCGCCAATCAGGCGGGCATTTTGATGCTGCTGATGGCGTTCAACCCCGCCATTTTCCTCAACAGCGCGGCCTGGTGCCAGATTGACAGCGTGCTGAGCCTGCTGCTGATGCTGGTGGCGTATTTCGCAGTCTGCGGCAACTGGATGGCGGTCATGCCGATTTACATGCTCGCCGTGCTGGTGAAGCCGCAGGCGCTGATGCTGGGCTTCCTCGGTCTGGCGGCGATTGTGATGGCGCTCATCCGCGACCGCAAGTGCTGGAAACCGATGCTCATCGGCGTGGGATTGGCGGTTGTGACGGCGGTGATTGTCGTTCTGCCGTTCAGCGTGAACCAAGGCGGCATCTCGTGGCTGATTGACAAGTACGCGCAGACGCTTTCGTCCTACCCGTACGCGACGGTCAACACCGCGAACTTCTACTATCTCTTCGGCTGCAACTGGACGTCCATCGTCATGGAAGCGCCCCGCGCGGTTCCGCTGCTGCTGATGGCGCTGTCACTCGTCTGGACGGGCTGGCTGATTTACCGCGCGCAGAAAAGCGGCTGGCAGCCCGACGTGCTGACGGGGCTGATGACGATTCTGCTGATTATCGGTGGCTTCGGGCTGGGCGGTTTCTTCGCGACGCAGAGCGGCTGGACGCGCACGATGATTTTCCATCTGGGCGGCAGCATGGTACTTTCCCGCACAGCGCTGCTGGTCGTGGGTCTGGTGGGACTGGCGGGCGCAATTGCGCTTGGCGTGATGCTCTTCAAGTGCAAGAAGGCGGACTGGAATTCGGCGGAAATCGCCGCTGGGCTGACCTTCGCGCTGATTTTCCTCGGCTTGGCGACCTTCAATGCCAGCTTCACGATGGTGGGGCTTGTCGCCATGGCGCTGCCGTTTGTGATGGTGCTGCCCATGTTCATCCGCAGCGGTAAACTGGAGAACCTCGCCCTGTGCGGCAGCGTGCTGTTTGTGCTGCTGTATGTGTTCGGCATCAAGATGCACGAGCGGTATCTGTTCCCGGCGCTGTTCCTGCTGGGGATGGCGTACGCGGGCAGGCGCGACCGTCGGACGCTGGTGCTCCTGCTGGGCCTCAGCGCGACGGCATTCATCAATGAAGGCATTGTGCTGGATAACAGCCTGCGCCTCGGTTCGTCGCTGGGGCACTTGAACAACGATACCGTCGTGCTGGCGATGCTGCTGTCCGCGGCGAATGTGGCGCTGGCGTTCCTCGGCGTGTGGACGTGCCGCGACTTGTGCCTGCCGGTATCCGCCGCGGACGAAACGCTGGAGCACCCGGCGTATCTGCCCGTGAAGCAGCTGGACAAGAAGCCGGGCGACCCGCGCACCTTTAAGCAGGACGTTTCCCTGCACTGGCGCAAGCGTGACTGGCTGCTGATGCTGGGCGTGACGCTGGTGTACGCCGTCGTCGCGCTGACGAACCTCGGCTCCATGAAAGCGCCGCAGAACCCTTGGGTCTCCTCGACGCGGAATGAGCAGGTCATCATCGACCTCGGCGAACATCACGACGATGTGACGATGCTCTACTTCTGTCAGGTGAGCTACTCCAATTTCTCCGTCGCCGTATCCGAGGACGGCGAAAGCTGGTCGGACGATTACATTGCGGATATGGCGGAAGGCGAGTGTTTCCAGTGGAAGTACCTCACCCCCAGCTATATGGGCAAAGATAAATACGGCAACGACAAGCGCTTCTTCTACTCGCAGCCCATCAAATTCTCTGCGCGGTACGTCCGCATCACGTCGCAGCAAATCGGGCTGAAGATGAATGAAGTCATCTTCCATGACACAAACGGCGACCGCATTCCGGCGACGGTCATTGCGCAGCTGAACGTGATGGAAGAATCCACCCTGTACAGCGACGCAAACAATATTTTCGACGAGCAGGATACGCTGGAAGGTCTGCCGAGCTGGTGGAACAGCACCTATTTCGACGAGATTTACCACGCCCGCACGGCATATGAGCACCTGCACGGCACTGTGCCGTATGAAACGAGCCATCCGCCGCTTGGCAAGGTCATCATGAGCCTTGGCATTGCGATTTTCGGCATGGTTCCGTTCGGCTGGCGCGTGATGGGCGCACTGGCGGGCATCCTGATGCTGCCGGCGATGTACCTGCTGGGCAAGCAGCTGACGAAGAAATCCAGCTTTGCATTCGCCGCCGCGCTGATGCTCGCGCTGGACTGCCAGCACTTCACGCAGACGCGCATTGCCACCATCGACTCCTACCCCGTGCTGTTCATCCTCTTCAGCTGGCTGTTCATGCTCCGCTTCATGCAGCGCGACATTGTGCGTCTGCCGGTGAAGAATCTCCTGCCGGATTTGGCGCTGTCCGGGCTGTTCATGGGGCTTGGCATTGCCAGCAAGTGGATTGGCGTGTACTCCGGCGCGGGGCTGGCAGTGGCGTTCTTCTGGACGATTTTCCGCCATATGCGCATGGCGGCAACCTCCGCGCATCTGCTCAAGACGGACAAGAGCCTGTCGGACGAGGACAGGAAAATCCTCACCCTGCGCGACCAGACAACCATGAAGCGCGTACTGGTGATTTGCCTGTGGTGTCTGCTGTTCTTCGTTGCCATTCCGCTGGCGATTTACCTGCTGGCGTACATTCCGTACTTCGCCTATGCGCACTTTGACAACTTGAAGGATTACCTGACGGCGGTCTGGAATGCACAGCTGAGCATGTTCAGCTACCATTCCAAGCCCGGTTTGGGCATGGATCACCCGTTCTACTCGCCGTGGTACGAGTGGCTTTTCAACCAGCGCCCGATGTACTATGCTTCGCCGACGTATGTGAATACCCCCGGCTGGAGCTATGCAATCTGGTGCTTCGGCAACCCGGCGATTTGGTCGGCAGCACTTGTCGGCTTTGCGTATACGGTGTTCATGTGGGCAAAACGCCACCGCTACACCCTGCGCAAGGATGGCGAAACGCTGCACTGGACAGCCGCCGACTGGGATGTGACGATGCCGTTCCTGCTCTTGAGCGCGCTTTCGCAGTTCCTGCCGTGGGTGCTTGTGCCGCGCGGAACGTACATTTACCATTACTTCGCCACAACGCCGTTCCTGATGCTGTCCATCACAGTGCTGTTCCGGGATATCACGCGCCGCTTCCCGAAAACGGGCAAGTGGCTGCTGGGGATTTTCCTTGGCGTGTGCTTGGTGATGTTCGTGGCATACTTCCCGTATGCCAGCGGCGCATTGACCCCGACGTGGTGGCTGGATTTCATGGAACAGTTCCTGCGGATTTACTACTAATACGATTTCCAGATGAAAAGGCGCACGCAGATGGCGCAGGTGAATTTGAAAATAGTATAAGAAAAAGCGGCTGGCAGCCCTCGACATTGCGTCAGGCTGTCAGCCGTTGTTTTCATGTAGATACGCCGCTTTCTCCTCCCGGATAAACACGCGGACACTGTATACAAGTGCGCTCAACCCAATCGCGCGAAAGGGTCAAGGGACGAAGTCCCTTGCAGGGTGCAGGGACAGCGTCCCTGCTGGGGTCAAGGGGCAAAGCCCCTTGCGCCTCCCCTACCTTCGCACATTCCCTGCCCCCTTCTGCCGCGCCTTGTCCGCGTACATGGCTTCGTCCGCGCGCTGCATGATGTCACGGATAGATAGTTCGCTCTGACTTGTGGCGTAAGCGCTGCCCAGCGCGGCATGAACCGCCCACCCGCAATCAAGGTGCCGGCTGCGCAGGTTGTCGCGCGCCGCCTGCATCTCCGCAATCATCACATCCTCATGCTGATTGACATAAATCGCGGTGAACTCGTCGCCGCCCGTGCGGTAGACCCCGTAGGCGCTCACCAGCTCCGTGCGCAGGACGCGCCCAATGAGCGCAATTGCTTCATCACCCGCCTGATGTCCGTGCGTGTCATTGATACGCTTCAGGTCATTCAAGTCGCACGCCACCACGCCAATTGATCCGTTGCTGGAAAGCTGCCAGTTGTTCGCCAGATTCACCGCATCCTCCTGAAGCGCATTGTGGTTGCGCAGCCCGGTCGGCAGGTCAATCATGGCACGATCGTGGTATGTGCCAACGGGATTCTCGACGATGAAGTACATCATCAGCGTAATCACCGTCAGCTTCACCGCGGACAGCATCAGCTCCGGGAACGCCATCTGCAGGCACGTCATTGCCGCCATCAGCACCAGCACCAATGTCATCAGCACGCAGACCAGCCGATCCAGCTGAAACCGCGCGCGGAAAAGCAGCACTGCGCTTACCAGACACAGGGCGATGCCGATAAAGAAATACAGGTGCATGAACGCGCCGTCGGGGTAATTGATAACAAGCCCCTGTGTGAAGTGCATCGGAAACAGCGGTGCAGCAAACAGAAACAGGGGCGGAATCAGGATTGTCACGATACGGACCACCTGCAGCGAGCGCCCCTGCAGCGGAGTGATGCTGGCAATGTACCAGCACATTTCGCCAAGGAAAGCAATCGCGGTTGCGCAGCAGAGCAGATGCGGCAGACGGTTCACCAGCAGCGGCGTGGTATCCAGCAGATTGGCAGTAACTTCCGTAAGGATAGTCAGCACGACGTGACACAGCGCGTAAATGCACATCCTGCGGAAACGCCGGGACGCGCTGCTGGGGTTATACAGGTGGCTGAACACCAGCAGCAGCGCAATGGTAATCAAGCACACAATCCCGGAGCGCTGCCGAAGATAAATCTCCATAAGCACACATCCTTCGGGGAAATATGGGAAAATACGCAACCATTATACACGATTTTTCACCAAAAGAGAACCACCATCAGGTTGATTTTTTTGCAAAAAAAGCCAAATGCAATGAAAAAAACATCAGCAGAACAAAAAATCATACTATTGGGAGGATGAAAATTCGCAGGCGGCGCAGTTGAATCCGGAAATAGCATCAATAGCGGATTTTCGCTTGAACCTTTCCCCCGGATGTGCTATGATAAGCGCGGGAGTGTGAACAGCATGGAACAGTTTTCCCGGACGATTTCGCTCGTCGGGCAGAGTGCCTTTGACCGCGTGCATCAGGCGCGCGTAGCGGTGTTCGGCGTCGGCGGTGTCGGCGGATATGTGTGCGAAGCGCTGGTGCGCAGCGGCATTGCGGAAATCGACCTGTTCGACCGCGACGACGTGAGCATCAGCAACCTGAATCGGCAGATTATCGCCCTGCATTCGACCATCGGGCAAGATAAGGTGGACGCGATGGCGGCGCGCCTGAAGGACATCAACCCCCATGTGCGCGTGAATTGCCGCAAGATGTTCTATCTGCCAACAAATGCGGACGAAATTGATTTGTCTGTGTATGACTTTGTGGTAGATGCGGTGGATACCGTTGCTGCCAAGCTGGAACTCGCGCGCCGCTGCGAGCAGGGCGGCATCCGCTTCATCAGCGCGATGGGCGCGGGCAACAAGCTCGACCCGTCCTGCCTGCGCATTGCCGACATTACGAAGACGAGTGTCTGCCCCTTGGCGCGGGCGATGCGCGTTTCGTGCAAGAAAAAAGGCATCCGGCACATGACCGTTGCCTATTCGCTCGAACCAATGCATCCGCCTGTCCAGCCGATTGCGGAAGAGAGCGGTCGCCGCAAGGATATTCCCGGCAGCACCGCGTTTGTGCCGGGAGCGATGGGGCTGCTGATTGCCTCCCACGTCGTGCGGACGCTTATGGCAGGGGATGAGCCAGCACGTCCTGAAGGGTAATCCCCTCAAGATAGCTCTGAATCACGCGGTCAAGCCCCTCCCAGACGAATAGCGTCTGACATTCATTGCAGCGCTCGCACTCATTCGGGTGACGATCCAGACACGCTACCGGCGCAAGCGACCCTTCCATCACGCGGATAATTTCCGCCACGGACAGCTTTTCCGGCGCAATTGCCAGCCGATAGCCGCCTTGATGCCCGCGCGCGCCGCGGAGGATACCCGCCTGCGACAGCACGAGCGCAATCTGCTCCAGATACTTCTTGGAAATGCCCTGACGCTCCGCAATTTCCTTGAGCGTCACCGTTCCGCTGCTCTGATGCTGCGCCACATCGACCAGCATCCGCAGGGCATAGCGTCCCTTTGTCGAAATTTTCAACAGGAACACCTCCTCTGATAGCGCTATAATACCATAGATTTTGTATGATTACAAGCCCATTTTTCGGCGGCGCGGGAATTTGCATTCCTTCGCCGCCGTTTTTATCTCATTCCGCATTGATTACAAGATTGCCGCCAGAAACAGCATCACCGCCAGAAACAGCACATTCACCCCTGTAAACACCGCGAAGTACCTGCCCTTCTGCGCGTCCTCGCCCGCCCCGTACAGCCGGAACGAAATCAGGCTCGCCAGCGACGCAATCAGCGTCCCCAGCCCGCCCAGATCAACGCCCAGCGCCAGCGCTTTCGCGTCCTGCGTGAACGGCGACAGCAGCAGGCACGCCGGCACGTTGCTGATGACCTGACTCGTCAGCAGTGCCACCGCCATCGGGCTGCGCGCCATCATCGCTTCCAGCCACGCGCGCACCGGCTCGCACGCCTTCACCGATGCCACAAAGACAAAGAAGCACACGAACGTCGCCAGCAGCGTGTAATCCACCTGCCGGATTGTCCCCCTGTCCAGCGCCAGCGTACCAAGGAACACCGCCGCCGCCAGCGCCCACGCGGGCAGCACCTTCGCAATCGCCAGCAGCGCCAGTGCGCTCAATGCCCCATACAGCGTAAGCATCTTCCTCGCCAGCGGCACGCGCGCGGACGTATCCACCGCAACGCGCTCCTTCGGCAGCAGCAGGCACAGTGCCAGCAGCAGCGCAAGCGCGACGGCGGCATACGGCGCGAGCAGGGTTAGGAAATCCAGCGCCGTCAGCCGCCCGGACGTGTACAGGTACAGATTCTGCGGATTGCCAATCGGCGTGACCATGCTGCCCAAATTCGCCGCGACCGTCTCCAGCACGACTGTCCAGATGGTGCTTTTCTGCCCGCCAGCGCGGAAGAGCAGCAGCGTCAGCGGCACAAGCGTCAGCAGGGCAACGTCATTGGTCACCAGCATTGAGAGTGCAAAGCACAGCGCCACCATCACCGCCGAAAGTCCGCGGAGCGTCGTCACACACCGGGTGAGTTTCCGGCTGACGGCATCCAGCGCGCCCATACGCCGGAATCCCGCGACAATCGTCATCAGCGAGAAGAGCATCAGCAGCGTCGTCGTGTCAATGCCCTGCAAGTGTATGACCGACGGCGGGGTCAGCAGGAAAGACAGCAGCGCGCAGACGAGTGCCGCGCTCAGCACCGTTTCCCGGCGGAAATACTGCAAAATTCGTTTCACCATGTGGTTTTGCTCCTTGTGGAAGATGCAAAAAGCCAGCGGCATTGCACCGCCGGTTCATTAGGGTAACACCTCATTTGTGCGGTGTTTCATAGAATACTTTTTAACTGAAGCGTTCCGCCGTCATCGACGCAAGATACCGAATCCTGCTCTGCGAATCCTCCAAGCATTCAATCAACAGCGGATTGAACGCGCCGCATTCGCCATTGCGAATCATCTGCATTGCCTGTTCGTGCGAAAAACCCTCTTTATAGACGCGCGGCGAAATCAGCGCATCATACGCATCGGCAATGGAAACGACCTGCGCGGCAATCGGGATTTCCTCGCCCTTTAAGCCGTCGGGGTAGCCGCCGCCGTCGTAGCGCTCGTGATGCCAGCGGCAAATCTGGTACGCCGTGCGCGCCAATTCCTCGTCTCGGTAGTGGTCCAAGCGCGCGAGCATGGACGCGCCAATCAGCGTATGCGACTTCATGACAATGTACTCTTCTTCGGTCAGCTGGCCGCTTTTGTTGAGGATTTTCTCGTCGATGCCCATTTTGCCGATATCGTGGAACGCCGATGCGGTCACGATGATCTTGCGTTCATGCGGCGTGAGGGTATAGCGTTTTGTTTTGCTGACGAGGGTATCCAGCAGCACTTCCGTCAGCAGGCAGAGGTGGCGCATGTGCGCGCCGCTTTCGCCGTTGCGGGCGCTGACGACTTCGCTGATAATCTCCAGCATCAGGCGGTTGCTGCGCTCCTTCTCGTGAATCTGATCGCGCACCTGATTGCTTAAGCCCCGCTGGCGGGCATAGAGCTTGATGGTGTTGCTGATCCGCTGGCTGACGACATCGGCATCGAACGGACGGGTGATGTAGTCGCTCACGCCTAAATCGTAGGCGCGGTGGATGGTATCCGCGTCGTTCTCGCTGGAAATCATGACGACGGGAATTTCCTCCAGCCACTGATTCGCCGCCATCAGCGACAGCATATCAAATCCGCTGAGCGTCGGCATAAGCAAATCCAGCAGCACGAGAGCGATTTCCGTGCCGTAGCGCCGGAGCATATCCAAGCCCTCCAGCCCATCGGCGGCTTCCAACACGTCGTAGCGGTCGGGAATCAGCCCATTGAGAATGGCGCGGTTCGTCCGGGAGTCATCGACAATGAGGATTTTCATGCGCGGGCGGGTATCCTTGCGCGGCGCAATATCTTCCGCGGCGATTTCGGAATCCGTAACAACGGCATTGCGGCTCTTTTTTGCCTGCATCATCAGCTGATTGGCGCGTTCAACAGCGCAGTCAATCGGCTCGCCGCGGTTAATCAACCCGCCGATGCTGACAGATAGGCGGATGTCCTCCAGCCCCGGCAGCCGGGTTTCGCTGATTTGGCAGCAGATATCCTGCAATTTCTGCTGAAAGGTGGCCTCCTCGATATGCGGCAGGAGCAGCAGAAACTCATCCCCGCCATAGCGGATGATGGTGTCCGAGCGGCGAACGCAGTGGCGCATCACGCCAACGGCGGCTTCCAGCATCTTATCGCCCGCCTGATGCCCATACGTTTCGTTGCATGCCTTGAAGCCGTCCATGTCCAGGACGGCAACGCCAGCTTCCATGCCGCGCTTCTTCAGGGCATCCTCATAATAGCGGCGATTATACAGCCCCGTCAGCGCGTCGCGGTAGAGCTTTTCGCCCATGCTGCCGGTCTGGGTGAGCATCTGTCGGCGCTGCACCACGGCTTCGGGGGTATCCTGCTGCAAGTCCTGTACGAGCTCCAGCACGCAGGGTTCGCCGTCCACCTCGACATAGCGGGCGAATATTTGCTCTGCCCGCTGCGGGGTAACGTCGAGTGTAGTGAGCTGTCGCTTTTCGTGCAGCACGCGGCATTCAAGATCGGTGCGCTTGGAATGCGCCTGCGGTGCGTGCAGAACGGCCTTTTCGTTCAGCAGCCGCACACTGGAGAACGTCTGCCGGAAGCACGCCATTTGGACTTCCGCTTCTTTGCGCGTCATTTTGATTTGTGCTGTCATGGTTCTCCTTCTCCCGGTTATTCCTTCCGTCCTTCCATCCTACAAGGGGACAATAAATGAAATTGCCCCGTAAGCACCTTCGGCGCGTTTCCTGCGGTCATTTCCCTGTTGCGCAAGGGAAACGGAATGCTTCAGCCCTTCCAGTACTTTCCGTCGAGTTCGCGGTACTGGATTGCCTCCGCAACGTGGGTCGTGCCGATGGTGTCCGCGCCGTCCATGTCGGCAATCGTCCGAGCGACCTTCACCACGCGGCCGTATGCGCGCATACTCATGCCCATGCGCTCCACTGCCATGTGCAGAAGCGCCGTTGCTTCCGGGGTCATTGGGCAGTATTTCTTGCTTAAGCCCGCGTCAAGCTGCGCATTGCAGTGGATGCCGTCCTGCGCATAGCGGGCTTGCTGCAATTCACGCACCTTCCGCACGCGCGCGCCAACTTCCGCCGAGGATTCCGCCGCGCCGCCCTCGCTGATTTCCTTCACGGGCACAGCGTCTACCTCCACCTGAATGTCGATGCGGTCAAGCAGCGGGCCGGAGATGCGGTCGAGGTAACGGCGGATATCCTTCGCGGAGCAGCGGCATTTCTTCGTCTTGCTGCCATAACATCCGCAAGGGCAGGGGTTCATGCTGGCAACCATCATGAAGCTGGACTGGTACTGCGCCTGATTGTGGATGCGCGTCACACTGACGACGCCGTCCTCCAGCGGCTGGCGCAGCGCTTCCAGCGTGTTGCGGCTGAACTCCGGCAGTTCATCCAAGAACAGCACGCCGTTGTGCGCCAGCGATACTTCACCCGGCTTTGCGTTCGACCCGCCGCCAATCATGCTCGCGACGGATGCGCTATGGTGCGGCGCGCAGAACGGGCGCTCCGCCATCAGCCCCGTACCCGGCGCAAGGCGGCCGGCGATGGAGTGAATGCGCGTCGTCTCCAGCGATTCGGAGAAGGTCAGCGGCGGCAGAATGCCCGGCAGACAGCGCGCCAGCATCGTCTTGCCCGAACCGGGCGTGCCGACCATCAGCAGGTTATGTCCACCGCTGGCCGCCACTTCCAGCGCCCGGCGCGCGCCAACCTGCCCCTGCACCTGTGCCATATCCACCGCGCACTTGACCGCCGATACCACGTCACTGTATTGCCGCTGCTGCTGCACGGGGATGGGTTCGCGCCCCTTCAGGTGATTCACCACCTGCCGCAGGCTGCTCGCCGGATAGACCTGCAGCCCTTGAATGCACGCCACTTCCTCGGCGTTCCCTTCCGGCAGAATAATGTCCACAATCCCCTGCTCGCTCGCGCTGATGACCATCGACAGCGCGCCGCGCACGGGGTGCAGCGAACCATCCAGCGACAATTCGCCCAGCATCAGTGTCTGCGTCAAGTCCATGCCTTCCAATTGCCCCGACGCCATCAGGATGCTGATAGCAATCGGCAAATCGAACGCGGGGCCTTCCTTTCGCTGGTCGGCGGGCGCAAGATTCACCGTCAGGCGCGAAATAGGCATGGTAAATCCGCTGTTGACGATGGCGGCGCTCACGCGGTCGCGGCTCTCCTTGACAGACGCGTCCGGCAGCCCGATAATCTCCAGCGCCGGCATCCCCGTCGCCGCGTAGACCTCCACCTTCACTGCGAATCCGCTGACGCCGCTCAGGCCGTATCCCAGCGTTCGTGCAAGCATGAACGTTCAACCCCTTCACCATGGTATTCTGTTTCGATTGTACACCACATTGCGCACAATTACAAGAGAGCGCTTTCCATTTGGCGCGATTTTGTGTATAGCGGGGCGGAAAGGATGCAGCACCCGCGTGAATTGCGATTTGAGACGATGCGCCGCAGGATGCCGCCCATGCAGAAGCGCTGGCGATAGGGCGTATGATGCACTCAATCGCGCGAAAGGGAGGGACGCTCCCCTCGTTCTCCCTCTTTTGAAAATTATTCCATTATAAAATTTGCCCTCCCGGCGCATCCTGCTTGCGAATGGGAGGGCATCGGCATGAAGAAACATCCTTCACCCCTGCGCCGCGCGGTCGGGCTTGTCCTGACGCTTCTGCTGACGCTGGGGTATTTTTCGCCCACGCAGCAGGCGCTCCGGGCGCTTCCCGCGTCCCTGCGGCTGACGCAGGATGAGCCGATTTCGCTGCTGACGGGGATGCTGCGCGCGTCGGGCGAGGGCTTAGAGGTCAGCGCGTCGCAGGACGAGACGCTCAGCCAGTACGTCAGCGTAACCGGGCAGAAAAGCGGCACGTCGGAACTGCTGCTGAGCATCCTCGGCATCCCGCTTCGCCGCGTGGAGGTGGAAGTCAGCCCAGAGAAGCGGCTGATTCCCGGCGGGCAGGCGCTCGGCGTTGCCATGCGGACAGACGGCGTACTGATTGTCGGCTTGTCGGACGTAAAGAAGGGTGTCTGCCCCGCGCGGGACTGCGGACTGCAACCCGGCGACGTCCTCCTGCGCATCGGCGGACACGCCATCGAGCGCGTTGCCGACGTCAGCGAAATTGCCCAGCAGAACGGCACGTCGCCCCTGCTCATCGAATACATGCGCGACGGTACGACCGCCCACGCAACCCTCACCCCCGTGCAGGATGACGCCACCGGGGTTGTCCGCCTCGGCGCGTGGGTGCGCGACAGCACCGCGGGCATTGGCACACTCTCCTTCTACGACCCGGATTCCGGGCAGTATGCCGCGCTCGGTCACGCGATTACCGACGGCGACACGGGCAGCATCTTGACCGTCCGGGAAGGGCGCGTGCTGAAGGCGAGCATCGTCGCGGTACAGAAGGGGCAGCGCGGCGTTCCGGGCGAACTGAAAGGCTCATTCCTGCAAAACGCCGCCGTGCTGGGCGACATTGCGCAGAACACGGCCCTCGGCATCAGCGGCACACTCACCACCGCCGTGACAAACCCGCTCTATCCCGACGGCTTGCCCATCGGCACGCGCTCGTCCGTCCATACGGGCGCGGCGACCATCCTCAGCACCATCGGCACTGGCGGCGTACAGGAATATACTGTCGAAGTCACCCACGTCAGCCAGCAGAACGCTCCCGCCGCCAAAAGCATGGTGCTGCGCGTGACCGATACGCGCCTGCTGGACGCGACCGGCGGCATCGTGCAGGGCATGAGCGGCAGCCCCATCATCCAGGACGGCAAGCTGATCGGCGCGGTGACGCACGTTTTCGTCAGCGACCCAACGCAGGGGTACGGGCTGTATGTGGACTGGATGCTCAGCACTCTTATTGGCAATTAGTTAAAACGGCAGGGAGTAAATCCCTGCCGTTCCTTTGAAATCCACTTTTGAAATTCACTTTAGGGCTGCTTAGAAACATTCATTCTTATAAGGCATCTTCTAATTCATCTTCCGTATATCCAAACATATAGTCCTCGTCTTTTCCATGCGACAACCATATCAATGCAGCGTCGTGCACACTCAAGCCACCATGTTCATCATACGCATCATATTCGTCATCTATTTCTTCACGGAGTTTTTCTGCTGCACAATCAGCACAGAGAATGCCGTGCTCATACATGTCAGCATCTGTAACTCTATTTGATACCAAAGATTCAAACTTGATTTTCTCATCTTCAGGAAAAAACTTTTTGTGGCAACATTCGCACTCTTCAGAGTAATTACCTCTTTCATACTCTTCGATGGCGCAGTTTCCACACAAGCAACGATTCAATCTGTAATAGTCAACAGAAAATGAAGCAACATCATTATCATCAAATATGCATTCTGCTTCATTTTCATCAAATTCGACACCACATTTTTCACAAATTGGCATATTGCATATCTCCTCAATTAACCCATTGGATTTAAGTCTCTAAGCAACTTTATGTAGTATATATGGAAAATTGCGATTTGTCAAGTACTTTTTATAGTTTCCTTGTTTTCCCTCAAAAACGTGATCGCTGTTTTATTACCGTTTGCAATGCGCTTCTGCATCAGAGTTTCCATGCCGCAGATGCAGGGGAATTGACAATCGACAAAGGCTCCTATTTTTCCGGCAGGAATCCCCACCCGAAATGCAGAAAACCTCCACCGACATTTTCGTCAATGGAGGTTCTTTTCATGCAGCCGCGCCGTTTTTTGCTTCTGGCGGATAATCCGCTGACGCTTGCCCAGCTTCGGGCGGAAATTGAGGATTTGGGCGAGGAAACCCGCTGCCAAACCGCCCTGACCGCCGAGGAAGCGCTTTTCCGTCTGTCGCAGGAGTCGGTGGATGCGGTGCTGCTCCTCCCCTGTCCGGCGGCGGACTGCCTGACGCAGTCGCTGATTCGCCATCCGCCGCTTGCGCCGCCGTTCCTGCTGGGTGGTCTGGACGGCGAGCTGCCGGAAATTTCGCAGCTGCCGGCGTGGTTCTCCGTGCTTCGTCTGCCCGCGCTGGCGGCGGCACATCTGCCAGAATGCACCGAACTGGCGCATCAGCTGCTGACGGCGCTGGGGATGCCGCGGACGCTCCGGGCTTGGGCGTTCCTGCCGGAAATGGCGGCGCTGACAGTCGTGCATCCACCGCTGCTGACAGACGTGACGCACGGCTTATACCCGCTGATGGCGCGCCGCGCGCAGCTAACCCCGTGCGCCGTCGAACGGCGGCTGCGCCTTGCCATCGAATCAACATGGAATCGCGGCGACTACGATGCGATTGCGCGCTTCTTCGGGCAGTCGGTAGACCCCGAACGCGGCAAGCCCACGAATCGGGAGTTTTTGTGTCAATTGCAGGAGCGATTGACGCTCAGCGCGAGGAGAATGGAGAGGAGGGTGGGGTGAGGACATTCTCCATCAGAATCCCGTGTATTCCCCGAAGCCCAACAGATAAATTGCCATTGCCATTGACACTTTCTTCTTAGACGCAATTGATTCAAGTTCTTCTATTACCGTATCATGAGGAACAGCAATTGCTGCACTTGATATAACGTTCTCGATTGCAGAAGGTAAAACAAGACACATCTGATAAAACGCATCCTGCTGACCAGTTACCATTTGATAAAACCGATCCATGCTGACTCTACGAATCCGCTTGTGCTGAACTCTCTTCCCATCCACAGACGCAACCCATTTTATGTCCTGCGAATGCCTTGCAATAGCTTCAACTAAGCAGCAAATGCAATCATCATCATTTAATAATTGGTTTTGACATTTAATATAGGTTTTCGCAGCAGACGTCGAGTTCATAGTATTATGTTTATTCTTCATTTCAACATAAACTGTATGAACTTTCTCGCCTTCAGCGGTCTGGATTCCATTCGGATTTCTATAAATTACATCCCAGCCAGCTTTAGGCACTTCGCAATTTTTGATATATTGGAACATTCTCTGATGAAAATATCCAATATCATTGTTGTTTGATTTATCTCTTTGACGGAAAATTTCGTTTTTAACAATTTCCTCCCATGAATACTGATAGACCATCTTGTCAAATATAAGTTTAATAGGGTCAATGAGATTGCTATTGAATTTTTCAAGACTAAAAGGCTCCAATTTCTCACCATACTTTTCAATCGTCGCCTTTACATGTTCAGTAAAGTCTTTTTCTGTAATAAACGTTAGTGGCCACATACAGCATTTTCTCCTTCAATAGCTTTTTTGATTTCCCGAGCAATTTCATAAGCTAAATTAACAGGAACAGCATTCCCGACTTGCTTATATTGTTCTCCAACAGTACCACAAAATTCCCATTCGTCCGGGAAAGACTGGCAACGTGCATTTTCTCGAACTGTAAACGGTCTGGGTTCCAGCGGATGACATCTGTCTGTTTGTTTTTGACTTGGTGAAGTCAGCACCGTTAAAGACGGTTCATCCATACTTAAACGGCGTAGTATACCGGTTCTTCCACCTCCCATGTACCAGCAACTTTTCATATAATCTTTTGCGATATCTTCCGGAATGTCTTTCCAATACCCACCAGGGGGAACTAATGAAAAAATTTTCTCTTTTTTTATGGAGTAACGTGTACCTACGCTCTGGGGGACATCTGTTAGAACATCTTTCAAAACAGGCTTATATTCATGGGGTATTGGATAATCAAAATGAATTTTTTCTATCAAGTCATTTCTAATGCCTATTGTTATTAGCCTTTCTCTTTTTTGAGCCACACCATAGTCCCACGCATTTAATATTTTGTATTGAATAGAATATCCAGCCTCCTCAAAAACCGTCAGCATTGTCTGATACGTTTTACCACCGTCATGTGTCAAAAGGCCTCGGACATTCTCAAACAAAAACATTTTAGGTTGTAACTTTTGCAAAAATATAGCATAGTGATAAAACAAAGTTCCTCTTGTGTCTTCCAAACCTAATCGCTTACCTGCATATGAAAACGCCTGACATGGTGCCCCACCAGAAAGGAGATCCAATTCTCCTTTTTTTATTTGAAATCGTTCTTCAAGATTGAGACAGGAGATATTCGCTATATCATCACAAATCACATTCCAATTAGGACGGTTTTTTTTCAAAGTTTCTGCCGCCTGTTGGTTAATTTCTATTAGTCCAATCGTTTCAAAACCTGCTTTCTCAATGCCTAATGCAAGCCCTCCAGCACCCGCAAATAGCTCAATACATTTCACTGTTTTATCTCCTTATAAACCAGTACATTCTATGATAACGCTAATAATTATATCATAAAAACTCTTTTTCGTCAAATTCATTCTGCCCACATTTACTCTTGTCAGTTTTCTTCATCGCGACCGCCATGACCCCCGCCGTGATCGCCTCCGCCGCGCAGAACGCCAGCCACACGCCCGTCATGCCGAAGAGCGCCGCCATCACCAGCGCGCAAAGCACAATCGCAGCCACACCGCGCAGAATTGACGTAATCATCGCCCATTTCGCCGCGCCGACCGCGCTCAAATAGCCCGTTCCGGCGATATTGAACCCCGCAAACAAGTAGCCGAGGAAGTACAGCCGCATTCCCTGACATGCCAAATCCGCCATCACCGGGTCATGCTCGCTGTTGAACACCGCCACCAGCGGCTCGGCGAACACCTCGAAGCAGACAATCATCAGCACTGAAAGCGTCAGCGCCGTCAGGATGCTCATCATCAGCACCTGCCGCACTTGTCCCGTTTCACCGCGGCTGTACGCGTCACTGAGCAGCGGCTGCGAGCCCTGCGAGATGCCGGAGAAAATCGCCGTTGCGACGATGGCGACATTCGCCACCACGCCGTACGCCGCCACACCGATGCTGCCCGAAAGCCCCAGAATCAGGAAATTCAGCACCATCGTCGTCATGCCGCCCGCGATTTCCCCGATGAACCCGGATACGCCCACCGCGCTGACGTGCGCCAGCAGTTTGAACGTCGGCTTATGCCAGCGGAAGCACAGCGTATTCGTCTTTTTGCGGAAGTGCAGGGCGTTAATCCCCATGCCGACGATGGGGGATGCCGCCGTTGCGAGCGCCGCGCCCGCCATGCCCATTTTCAGTGGGAACATCAGCACCCAGTCCATAACGATATTGAACAGGCTGGATGCCATCGTCGCGGTCATGGCAAGCGACGGATCGCCGTCGTTGAGGACGAAGGAGCGCAGGATGTAGTTGCACATGAAGAAGGGCGTGAAGAGCAGGAAAATGCGTGTATACGGCGCGCCGACCGTCACGATGTCCGGTTCGCCGCCAAGCAGCCGCACGATGCCCTCCGCGCTGAAAATGCCCAGCAGGATGAACGGCACAGACAAAATTCCCGCCCATGCGAGGGCTTCCGCAAGGTAGCTGTCGGCATGTTTTCCTTCGTGACGCTCCAAGGCGAAGCGGGTCGCCGCGCCGGTCGCCAGCATCGCGCCCAAGGCAAAAATCAGCGAATAAACGGGCAGGACAAGGTTCAGAGCGGCAATGCCGTCCGCCCCCTGCGCCTGTGCGATAAAGAAGGTGTCGGCGAGGATGTAGGCAGAGACGCCAATCATGCCGAGGATGTTTTGAGAAACATAGCGGAAGAACTGCTTCCGCACGGTGGAATGCTTGTTCATAGCGGGCTTCTCCTTCTGCTTTGTTCAGGGCAGCATTCCTATTGTAAAGGGGAAAATCATCTTCGTCAAGGGAAAATTGCAAGAATCGTTCCTGTTGACTATCCAAATGACGAAAAATGCGGTATAATGGAGCGAATACCCATCATGCTGTTCCCGGATGCTTCATCGAAAATCCGCAACAGCATCAGGAGGAATCGTATGAAGCACTTGTACCCCTACCTCCGGCGCTTCCGCAAGGAGAGCATTCTCGCGCCCCTGTTCAAGATGCTGGAAGCCACATTCGACCTGCTTGTGCCGATGGTGGTGGCGGACATCATCAAGGTCGGTATTGCGGGCGGCGATACAACGTACATCTGGACGCGCTGCGGCCTGCTGGTGCTGATGGCGCTCATCGGACTGCTCTGCTCCTTCACCGCGCAGTATTTCGCGGCGCGCGCCGCCATCGGCACATCCACCGGACTGCGGCATGAGCTGATGTCGCACATCCAGTCGCTCTCCTTCTCCGAACTGGACACGCTGGGCGTTTCGACGCTGATTACGCGCATGACCAGCGATGTCAATCAGGTGCAGAATGGTCTGAACATGTTCCTGCGCCTGTTCCTGCGTTCACCGTTCATCGTCGCGGGCGCGATGATTGCCGCCTTCACCATTGATACACAGATTGCGCTGATTTTCCTCGCGGCGATTCCCGTGCTGGCGGTGATTGTCTTTGGCATCATGCGCATCACCTCGCCCATGTACAAAACCGTTCAGTCCCGGCTGGACGCGGTCACGGGCGCAACGCGCGAGAACCTCTCCGGTGTCCGCGTCGTGCGCGCGTTCGGGCGCGAGGACGCGGAGGAAGAAAACTTCGTCCAGCAGAATGGCAACCTGAACGCCATGCAGCTCAAAGTCGGCCGCATTGCCGCGCTGATGAATCCGCTGACGTATGTCGTGGTCAACCTCGGCATCATCGGCATTCTGTACTTCGGCGCAAACAAGATTGGCAGCGGCGCGCTGCTCTCCGGCGACGTGGTGGCGCTGGTGAACTACATGAGCCAGATTCTGGTGGAACTGGTGAAGCTGGCGAACCTCGTCGTGCTGCTCACCCGCGCAATTGCCAGCATGGGCCGCGTGTCGCAGGTGCTGGATACGCCCTCGACGATGACATTCCCGGAGAAGCCCGTTTCGGCGGATGCTGCTTCCGATGTGGCGGTGGCGTTCGAGCATGTGTCCCTGCGCTATCAGGGCGCGGGTGCGGAAAGCCTGTCCGACGTGACCTTCACGGCAAAGAAGGGGCAGACCATCGGCGTTATCGGCGGCACGGGCAGCGGCAAAACGACGCTCGTCAGCCTGATTCCGCGCTTTTATGACGCAACGAAGGGGCAAGTCACCCTGCTCGGTCAGCCGATTACCGCCTATTCCAAGGCGGAGCTGAACCGCCACGTTGCGGTCGTCATGCAGAAGGCGCAGCTGTTCAAGGGGACGATTCGCTCGAATCTGCTCTGGGGCAACGAGAATGCCACGGACGAAGAATTGTGGCACGCGCTGTCCATTGCGCAGTCGGAGGATTTTGTCCGCCAGAAGCCGGGCAAGCTCGATGATCCGGTGGAGCAGGGCGGACGCAACCTGTCCGGCGGTCAGCGTCAGCGCCTGACAATCGCCCGCGCGCTGGTGGGACATCCTGACATTCTGATTCTGGACGACAGCGCCTCCGCGCTGGACTACGCCACAGATGCCGCGCTCCGCAAGGCCCTGCGCACCCTGCCCGCGGAAACGACGC